>JAUXZO010000048.1 GCA_030692685.1 Acidovorax sp. | reverse complement strand
ACCCAAACAATAGCGATGTTTACCGAGGATCCCCATGAGTGACACACCAGTCGACACCAGTAAAAGGACGTGGCTGATTGCGTCCGGATGTGCCGGTGCCGCTGGCGGAGTGGCCGTTGCAGTGCCTTTCGTCAGTAGTTTTCAGCCTTCGGAAAAAGCCAAAGCGGCCGGTGCCGCTGTAGAGGTGGATATTTCGGCCCTCCAGCCCGGCGAAAAGCTGACGGTCGAATGGCGTGGCAAACCGGTATGGATTTTGAAGCGCACGCCCAAGCAGCTCGAATCCCTCGGCGAGATTGAGTCGCAACTGGCGGATCCCAAGTCAGATCGCAACACTTACCCCACGCCTGAGTACGCCAAAAACCAACATCGCTCGATCAAACCCGAACTGTTTATCGGTGTTGGCATCTGCACGCACCTCGGGTGTTCGCCAGGCGATAGGCTTCAGGCGGGCCCTCAACCATCCCTGCCCGATGATTGGCACGGTGGTTTCCTGTGTGCCTGCCATGGCTCCACGTTCGATGTGGCCGGCCGGGTCTTCAAAAACAAGCCGGCGCCTGACAACCTGGAAGTGCCGCCGCACATGTATCTGTCCGACACACTGCTGTTGATCGGCGAAGACAAGAAGGCCTGAGGTACATCGACATGGCTGAATTCAAGGAAATCTCCCCTAACGCTTCGGCAGGCGCCAAGGTCACGAACTGGTTCGAGAACCGCTTCCCGACCGCTTTTGACGCCTACAAGGTGCACATGTCGGAGTACTACGCTCCGAAAAACTTCAATTTCTGGTACATCTTCGGCTCGCTGGCCTTGGTGGTGCTGGTGATCCAGATCGTGACGGGCATCTTCCTGGTCATGCACTACAAGCCCGACGCCAATCTGGCGTTCGCTTCGGTCGAGTACATCATGCGCGATGTGCCCTGGGGCTGGCTGATTCGCTACATGCACTCCACCGGGGCCTCGGCCTTCTTTGTGGTGGTGTATTTGCACATGTTTCGTGGCCTCATTTATGGCAGTTACCGCAAACCGCGTGAGCTGGTCTGGATCTTCGGTTGCGCCATCTTCCTGTGTCTGATGGCCGAGGCCTTCATGGGCTACCTGCTGCCTTGGGGCCAGATGTCGTACTGGGGCGCCCAGGTGATCGTGAACCTGTTTGCTGCCATCCCCTTCATCGGCCCTGATCTGGCATTGCTGATCCGTGGTGATTTCGTGGTGGGTGATGCCACGCTGAACCGCTTCTTCAGCTTCCACGTGATTGCTGTGCCGCTGGTGCTGCTCGGCTTGGTAGTGGCGCACTTGCTGGCGCTGCATGATGTCGGTTCCAACAATCCCGATGGCGTGGAAATCAAGGGTCCCCAGGCTCCCAAGGATGCCAACGGCAAGCCGCTGGATGGTGTTCCTTTTCACCCTTACTACACAGTGCACGACATCTTCGCGCTGGGCATGTTCCTGATGGCGTTCACGGCCGTGGTGTTCTTCGCACCTGAGTTTGGTGGCTACTTCCTTGAATACAACAACTTCATTCCGGCCGACCCGTTGGTGACGCCCCTGCACATCGCGCCTGTCTGGTACTTCACGCCGTTCTATTCGATGCTGCGTGCCATCACCAGCGAGATGATGTATGCGTTGATTCTGTGCGTGGTGGCTGCTGCGGCGTTTGGCGTCTTCAAGGCCAAGCTGCCGAGCTTCATCAAGATCGGCATCGTCGGTGCAGCCGTCGTTGCCTGCGCGCTGATGCTGGCGATTGACGCCAAGTTCTGGGGCGTGGTCGTGATGGGTGGCGCGGTGATCATCCTGTTCTTCCTGCCTTGGCTGGATTTCAGCCCTGTCAGGTCGATCCGCTACCGGCCGGACTGGCACAAGTACCTGTATGGCATCTTCGTGATCAACTTCCTGATCCTGGGCTACCTGGGTGTGCAGCCTCCGTCGCCTTTGGGTGAGCGGGTCTCGCAAGTGGGGACGCTGTTTTACTTCGGCTTCTTCCTGCTGATGCCCTGGTGGAGCCGCATTGGTGAGACCAAGCCAGTGCCTGACCGTGTGACGTTTGTTGCACACTGAGCCCCAGGAGATAACAACAATGAAGAAAATTTTCCTCACGCTGGTTGCTGCCCTCGGTCTGACTGTGGGTTCTGCGTTTGCTGCAGGCGGTGGCATTGCTCTGGACAAGGCGCCTGACAAGACGAACGACCTGGCTTCTCTGCAAAACGGTGCCAAGGTTTTCGTCAACTACTGCCTGAACTGCCATTCGGCAGCTTTCATGCGGTTCAATCGCCTGAAAGACATCGGTCTTTCGGACCAACAGGTCAAAGACAACTTGCTGTTCACGACGGACAAAGTGGGCGAAACGATGAAGGCGGCCATTGATCCCAAGCAGGCCAAGGCCTGGTTTGGCGCCAACCCTCCCGATTTGACGGTGATTGCCCGTTCGCGTGCGGGCGCCGGTGGTTCTGGTGCGGATTATTTGTACACCTACTTGCGTACCTACTACCGCGACGAAGCCAAGCCAACTGGCTGGAACAACCTTGTCTTCCCCAACGTGGGCATGCCCCATGCCTTGTGGGAGCTGCAGGGTGATCGCCGTCCCGTGTTCGAAGAGCACGAAAGCCATGGTCGCAAGACCCAGGTTTTCAAGGGCTGGGAGCAGGTGAGACCCGGTCTCATGACCCCTCTGCAATACGACCAAACGGTCGGTGACCTGGTGAATTACATGCAATGGATGGCAGAGCCAGCACAGAACACCCGCAAGCGTGTCGGTGTCTGGGTGCTGATCTTCCTCGGTGTGTTCACACTCATCGCCTGGAGGCTGAACGCAGCCTTCTGGAAGGACGTCAAGTAAACGCTGGATCCATCGAAAGCACCCTTCGGGGTGCCATTGGGTTTTTACAGAGTGGGCGCTTTCGGCGTCCCACTCTTTTGATTTTTAGGAGCCTCCCACCATGATGGTGCTTTACTCGGGTACGACCTGTCCCTTTTCCCACCGCTGCCGTTTTGTCCTGTTCGAAAAGGGCATGGACTTTGAAATCCGCGATGTGGACCTGTACAACAAGCCCGAAGACATCAGTGTCATGAACCCGTACGGCCAAGTGCCGATTCTGGTCGAGCGTGACCTGATCCTGTACGAGTCGAACATCATCAATGAGTACATTGATGAGCGTTTTCCGCACCCACAACTCATGCCCGGCGACCCAGTAGACCGCGCACGTGTGCGCCTGTTCCTGCTCAACTTCGAAAAGGAACTGTTCGTGCATGTGAACATCCTCGAATCGCGTGCCACGAAGGGCAATGAGAAGGCGTTGGAGAAGGCACGCGCACATATTCGCGATCGCCTCACGCAGCTGGCGCCGGTGTTCTTGAAGAACAAGTACATGCTGGGCGACAACTTCTCGATGCTCGATGTCGCGATTGCCCCATTGCTGTGGCGCCTGGACTACTACGGCATCGATCTGAGCAAGAATGCAGCCCCGCTGCTCAAGTACGCCGAGCGCATTTTTTCGCGCCCTGCCTACATTGAGGCGCTCACACCTTCCGAAAAGGTGATGCGCAAGTAAGCTTCGGCTTGCCTGCTCATTCCTTCCTTCACCGCAGCCGCCAACTTACTTCTTCATGAACGCTCAGGAATCCACGTCCACGCGCCCCTATCTCATTCGCGCCCTGTACGAATGGTGTACCGACAACGGGCTGACGCCGTATGTGGCGGTGCGTGTGGACGATTCCGTGCAGGTTCCTCGTGAGTATGTGAAGGATGGTGAGATCGTTCTGAACATCAGCTTTGATGCCACCAGCTCCCTACAGTTGGGCAACGATTTCATCGAGTTCAAGGCGCGTTTCGGTGGCAAGCCCCGGGAGATCCTGGTGCCTGTCGGGCGAGTGATTGCGATTTATGCGCGTGAGAACGGCCAAGGCATGGCGTTTCCTCCCCCAGTCGACAACCTGTTGGGGGGCGGTGCCGCCACCACCACCACAGTGTTGGCGCAAGTGGTTGCGCCTTCCGAAGCGGAGCCTTCTGCGACTGCACCGGTTACGGAAGACCGCGTGGTGCAGTTGGTGGCCTCGGATGAGGGTAAAAAGGATGATGGCGGAGACGCGCCACGACCTCCGCCAGCTTCGGGTGGAGCGCGGCCTTCGCTGAAGCGCGTCAAATAGCCTCGATTTTGATTTTTAGGGCTGTTTTTTCACATAGAATCCAGCCTTCGCCGGTTTAGCTCAGTTGGTAGAGCACCCGCCTTGTAAGCGGTAGGTCGTCAGTTCGATTCCGACAACCGGCACCAAATTCTTGTTTTCTTCGCATTCCCGGTTCAGACGCAGGTCGTCAGGTTTGAACTTTCAGGCGAATCGCGTTAACCTCCCACCCCCGGCTGCGCAAATGCGCCTGCAATGCAGGCAGCAGCTGGCGTATTTTTGCCGCTGCGGCATTGCTTTTGACCAGAAGGCACCAGCTGTCCCCGTCGATGGGGCCGGCTTGGACGGCGGGTCTGAGTGCTGCGGGAATCAGCAATTCAATCGCTTTGAGCCGATCACTGGAGTCACGGGTCAGTGCTGTGAGCTTGGCCAGCGTGGGGGAGTCCTCGCTGGCTTGCTGCAGGGTGACTGCGTAGTGGCGGCGGTTCATGGTGTTGCGTCTTCGGGCGTGGAGAACTAGGTGTGCATCTGATTATCACGGACGCCAGGCTGGCGCGTAGCCGGGCCATTCATTTGTCTGGCACGCGTTTGCTCTTGGCCGGTTTTGCGGTGTCTTTGTGCCTCATGCTTGTAGCTGCCAGCCTGTACCACTGGGTTTTCCTCAAAGGTGCACGCGAAGGGTGGCCCATTGTGGGTTCACTGGTTCGCCTTGTCGTCAAGGATGAGTTCGCTGAACGGGACCGCTTCATGCGTGCCAACCTGGACGCCATGGCGCGCCGGGTCGGCGAAATGCAGGCGCGCATGGTGCAGCTCGAATCGCTGGGTGATCGGGTTTTAGGACTTGCCGGCATGGTGCCCGCCGATGTCCCCAAAGCCGATGGGCGCGGTGGTGTGCTGGTCGGTGCGCGAGATTTGTCGTTAGAAGAATTGCAGGCCACGCTCGATGAGATGGAGCGCCTGACCCACCAACGGGTGGATTTGATGACGGTTCTGGAGTCCCGTCTTTTCGACCAGCACATCCGCAAGAAGATGATTCCCACCCACACTCCCGTGACCGGCCGGACGGCAGGTTCCGCCTTTGGCTGGCGCGTGGACCCGATCACAGGCCAGTCGGCCCTGCACACCGGGCTTGATTTTCAGGCGGACACTGGCACGCCCATCCTGGCTGCAGCCGGCGGTGTGGTGGTTACCCAGGAATACCACTCCGCCTACGGCAACATGATCGAGGTAGACCACGGCAACCAGCTGATCACTCGTTATGCACACGCCTCGCGCACTTTGGTGAAACAAGGGGACATCGTGCGCCGGGGGCAGAAGATTGCAGAGGTTGGCACCACCGGGCGGTCTACAGGCCCACACCTGCATTTTGAAGTCCTGGTGCAAGGGGTTTTTCAGGATCCTCAGAAGTTTTTGAGTGCTGGTGGTACCGCCACTGGCGCTCAGGTGGCGGCGGCCCAGCCGTCGCCGATGCCTGGCCCAACGGCCGCCCCTGCAGCAGGCAGGTAAAATCGCGGGTCCGGCGTTTGCTGCGCGGGGTGCAATGCTTGCAATCCCGAAAGGCAGACCCACCTGAACTCAATTCATCTTAGGGATTTCGGTCGCTTGAAGCGCTGTTAGCAACATTGCAGCGAGGCAAGCGGTCCTGTTCGCATGGCCACCAACTTCCTCACCAAATTATTCGGCAGCCGCAACGACCGGCTCCTCAAGCAGTACCGCAAGACGGTGATTCGCATCAATGCGATGGAGCCTGACTATGAGAAGCTGACGGACGAGGCGCTTCGCGCCAAGACGCAGGAATTCAAGGAGCGCGTGGCCAAGGGCGAATCGCTTGACGATATTCTTCCCGAAGCCTTTGCCGTAGTCCGCGAGGGCTCCAAGCGCATCATGAAGATGCGGCATTTCGATGTGCAGTTGCTGGGTGGCATGGCGCTGCATTTCGGCAAGATCGCCGAAATGCGCACTGGGGAAGGAAAGACGCTGACCGCAACGCTGCCGGTGTACCTGAACGCGCTGTCTGCCAAGGGCGTGCACGTGGTGACGGTCAATGACTACCTTGCCAACCGTGATGCGCAGTGGATGGGGCGTCTGTACAACTTCCTGGGTTTGACGGTGGGCATCAACCTGCCCAACATGCCCCGCGAGCAAAAGCAGGAAGCCTACCGTGCCGACATCACCTACGGCACCAACAACGAATACGGCTTCGACTACCTGCGCGACAACATGGTCTATGAAGCCGCCGACCGCGTGCAGCAGGGCCTGAACTTCGCCATCGTCGATGAGGTGGATTCCATCCTGATCGATGAAGCCCGCACGCCGCTGATCATCAGCGGCCAGGCCGAAGATCACACGGCGATGTACATCGCCATGAACAAGGTGGTGCCGCTGCTGGTGCGCCAGGAAGGCGAAGCCGACCCCCGCACCGGTGAGGGCGTGACCAAGCCCGGCGACTTCACGCTGGACGAGAAAACCCACCAGGTGTTCCTGACCGAGCAGGGCCATGAAAGCGCCGAACGCATTTTGGTCAGCCATGGCCTGATCGCGGAAGGCGCCTCGGTCTATGACCCGGCCAACATCACGCTCATGCACCACCTGTATGCAGCGCTGCGGGCCAACCACCTGTACAACCGCGATCAGCATTACGTGGTGCAAGAGGGCGAGATCGTTATCGTGGATGAGTTCACCGGTCGCCTCATGTCGGGCCGCCGCTGGAGCGAAGGCCTGCACCAAGCGGTCGAAGCCAAGGAAGGCGTCAACATCCAGGCCGAGAACCAGACCCTGGCGTCCATCACCTTCCAGAACTACTTCCGCCTGTACAACAAACTGGCGGGCATGACCGGAACGGCCGACACGGAAGCCTACGAATTCCAGGAAATCTACGGCCTCGAAACCACCGTCATCCCGCCCAACCGTCCCAGCAAGCGCGACGACCAGCTGGACCGCGTGTATAAGACCACGCGCGAAAAGTACGAAGCGGCCATCAAGGACATCCGCGAATGCCACGAGCGCGGCCAACCCGTACTGGTCGGCACGACGTCGATTGAAAACTCCGAAATCATCGACCAGCTCCTGATCAAGGAAGGCCTGCCCCACCAGGTGCTCAATGCCAAGCAGCATGCGCGCGAGGCCGACATCGTGGCCCAGGCAGGCCGTGCCGGCATGGTCACCATTGCGACCAACATGGCCGGTCGGGGTACCGACATCGTGCTGGGTGGCAACATCGAAAAGCTGGTGTCCGCGGTAGAGGCCGATGAGTCGCTGGATGCCGCAGCTCGTGAAGCACAGATTGCCAAACTGCGTGAAGAGTGGGCGGTGGACCACGAGAAGATCAAGGCCCTGGGTGGCCTGCGCATCATCGCTACCGAGCGCCATGAGTCCCGCCGTATTGATAACCAACTGCGTGGCCGCTCGGGTCGACAGGGCGATCCAGGGTCTTCGCGTTTCTACCTGAGCCTGGATGATTCGTTGATGCGGATCTTCGCGGGCGATCGCGTCAAAGCGATCATGGACCGCCTGAAGATGCCCGATGGTGAAGCCATTGAAGCAGGCATTGTGACCCGCAGCATCGAGTCGGCCCAGCGCAAGGTGGAGGCCCGTAACTTCGACGTCCGCAAGCAATTGCTGGAATACGACGATGTGGCCAACGACCAGCGCAAGGTTATTTACCAACAGCGCAATGACATCCTGGACGCGAGCGAACTGTCCGATACCATTGCCGTCATGCGTGAAGACTGCATGACCGACCTGGTTCGCCAGTATGTGCCGGTCGAATCGGTGGAAGAGCAGTGGGACCTGCCTGCGCTGGAAAAGGTGCTTGCCGACGAATGGCAGGTGTCGATTGCCCTGCAACAAGAAGTCCAGGGCGCCAGCGCCATCACCGACGACGAAATTCTGGAGAAGGTGCTGCAGGCTGCCAATGGATCGTTCGATGCCAAGGTCGATCAGGTGGGCCGTGAGAACTTCACCCAGTTTGAGCGCATGGTTCTGCTGCAGAGTTTTGACTCCAACTGGCGCGATCACCTGAGCGCGCTGGACTACCTGCGCCAAGGCATTCACCTGCGTGGTTATGCCCAGAAGCAGCCCAAACAAGAGTACAAGCGCGAAGCCTTCGAGCTGTTCCGCCAGTTGATCGATGGCGTCAAGAATGAAGTCACCAAAATCCTGATGACCGTGCAGGTGCAGTCACCGGCCCAGTTGGATCAGGCGGCGCAGGACATGGAAGCCCGTGGCGAGAGCATCGCCAATGTGACCTACAGCGCTCCTACCGAGACCGGCGAAGTGGAAACCACCCTGGCAGACAACCAGGCGATTGGCCAGGCATTGCCTGACGGCATGCGCGTGGGCCGCAACGACCCATGCCCTTGCGGCAGCGGCAAAAAATTCAAACAGTGCCACGGCAAGCTCGCTTGAGTTGTGCGCTGACTGACTAGGACCAAACGACACGGGCTGCGGCCCGTGTCTTCATTTGCGCGCCACGGTTTTCCGGATAATCGGCCGCAGTTTTTAAAAAGGACTTCCATGCCCGTCAATCTTCTCGCTCCCGTTGCCGCTGATCTGCACCCGATTGCCGGGGTCCGTATCGGTGTGGCTGAAGCCGGTGTTCGCAAAGCCAACCGCAAGGACCTCACCGTGTTTTTGCTGGACGAGGGCACCAGCGTGGCGGGCGTGTTCACGCAGAACCGCTTTTGTGCGGCACCGGTACAGGTGGGGCGGGAGCATCTCGCAGGCGGACAGGCCATCCGCGCCATGGTGATCAATACCGGCAATGCCAATGCAGGCACTGGCGCTGACGGACTGGCGCGTGCAAGGGCGACCTGTGTGGCCATGGCAAAGCAACTGAACGTGGCACCGGAGCAGGTGCTCCCCTTTTCCACCGGCGTGATCATGGAGCCTCTGCCGGTGGAGCGCATCGAGGCCGGATTGCCTGCTGCGATTGCCGATGCAAAGCCAGGCCATTGGGCCCGCGCTGCCGAAGGCATCATGACCACCGACACGCTGCCCAAGGCGTTCTCGGTGCAAGTACAGATCGGCGGGGCCACGGTGTCCATTACCGGCATCAGCAAGGGCGCGGGCATGATCCGCCCCAACATGGCAACGATGCTGGGCTTTATGGCCACGGACGCGTGCGTACACCCCACCGTGATGCAACAACTGGCACGCGAGTTGGCCGATGGCTCCTTCAACCGCGTGACCATCGACGGCGACACGTCCACCAATGATTCGTTTGTGGTGGTCGCCACCAACAAGGCGGCCCACACGCCCATCACGGCGCTCGACAGCGCAGACGGTCAGACCTTAAAGGCCGCCATGCTGGCCGTTGCACAAAAGCTGGCGCAGGCCATCGTGCGCGATGGCGAGGGCGCGACCAAGTTCATCACCGTGCGCGTAGAGGGCGGCAAAACGGGCGATGAGTGCCGCAAAGTGGCTTATGCCATTGCGCATTCACCATTGGTCAAAACCGCATTTTTTGCCAGCGACCCCAACCTGGGCCGCATCCTCGCCGCAGTGGGTTACGCCGGGATTGATGACCTCGACCAGACCGGCATCGATCTGTTCTTGGACGATGTGCACGTCGCCGTCAAGGGTGGCCGCAACCCGGCCTACCGCGAGGAGGACGGCCAGCGTGTGATGAAACAAAGCGAGATCACAGTGCGGGTGCTGCTGGGCCGGGGCGATGTGTCCGATACCGTCTGGACCTGCGACCTGAGCCACGAGTACGTCACCATCAATGCCGACTACCGGTCTTGAAGCGAGCACTATTAATTTCATAGCTGTTAGCGCTTGCTGCATAAGCGCTAGAGGCCAAAATGAATCAAAAACTTGACCATCTGATCGAGCGCGCCGAGCAACTCATCGCCCGCATTGAATCCGTACTGCCCCAGCCGTTGGGCGCTCCCGACTGGTCCACGGCCATTGCTTGGCGCTACCGCAAGCGCAGCAGTGGCCACGGCACGCTGGAGCCCGTCCGCCACGTGGCGGCCATGCAGCTGGCAGACCTCAAAGAGATCGATCCGCAAAAGGAAAAGATCGAACGCAACACGCAGCAGTTTGTGGCCGGCAAGCCCGCCAACAACGTGCTGCTGACCGGGGCGCGCGGCACCGGCAAGTCATCGCTGATCAAGGCGTGCCTGAACGTCTACGCGGCACAAGGCTTGCGCTTGATCGAGGTGGACAAGGCTGACTTGGTGGACCTGCCCGATATCGTCGATGTGGTGTCTGACCGGCCCGAAAAATTCATCGTGTTTTGCGATGACTTGAGCTTTGAGGATGGCGAGCCGGGCTACAAGGCACTCAAGTCCATTCTGGATGGCTCGGTGGCCGCCGCTACGCCCAACGTGCTGATCTACGCCACCAGCAACCGGCGCCATCTGCTGCCGGAGTACATGGCAGAAAACCTCACCTACACCCACACCGCGGATGGCGAGGTTCATCCCGGCGAGGTGGTCGAGGAAAAAATTTCGTTGTCCGAGCGGTTTGGGCTGTGGGTGAGCTTCTACCCCTTCAGCCAAGAGGAGTACCTGACCATCGTGGCCCAGTGGCTGTCGTCGCTGGGCGTGCCAGCGGCCGAAATTTCAGCCGCCCGTGCACAAGCCTTGGTGTGGGCGCTGGAGCGCGGCTCGCGCAGTGGCCGGGTGGCCTACCAGTTTGCGCGCGACTATGCGGGGCGACACGATGTCTGAAACAACATCCACCGCGAATGCGGCGACTGGCGCGGCCGATGCACGCAGCTACACCGAGGTCGCCGTAGGTATCTTGCTGCGCCCCGACGGTGCCATGTTGCTGTCCACCCGCCCGCCCGGCAAGCCGTATGCCGGGTACTGGGAGTTTCCGGGCGGCAAGCTGGAAGCGGGCGAAACCGTAGAACAGGCGCTGCGCCGTGAACTCATCGAAGAACTG
The DNA here is from genome assembly GCA_030692685.1 of Acidovorax sp. Taxonomy (GTDB): domain Bacteria; phylum Pseudomonadota; class Gammaproteobacteria; order Burkholderiales; family Burkholderiaceae_C; genus Acidovorax. The sequence continues at coordinate 10,539 of JAUXZO010000048.1, read as the reverse complement.
GGCGTGACCATCGGTCCCGCCAGTGTCTGGAAGGTGACCGAGCACGATTACCCGCATGCACTGGTGCGGCTGCACTGGTGCAAGGTGTGGTCATGGACGGGTGAGTTTGAAATGCGCGAAGGCCAGTCGATGGACTGGCAGCAGATGCCGTTGACCGTGGAGCCTGTTTTGCCGGGTGCGTACCCGGTACTGCAGTGGCTGGCCGAAGAGCGCGGCCCATCATTGGTGACGACTGAATCGCAAAAATGATAGCTATCGGCGCTTGATGGATAAGCGGTAAGGGCTTTTTTGACCGCTGATTCTTGTGTGGGGTGCCCGATCAATGCGCCCCGCCCAATCGCAGCCCATGCGCGCCCAGCGCCAGCATGCAGACGCTGCCCCCCGTCCACCCCAGGCGTGGCGCCCAGCGCAGGCTGGCTTGGGGCCAGTGGTTCATCGCCAGCACCAGCAGCCAGCCCAGCACCATCCACGCGGCCAGCACCAGCGCGATGCCTGCGGCCCACCCTGCCGCCACGGTGGCCGCTGCCGTTTGCAGGAGCAGCGTACCCAGCACTACGGCCCACACGCGCTGCGGTGATGCATGGGTGGCAGGGGCACTGTCACCCCATGCGCGGGTGGGGACGGCACGGGCCCAATGGGTCAGGGCCATCAAAGACGCCAGTGCGCAGGCGATGCACAACAGGTCGTTCATGCTGCCTCCTGCTGGCGGTTGGAGCCGGCGGACAGTTCCGGTGGCGATGTTGATTTCCGTGCGGTTGCGGATGGGGCCGACCACGGCGCATGCCGCAGCCCACGCCGCACGCGGTGAAACACCGGCCCGCTGCAGGCCGCCACGGTGCACAGTGCTGCGGCCACCGTCCATTGCAGCAGGCCCGCCTTGCCGGCCAGGCCGCCATACGCCAGCGCCGCCAGCATCCACAACAACGCCGCGCTGCGGGGCGCCCAGGTGCGCAGCGTGGCGGCGGGCAGTGTCACAAAAAACGCGAGCAACAGGCCCGGCATGCCAGACGAGCGTGCGGGCTCGGTGGCCACGATGTGCGCGAGGCGAAACGATTCCACCGCCAGCAGGCCGCTCAGCCAGAAGGGCAGGTGCGCCCCCACAATGACCCGGCCCCAGCCGAACGCCTGCCAATGCCGACGTGCGGTCACAGGGTGCGCTCCAGGCCCCGATGTGGCCAGGGGCGCAGGTTGCGGTGCCTTGCGCCGGGGAGGCTGCACCCGCTGCGGCCCGATGAAAGCCGCGACGCCCGCACCGGCCAGCCCCACGGCCCCCAGGCTGATCAGCATGGCAGGGCCTTGCGCGCTGCCCAGCACCAGTCCAACGACACCCGCCACGGCCAGCAGCGCGCCCGCACCACCCAGTGACACACGCCACAGCGCCAAGGTGCGCAGCGTTGTGGCGGCCAGGGCCGACAGCAGCAGCCATACGCCAAGGAGCGCCCACACCGCCCACACGGGGCGCTGCGCGAGCGATGGCAGGCTCGCAGGGCCCCACAGGTGCACGAACACCGCCACGATGAGGGCGGCGGGCGTGGTGGCGTGCAGGGCCAGGAAGAAGCGTTGCATGGTGGAAAGCAGGGAAGAAAAATCAGGGCGATGCGGGGCTCAGCCCACCGTTGCAATGCCGCCGCCCGATGCGCCCTGCGCAGCCTCGGCCTCACGCCGCCGCTGCTGGCGCGCATCCAGCCAGATCAACGTGCCGGAGATCGACAAAAACGCGGGCGTCATGCCCAGGATGAAATACAGCCACTTCAGCGCCAGCCCGCCAAAGTCGCCAAAGTGCAGCGGCTCCATCAGGCCATTGACCAACGACCAGAAGCCCGCTGTGCGCGGGTCGTGCACTTTCTTGGGGACGCCGTTGGTGGCGTTGACGTCCACCCGCGCCGTGCTAGCCAGATGGCCGCTGAGGTTGCCGGTAAAACCCGCCACGGCCGTGCTGGTGCCCCATTGGCGCAGCGAGACATAACGCGCCTCCAGGCCCGGCACAGCCTGCTGCGCGGTGGCGTACATCGTGTCGAGGGATTGCATGGGCACTGGCTCGGCGGCGTCACTGCCGACCTTGCGCGCAGGCTTGGCAGTTGTGGCGGCAGCGCTGCTGGTCGTCACATACCTGTAGCCCTGCTCAAACAGCGGCGCCAGCCCCATCCACGCACCCGTGGCCGCAATCAAGATGTGAAACCCCAGCCCCCAGATGCCCGCAGACTTGTGCAGATCTGACATCACCACGCGAAAGCTGCGGCCCCAGCGCTGAGTGAACAGCTCCGCCAGGATCTTGCGGTGGATGACGATGCCCGTGGCGATGAGCACCAGCATGGCTGCGCCGAGGAAGCCCACGATCCACCGCGGCCCGAAGAACAAAAACACATGCAGCATGCGCAGGTACTGGCCGAGCTGGCTGTCCACCGGGCCGACCACGGTGCCGGTGTCTGAACGCAGCGCCACCTTGGTGCGCGTGTTGGCCGGGGCGCCGCGCTCGCGCACAAAGGCAAAGTAGCTGGGGTTGACGGCATCGGGCAGCGCAATGGTCTCCACCGTGGCGCCGGGGTAGCGCGTTTGCAGGTGCGCCATCACCGCATCCAGCGATGCAGGCTTTTTGGACCGGGGCAGTTGGGCCAGTGACGGGTTGGCCCACAGATCAATCTCGTTCTTGAACACCACCACCGCGCCAGAAAAGCACACGATGAACAGCAGCAACCCCGTGACGATGCCCGCCCAGGAGTGCAGGGTAAAAAGGCGGTTCAAGGTGCGCTGGCTGGTCATGGGGGCGGTGCAATGGCGGCTTTTGAGTTGCGGTGTTTGGCGCGGGCGTGGATTCCTTCCCCCGCCGTTGGGGCTGAGCCTGTCGAAGCCTGGCGCGGCGTCGGAGGCGGCCCTTCTACAAGCTCAGGGCGAACGCTGGGAAGGGCATGTCAAGGAATTCGAAGCGTCCGTCAGAAGAAGTACGTCACTCCCAGATTGAAGCTGCGCGGCAGTGCGGGCGACACCACGTTGGCGTTGATCGCGCCGTCGTAGTACGCCTTGTTGAACAGGTTCTTCACCCCGGCGGTCACGCGGTAGCTCTCGCCCACGTAGCTGATGGACGCGTCGGCCACAAAATACGACGGCAGCGTGAACGGGTACGAGCCGATCTGCTCGCTCACATACCGCCCGCCCAGGCCCAGCGTCACGCGCTGGAACTGCGGCAGCTTGTACGTGGCCCAGGCCGTGAGCGTGTGGCGCGGCGTGAGGTTGAGCGGCAGGCCCACGATGGCGACGTTGCTGTCGCGCGTGACCTTGGTTTGCGTGTAGGTGTAGGCGCTGGTCAGCTTCCAGCCGTTTTTCAGGTCTGCGCCCAGCTCTACCTCTAGGCCGCGTGCGCGCTGCTCGCCGGTTTGCACGCTGAAACCCGTGTTCACCGGGTCGGTGGTGGTCAGGTTCTCGCGCACCAGGTCGAACACTGCCAACGCACCGGTGATCTGGCCATTGGGCGATTCGTACTTCACGCCGGCCTCCCACTGTTTACCCGTTTCAGGCACAAAGGTTGCCCCCGCAAAGTTCAGGCCTGAGGTCGGCAAGAACGATTCACCATAGCTGCCATACGCCGCCCAGCCGGGCTTGAATTCATACACCAAGCCTGCGGACAGGGTAGTGGCGTTGTCCTTCTGGCGCGTTTGCGTGTTGGCCACGCGGTTGTTGGTGTCGTTGGTAGACCAGTCGCGGCGCAGGCCCACCAGTGCCGTCCAGCCCTGGCCGAACTTGATCTGGTCCTGTGCATACAGGCCTGCCACCGTCAGCTTGCCCGGTGCATCGGCGGTCAGCGCCTCGGGGCAGGTGGCCTGCATGCCATAGACGGGCGCAAACAAGTCCAGCGCGCCGATGCGGCAGGTGCGGCTGGCCAGCAGACTGTGGCCGCTGCGCACATCCAGGCCCGTGACCAACTGGTGTTTGACGCCCAGGGCTTCAAAGCGCGAGAGCAGCGACGTATCGGTGGCCAGCAGGTCGTAGTCCATGTACTGGCGCGATGCCTGGCGGTTTTGCAGCCGCTGGTTGGCCTGCAACGCCTGGTTGGACACAAAGTTGCCCGTTCCCTTTTCGGTCTCGTAGCGCACGTTCTGGCGCAAGGTCATGGCGTCGGACATCTTGTGCTCCAGCGCATAGCCCACCGTGGTGCTCTCCACGTCATACACGCCAAAGGCCGGGTCGCCCGTGAACATCGTGACGGGCAACGTGCCGTTGCGGTTGGGCAGCACCGTGCCATAGGGGCTGATGCCCTGTTGACGCATCCACTCGCTGCGACTGTAGGTTGCAAACAGCACCAAGTCGGTCTGTGCGCCAAGGTCGATGGAGAGCGACGGCGCAAACCACCGGTCCTTGCGGTAGACAAACTGAGTGGGGTCGTCCGATTCGGACACCTGCGCATTGATGCGCAGCGCCGTCTTGCCCGATTCGGACAGCGGCTTGTTCACATCGGCCTGCAGCGTGCGCTGGCCAAAGCTGCCCACCTCCACACCCACTTCGTTGATGGCATCTTTCTTGGGCCGCTTGCTCACCGCGTTGACGATGCCGCCCGGCTGCACCTGGCCATACAGCACCGAGGCCGAGCCCTTGAGCACCTCAAACCGCTCGTACCCATAGGGCTGCAGCTTCGCCCACATGCCCGGGCTCTGCACCAGGCCATCGACCAGGATGGATTCGGTGGAGCGAAAGCCGCGAATGTTGATGTCATCAAACCCCCGCCGCCCAAAGTTGACCGGGCTCACTCCCGCCACCGTCTGCAGCGCCTGTTGCACATTGGCGATCTGCCGAGACTCCATCTGCTCGCGCGTCACCACGCTGATGGACTGCGGTGTTTCCAGCCGCCGCATGGGCGCCTTGCCCGCGGTCTGCGCCTCGACGGGGGCAAAGCCCATGTCTTTTTCGCTGCTTGCGTTGATGCGGACTTCTTGGAGCTGCGGGGCAGTCGCGCTGGTGGCTGCCGCGGCCGGGTCAGCAGCCGGTGCGCCGGTTTGCTGCGCCATGGCGGCGTGCGCGAGGCAAAGTGCCAGTGGGGTCAGGGCGAAGAGGGTGGCCTGGCGGGTCGACGGACGTGAGGACGAACGAAGACGGGCGAGCGAAGAACGCGGCGACACCGCACGCGAGGGCTGAGAAGACATGGGAGTCCCGGTGGAAAGAGAGGCGGACAAACGCTGAAGGCGCTGGCTCGCGTGACTTTTCGGGACGCTGGCTGGCAGAAGGGAAGGATTGTAGTGCGAATGGTTATCGTTTGTGAGTGTCGTGAAAGAGCCTTGTGAAAGTGAAAAAGCGCCTGATAAAAATTCGAAGGTGAACTCGTCATTGGCCAACGCCTTGCTACATTCGGCGACCACCGATCGAGCCCCTCATGCTGACCTCAGATTTGTTCTCCTCTCTCGTTTATCTCGACCGCGATTTCATCGCGGGGATATACGAAATCACTACTGGCTTGTCGCCTCAGTCGCAGATAACGAAGGCGCAAAGCAAGAAAGCTGGTGCTTCGATTCCTGTTTTTTCGGCTGAGATCAGTGCTGTTGAGACACGCACGTTTCCGGTATCAACGCTGGAAATGCTGGCATGCACCATGCCGGCGTTACAAGCCGAACCCAGTCTGGATGCAGGTGATTTTGAGCCGGGAATGTCGTCAAAAGTTGGCTGGGTGGATGCCACACTTGGGACTGTGACCGCGTTTTCTTCGTATGGAGTACCTGGAGAGCCCGGGTACATGAAGGGAGAAGAGCAAGGTTGTTTTACCTTACGCGGGAACATGAGTTTGACGCTTATAACCACGCCAGACTACTTTGTTTCAGGTCTCGACGCACTTCTTAAGATGCACAAAGTACTCCTGCGAGACCTCACAATCCCCGTGCGCGCTCTTGTCCGCGTTGTAGCGGCGCAAAACTATACGGATGACTGGATCGCAGTTCCGTATTTGATTTGTGAGCGGCGAACTGGCTAGCGCTGTGCTTCTGTGCAAGACCTTCTACTTGTATTTAGCCAAATCGTTAAGTCTCTTGCTCACCCTTTTTAGAACGCCCCGCCCATTCCCCAAACTCCAACGGCCGAATCCCAAACCGCACTGCATTCCCCGCATGCAGTGCGCGAAACTCGGCCAGCGCCAATTGCGCAAAATGCTCCTGGTCGGCCTGTGGAACAGACGCAGGCATCCTGCTCTTCACCGCTTGGGCCGTAGGCGCATCCCCCTGCCGCACGATGCCGGCAATCACCTCAGTCAGCGCCTGCCGGTGTCGCAGCCGAAAAATGTCCGGCGGCACCAGGTTCTGCTTCACCGCCACGTACTGCTGGCAAGACCGCTCATACGCCCACACAAACACATCGCGCAGCAGGTCCACGCGGTTGAGTTCGTACACGCCCAGCATGCCGTCCACATACGCTTGCTGCGGTACGTCGATGAACGACAGCGGGCACAGGTTGTGGCGGATGAAGGGGATGTTGGCGGCCAGGCGCGAAACGCGTTTGTTCACGTCCTCGAACGGCTGCAGGTACGGCAGGTGCACCATCAAGAAGAAGGCTTGCTCGAACGGATCGGTGATCTCGGCGGCCATCTGCGTGACGATTCCGAACAGTTCTTCAAGCCGTTGCGGCAGCGCGATGGGCAGGTAGACGCTGCCACCAATTTCTACGGCGCGGCGGCGGATGCGGCCCACGGCGGCAGGGTCTGCCATCAGGCCATCGGACAAGAAGGCGTGCAGTGCGATCAGCGTGTCGGTGTGTACGCGGGCGTTTTCGGGGTTGAGCACCAGGTATTCGATGGCCTGCTTGTGGTTCAGGATCATCTGGGTTTCCAGCGCGTCTTTGCCTTCGGCGGCTTGGCCGAACTCGATCAGGCGTTCAGTGTCAAGGCGGCTGTAGGTGTTGCCTTCAAGGTGGGATGAGGCCCAGGACAGGTCAATGAGCAGGCGGTTGAGGATGTCTCTGGCGAAGGTGCCCGCGGGTGTTTGGTCGGCGGGGGATCGGCCCAGCCCATGCAGTTGCTCGCGCAGGCTGGGCGGCAGGTAGGCCGTGTCGTTGGGGTGGTACTGCGACAAAAAGTCCAGCTGGTAGCCCACCGGTTTGCGCAGGTGGCGGGGCTGGGAGATGGCGGCACGGATGGCTGCGCCTTCTGCAGAGGTGGGGACATAGTCAGCAGTGCTGGGAGCTTTTACTGCCGCCGCTGGAGCAGTGGCTGGTGATGGCTGCACAGATGCGCCAGGCCACGGTAGGCGGTGGTAGCGGGTGGCCCGGCCCTCGCCGCGCACCCCTATGCGTTGTTGCTCCGCCAGCAAGGCCAGGCGGCGCTGCAGCGTACGGCGCGCAGCGGTGTTGCCTGGCTGTTGAATGAGGGTTTCAACGCTCACTTCGGCGGGGTTGGCGTTGATCCATTCGGCGAGTTTGTCCAGGGCTTGGGATGGTGTGAGGCGGGGCATGCTCATGGCTCCTGGTGGCGCGAATCGAAATCGCGCCAAATAAAGTGGCGCGAAAAGATTTTACGCGCCAAAAAAGTGGCGCGAAAGCTGATTGCGCGCCACTTTGGCGACACGGCTTTCTCTGTGCATGCCCTGGCCTGAACCCGCCTGCACGGTCTGAGGGGGGTGATTTGCTATTAAATAAATAGCTTTTAGCGCTTGATAGATAAACGCTAGGGCCTGTTTTTATCTAAATTCTGAGCGCTGGCAGGCGCACCGCCTTCTCCCGCTCCCGCCTCCTGCGCCTCGCCATACCCCGGGTACGCATTACCTTCCGCAAGCAGCGCCGCGCTCTCCTGCCGCTCCCTCGCCATCTGCTCCGCAAACTGGTTGCGCCCTTCTCGCGCCACGGCGATGAACTTGGCGCGGTCTTTGTGGTGCGGGTACATGCGGTCGGCCAGCGCGATGTTGTGGGTGCGAAAGCGCTGGGTGATCGCGGTGGCTTCGGCGGGTGGCAAGCCCATCAGCTCCAGCACGGTGTGGGCGCTTTGCAGGCTGGACTCGAACAGTTCGCGCTGGACCAGCGTTACGCCGATGTCGCGCAGCTTGTTCCAGTGCGTGATGTCGCGCGCGCGGGCCACGATCTGCAGGTGCGGGAAGTGTTCGCGGGCCAGCTTGGCGATCTTGAGCGACTGCTCGGCGTCGTCCACCGCCACTACGAGGATGCGGGCGTGTTCGGCGCCGGCGATGCGCAGCAGGTCAAGTCGCGTCGCGTCGCCATAGAACACACGGTAGCCAAAGGTGCGCGCCACTTCCAGCATGTCCACGCTGTGGTCGAGCACGGTGGTGCGCAGGCCCTGGGCCAGTAGAACGCGCGAGACGATCTGCCCGTAGCGGCCAAAGCCCGCGATGATGACCGGCGCCTCTTGCGGCTCTGAAATCTCCTCGGTCGTCGGCGCTTTGACCTTGGCATAGCGGCGCAGCAGCACGCGGTCGAGCAGCACCAGCAGCAGCGGGCTGATCAGCATCGACAGCGCGACGGCGCCGATCAGCAGCGAGGCCGTTTCGGCTGGGAACACGCTGGCACCCGCTGCGGCCTGGAACACCACAAAAGCGAATTCGCCGCCCTGCGCCAGCAGCAGCGTGAACACCGGGCGCTCCTGGTAGGGGATGTTGACCAGCTTGGCCAGCGTGTAGATCACGATGGCCTTGGCCGCCAGGAATCCGACCAGGATTGCCGCCATGAGCCCTGGCGAGCGCAGGATCACGCCGAAGTCGATGCTCATGCCCACGGCGATGAAGAAGAGGCCGAGCAGCAGGCCCTTGAAGGGCTCGATGTCAGCCTCCAGCTCGCGGCGGTATTCGCTGTCGGCCAGCAGCACGCCAGCCAGAAAGGCGCCCAGCGCCATCGACAGCCCCACCAGCACCATCAGGTAGGCAATGCCCACCACCAGCAGCAGTGCGGCGGCGGTAAAGATCTCGGGGGTGTTGCTCCGGGCAATCCAGCGCAGCACGGGGCGCAGCAGCAGGCGCCCGCCGAGGATGATGGCGCCGATCACGCCCACGATCTTGAGGGCCTCCAGCGCCACATCGCCTGCCGAATGGCCCGCGCCCGCCGCAGCGGCAGCGCCCAGTAGCGGCAGCATGGCCAGGATGGGAATGGCCGCAACGTCCTGGAACAGCAGGATCGAAAACCCCGCCTGGCCGCTCTGGGTGCGCATGAGGTTGCGCTCGGCCAGCGACTGCAGCGCAATCGCCGTGGACGACAGCGCCAAGCCCAGCGAGCCCACCAGGCTCACACGCCAGGGCAGGCCCGCCAGCGCGCCCAGCGCAAACAGCACGGCCGCGCAGCCCAGCACCTGCGCGCTGCCCATGCCAAAAATCGGGCGGCGCATCGCCCACAGGCGGCTCGGTTGCAGCTCCAGCCCCACCAGGAACAGCATCAGCACCACGCCAAATTCGGCAAAGTGAAGGATGTCCTGCACATTGCTGACCAGCCCCAGGCCCCACGGCCCGATGGCAATGCCCGCCGCTAGGTAGCCAATGATGGCGCCCAGGCCCAACGCTTTGGCAATGGGCACGGCCAGCACGGCAGCCGTGAGGTACAGAAAACCGTAGGTGAGCCAGGTGGGGGCGTGTTCCATAGAGGGCAGTGCGGCCGTGGTGGGTGAGCGGGGTCGGTGGGGCGCGGACGGCGGGAGGGGCTGGGCAAGAGTGTGGATTCTGGCACCGGCACAGCGCGGGGTGTGGGGTGGCGGCGGGTCGAGTTGGGTTGCTTCTTTTTTGATAGCTGCCAGCGCTTTTCAGTCAAGCGCTGGAGGCCATTCTGACTCATATTTTGGTTGCGCCGCCGGGGCGTTGATAAGATGCGTGCCCCTCTTCTCCCTCTTGCCCAGCGCTTTCTCTTCTTCTTCCCTCACCGGCACTGATTCATGGACTTGCAGACTTGGTTGGCTTTTTTTGCGGCGTCTTGCCTGATTGCGGTGTCGCCAGGTTCGGGCGCGGTGTTGTCGATGAGCCATGGGCTGTCGTACGGCGTGCGCAAGACGGGGGCCACCATCCTTGGCCTGCAACTTGGCCTGTTGCTGATCCTGTTGATTGCCGGCGCGGGCGTGGGCTCGCTGCTGTTGGCGTCTGAGGTGGCTTTCAGCATCGTCAAGGTGCTGGGCGCTTGTTATCTGATCTATGTCGGTTTCAGCCAGTGGCGAGCCGGGGACAAGGCTCCCGTGCATGGCGAAGAGGCAGAGTCGGCAGGCACCTGGCAAAAGCGCTGCCTCACCGGTTTTTTGACCAACGCCACCAACCCCAAGGGCATCATCTTCATGGTGGCTGTGTTGCCCCAGTTCATGACCGACACACGCCCGCTGTGGACGCAGCTGGCGGTGATGGCCGCCACCACCGTCGCGGTGGACGTGGTGGTGATGCACGGCTACGCTGCGGGGGCGAGCGCGCTGCGGCGCCTGATGCGCAGCGCGCGTGCAGTGCGCACGCAGAACCGGGTGTTTGGCGGCTTGCTGATGGCGGTGGGCGCAGGGCTGTTTTTTGTCAAGCGCGGCGGGCAGCACACCTGATCTGATCGTGGTTTGATATTGCTTCGAATTTGATAGCTGCTAGCGCTTTATGGATAAGCGCTAGAGGTCAA
>JAUXZO010000023.1 GCA_030692685.1 Acidovorax sp. | reverse complement strand
GCGGCAACTCGCTGCCTTGGGCCAGCACTTGCGCCACCCCATCCAGACCGGTCAGCAAACGCAACAGGGGCTGTTGCACCTCCAGGATCACACGTGCACCGCGGTCGGCCACCAGACGGGCATAGCGGCTGAACTGCAGGGTGTCGCCCAGCCCCTGCTCAGCGTGCAGAAGAATGGTCTTGCCTTCCAGAGACCCGGTCCCCAGCCAGAGGGGTTGCGGGAAAGAACGCAACAGGCCCGGCGCGAGCGCCTCACGCTTCCAGCGCCACTCGTAGGCCTGCCAGCCGCGCTCGAAGTGCCCCATCTGCAATTCGCCCAGGGCCAGGTTCCAGTGCGCTTCCGCATAATCCGGCTGCAGGTCGCAGGCACGCTCGTAGCTGGCCCGGGCCTCGGGATGGCGGCCCAGGTCACCCAGGGCCACACCGAGGTTGTTGTAGGCGTCCGCGTAATCCGGCTTCAGGGCAATCGCGCGTTCATAACTGTCCAGGGCGGCCCGGTACTGTTGCAGGTCCCGCAGCGCCGCACCCCGGTTGTTGTACGCCTGCGCATAGTCAGGCAGCAGGGCCAGGGCCTGGTCGTAACTGACCACAGCTTCCGCGTACCTTTTCATGGCGCCGAGCGTGATGCCACGGTTGTAATACGCCGCCGCTTGGTCAGGCCGCAGGGCGATGGCACGCGCATAACTGTCGGCGGCCGCCGGGTAATCCTTCATCGCGTCAAGGGTGTGGCCCCGGTTGAAATACGCCTGGGCAAAGCCCGGCATCAGGGCAATCGCGCGGTCATAACTGGCAATGGCTGCAGGGTACTGCTTCATGGCGCTGAGCGTGTTGCCGCGGTTGAAATGGCTCTGGGCATGGTCCGGTTTCAGCAGCAGGGCGCGTTCATGGCTCTCAAGGGCCTCGGCGTAACGCCCCAGGTCATGCAGCACCAGGCCGCGGTTGTCGTGCGCCCCGGCATGGTCGGCCTGCAGCAGCAGGGCACGCTCATAACTGGCCAGCGCCGCTTCGTGCTGCCCCAGCGCCGCGAGCGTATTGCCGCGCCGGGTCCACGCCGCCGCGTGGTCTGGCCGTAACGCAACCGCACGGTCATAACTGGCTATGGCCGCCTCATGGCGGTTCAGCACGCCCAGCATGTTGGCGGCCAAATAGTGTGCGTCGGCAAAGTCGGGCTTCAGGGCGGCGGCTCGCAAGTAACTTTCAGCCGCCGCCTCGCCCTGCCCCAGCGCAGCCAGAACCA
>JAUXZO010000006.1 GCA_030692685.1 Acidovorax sp. | reverse complement strand
CTAAGGCCAGGGCGGTGACCACCTGGCGCCGGCCCAGGTCCAGGGGCGCCCGGGGGGCCTTGGACCGCCAGGTGAAACTGACCCGACCCTCCGGGCAATAGTTAAGGCAATGGAGGCAGAGCTGGCATTCGTAGCTTAAGTGGCGGACAGGTTCGCCGCTGGTGAAGGCCCCTTTTTTGCAAATCACGGCGCAGTCGCCACAATCCGGGCACAGGCCCGCCGGACGCCGCCGCAACAGAGAAAAGCGGGCCAGCAGGCCGTAAAAGGCCCCCAGGGGACACAGGGCCCGGCACCAGAAGCGCCGTTCCACCCTTTCTAAAATCACCACCAGGACAAAAAGAGTCAGGGTCAGAAAAGGCAGCAGATAGACCAGGGGACGGAAAGGCAGCAGGGTGGCTTTAAAGAACTGGTAGAGGGGCTCGCTCACATAAATAAAGGGCGGCCCCAGGCGGTAGAGGGTCAGGCTGGCCTTTTCCACCCCATAGCCGAAGGCCGGATAGAAAACGATGGCCAGAGACCGGTACAATAAAGACAGCGGGTCAAACAGGCCCACCAGGTTAAGGGAGAAGGGCGTGGACGCCAGCAGCCCGATGAGCAAATAGTATTTGGCCCGGCGCCAGCGGGCCGCCACTTGCGCATCGGGGCTAGGCGCAAACAACAGCCAGCGGCAGCCGTCCAGAGCGGTGCCCAAGGGACAGACCCAGCCGCAGAAAAACCGGCCTAGGATTAAGGTCAAGGCCACAAAGAGCAGGGCCCACCAGAGCCCGGCCACCAGGGGACTGAAGGTGAGCAGGTGGGCCGCCAGGATCAGGGGATCAAAGCGAAAAAACAGGTCCACCGGCCAGGCCAGGACCTCCTGGCCCACATACTCGGCTTTAAGAAACAGGAAGAAAAACAGGAGGAAAAAGAGAATCGGGCAGGTGCGCAGGAGCAACAGCAAGGTGTTGTATCTCATGGAGAATTTGTTGGAAGCCATGATTTTTGTAATGGGATTCTTTTAG
>JAUXZO010000217.1 GCA_030692685.1 Acidovorax sp. | reverse complement strand
GCCCCCAAAGCGGGCGACGGTGTCGGCTTCGCGCACGCTGCTGACCAGGCGGGCGGCGACTTGGGCCAGCAGCTGGTCGCCCATGTCGTGGCCCAGGGTGTCGTTGAGGTCTTTGAAGTTATCAAGGTCGATGAACAGCAGCGCGCCCTGGTTCTTGCTGCGCTGGCAGGCGGCGATGGAGCGTTGCAGCCGGTCGATCAGCAGGCGGCGGTTGGGCAGGCCGGTCAGCGCGTCGTAGAACGCCAGGCGTTCGATCTCTTGTTCTGCCCGCTTGCGGTCTGTGATGTCCATGGTGAAGCCATGCGAGACCACAGAGCCATCAGGCTCACGGTGCGGAACGGCGTTGGTCATATGCCAACGGATGCTGCCATCAGCCATGCGCACACGGTATTCGCACTGCCACGGCACCAGTTTGCGCACCGACGTCATCGCAGAACGCTGCACATGCGACACATCTTCTGGCAGCACCCGGTGGATGAGCACGCCGTGGTCCGCCGTCACCTCGTGCGGCTCCACGCCCATGAACTCGCGCACGGCATCGCTGATGTACTGCACGCTGGTGGTGCCATCGGAATGCAGGCGATATTCATAGATGAACCCGGGAATGCGGCTGGCGATGCGCTGGATGAACAACAACTGTTCACGCAGCTGCTCGGCAGCCCGGTGTTCGTCGGTCACGTCTTGCACCACGCCCATCACCACCTGCACGCCGTCGCGTGGCAAGGTGTGGCGCACCCGGGACCGCATCCAGCGCACATCGCCATCGGGGCGGCGCCAGCGGTATTCAACATCCAGTCCTTCGCCCCGCTCACGCGCTTGGTCGAACACATGCCGGTCTTCCGGGAGGATGCCACTGACGGCACGCTCCGGATCCACCCATTCTTGCTGCTCGAACCCAGCGATGTCGCACAGCCCGGGAGACCACAACAGCACCGTTTCACCCGGGTCTTCAATGCGGCGCCAGTGGCCAGTGCGCGCCAGGCTTTCCATGGTGTTGAAGACTTCAGATTGCTCGCGCAGTTCGCGGCGCACTTCTTCCAGTGAACGCTCTGCCGCTGCCAGTGCTACACGCAGCGTTTCGGCCTCCGAGGCATCACGCACGGTGACCACAATGCAGTCGTTGGTCACGCGGCGGGCCGACAAATCCCACGCCAACAACAACCGTCCGGGTTCGCGCACGACCTGGCGGCATTCGAGGGGGGCACCGATACGCACGACGCCCTGCAACTGGTCCACCAACTGCGTGTTGGCCAACAGGTCAAACACCTCGCTGGCATCCACGCCAGGGTTACGCACGGCACCCAGTCCTGGCATGCGGCGTGCCGCCGCATTGGCAGCCAGCAGCAGCAAGCGCCCGCCGACCAGCCGAAACTCCATCAACGCAACCGGAACGGCATCCACCAGCGCCTGAAGACGCGCCTGGGCCATCGGCTCTATGAGGGGGCCCTCGCCCGTAGCGGCAAGGAGGTCGGTCAACAGTTCGGACGAAATCACGGTCGCTCTGAAACCTCTGGTTGGATAAGGGCCCGCGCATGCTGCAGAGCCGGTGGTCAAAACCAAGGCGCCAGCATACAGGCAAGAGTATGTCAAAACGTAACGGCGAGCCAAAACGTGCAGCAATTCCTTGCGGGGAAACCCCATGCGCTAAAGTCCACGCCTCATTTCCCAACCCCCGCATGTCCGACACGCTTGAGCACCACACCCCCATGATGCAGCAGTACCTGGCCCTGAAGGCCGGGCACCCAGAGACGCTGCTGTTCTATCGCATGGGCGACTTTTATGAGGTCTTCTGGCAAGACGCCGAGAAGGCTGCGCGGCTACTGGACATCACGCTCACGCAGCGGGGCCAGTCGGGCGGGCAACCGGTGGTGATGGCGGGCGTGCCGTTTCATGCGCTCGAGAACTACCTGGCCCGCCTGATCAAGATGGGCGAGTCGGTGGCCATTGCCGAGCAGGTCGGCGAAGTGGGCGCCAACAAGGGCCCGGTCGAGCGCAAGGTGGTGCGCGTGGTCACGCCCGGCACGCTGACCGACACCGAACTGCTGTCTGACAAATCCGAATCGATGCTGATGGCCGTGCACCAGGCGCCGCGTGCGCGCTGTGGCCTGGCCTGGCTGAGCGTGACGCAGGGCCGCGTGTTCCTGGCCGAATGCGCCCACGATGAACTGGGCGCCTGGCTGGCCCGTGTGGCGCCCAGCGAGCTGATCTACAGCGCAGGCGTGACCGAGCGCTTTGAGCAGCAACTGCAGGTGCTGCGCCAAAGCGGCACCTTCACCTGCCCCATGAGTCTGCGGCCCGACTGGCAGTTTGACAGCGCCCTGGGTGAGCGCAAGCTGCTCGAAAACCTGGGCGCCGCCAGCCTGCAGGCCTGGGGCGCGCAAGACCTGGGCGAGGCCCACGCCGCCGCCGCCGGGTTGCTGACCTATGCCGAACACACGCAGGGCCGCGCGCTCACCCATGTGCACAGCGTGCAGGTGCAGCGCAACGACGATCTGATTGACCTGCCCGCCTCCACACGCCGCAACCTGGAGCTGGTCAAGACCCTGCGCGGCGACGATGCGCCCACGCTTTTTTCGCTGCTGGACACCTGCATGACCGGCATGGGCAGTCGCCTGCTCAAGACCTGGCTGCTGGAGCCACAGCGCGACCGCGCCGCGGCACGCCAGCGCCTGTCCGCCACCACCGCGCTGCGCGGTGCGGGCGGTGCTGGGGGTGGCAGCGGCCCCTGGGCCTTGCTGCGCGGGGAACTCAAGGGGGTGAGCGATGTCGAGCGCATCACCGCCCGCATCGCACTGCGCCAGGTGCGCCCACGTGAACTGGTGGGCCTGGGCAAAACGCTACAAAAAGCAGAGCTACTAGCGCTTAATGGACAAGCGCTAGAGCCCTATTTGATTCAAATTTTCAGCCATCTGCAGCCACCCGAAGGCTGCACCGACCTGCTGCAGGCCGCCATTGCGCAAGAACCCGCAGCCCTGGTGCGCGACGGCGGCGTGATTGCCAACGGCTTCGATACCGAGCTCGATGAGCTACGCGCCATCCAGACCAACTGCGACGCCTTTTTGCTGGACTTGGAAACGCGCGAGAAAGCGCGCACCGGCATCCCCAACCTGCGCGTACAGTTCAACAAGGTACACGGCTTTTATATTGAAGTGACCGGCAGCCACCTGGACCGCGTGCCCGACGACTACCGCCGCCGCCAGACACTGAAAAACGCCGAGCGCTTCATCACGCCCGAGCTGAAAACCTTTGAGGACAAGGCCTTGTCGGCCAACGAGCGTGCCCTGGCCCGCGAGAAGTGGCTGTACGAGCAGATCCTGGACCAGCTGCAACCCCACGTGCCCGCCCTCACCCGCCTGGCGCAGGCGCTGGCGTCACTCGATGTGCTGTGCGCGCTGGCCGAGCGCTCGCTTACCCTGAACTGGTGTGCGCCGCAGTTTGTGCCCGAGCCCTGCATCGAGATCGAAGGCGGCCGCCACCCCGTGGTCGAGGCGCGCCTGGCAGAAACGTCGAGCGGCAGCTTCATCGCCAACCACACGCGGCTGAACACCAATACGCGCATGCAGATCATCACCGGCCCCAACATGGGCGGTAAATCGACCTACATGCGCCAGGTGGCGCTGATCGCGCTGCTGGCCAGCATGGGCAGCCACGTGCCCGCCAGCAGTTGCCGCCTGGGGCCGATTGACGCCATCCACACCCGCATCGGCGCGGCCGACGACCTGGCCAATGCGCAATCGACCTTCATGCTGGAGATGACCGAGGCCGCGCAGATCCTGCACGCGGCCACGCCCCACAGCCTGGTGCTGATGGACGAGATCGGTCGGGGTACCAGCACCTTTGATGGCCTGGCCCTGGCCAGCGGCATTGCCACGCACCTGCACGACAAGACCCGCGCCTTCACGCTGTTTGCCACGCATTATTTCGAGCTGACCGAACTGCCCGCCAAGGCGCGCCAAGCCATCAACATGCACGTGAGCGCCACCGAGTCGGGCACGGACATCGTCTTCCTGCACGAGATCCAGCCCGGCCCCGCCAGCCGCAGCTACGGGATTCAGGTGGCCAAGCTGGCGGGCATGCCCTCGCCCGTGCTGCACCACGCGCGGCACGCGCTCGCGGCGCTGGAAGAGCGGGCGGGTGAAGATGATTTGCAGGTGGACCTGTTCGCCGCCCCCGTGGTGCCCGAGAGCGCCGGTGCCAGTCCGCTGGAAGCTGCATTGGCTGGCATCAACCCCGATGCGCTGAGCCCCCGCGAAGCGCTGGATGCGCTGTACCAGCTTAAGAAAATGGCGGGCTGAAGCGCCGCTGCCAAGCAGAGCGTCCCAGCCGCCTCGGGCAACCGCCCTACAGGTCCTGCGCTACCGGCGCCAACTGCCCCAGCATGAAGGTGATGAACGGCGGCACACATTCGAGGTGCCCTGCCACCGGTTGTGCACGGCAGTCGGTCAGGCTGACCAGGTCGCCCGCGCCGCGGTTTTGCATGGCACGCAGGGTACTGACCGAGCTGGCATACGGCACAGTGCGGTCGTTGCGGCCGTGGTACAGGCGCACAGGGACGTTGGGGTTGTAGTCGTACACGCTGCTGATCACGTCAAGGGCACGCACGTCGTCGGCCAAAAAACGGTCGATGAAGCGGGTGTCGTAGGCCACGTCCGCATCGCCCGGAATCAGCGCCCGCAGCAACAGGCGGCGCACCTCGCGCTGCACGCTGCCGCCTAGGTAGCGCAGAAAGCCGGGGTTGATGAGCGCACCGATCACGGGCTGCTCGTTGCGCACCACATCCACCAACCCGTCCATCGTGGTCTGCACGTTGTAGGGTCCGGCGCCCGACACCACCATGCGCAGATTCTGCAAATGCGGCGAGCCGCCCGTCTGCAACGCGCGGTGCGTGGCCATGGTGACGTAGCCACCTTCGGAGTACCCGGTCAAAAAGAGCTGGCCGTTGTCGGCCACGTTGGCCTGGCCACGCCAGGTGCGGGCGGCGGTCAAAAAATCAGCTGTAGCGGCGGCCGAGGGGGCCGACAGCAAATAGGGGTGCGGCGTGCCCTTGGAGGCACCAAAACCCACGTAGTCAGGCGCCAGCACGATGTAGCCCAGTGATGCCAGCACCACCGCCACTTCAGACGCCACGGCGTTGTTGCTCGGCGCCTCGGCATCGCGAAAGATCGTGCCGTGCTGGTAGCTCAACACCGGGCTTTTGGAACCCGCGGGCTTTTGCGGCACGCTGACCAAACCCGAGGCGCGCACCTCTTTGCCATCGGCGTCGGTGGTGAGGTATTCAAGGCGGTATGACGTCACGCTGTAGCGCGGCACCACACCTTCGGCCAGCGACTCCTCGGCGGCCAGCGCAGCGGTAATGTCGGCGGCGGGTATGGCTCCGAGCAGGGAGGCAGATGCGAGCTGGCCAGAACGCTCGGGGGCAGGCGTTGGTTCTGGCGGGGGGCCGTTGGCGGCGGAGTCACTGCCGCCCCCACAGGCTGCGAGAGTTGCGACGAAGGCCAGCGCCCAGGTACGGCGTGTGACGGACGAGATCATGGGGGTCAACACAGCAATGGCCTTCGAAGTGAAGCGGCGGATGATAGAGCTGGCACGCGCGCGCTGCCCGGAATCTGCGCAATAGCCCTCAGCACACGCCGCTGCGCTGGCCAGCCTACACAAAACGTGAACGAACGCGGCCCTTCAAAATATGAGTCAAATTGGCATCTAGCGCTTACCCAGCAAGCGCTTACAGCTATCAATTATGAAATTCGTTGCCTTGATAGCCAGCGTGCATCCTGAATGGCCCGTTCGAGTGCCTGCCCCGCGCCGGACTAAACTCGCCGGTTACCCACCTATAACGACTGCACTTTTCTCATGACGTATTGCGTCGCCATCAAACTCAATGCCGGACTGGTTTTCTTGTCCGACTCCCGCACCAACGCCGGTCTGGACCAGATCAGCTCCTTCCGCAAGATGATGGTCTATGAAAAGGCGGGCGACCGTTTCATGGTGCTGTTGTCGGCAGGCAACCTGTCCATCTCGCAGTCCGTGCGCGAGATCCTCCAGAACGAACAGATCAAGGACGGAGAGTCTGGCGAGGCCATCACGATCTGGAACGCCAAAAGCATGTTCGAAGCGGCACGCGTGCTGGGCGCGGCGGTGCGCCATGTGCACGAACGCGACGGCGCCGCACTCAAGCGGTCGGGCGTGGACTTCAATGTGTCCATGGTGTTTGGCGGCCAGATCAAGGGCGAAGGCATGCGCCTGTTCCAAGTGTATTCGGCGGGCAACTTCATCGAAGCCACCACCGAAACACCGTACTTCCAGGTGGGCGAGTCGAAGTACGGAAAGCCCGTGCTGGACCGCGTGCTGACGCCCGAAACCCCGCTGGACGAGGCCGCCAAGTGCGCCCTCGTTTCGATGGACAGCACGCTCAAGTCCAACCTCTCGGTGGGCCTGCCGCTGGACCTGGTGGTGTACGAAGCAGATCGCTTTGCCACCGAAAAAATCATCTGCATCGACGAGCACAACCCCTACTTTCGCATGCTGCATGACAGCTGGGGCCAGAAGCTGCGCGAGGTGTTTGACAGCATCGAAGACCCCGCCTGGGGCGGTGGCTCGACCGACGTGCCCATCCTGGTGAACGCATCGCGCTGCAAGCCGCTCAAGAAAATCACCAATCACACGGACCGGCTGATCTGAGGGCGCAGGGTGGGGGCCGCAGTGGCCGCCCGCCCAACCTCTGGTCGTGAATGCCGTCTACGCTTTTCATGCTCCCCATCGTTTTCTCGCACGGCAACAGTTTTCCGGCCAGCACCTACCGCCTGCTCTTCAAGCACCTCCAATCCCGTGGATTCGAGGTCAGCGCCGTCGACCAATACGGGCACGACCCAAAATACCCGGTGACAAGCAACTGGCCGCATCTGGTGCAGCAATTGGCAGACTTTGCGACCGAGCGGGTGGAGCGCCTGGGCGCGCCGGTGTTTCTGGTCGGGCACTCACTGGGCGGTTTTTTGAGCGTGATGGCCGCCGCACGCCACCCGGAGTTGGTGCGGGGCGTGTTGTTGATCGACTCTCCGCTCATCGGTGGCTGGAAGGCCAATGTCGTCGGCGTCGCCAAGCGCACCCAGGTGGTCGGGTCGATATCCCCCGGCAAGGTCAGCCGCCAGCGGCGTTTCAGCTGGGCCAGCAACGAAGAGGCGCTGGAGCACTTTCGCAAGAAGAAGAGCTTTGCCCGCTGGCACCCCGAGGTGTTGCAGGACTACATCACCTACGGCCTGCAAGACCACGAAGGCAAGCGCGTGCTGGGATTTGACCGCGCGGTGGAAACCGCCATCTACAACACCCTGCCCCACAACCTCGGGCGCCTGCTCAGCAGCCACCCGCTGCAATGCCCGACAGCGTTCATCGGCGGCCGGGATTCGGAAGAAATGAAACAGGTGGGCATGGCCATGACGCTGCGCGTCACCCAAGGCCGCACCATGATGCTGGATGGCAGCCATTTGTTCCCCATGGAGCAACCGATGGCGACGGCAGCCGCTATTGAGGCGGCGCTGTTGAATCTGGCCCACCTTCATCCGATCAAGAGCTGATCGAAGGCCCTCCGCGCATTCGTTTTTGCGGGGGAAACGAGGGTATTGCGTGCTCTTTAGCACCAAAACACTTGTCGCAGCGCACAAAATACGCTGTCGATACAACCCTCCATCAGGGCAAACAAGGCTCGCCGGTTGCCTGGCAATACCCTACACTGGGCTAATTGTTACAGCGTGATACATCGAACATGTCTGCACCGCCATTTTTGGCCGAGCGATTGCCTGCGCTCGGCTTTGCGCTTCTGGCTGCTTTTCTGATTGCCACAGCAGTTCGCACCCACACCGACACGACCATTGCCATCATCATTGCGTCGGTGCTGATGTTTGCCTGCTGCTGGGCCAGCGCCACACACCTGCTGGGTACACGGCCGGCTTTGCAGTTTGTGTTGATCGCCGTGAGTTTTGGCTGGTTTGCCGAGCAGATGGGTTCCACCCACGGCTGGTTCTTTGGACACTACACGTACACCGACGTGCTGGGCCCGCGTTTTGTCGGGGTGCCCATCGTGATCCCCATGATGTGGTTCTCGCTGGCGTATGCGGGCTACGTGATCAGCAACCTGATCGTTTGGCAAAGCCCCGTGGACGGTGCGCCGGGCCTGGGCAACGCCGCGATGCTGTCATTTCTGGCGGCGATGATTGTCACGGCTTTTGACCTGGGCGCAGATCCATACCTTGTTTACACCCTCAAGGCGTGGATCATGGCCAAAACCGATGGGGCCTGGTTTGGCGAAACGGTGCAGGGCTTTTTTGGCTGGGTGTTTGTGGCCTTCGTCATCATCTTTGGCTTTCGCATGTCGGTGCGCAAAATGGCGTTGCAGCCGCTCAGCCCGTTTCTGCGCCGCCACGCTCTGGTGCCGCTGTGCATCTACGCATCGGGCATGGTGTTTCAGATGATTCTGGGCAATCCTGTGGAAATCCGCTCCATTGCACCGTTTGCGATGGGCATTCCGTTGCTGTGCGCGCTGGCGGGTTTTCAGCGATGGAGCGCCCCCGCAAAGGCCAATGCATGAACGACAACTCCAAACACCCCGCCCCTTTGTCCGACGCCGATCTGGCGGGCATGCAACACCACGCCGACCCGCTGGCAGACCAGACCATTGCAGACATCCTGGGTGATTGGCCCGCGGGAGATGTGGCAGCAGACGCACCGCAGTGGGCGCGCATCGACACCGTGAACCGCCTTTTTGGCGAATGGACGGACAACGCCAGCCTGGTGAACTGGACGGCCCAGGGCGACGGCGTGGACGACGCCATGGCCAAAGCCTTGCACCGCTATGTGCAGGCCGCGCAGGTGCTGCCGCCCTGGGCCGACGCCCACAAGATTAGGCGTGCAGAAAAGCTTTTCATGGACCACGGAGCGCTGTCGTGCATCTTGCTGTTCTGCGCCAGCCTGCCCGAGTGTTACGTGATTCCAGACCTGTCGAGCGTGCTGCACACCTCGGGCCAGCTAGAGCAGAACGCCGAGTACCGCATCCGGTCTACCGCCGCGATGATCTTCCCGGTGATGATGCACGGGGGCTTGGGCCAGCCTGGCGCGGGCGTGGCGCAGGTCCTGAAGGTGCGGTTGATCCACGCCACCATTCGCAATCTGATCCTGCATGGCAGCCCCCAAAGCGCGGTGGAGCAATTGCTCGCTGGCGGCGGCGGACACATTGCGCCGCAAACGCCTCTGCTGAAGGGCGGGCGACAGGCCATGTTCCAGGCGCTGTATGCACGCGGCTGGAACCTGAAAGGCGACGGCCTGCCCTGCAACCAGGAAGAGCTTGCCTACACCTTGCTCACGTTTGGCTATGTGTTTCTGCGCAGCCTGCGCCGTTTGGGCATTGGCTTACCGGCCCGTGACGAAGAGGCCTACCTGCATGCCTGGAACGTGGTGGGACATATTCTGGGAATCGACCAGACTCTGATGGTGGACACCATGGACCAGGCCAAAACGCTGATGGCGCGCATGCAGGCCCGGGGCCGTGCAGAACCCGTCACGCCGGACCCCCGCCCCGCGCTGGGCCAGGCGCTGATGCGGACCATGGAAAAAGCCCTGCCCTGGGCCATTGTGAAACCCTTTCCGCAGCTCATGACCCGGTACCTCTGCGGGCGCGCCACGGCCAACGATCTGGGTCTGAACCAGCCTGTGCCCTGGCCGTCCGCCCTGCTGTTCTGGGGTGTACTGCTGGTGGCACGTGCCATTGATGCGATAGCGCGGTTATTGCTGCCACGCTTTTCCATCGTACGGGCGCTCACGCGGGTGCTGGGTTATCACTTCATGAGCCGGGTGCTGATGAGCCAGACGCGGCCCTTGCAGCTGCCGACCGAGTTGCTCAACCAGGTAGATGACGTAGTGCACGGCTGGAGTGACGACCCCCACGCGCCGCGTTGGCTCAACCGGCTGGAAGACAAGCTGACGACCCACGGCAGCTGGAGCCCCGGTTTGGCGCAGAACGCGCCCGCCACGAGCGCTGCCCGGGCGCAGCAACCCACGTAGCCGCTGCACCCGCGCCGATGTACCCGCTGCTCTGCACGCTCCTGATGTTGGCCCGGCTTTGGCGCATGCACTGCGGCGTGGCTTGTACCCTGCTTTGCTTGCTTGTGACCATGGCCCTGCCGCGGAGCGCGCAGGCGGGCGCGCCACTGGTGCTGACGCAGGACAGGCCTCAAAGGGATGCCTGGGAGGCCATCACGCTCAAAGCCGATCCCACGTACCAACTCGCGGTGCAAGACATGCTGAGCCGCCTGGGCGAATTTGAGGCACCCGCCCAGCGCGGTGGCTCGCTGGGCGTGCACAAGGCTGCCATGTGGCTGCACATCCCCATCATTGCGCCCGAGGCACCGCGCACGCCCTGGGTGGTCAATATCGGCTACAGCTCCCTGCGGGCCGAGATGTACCTGGCCAGCAGCGGTGAGATCCTTCAGCAGGTCACCACAATGCAGTCCGGCCAGACGCCGCTGTACAGCCGCACGCCCGCAATGGTGTTCGACCTGCAGGCCGGGAAGGCATACGACCTCCTGATACGGGTGGAGGCCAACGGGCCGCTGATCCTGCCCATCACGGTCAGCGAAATGCCCCAGTACATGCGCCAGGCCCTGAGCGAGCAGATGCTGCAGGGCCTGCTCAACGGGCTGGCTTTCTGCCTGCTGGCGTACAGCCTGATCCAGTGGGTCACCCAGCGCGAGCACATGTTCGGCTTTTATGCATTGGTGGTGCTCGGTAGCGCGGGTTTTTCATTGCACTTTTTCGGCATCGGTACCCAGTTTCTTTGGCCTGCCAATCCGTGGATGGATCGGCATGCAGGCATTGCGGCGGCGCTGATTGCACTGACGGGCTCATTTCTCTTCCTTAGCAACGCCCTGGCGTACCCCACGCGCAACGGCTGGTATGCGCGAACCATGCACACAGGTGCGGTGCTCACGGCGTTGGTCTGCACCGGCTTCCTGCT
This sequence comes from Acidovorax sp., assembly GCA_030692685.1. Taxonomy (GTDB): domain Bacteria; phylum Pseudomonadota; class Gammaproteobacteria; order Burkholderiales; family Burkholderiaceae_C; genus Acidovorax. The sequence continues at coordinate 43,000 of JAUXZO010000217.1, read as the reverse complement.
CGGCTGGCTGAGCGTGCCCATCGCCGTAGCATTTATCAGTTTGGTGAGCCTCCTGCCGTCCATCATCAGCCTACCTGCAGCCATTGCGCGGGTTCGACAGAAAGACCCCATCGGCGCTACCTTGCTGGTGGCTTGGGTCGCCTACTCAGCGGCCGCTGCGGTCATGGTGTGTTTGGTTCAGGGCTGGGTGCCCGTAAATTTCTGGACCATGCACTCGTTTCAGTTCGGTGCGACGGCGGACATGCTGCTCTTCCTGCGCGTGCTGAGCCTGCGCTCTAAAGCCATGCGCAACGCAGCCCAAGAGGCCATGCGCGAGCGCGACATCATGCATTCTTTGGCGCACAGCGACCCACTGACGGGTCTACACAATCGGCGTGGCCTGCAACACGCATTGCAGGTGGCACTGGCTACGACCTCGTCAAGTAACCTGGTCGCGGTGTATCTCATGGACCTGGATGGGTTCAAACCCGTCAATGATTTGTATGGTCACGATGTGGGCGACGATCTGCTGGTAGCGGTGGGCCATCGGCTACAAGCGAATGTTCGTCTCCAGACCGATGTGGTGGCAAGGTTGGGGGGTGACGAATTCATCATCATGGCCTGCAACCTGGAAACACCCGAAGACGCTGAAGAGCTGGGCCGATCGTTGCTGCGTGCATTCGATCTGCCCTTTGCGCTGAGCCACCTGCGCCTGCAGGTGGGACTGACGATTGGGTACGCGCTGGCCCCCCTGGACAGCGACGACCCCCAAGGGTTGATCCGCCTGGCGGACGCTGCGATGTATGCGGGCAAGCAAGGTGGCAAACACTCCATTCGCCGCAACCGTGGCGAGCTGGCACTTTCGTCGTGAAGGTACATCCATGCAACGGACTACCCGCCCATTCAATCCCCCTGCCCGCTGCGTCTATCCGCTTCGCGCCATGCACGCTGCGGTCACCGCGTGCCAAATCCGTGCTGTCGTTCTGCACTGCCTGAGCGACTGAGCCCCATGAATACCGCACTCCCCCAACCTTCGTGGCAAATCCTGCCAACGCTATTCAGGCGCTGGATAGTGGGGTGCGTTTTGCTGCTAATCCTGCTTTTGGAATGCACCGATGCCCGAGCAACCACGGAGACCCTGGAGTTGCATGACGACGTGCCGACTGCTGAGGTCTGGCCGGCGGTTGCCATGCTCGCCGACCCTTCGCGCACGCTGTCAGTACAGGACATGCTGGCACGCACTGCTGAGTTTGTGCACCCTGCGGGGACCGGTGGCACACTGGGTGTACAAACCGATGCCGTATGGTTGCGCATTCCGATCTCAGTCTCTAGCACCTCTGATGGCATCTGGATTCTGGACATCGACTACCCGGTGCTCAATCGGGTAGAAATTTATTTGACGGCCGACGGGCATGTGCTGCGGCAAGTCACCCTAGGAAGCCTGCAGCCGTTTTCGCAGCGACCGCTAAGAAGCCGCTCGCATTCGCTGGCGCTGCAGATGCGGCCCGGACAAGACTATGCGCTGCTGTTGCGCATTGAGACCCGTGGAGCCATGGTGCTCCCCATCACCTTTAACAAGCCCACCGCTTGGCACAGCAGCGCCATGAACGAGCAGATGCTGCAGGGCATCCTCACCGGCTTGGCGCTGTGCCTGCTGATCTACAGCCTGGCCCAGTGGGTCAACCTGCGGGATGTTCTCTTCATACAGTACGCGCTCTTGCTCACGGGCAGTCTGTTGTTCTCCTTGCACTTGTTTGGCCTTGGCACACAGTACCTGTGGCGCGACAACCCTTGGGTCGAGAGCCACGCAGCGGGTCTTTCTGCCTTGATGGCAACGTGCGGATCTTTTTTGTTCATCGGTCAGGCACTGGCAGGCCATTTGCCCAAAAGCCGCCTGCTGCGCACCATGCGGGGGGGCGCTGTGTTGTGTGTGGTGCTGGCGATGACCTACGCACTGGATGTTCTCAGCACCCGTGCAATCACCGGCATTGTCAGTATTCTGGGCCTGGTGCCAGCGCTGATGGGGATCCCAGGGGCCGTCAGGCGCGCGCGCCAAGGCGACCCGGTGGGCAGCAGCCTGCTAATGGCATGGCTGGTGTACTTTGCCGCAACCGCCACAGTGATTGGGGTGATCCGCGGCTGGGTTCCTGTGAACTTCTGGACGCTGCACTCTTTCCAGTTTGGGGCCACGCTCGACATGCTGCTGTTCATGCGGGTATTGGGCCTGCGCACCAAAGCGCTGCGCACTGAGGCCCTGGACGCCAACCGAGAGCGCGATGTGATGCGATCACTGGCCCACACCGACCCGCTGACCGGCCTGCCCAACCGACGCGGTCTGAACATCGCGCTGGCATCGGCACTACCGCGATGCAGCCCTGAAAAGTTACTGGCGGTCTATGTGATGGACCTCGATGGGTTCAAGCCGGTCAACGACAAGCATGGGCATGACGTGGGCGACGAATTGCTGATTGCAGTCACCCGACGCCTGCAAGGCCACGTGCGCCAGAGCGACGTGGTAGCGCGACTGGGGGGTGATGAATTTGTGGTGATGACCGGGCACCTTAGCAGCCCAGAGCAGGCCCAGGAGCTGGGACAAAAGTTGCTGGATGCCTTCAGTTCCCCCTTTTCACTGGGCAATATCACGGTGCAAGTGGGTCTGACCATCGGGTACGCGATTGCGCCCCATGACAGCAACGATGCCGTAGGGTTGCTCAAACTGGCAGACGCCGCCATGTACACCGGCAAGCAAGGCGGCAAATTCTGCGTGCGTCGCAACACGGGCGACCTGGCGCTGTCATCGACCTGAATCCGGCGGCCCGCGCACGTGTGGGTACGCAGGCAACGGCACAGCGCTCGCCATTGCCAACTGGTCAAATTGCACGGCATCGGTTACACACGGGACTTCGCGTTTTCATGAAGGATCGTTCTCCATGGCCCACCGCAAAAGTCCCGCCCGTATTGCCAAAGACGCGCGCGTCGCGCATTTCCGATCACTGGCAGCCCAAAATTCAGCCTGCGACGCCCCCGGCTCAGCTCTGACGTGGGAGGCGGTCGCAGCGCTAGAAAGCAAGCTGGTGGGCCGTGTCGTACTGCCATCGAGCCCCGACTACAACAAGGCCCGGCAAGAGTCCAACCCCGCATTCCAGGCCTACCCCGAAATCATCGTGTACTGCGCCTGCGAAAACGATGTACTGGAATGCCTGTCAGTGGCCCGCATTTACGCTCTGTGGGTTGCGGTCCGATCCGGTGGACACAGCACGGCAGGCTACTCCATCAACAGCGGCATGGTGGTGGACCTGAGCGAGATCCAGGGCGTGGTGCTTGACCCGCCAAATCAGCGCGTGCATGTGCGGCCCGGCACCGACTTTGATCACTTCAATGGTGCCATGAACCACACCGGCTGGCATGTGCCCACCGGCGCGTGTGGCAATGTACGCGTCGGTGGTTTTGTGCAGGGCGGTGGCTACGGATACACCTCGCGTGCATTCGGAATCCAAAGCGACCTGGTGGAATCTTTCCGTGTTGCGCTGGCCAACGGCACCATCGTGACGGCCAGTGCCCACGAGCACCCCGATCTTTTCTGGGCCATGCGGGGCGGCACGGGTGGAAATTTTGGTGTGCTGCTGCAGGTGACGTACCGCATGTTCCGACTTGATGAAGTCTGGGCCTGGTCCATCAGCTGGGATGAGGCCCATGCCGCGCAGGTGCTCACACTCATGCAGCGTGGTTTCATGAAAACAGGCGCGCCCGACGCACTCGGCTACATGATGAACCTGGGCTACCAAAACGGTGTGCCGGTGTACATGGTCCAGGGCATGTTCTGCGGCACGCGCGAAGCGGGCCTTGCTGCCATTGCGCCCCTGCTGGCAATCCCCAGCGCCCAATTGCTGGTGGACAAGATGGGGACCTACCCGGAGATGAACACCTGGCTGGAAGACCACCCCTACACATTGCCAGACAACTTGCCCGACGGCGCCGCCGAAAGCAAGGCCAGCGGCTACATCAGCGCCGCACTGAGCCCTGAGGACTGGCAAAAAATAATCAATTTCTTCAAGACATCACCCAATGTCTATTCGCTGGCCTACCTCGAACCCTACGGCGGCGCCATCAACCGCTACCCCATGGCCGACAGCGCGTTCATCCATCGCAACGTGGATGCCGATCTGGTGGTGGATGTGTTCTGGACCAGCACCGCGGAACGCGAGACGATGGAGGCTTGGCTTGCCACGTTCATGCACCAGTTCAAAGACTTTATGAACGGGCATGTCTATCAAAACTACCCCGACGCAGGCTTGAAAGACTTTGCCAACGCCTATTGGGGCCCTGTGTATCCGCGCTTGCAGCAGACCAAGGCGCGGTACGACCCTAGCAATTTTTTCCACTTCCAGCAGAGCATCACGTTGCCTGCGCCGTAGCAGCGCCAACGATCAAGAGCAAACGGCCTGTGCGTAGTGCAAGCGCCCCTTGCCTGCGCGTTTGGCCGAATACATGGCCTGGTCAGCACGAGTCATCAGCACCTCAATATCGCTCTCCAGCGGGGGGTTGAGCGCCACGCCAATGCTGGCGCCGATGTTCAGGTCGCGGCCCTCCACTGTCATGGGTTGGTGCAGGGCTTCGATGATGCGGTGCCCAATGTTGTCGGTCACATCGTGGGTGACGTCGCGGTCCAGCATGACCAGGAATTCATCTCCACCCAGCCGCGCGATCGTGTCACCGGCTCGCACCGTGCTGGCGATCCGTGTCGCAACAATGCGCAGTACCTCGTCCCCCGCACGGTGGCCTTCGGTATCGTTCACGCGCTTGAATCCATCCAGATCAATAAACAGCAACGCCACTGCACCGCCGTCTTGCTGCGCTTGGGCCAGAGACTTTTCAAGGCGACTTTGGAACGCAGCGCGGTTCAGCAACCCCGTCAATGAATCGTGGTTGGCCAGGTAGTGCTGCTGGCGGGCGATCTGGATCTTGGCGGAAACATCTTGCACCAGCGCCATGATCGAGGTCACCTGGCCGCCCTCGTCCGTCAGCGCGGAGTTGAACCATTCGCAGTGGACCTCGGTGCCATCCTCGCGCACGAAACAGGTCTCAGCGCGGTTTTGTGATTCCTCGCCAGACTGAAGACGTTGCAGGGCAAGCGGAAGACTGTCATCGGTAAACGCGAGTGCGAGCACCTCGGTGAGCAGCCTGCCCTCCAGCCCCGCCACATGAAGCCACCCCATCAACTGCACCGCTCGCTGCGAACAATGCAGCAATTGCAGCTTGTGATCCATTTCCACCACCGCCAGGGGGCTGTTTTCCATGTGCGACGAAAGTCGCTGGTTGGCGGAGCGCAGCGCGTTCATGGTCACTTGCAGTTCATGCACATCGAGGGCCGTGGTGATGAACCCATCGATTGCGCCTTGCGCGTTGTGCCACGGCGTCAGGCAAATGGTGCGCCATTCCTCTACGCCATAGGGGGTGCGCAGCATGCGCTGGTATTGCACCCGCTCTCCGCGCAACACGCGCTCCACAAACGGCAGAAAACGGGCGGTATCTTGCTCGCCGTACAACTCAACGAGTGTCTTGCCGATCAACTGCTGCGGCGTGGTGCCAAACCAGCGCGAATATTCCTCATTGACGTAAATCATGACCAGACTGCGGTCCACCACGGCCATGGTCGCCCCCGCGCTTTGAGAGATCAGGTCCAGCAACTCCGCCTTGGCCCATGTGTCCTTGCGATCTGCTGGCGATTTATGCGACAACTCAGGTTCGTCTTGCATCATGCGGCGAATGACCCAGTAGATTTGGACGTCAACTGAGGCAGCCCTACTGCGTGCTTGTCGTGCGGACTGCAACGCGCGCGGCTGCCCTGCTTCAGGTAACAGTGTGTCAGCGGCAGCTTATCACTGTCGGCAAAAACCTGGCCCGCTGTTTCTCAGCGCGCCCTCAGCGACAACAGCGGTACGCCAGCCCCAACGACACAGAGTAACCCGTGGGCTCGATCGTGAGTGGGCTTCGCCGTGCGTCGCCCTTTAACTGAGACACCCGCGCGGCACCAAAAACGACCCAGTGGCGATTGATGGCGGACATCACCTCCACACCAGCGTCCACGCTGTAAAGCCCAACACCAGGACTGAATGCGGGCAGCGGACTAGGCCCCGCGTCCGGCACCCCGAAATGGCCGCGCAGGTATTTGCGATCTCCAAAGCTGGCACCGGCCCCAAACGTCACTTTGGTCTGCTCGGTTACGGGCCATGTGTATCCCAGGCTTGTAGACAACTGGGCGCCGCCATCACGCCCCAATATGTCCTGTGAAACACCGGCCCCCACAGACCAGCGCTCTGTCAGCGCATAGCCGCCGCTGACTCTTGCTCGCAAGGTGGAACGCACCGACGGGAGCCCTACCAGAATGGGCGCGTCCGACCCGTCGCGCCCTTTGTCTATGCGCAGCGACGCACTCAGGTGAAACCGATCACTTTCTGCGAGCGTGGCGCTTGCGCCGGATTCCCTTGGCCTCAGCCCATGGCCCATGAAAGCACTGCCTCGCGATGTACTCAGCCGAAAGCGACCGTACTCAATCGCCCAGGCAGGTCGAAGGCTGTTCTTGCGGCTATCACCCCCTGCGTAGTCAGGCCCGGTGCTGACGATGGCGCCCAGGGCATAGTGAAGTGTTGCCTTGGCTTCCTCATTTGCACTCGGGAGGTCGTCTGCCTGCGCCGCAGGCAAAACGCACACAAGCGGCAGAGCAAAGGCAAGGACGCCAACAAGTGGACGAGTAAAGAGCGAAGGGCGGAACATGGCTGAATTATCAGTCCGCCCACTGCACCCATCCTGTCCAGGCCGTGACCAGCACAATGATTCCGAACACGATGCGGTAGTACGCAAACGGCACAAAGCTGTGGGTGCTGATGTAGCGCAACAACCAGCGCACACACAGCCACGCGCTGAGGAACGAAAACACCAGCCCCGTGAGGAACATCGGAATGTCCGCCACCGACAGCAGAGCACGCTCTTTGTACAGGCTGTAAACCCCAGCCCCGATGAGCGTGGGGATGGCCAGAAAAAACGAGTAATCGGTCGCCGCCTTGCGCGACAGCCCCAACAGCATGCCGCCAATGATGGTGGAGCCGCTGCGGCTGGTGCCAGGAATCATGGCCAGACACTGCACCAGGCCCACCTTGAGCGCATCGAGAGGCGTCATGTCGTCCACCGACTGGATGCGGGTGGCCGACGGCGCGCGCCGCTCGGCCCACAAGATGATGAACCCACCAATGATGAACGTGCTGGCCACCACCACCGGGGTGAAAAGGTGCGCCTTGATGACCTTGCCAAACAGCAGGCCCAGCACCACCGCAGGCAAAAAGCCAATCAACACGTTCAGCACAAACCGCTGCGCCTGACGCTCGGTCGGCAAGGCCACCAATGTGGCCCGAATTTTTTGCCAGTACACCAAGATCACCGCGAAGATCGCGCCCGTCTGGATGGCGATGTCGAACACCTTGGCTTTGGCATCGTCAAACCCCAACAGCGCCCCCGCCAGAATCAGGTGGCCCGTGGATGAAATGGGCAAAAACTCGGTCAGCCCCTCGACGACCCCCATGATGGCGGCCTTGACCAGCAATACAACGTCCACGCGCACTCCTTCAGAAATATGATCAAAATGGCCCCTAGCGCTTATATATAAAGCGCTACCAGCTATCAAAACAGGAGTATATGCCGCGGCCGTCGTGGATTATCCGCCAGGGCCAGGCTGCCACGGCGCCTGCCACCCGCCTCCCAAGGCCTGAACCAGCGTGACCGCCGCCAGATGCCGGTTGACCTGCAACTGCAACAACGAACGCTGTGCGGACAGCGCCGAGGCCTGGGCTGTGACCACCTCGGTGAAGCTCACCTGCCCTTCGCGGTAGCGGTTAAGCAGTTGCTGCGCAGTGCGCTCGGAGGCAGAGACCGCCTCGCGGCGCAGGGGCTCTTGCTCCTGCAGCGTGCGCAGCACGGTGAGCTGGTCTTCCACCGTTTGGAACGCGGTCAGCACCGTCTGCCGATAGACAGCGATACGCCCGTCGCGCGCGGCCTGCGCCTCATCAACCCGCGCGGCCGTCGCACCTGCGTCGAAAATTGTCTGCGCAATCGACAACCCCAGCGACCATACCGTGGTCGATGCCCTGAACAGATCTGCCACGCTGGTACCACCGCTGCCCAGCGATGCGCCCAGGCTGAGATTGGGGAAGTACGCGGCGCGTTGAATGCCGATCTGCGCATTGGCCGCAGCCACCGCACGCTCCGCCGCAGCGATGTCGGGACGGCGCTGCAAAAGCGTGGAAGGCACGCCCACCGGTACGTCCGGCACTTGCGCAGTCCACAGCCCCCGCGACAAAGAAAAAGCGGCGGGCGCCTGGCCTGTCAGCACTGCCACGGCGTGCTCAAAGCGAGCCCGGTTCTGGCGCACCGTGGCCAGGTCAGCGCGGGCATTGGCTAACTGGGTCCGCGCCTGCAACACGTCCGTCTGCGCGACCACCCCTGCGGCATATCGATTCTGCGCAATGGTCAGATTGCGCACATACCCGTCCACCGTGGTCTGCAGCAGCTCGATCTCCGCATCGGCTTCCCGCAGCTGGAAGTAGGCCGAAGCCAATGTCCCGACCGCAGACAGGCGGGCAGACGCCAGGTCGGCCTCGCTGGCCTGGGCGTTGGCTTGCGCACTGTTGACGCCGTTCTGCAGGCGCCCCCACAGGTCGGGTGCCCAGTCCACACCCAGCGATGCTTGTGTGGCGTTGCCCGAGCGGGCGGAGCCCTCGCCACCGGATCGCGTGGCACCGCCCGACACACTGACCGACGGAAACAGCCCCGCACGCTGCTGCCGCACCACGGCTTGCGCCTGGGCATAGGCGGCCACTGCGGCAGCAATGTTCTGGTTGGACAGCTGCACCTGCTCGGCCAAACGGTTCAGCTCCGCGTCTCCAAACAACTCCCACCAGGGGCCCCGGTCTACCGCATCTGCGGGTGCAGCGGGAGCCCATGTGGCGCCCGCCTCCTTGAAGACCGTGGGCAGGGGCAAATCGGGGCGCTGATACGCCGGCGTGACAGAGCATGCGGACAGCAACGCGACGACCAGGCTCAGCGATGCCAACCGCACGGTGCCGGCGCGCAGGTTCAGAGGGGCCGCACAAACCACGGGGGTGTTCACAGGTCGGGTCGGTCGATTCAAGGGAAATGTCATAACTCGCCCATCAGGCCGCCGTACCGGAGACTCCGGCACGGCTCAGGTGTTGTTCGTTGAGAGACGGGGTGCGCAACTTGTCGAGCAGCACATACACCACCGGTGTGGTCAGAAGGGTGAGCAGTTGGCTGGCAATCAGGCCACCGATGATGGCCACCCCCAGCGGCTGGCGCAACTCGGAACCCTGTCCAAAACCGATGGCCAGCGGCAGGGCGCCCAGCGCAGCCGCCATGGTGGTCATGAGGATGGGGCGAAACCGCATCATGCAGGCCTCACGCACGGCTTCCAGGGCCGTGAGCCCGCGCGCACGTTCGGCCTCCAGCGCAAAGTCGATGATCATGATGGCGTTCTTCTTCACGATGCCAATCAGCAGAAACACCCCGATCAGCGCAATGATGGTGAACTGCATGTTGAACAGCAGCAATGCCAGCACCGCGCCCACACCGGCAGATGGCAAGGTGGTCAGCACCGTGATGGGGTGGATCAAGCTCTCGTACAACACGCCCAATACGATGTAGATCACCACAATGGCCGCAATGATCAAAAACGTCTGCTGGCCCTGAGACTGCTGCGCGCTCAATGCAGTGCCTTGAAAGCTACCCCGCACGTTGGTCGGCATGGCGATATCGGCCTCAGCCTGCGCAATGACCTCCTTCGCTTGAACCAGTGACGTGCCGGGGTCAATGTTGAACGAGATCGTGGTGGCCAGCTCTCCGTCCTGGTGGCTGATTGATGTTGGCGAAGCCCGCTCTACCACCCGCGCAATGGCACTCAGAGGCACCATGGTGGACGGCTGCGTGCTGATCACGTTGCCGGTGGACGATCCGCGCTGGCCAGGATTGGCCACGGCGCCAGTGGTACCGGCGAGGTTGGACGCGACGTAGATGTCCTTGAGTGCAGGCGGCCCCTGCGTGTAGCCCGGCGCCCATTCCATGATGACGGCATATTGGTTGAGCTCGCCATAGATGGTGGCCACTGAGCGTTGTCCGAACGCGTTGTAAAGCGCGTTGTTGACCGCTGAGGCACTCACTCCCAGCCGCGACGCACTGTCTTTGTCCACCTCTACGTAAGTCTCCACCCCATTTTCTGCCTGGTCGGTGTCCACGTCCTTGAGCAAGGGCTCGTCCTTGAGCCGGTCCGACAGCGTGGTCGCCCATTTTTTGAGGTCTGCGAGGTTGTCGCTCTTGAGCGTGTATTGGTAGGTGGAGTTGCTGGACCGACCGCCCATGCGCAAGTCCTGCACCGGGTTCAAGAACACACGCAAGCCGGTGATCTGGTTGAGTTGCGGGCGCAGGCGGGCAATGACGGCAGGCGTCGTGTCAGTGCGCTGGCCGAGCGGCTTGAGGTTGACGAACATGAAACCACCCCCTGCACGGCTGCCGCCAGAGAAGCCCACCACGGTGTCCACCGCAGGATCTTTTCGAATGATCTCCACCGCTTCGCGCAGCTTTCCCGCCAACGCATCCGACGAAATACTCTGGTCGGCCCGCAGACCGGCATTGAGCTGGCCGTTGTCCTGCTCAGGGAAGTAGCCCTTGGGAATTTTGGCGAACAGATAAACGTTGAGCCCCACTACAGCCAGCAAGATCAGCACCACCAGCCATTTGCTAGCCAATGCCCAGTCAAGGCTGCGTTCGTAGCCGCGCAGCACCCGGTCATAGCCGCGCTCGGCCCAGCGTGCAACGCGCGACGGAGGCTTGTCGGTTGCCGGGTCATGTGCGCGCAACAGCCAGGCGCACATCATGGGTGTGGTGGTGAGCGATATCACCAGTGAAATCATCACCGCAGCGGACAAGGTGATTGCAAACTCGCGGAACAACCTCCCCACCTGCCCGTCCATGAACAACAGCGGTATGAACACCGCCACCAACGACAAGCTGATCGACAGCACCGTAAAACCCACCTCGCGCGCGCCTTGCAGGGCCGCCTGCATGCGGTCCATGCCCGCTTCAATGTGCCGCATGGTGTTCTCCAACACCACGATGGCATCGTCCACCACAAAGCCGGTGGCTACCGTCAGCGCCATCAAACTCAGGTTGTTGAGGCTGAAACCCAGAAAGTACATGACCCCGAACGTTCCCAGCAGAGACACGATGGTGGCCACCGCAGGAATCACCGTAGCCCGCGCCTTGCGCAGAAACACCCCCACCACCAACACCACGAGAGCAATCGACACCATCAGTGTCAACTCGATTTCGTGCAAGGACGAGCGGATGGAGTTGGTGCTGTCAGAAGCCACCGCCACGGCAATATCCTGTGGCAATTGCGCTTGCAGGTCTGGCAACAGCGCCCGCACGGCATCCACGGTTTCGATGATGTTGGCGCCCGGCTGTCGCGTGACCAGCACGATGATGGCGGGCTCGCCGTTGAACAGCCCCACTGTGCGGCGGTTCTCCACGCCATCCACCACACGGGCGACGTCGCCCAGGCGCACGGCAGCGTCATTGCGCCAGGCGATCACCAGCGATTCGTACTCAGCCGCTTTGCGTGCAGGCGAGGGGGTGTAGATTTGCAATCGGCGGCCATCGCCCTCAATGGCGCCTTTGGGGCGGTTGGCGTTTGATGCCTGAATCGCAGCGCGCACGTCTTCGGTGCTGATGCCGTAGCGGTTGAGCGCAAATGGCAAAAGCTCTACGCGCACGGCAGGGAGCGAGCCCCCACCGATTTCCACCTCGCCCACACCATCCACCTGCGACAGCCGCTGGCTGACGACGTTGGACACCGCGTCGTAAATCTCTCCCGGCGTCCGCGTTTTTGAGGTCAGCGCCAGGATGATGACCGGCGACGCCGCAGAGTTGCGCTTGCGGTAGGTGGGGTTACTGCGCAGGGTGGCGGGCAGATCGACGCGCGAGGCGTTGATGGCCGCCTGCACTTCGCGGGCAGCGGCGTCGATGTTGCGGCTCAGGTCAAACTGCAGACTCACGCGGGCAGAGCCGTTGGAGCTGGTCGAGGTCATTTCGTTGACCCCCGAAATCACGCCCAACCGACGCTCCAGCGGTGTCGCAACACTGGTCGCCATGGTCGCTGGGCTGGCACCGGGCAAACTGGCAGAGACCGAAATGGCCGGGTAGTCCACCTGCGGCAGCGGCGAGACAGGCAGCACAAAAAACGCTGCAATCCCCCCCAACGCGATACCGATGGTGAGCAGAACGGTGGCAACAGGCCGCTCGACAAAAGGGCGCGAGAGATTCACAGCGCATCTCCTGGCTGCAGCGGCGCCGCAGCCGTTCCCCGACCCGTCCAGCGCCGACCCAGGCGGTCAAACGCAAGGTAAATGACCGGCGTGGTGAACAGCGTGAGCATCTGGCTCAGGATGAGCCCGCCAAAGATCGCCAGCCCCAGCGGGCGGCGCAGTTCGGCCCCATCACCCCAGCCCAGCATCAGTGGCAAGGCCGCAAACAGCGCCGCCAGCGTCGTCATGAGGATGGGGCGAAACCGCAACAACGCCGCCTGGTGGATGGCCTGCTGCGGCGGCATGTTCTGATTGCGCTCCGCATCAATGGCGAAGTCGATCATCATGATCGCGTTCTTTTTCACGATGCCAATCAGCAAGATGATGCCGATCACCCCCAGGTCGTTGCCCGACACCATGAGTGCGAGCAGCGCGCCGACACCCGCCGATGGCAGAGTCGACAAGATCGTCACCGGGTGGATGTAGCTCTCGTACAGAACCCCCAGCACGATGTACACGCAGACCATGGCAGCAAGGATGAGCCACAGTTGGCTGGACAGCGATTTTTCGTACGCCCCGGCGGCGCCCAGAAACTCCATCGACAGGCCTTGTGGCAATCCAATCTCTTTGGCCGCCGCGCGGATCGCATTCACGGCGCTGCCCAAGGACACGCCCTCTGCCTTGTCAAAGCCCAGCGTTGCTGCGGGGTACTGCGCCACCCGGGTGACTTGCAATGGCGCCAACTGCTCGCGGATGGTGGCAACGGCCGACAAGGGCGTGGGGGAGCCTGAACCCGTGCGCAGCTGCAACGTACCCAATGCTTCTGTCGTATTCAAATCCTCTTGCTGGGCCTCCAGAATCACGCGGTACTGGTTGGTCTCGGTAAAGATGGTGGACACGATGCGCTGACCAAACGCGCTGTAGAGCGTGTCGTCTATCGAACTGGCGGTCACCGACAGGCGCGACGCCGTGTTGCGGTCAATGTCCACAAACGCGGACAAACCTTGTGCGCCTGCGTCTGTGGTGGCGTTGCGCACCTTAGGCTCGCTCTTGAGCCGCTCCACCAGCTTGTGGGTCCAGGCGTTGACCTGGGCGGAATCCACACCGCCAATGGATACCCGATATTCGGTCGGACCTGTCTCGGCATCAATCGTCAGGTCTTGCGTGGGCTGCAGGTACAGCGTCACGCCGGCAACGGACTGCACCCGCTCGCGCAGCCGCGCCATGATGGTCTCCTGTGCATCACGCTGAGGCTTCAGGTTGATGAGCATGCGGCCAGCGTTCAGCATGGTGTTGTTGGCGGCATCCACCCCCACAAACGAGCTGAGCGACAACACATCGGGGTCTTGCAAAATCGCACGCACCGCCGCCTGCTGCAGCTCGCTCATGCGCGCATACGACACGTCTTGCGATGCCTCAATGCGTGCCTGCAACTGCCCTGTGTCTTGCGTGGGGAACAAGCCCTTGGGAATCACCACGTACAACAACGCCGTCAGCACCAGCGTAAGCACCGCCACCACCAGCGTGGCGCTCTGGTGGCGCAACACCCAATGCAGCCAGCGGTCATAAACCGCAATCACTCGGTCAAAGCCACGGTTGATGCTGCCAGCCACCCCTTTGGGCCCACCCTCGGGCTCTGCACGCAGCCAGCGCGCGGCCATCATGGGCACCAGCGTGAGCGACACCACTCCCGAGATCAGTATGGTGATGGCCAACGTCACCGCAAACTCGCGAAACAAACGCCCCACCACGTCGCCCATGAAAAGCAGCGGGATCAGCACCGCAATCAGCGACACCGTGAGCGAGATGATGGTGAAGCCGATCTGTGTGGCGCCCTTGAGCGCGGCCTGGAAGGGTGGTTCGCCTTTTTCCAGATAGCGGGCGATGTTTTCGATCATCACAATGGCATCGTCCACCACAAAGCCCGTGGCAATGGTCAAGGCCATCAGGCTCAGGTTGTTAAGGCTGTAACCCAGCAGGTACATGACGCCGCAGGTGCCGATGAGCGAGATGGGCACCGCCAGGCTGGCGATGATCGTGGCGCGCACGCTGTGCAGAAAGAAGAAGATCACCAGCACCACCATCAACACGGCCAGCGCCAGTTCCATTTCCACATGGTGCACAGACGACCGGATGCCCGTGGTGCGGTCTGACAACACCTCAACCTTCAGCGACGCGGGCAACCCGGCCTGCAGCTCGGGCAGCAGCTTCTTGATGTCGTCCACCGTGGCGATCACGTTGGCGCCTGGCTGGCGCTGCACGTTCAAGATGATTGCGGGAGAGATGGTGGCCCCCACGCTCCCCACTGCGTGTGGTTCGCTGCCCCCCGAGGGGGCGCTCGCCGCCTTGGGGCGGCCCGGCGGCGTCTCGGTGCCCCCCACGCTCCCCACTGCGTGTGGTTCGCTGCCCCCCGAGGGGGCGCTCGCCGCCTTGGGGCGGCCCGGCGGCGTCTCGGTGGCCCCCTCGCTCCCCACTTCGTCTGGTGCGCGGCCCGCCCAGGCACCCAGGCGGTTGTTCTCAGCGCTTTCCACCACCCGTGCCACCTCCATCATGCGCACCGGGGCGCCGTTGCGCCACGACACGATGAGGTTCTTGTAATCGTCTACCGTCAACAACTGGTCGTTGGCGTTGATGGTGTAGGAGCGCTGGGGGCCATCAAAACTCCCCTTGGCACTGTTCGCGTTAGCGGAGGTGATGGCTGTGCGCAGCGTGTCCAGCCCAATGCCGTAAGACGCCAAGGCCTTGGTGTCGGCCTGAATGCGCATGGCAGGACGTTGGCCACCCGCCAGCGACACGAGCCCCACACCTCCTACCTGGCTGATTTTTTGCGCCAGGCGCGTATTCACCAGGTTTTGCACCTCGGTCAGCGGCAGCGAGTCCGAGCTGACGGCCAGCGTCAGCACGGGCGCGTCGGCCGGGTTGACCTTGGCATACACGGGCGGCGCAGGCAAGTCGGCAGGAAGCAGAGAGTTGCCCGCGTTGATGGCCGCCTGCACCTCCTGCTCGGCCACGTCCAGCGCCAGGCCCAAGCCAAACTGCAGCGTGATGATGGAGACACCCGAGGCGCTGGTCGATGCCATGCGCTCCAGGCCCGACATCTGGCCAAACTGGCGCTCCAGGGGCGCACTCACGGTGCGGCTCATCACCTCGGGGCTGGCCCCGGGGTACAGGGTCTGCACCTGGATGGTGGGGTAGTCCACCTCAGGCAGTGCCGACAACGGCAGAAAGCGGAAACCCACCAACCCGGCCAACACAATGGCCACCATCAGCAGCGCGGTGGCAACGGGTCTTTCAATGAACGGACGCGAGGGGCTCATACGGTCAGTCGGCGTTCAGGGGTTCTGTGGCGGACGTTGGCGGCGCTGGCCACCCTCACCCGGAGCCGAAGCCCCGCTGCGCGGCCCACTGGCCCCTGTGCGCGGTCCACGGGTGCCCGCTGCGCCCGGCAGTTGCACGGCCATGCCGTCCTGCAGGCGGTCGCCGCCTTCTGTCACCACGCGCTCACCTTCCTTCAGGCCCTCGGTGATCGCCATCAGCCCCACGGTGGCCTGGCCACGCTTGACCTTGCGCAGCGAGACCGTGCGGTCTTCGTTGATGACATAGACATAGTCGCCATTGGCGCCCGTGCGCACGGCGGTCACGGGCACCACTACCGCAGGCACATTGCGCAGCAACAGCTGTACGTTCACAAACTGGTTCGGAAACAACGTACCTGTCGCATTGTCAAACCGTGCCTTGGCCTTGACAGTGCCGGTGGTGGTGTCAACCTGGTTGTCCAGTGTAGAGAACTGGCCGGTACCCAGCTCCGCCTTGCGCGTGCGGTCCAGCGCGGTCGCGGCCAACGCGGCCGTGTCGTTTTGCGCCGCGCGAATGTCGCCAACCCGGTCTTGCGGCACCGAGAACTGCACATCAATGGGTGCCACCTGGGTAATGGTGGCCAGGCCTGCAGCGTCGCCAGAAGTCACATAGTTGCCCGCATCCACCGTGCGCAGGCCAATGCGCCCAGTGGCGGGCGCCGTGATGCGGGTGTAGTCAAGGTTCAGGCGGGCGATGCCCTCTTGCGCCTTGTCGGTCATCACCGTGCCCTCCAGTTGCTTGACCAGTGCGGCCTGGGTGTCCACGTCCTGGCGGGCAATGGAGTCCTGCGACAGCAGCGTGCGGTAGCGCTCTAGCGTCAGGCGCGCGTTGTCCAGCTGCGCCTCGTCGCGCTGGCGGGTGCCCTGTGCCTGCATCAGCGCCTGCTCGAAGGACCGGGGGTCGATCTGCGCCAGGAGCTGGCCTTTTTTGACCATCTGGCCCTCGGTGAAAAATACCTGGCTGAGCATGCCCGACACCTGCGGCCGAAGGGTGACCGTGGTCGCAGGCGTCACGGTGCCCAGCGCTTCGATGATCACCGGCAGATCGGCCTTGCGCGCCACCGCGTCGCCCACAGTGACGGTCGGACGCCCACCCCCTGGGCCCCGGGGCATGCCCTCGCCGGGGTCGCCATTGGCGCGCTTGACCAAGTACCAGGCAGCGCCCCCCACCAGCAAGACCAGCAGCAATGCCACGGTGGTTCCTACCCAGCGGGAGCGGCGCGGTGGATGGTTGGCAGGAGCGGGGGGGGCTGGCGGAGTGGCCGATGGCGGGCGCGCGTTGGCTTCTTGCGGGTTCATGACGGTCCTGATTCGTGTTCTTGGGGTGCGGGCCGGGCTGGCAGGCGTGCGGCAGGGCCGCGCGGTACCGGATCGTAGAGGGTCCACCCAAGCTCTGCTTTGAACACTGTGCGAAGAAAAGTAAACCTGAGGGTTTCCCCGATCCAGGGCGCGCAGCAGATCGCGCCACGTTCGCGCATCTCGCACCCACACATCCGCATTTCGTCGCACTGCGCTGGCGGCGCAAAGGGAGGGTGGGCACAGTTCACTCCACCGAACGCTCCCGGAACGCACCCATGCAACTCACTCCCGTCATCGCCATCCACCTGGCTGCTGCGCTGGCCGCCACGGCCATCGGCCCCATCGCGCTGTGGGCACGCAAAGGCCGCACCCAGCGACCACGCCTGCACCGGGCTGCGGGATATGCCTGGGTCACCCTCATGGTGGCCACTGCAGTGTCGGCACTCTTCATCAGTGGCGGCAACGGCCCGCGCTGGGGCAGCTTTGGACTGATCCATCTTTTGATCCCGCTCACGCTAGGCATGCTGGTGGTGTCGTTTTTTCTCCTGGCGCGTCGCAACGTTGCGGGCCACCGCATGACGATGCAATCCATCTACGTCGGTGCCTGCGTGGTGGCCGGAGGGTTCACCCTGCTGCCCAATCGTTTTTTGGGCCACTCGCTGTGGACTGCATTGGGTCTGGTCTGAAGCCACGTTGACCACCTTCCAGCCTCCCTAACCTGCCTTTGCCTTCCATCTTTTTTTCTTTCTTCGCCGGACCCACACCATGCTGTTCAACCTACTCATCCAACAGCCCCAAATACTGGGGCAGATCATCCAAAACACGCCCCTTTGGGTGTGGGCCTTGTTGACCGGCCTGCTAGGGCTGGGCGGCAGCCAGCTTTTTGACCGGCAGGTCAGCCTGGTGCGTGCCATGGTCATGCCCATCGCGATGACCGGCCTGTCGGTCTATGGGCTTGCGTCTGCTTTTGGCAAGGCGGGGCAGGCAAGTGCGGTGTTGGGCGCGTGGGTTGTTGCCGCCGCGCTGATCGCGGCCCTGGCGCTGTGGTTCCAGCCCACCGCACCCAAGGGCACGCTGTATGCGGGCAGCTCACGCAGCTTTTACATTCCCGGCAGCGCCATGCCCCTGGCGCTCATCCTGGGGATTTTCTTGACCAAGTACTTCGTCGGGGTCGAGCTGGCCATGCAGCCTGCCTTGGCACGCGACAGTGGTTTTGCGCTGCAGATCGCTGTCTTGTATGGGGTGTTCAACGGCCTGTTTGCGGCCCGGTCACTGCGCTTGTTGCGGTTGGCACGCAAGAACGCTCCGCGCGCCGCAACAACCGCATCCGCTTGAACGCCCGCACCCCCTTTCACTACCCGGTACACCCCATGCGCCACGACCACACCACCGCCGACCCCATCGAACGCCTGGCCCGCAAGCGCGCTGGCGCCAAGCTAGGCTGGTATTTGCACGCCAGCGTCTACGTCCTGGTCAACCTGCTGCTGATCACGCTGTCTGCCGCCAGCGGCCGCCATTGGGCGGTGTTTCCGGCGGTAGGCTGGGGCATTGGCCTGGCCGTGCATGGCGTAGTGGTGTTTTTGGTGACGGGTGGCGGTGGGATATACGAGCGCCTGGTGAAGGCTGAGCGCAGCCGTCTTGCCGAGCAGAACCGCCCTTTATGACCTGTCCCTCCCATGATCCAATCTTCCACTCCTCGCACACGCCGCAAACGCCGCATCACCACCATGTTGTTACCCGCCATCCTCGTTTTTGTTGTGTTCCTCGTGGGCGTCGGCTGCGCCGCGGCGCTGGCCTGGGGTGGGCCCAAAGACATTACGCCGTTGGCCAGCGTCAATGAACCGTTCCAGAGCGTTGACTTCAGCGACGTACCGCCAGCGCAGCACTACACCGCCCGCGACGGAACATTGCTTGCGTGGTATTCATACCCACCCGGCAGCACCCGGGCAGACACGTCCAACCGCCGCGTAGTGGTCGTCCACGGCTCGTCTTCGCGTGCGCGATCCACCCATGTGCTGGCACAGGCTTTGGCAGCGCAGGGTTACAGCGTGGCAGCGCTTGACATGCGAGGTCATGGTGAGTCGGGAACGCGGGGGCAAGCGGACTACATCGGGCAATTGGAAGATGACGTGGAAGACTTTGCGCGCCAAGTGCCCCACGCTGGTCCGCAGACGCTCATGGGGTTTTCTGCAGGCGGCGGATTTGCTTTGCGCTTCGCTGGCAGCGCGCGGCAAGCGCTTTTTGATCGTTACGTATTGCTCTCGCCGTTCATACACCAGGACGCGCCCACCGCCCGGCCCGATATAGGCGGATGGGCAACCATTGGAATGCCCAGGCTCGTGGCACTCACGCTGCTCAACCAAATCGGCATCACGTGGTGGAACCACCTTTCGGTGCTTCAGTTTGCGTTGGACGAAGCCTCTCGTGCGGGTCTTACCCCCAGCTACTCCTACACCGTCGCCATGAACTTTCGCCCCCACAACGACTACCAGAGCGACATCCGCAACGCCCGCGGCACAGTCTGCATCGTGGCTGGGCAGGACGACGAGCTTTTCTACGCAGACCGCTTTGCCGACCTGTTTGCCCAGGCGGGCAAGCCCGTGCCGGTGACCCTCGTACACGGCGTGAACCACATAGGCCTGACGCTGAACGCCGTGGCCGTGCAAGCGGTGGCCCGGGCCTGCAAAGCTGACGGCCCAACCACCGGCATCGCGGCGCCACCACCCGCCTAAAATTGCGCCTCCATGCCCCATCCCATGACACCCGACGATCCCGACCAATTGGCCCGCAAGCGTGCTGGCGCCAAACTGGGCTGGTACACCCATGCCGCAGCGTTCACCGTGGTCAATCTGGTGCTTTTTGGGATGTCGCGCTATGGCTTTGGCAACCGGCCCTGGTCGGTGTATCCGTTGCTGGGCTGGGGCCTGGGCCTCGCGCTGCACGGCATTTCGGTGTTTGTGCTGGGCACGGGCAGCGGCCTGCGCGAGCGCATGGTGCAAAAAGAGCGGGAGCGGCTGCAGCGCGAGCAAGACCGCAGCGACCGCAGCGACCGCTGAACGGTGACGATGCCCGCATGAAAATCGACTGGATCGCCAAGCTTCGGCATTTTCTGCAGATCATCGCTTTTTGCCTGGTCATCGCGGCCATCCACTACGCGTTCAGGCCTCACAAGCCTTACGAAATTGCGCTCGTCTACTCCCTGGCCATCGGATTGCCGTCATGGGTACTGATTGACTTTGGACGCCATTTTTTTCCGTCCAGCCAGGACACCGGCTGGCCTGAGGGTGTCGCGGGCATTGCCCTGCCCCTCGTTGGCAATGTGCTGGGTTTTTTCGCGGGCACATTGTTTGCAGACCGCTGGTTCGGCTTTTCGTCCTGGAACTTTGAAGACCGCCCGCAACTGCGAATTTCCATCGGCATCACGGTGCTGTCCGCGCTTGCGCTGACCTACTTCTTTTACACACGAGGCAAAAGTGCCTGGCTGCAAGCCAAGGTGAACGAGGTGCGCAGCCAGGCCGCTGAAGCACAGCTCAAGCTGCTGGAGACGCAGCTGGAACCCCACATGTTGTTCAACACCCTGGCCAATCTGCGCGTGCTGATTGGCACCGACCCGGCACGCGCGCAGGACATGCTGGACCGCATCATTGCCTACCTGCGCGCCACGCTCACCGCGTCGCGCAGCACCCAGCACCCACTGGTGAACGAGTTTGACCGCCTGCGCGATTACCTGGAGCTGATGGCCGTGCGCATGGGTCCGCGCCTGGCGTACACGCTGGACCTGCCCGACGCCCTGCGCGACGTGCCCGTACCCCCGTTGCTGCTGCAGCCCCTGGTCGAAAACGCCATCCGCCATGGCCTGGAGCCCCAGGTGGAAGGCGGCCACATTACCGTGCGCGCCTGCACGCGCCCCGGGCCCGGGGGCCAGATGCTCGTCATCGAGGTCAACGACACCGGTGCCGGTCTGCCCGCCACGCTGCCCACCCCAGGCCCTGGCCAGAGCTTTGGGCTGACCCAGGTTCGCGAGCGCCTGGCCACCTTGCACGGCGCCGCAGGAGCTCTCAATTTGATAGCTGGTAGCGCAATCGGGACAAGCGCTAGCATCACTTTTCCCTTAAAAATCTCTGCAAATCCATGAACCCGCCCGCCCCCCGCGCCCTGATTGCCGAGGACGAGCCCCTGCTGGCCGCCGCACTGCAGCTGGAGCTGGCCCGCGCCTGGCCTACCCTGCAGATCGTCGCCACGGTGGGCGACGGGCTGTCCGCGGTCAGGCAGTCATTGGCGTTGCTGCCAGACGTGCTGTTTTTTGACATCCGCATGCCGGGCCAAAGCGGGCTGGATGCCGCCGTAGAGCTGGCCGATGCCTGGCCCACTGAAGGCACCGGTAGCAGGCCGTTCCCGGCGCTGGTGTTTGTGACCGCCTACGACCAATACGCCGTGCAGGCGTTCGAGGCCCAGGCGGTGGACTACCTGCTCAAGCCCGTGCAGGCAGCCCGCCTGATAAAAACAGTGCACAAACTGCAGCTAGCGCTTATGAATAAAGCGCAACCAGCTATCAATTTAGAAGCGACCATGGCCCAGTTGCGCCACCTTCTGGCAGCCCCTGCCATGTCATCTTCTGGGGCTGGCGCGACCCCAACGCCCGCCAACGGGACTGCGCCCCTCACGCTCATTCAGGCCAGCAGCGGCAGCCAGATCCACATGGTGCCCGTAGCCGACGTGCTGTACTTTGAGGCGGCCGACAAATACGTGCGGGTGCTCACTGCGGCGCGTGAATATCTGATTCGCACACCGCTCAAAGAGCTGACTGCCCAGCTCGACACCCAAGTGTTCTGGCAGATCCACCGCAGCACCCTGGTCCGCGCCAGCGCCATCACCACTGTCACGCGCGATGAAGCGGGCAAGCTGCACCTGGAGCTGGCAGGCCAGGCAGAGAAACTGCCGGTGAGCCGCCTCTACGCGCACCTGTTCAAGGCGATGTAGGAAGCTGCTCCACGGCTTGTCAGCGCACCAGCTCCACCACCGCACCCCAGGGCACGCCGGGCAGCGCCTCGAAGTGCGCGACCACCACCACCCGCCCGGGCTGACCGGCCACCTGCGCCAATGCCCGCGCCAAGTAAGCCACCGACGGCTTGTCGAGCCCGCCGATCGGCTCGTCGATCAGCGTGAGGGGCGCCCCACAGGCCAGCGCCCCGGCCATCAGCACCTTGCGTTTGCTGCCGGTGGAGAGCGCGTAGAACGGCTTGTCCAGGTGTTCTTGCAGCATGAAGCCTTCGGTGTGCGCGGCCAGCGCTGCGGCATCCCACAGCGGGTAGCGGGCAGGCAGGCTGTCGAGCCACCCCAGGACGGTGAGTTTGTCCAGGTCGCCAGAACGCGGGTCGGCCCAGAACACCTCCTGCGCATAGGCCTTGGGCGCATCGCTTGGGTTCACACCCTGCAGCACTATCTCACCTGCCTGTGGGTGGAGTTCACCCGCCAGCAAACGCAGCAACGTGGTCTTGCCACTGCTCTCGTCACCCCGCACCAGCGCCAGGCCCGCAGGCAGGGCCACGGACCACTGATCCAGCACCCCACACTCGGGGTACGAAAAACACAGGCCATCCACCTGCAACACCAAGTTCTCAGACATCCGGCTTCCTTGGGTTGATGGCGCAGAACATTCCGTACAAGCCTGCGCCGGTGCAGGATTCTAGAGAGGGGTCGATGCTGCTTCAGCCCTGCGCCGCCAGCGAGCCACCAACCAGCCACCGGTCTGGTTGACCACCAGCCCACACAACACCGCCGCCGCGCCTGCCCATTGCACTGGAGCGGGTGTCTCGCCCAAAAAGGCATACGCAGCCCACAGCCCCACCACCGGCACCAGCAGCGAGAACGGCGTGACCCGCCCGGCCGCATGGCGCTGCAGCAGTTGCGTCCACAGCGTGTACGCCAGCAAGGTGGCGAGCAACGCCAGGTAGAGCACCGCCAGCAATGCTGTGCCATTGATCGCCTGCAGTTGCGCCACCACGCCGCTGGCGCCCTCTGTCCACACGGCCAACGCAAAAAACGGCGCGATGGGCACCACGCTGCTCCACACGATGAACGGGAACGGTGCATAGGCCCCTGCTTGCGCCGCGCGCCGCACCACCAGGTTGGACACTGCCCACATAAAAGCCGCCCCCAACGTCAACACAAAGCCCGCCA
This sequence comes from Acidovorax sp., assembly GCA_030692685.1. GTDB lineage: Bacteria > Pseudomonadota > Gammaproteobacteria > Burkholderiales > Burkholderiaceae_C > Acidovorax. The sequence continues at coordinate 19,821 of JAUXZO010000217.1, read as the reverse complement.
GCGTCATCTGCCCGGGCCCTTCGCCATGCGCGAGGCCAATCGTCATCAGGCCGCCAAACGCCAGCAGCAGGCCCCACCACTGCCAGGGCTTGGCGCGCTCACCGAGCAGCGGGGCTGCCAGCAGCAGCGTGAAGAACGCTTGCGTCTGCATGACCACCGAGGCCATGCCCGCCGTCATGCCCAGCTGCAGGCCCAGAAACAGAAAACCGAACTGCCCCAGCCCCTGCGCCAGCCCATAGCCCACCACAAAGCGCCAGTGCATCGAGGGGCGTGGCACAAACAGCAGAAAAGGCAGCGATGCGGCGGTGAACCGCAGGGCTCCCAGCAGCATGGGGCTGAGCCCCTGCAAGCCCAGCTTCATCACCACAAAATTCAGACCCCAGATGACCACCACGGCCAGCGCGCGCAGCAGGTCGCCACGGCTCAGTGCCATCGCTGTCATGCGGACACCGCCCGTCCCACTGCTGCCACAGGTCGGCCTTGGCGCGCACGGGCGGCGACAAAGGCCTCGAAGGCCTCGGCGCTGGTCTTGCCGGGTGCGTAGCCCAGAACCTCCTTGAGCGCGGTGTTGAGCAGCACGGGCCGGTAGCGCAGAAAGTCCAGTTGCTCAGGCCCGTATCGGCTGATGCCCAGCGTGGAGCCCACCGCCAGCGCGGCGCGCAGCAGGCCTGCGGGCAGCGCCAGCACGGGTTTGCCCAGACGCCGCGCAATCTCGCGCAGCGGCAGAGCGCCATCACCCGCCAGATTGAAGCACCCGGCCGTGCGCGTGCGCAGCGCATGCACGATGGCACCGGTCACGTCCTCGTCCCAGATAAAAACAAACGGGCTTTCGCTGCCCCGGATCGCGAGCAGGCGCGGCTTGTCAAACAAGGCCGTGATCTGGTTGTCCACCCGCTCGCCCAGGATGGTGCCGATGCGCAGCACCGTCTGCGCCAACGCGGGGTGGTCCACGCGGTACTGCGCCAGCATTTCTTCGACCAGCCGCTTGTGGTGCGCATATGCAAACATGTCGTTGCCCCGCAATGCATCGGTTTCGCGCAACCAGGCGGGGTTGTCGGCGTGGTAGCCATACGCAGCCCCGCTGGAGCTGACCACCACATGCGCCACGCCCTGCGCCACACAGGCATGCAGCACATTGCGGCTGCCCAACACGTCCACCGAATATTCAAACTCGCGGCTGGATCCCTTGCCCGGGGTGACGATGGAGGCCAGATGCACCACGCTGTCGATGGCATGGGTGGCCAGCGTCTGTGCCAGCGCCGGGTCGCGCACATCGAGCACCCCATAGATCACACCGGGCACTCGGCGCTCGGCAGGCACCTCGCGCACATCGGCAGCCACTAGGGCGGGCACGCCCTCACGCGCCAATGCCGCCACCACGCCACGCCCCAGAAAGCCGTCGGCCCCGGTGACCAGAATGCGGCGCGTCTTCCAGACGCTGGAAGCGGATGTCGTCATGCGCCATGCTCCCGGGCAGCAGCCGCGGTCGGCACCACGACAGGCTTACGCCCCCACCAACCCGCAAGCGCCAAGCCCGCGATGATGTCCCAGAAGCCCCACACACCTGCCACCACCGCCATGCCGCCCAGGCCACCAAAGAAGCTGAAGATCAGCACCAGGCCCAGCCCGGCGTTGCGAATGCCGACCTCGATGCTCACCGCACGCCGGTCGTAGTCGGGCAGGCCGCAGACGCGGGCACAGGCGTATCCGGTGCCAAACGCCAGCGCATCGTGAAGGATCACCGCCAGCAGGACCAGCCCGACGTAGTCCAGAAAATAGCGCCAGTTGCCCGCCACCGCACCCACAATGAAACCGGTCAGACAGACAAAACTGAAGATGCGCACCGGCTTGTGCACGCGCTTGGTAAAACGCGGCAGCTTTTCGGCACACAAAATGCCCAGCACAAAGGGCGCGCCGATGATTACCACGATGTGCCCCGCCATCTCCAGCGGGTCCAGCGCAATGCTGCGCAACAGCGGCGCTGCAGTAGGGTGCAAACCGCCCCAGAACGCAAAGTTGAGCGGCATGAGCACGATGGCCAGCGCGTTCGAAATCGCCGTCATCGACACCGACAGCGCCACATTGCCCCCGGCGCGGTGCGTGAGGATGTTGCTCACGTTGCCGGGTGGGCAACACGCCACCAGGATCATGCCCAGCGCAATGCTGGGGCCGGGCTTCAGCAACAGCGTGAGCGCAAAGGTGACCGCAGGCAACACGATGAACTGGGCTGCAATGCCCACTGCCATCGCACCCGGCATGCGCAGCACGCGCTTGAAGTCGGCCACGCGCGTATCAAGCGCAATGCCGAACATCAGAAAGCCCAGCACCACGTTGAGTGCCACCAGCGATGCGGGGTTGAAGTTCAGGCGTATTTCGTCGACAGGCAGCATGGTGGGCCCTTCGGAAGAATAGATAGAGGGTGTTCAGGCCAACGCCGCAGACGCCGCACGCACGGCATTGCGATACGTGTCTTTGTGCACGTAGTACGCCATGCGTTCGAGCTTGAGGTACTTGAAGCCGCCCGACAGATCGGGGGGCGGGCCCGCCTTGGCCTGGCGCAGCGCATCGGCTCGGGGCGAGCCCTCGGCCTGCGCCTTGAAGAAGCGCGCCACCAGCTCGGCCTGCTCATAGCGCCCCTGCCAGCCGATGCCGCTGGCTTCGATCATGCCCATCACCGCCAGGTTGTCGAAGCGCGGCGACAGGATGTTGAGGTACAGCTGGGGCGCCATGCCCTGCCAGTTGAGCAGGCTGTGGTCGATGAAGGGGTAGTGCAGTTGGTAGCCTGTGGCGCAGAGCACCAGGTCGTAGTCCTGCGCGCGGCCGTCCTTGAAGTGCACGGTGTGGCCCTCAAAGCGGGCGATGTCGGGCTTCACATGGATGTCGCCATGGCCCATGTGGTGCAGCACCAGTGAGTTGACCACCGGGTGCGACTCGTACATTTTGTAGTCGGGCTTGGGCAGACCAAAACGCGCAGGGTCGCCAGTGAACCATTGCAGCACCGTGCTGTCGACCCTTTGCTTGAGCCAAGGCGGCATTTTGAACTTGCCACCCAGCGTGTCGGCGGGCTTGCCGAACACGTATTTGGGCACGAAGTAGTAGCCGCGGCGCACCGACATATCCACGCTGCGCGCGTAGTGCACCGCATCCACCGCGATGTCGCAGCCCGAGTTGCCTGCGCCCACCACCAGCACGCGTTTTCCTTTGAACAGCTCGGCGCTTTTGTAGGCGCTGGTGTGTAGCAGTTCGCCGTCGAACTGGCCTTCAAAACGCGGCATGTTGGGCTCGGCCAGCGTGCCATTGGCAATCATCACGCCCTTGAACTCTGCGGTCTGCGCAGGGCCGCCGTGCTGGCTCCAGGTGATGCGCCACAACGGGGCCGCGCCCTCGCTCACGGGTTCCACCTTCAGCACGCGGGTGCCAAACCAGTAGTGTCGATGCAGGCCAAAGTGATCGGCAAAGTCCATAAAGTACCGCCGCATCTCGCGGTGGCTGGGGTAGTCGGCCACCTCGGCGCGCATGGGGAATTCGGTGAACTCGGTGGTGTGTTTGCTGGAGATGAGGTGGGCAGACTCGTACACCGTGCTGCGCGGGTTCTCGATGTTCCACAGGCCACCCACATCGGTGTGCGCTTCAAAGCCCTGAAAAGGAACACCCAGTTTTTGCAGGTTGCGGGCAGCCGCCAGGCCGCTGGGGCCAGCGCCGATCAGGGCAATCTGGGTGCGGGTATCGGTCACGGTCGGGGTTGTCTCCGTTGTCATGCGTTGTTGCTTTCGTTCTTTATCGGTGTCTTTGCCGGCAACGGCAGGCCGGGGATGGTCGTGGCGCCGGCCTCGCCCACGCGCGGTTTGCGCGGCTGGCCCAGCAGCAAGCGGTCGTGCAGGGCATCGGGCAACAGATTGAGCAGCCGCGCGAGCCAGCCGATGCGTGCAGGCAAAACAATGTGGCTTCGGCCCTGCGCAATGCCCGCCAGCATGGCCTTGGCAGCGGCGTCTGGCTCCATGAGGCCTGGCATGGCAAACCGGTTGCCTGCGGTGAGCGCCGTGCGCAAATAGCCGGGGCTGACCGTGCTGACCACAATGGATTCATCGCGCAGTTCGGCACGCAGGCTTTCCAGGTAGCGGATCAGCCCGCCCTTGCTTGCGCAGTAGGCGCCGTTGCCCGGCATGCCGCGCCAGCCCGCAATACTCGCCACGCCCACCAGCGCCCCACGCCGCCGCGCACGCATGGCTTTCACAAACGGCTGGAACGTAGTGGCCGCGCCCAAAAGGTTGATCTCCAGCATGCGGCGCAGCACGGCCAGGTCGTCGGCCTCAGCAGTGTCAAAACCGCCCGCCACGCCCGCATTGGCAATCACCAGGTCGGGGGTGCCCGAGCGCGCGACCCAGTCGGCCGCCATGGCCTGCATGGCAGTGCTGTCGGCCACATCGGGCGTGTACACGGCGCAGCGCCCGGGTGCAAGCGCCGCCAGCGCTTGCAAGGTGGGCCCATGCAACCCGACCAGCGCTACGGCAGCGCCCTGAGCGATCAGCTCGCGCGCCAAGGCCTGGCCCAGGCCGCCGCAGGCGCCGGTAAGTACCGCATTCTGGAAAATCGCTGTCATGGGTGTCCCCAAAAATCCTGGTTTGCAGCTTAGCCACAGTGCGGAATAATCTCGAAATCATTTATGGTTTCGTCTCGAATTACGAGATTTTTTGATGGCCAAACCCGCCCCCAGCCTGCGCTTGTTCGAATTGCTCGAAACCATGTGCGCCCACGGCCGCCCTTTCAGTCTGGCCGATGCCATCGAAGCGTCCGGCTGGCCCAAGCCCAGCGTGCACCGCATGCTGGGGCAGCTCGAAAGCGGTGGCCTGCTGGCGCGCGAGCCCGATGGCCGCCGCTACACCCCGGCGCCGCGCCTGCTGCGCCTGGCCGAAAGCGCGCTCAGCGCGGGCACACAGCATGGCGTGCGCCACGCGGTGTTGCGTCAACTGGTGGCGGACATCGGCGAAAGTTGCAACCTCACCGCCTTGAGCGGCGCCGAGGTGATTTACCTTGACCGCGTGGAGTCCGCGTTTCCGCTGCGCATGGAGCTGCGCCCCGGCACCCGCGTGCCGATTCACTGCTCGGCCAGCGGCAAGCTGTTTCTGGCCTACCTGTCTGGCGCGCGGCGCGCTGCCATCTTGAACGGCTTGCCGCTCACGCGGCACACCGCCACCACACTCACGAACCGCGGCGCGCTGGAAGCCGAACTGGAACAGATCGCACGCCAAGGCTACGCCACCGACGCTGAAGAGTTTGTAGACGGTCTGGTCTGCGTAGCCGTGCCCGTGCTGGGCGCAGGGCGACGCACGGTGCACAGCGCAGTGGCGCTGCAGGCACCCGCGGCGCGCATGTCGCTGCCGCAAGCACTGCAGCAGGTGCCCCGTCTGTGCGAGGCCGCGCAGGCGCTGGGCCGAACCTGGGCGTAGTTGCCCCCCCTTTTCCTCTTTTGTTTACCGACCACCATGACCCTCAATTACCTCGACTTTGACTACAGTGAAGACGCGGACGGAACCGGCACCTTCGACGCCATGGCCAGCGTGCCGCCGGCACAAGTTGCTGCCCTGTATGGCGAAATTTCTGCGTTGCTGGACTGGGCCCATGCGCAATTTCCGGATGCCTGTGGCCCACAGGAAGATGGTGGCGAATGGCAGTACGACCTGCAGGGCGTTCAGGAAACCAGCACTCCGCTGACCCTGGAGTACGAGCCTGGGGCCCGCAACATCCACGCGGTGGCAGGCACACCCCTTGCCCCGCGCACCACCGTCACCCTGTCCGTCAGCGGCGGCCCGGGCTTTTGTGCGGCATTGCGGGATGGTTTTGCCATTGAATAGCCCCCGAGCAACGAACATTTAACGCCATCGCTACTTAAAAACCCCACGTCATAAACAGGTTCGGGCGCCTGCTGACGCAGGGTGTGGGACGGGCGTTACAGTCCGAAACTCATTAGTTCAACCCGAGACTGGAGAGTTTTATGCTGTCACGCCGCCACTTCCTGGGCGCAAGCCTCGCTACGACCGTCTACGCAGCGGGATCTTTTGTCCCTGTATGGGCGCAGAACGCGTCCAACTTCGGAACGCCCACCTTGCCCAGCCCCAGTTTTCGCCGCGTGAAGGTGGGCGATGTCGAGGTGATTGCGCTGAACGACGGCATTACCCGCCGCCCACTGTTGGAAGAGTTCGTGAAAAACGCCCCCTTGGCCGATGTGCGTGCGCTGCTTGCGTCGCAAGGTCTTCCAACGGACTACATCGATGTGCCCTACACGCCCTTCCTGGTGGTGGCTGGTGGACGCAAGATTCTCATCGACACCGGTTTGGGCGAGTTTGGCGGCTCCACCACGGGCAAGTTGCTGGAGAGCCTGCGCGCAGCGGGCATGCAGGCCGCAGACATCGACACCGTGCTGATCTCGCACTACCACGGCGACCACATCAACGGCATTCGCAACAAGGCGGGTGAACTCACCTTCCCCAAGGCCAAAGTGATGGTGCCCGCTGCCGAGCATGCTTTCTGGATGGACGATGCCCGCATGGCGGCCGCGCCCGCAGGCATGAAAGGTGCCTTTGACAATGTGCGCCGCACTTTTGGCGCCATGCCGGCCGACACACTGGTTCAATTTGCAGCAGACGCTGAAATCGCCCCGGGCATCAAGTCGGTGGCGGCCTACGGCCACACACCGGGTCACACGCTGTTTGAGCTGACTTCTTCCGGTCAGAAGTTCTTCTATGTGGCGGACTTGACCAATGTTCCCGCGCTGTTTGCGCGCAACCCAGACTGGGCGGTGACCTTTGACATGGACGCAGAAGCTGCCCGCAAGGTGCGCCGTGAGGTGTTCCAGCGCATCACGGCCAGCAATGCCATGTTGGGCGGCTTCCACTTCCCGTTCCCTGCCATGGGGCGCATGACCGCGTCGGGTGCTGGCTATGCCTTCCAACCAGCTACCTGAGTCCCACCACCTTGCCCGCCGCGCCGTCCTGGGCGCGGGCGCGGTGGGTGCAGGGCTGGCGTTTGCAAGCCTGCGCAGTTGGGCAGCGCAGGATTCGGAAGCCGAGGCGCTGCTGCGCAAGGGCGGCGTAGTGGCGGCCTTTCGCCACTCGCTGGCCCCTGGTACGTTCGACCCCCCAGGTTTTCGCCTGGGCGATTGCAGCACCCAGCGCAACCTGAGCGAAGACGGCCGAGCCCAGGCGCGCGCAGTGGGCGCGTGGTTCAAGCAACGGAAACTCCAACCCGACAAGGTCCTGTCGAGCCCCTGGTGCCGCTGCGTAGACAGTGCCACACTGGCGTTTGGCACCCCAGAAACTTGGCCAGCGCTTGGGTCACCACGGGGCAGCCCGGAGACCACCAGCGCTGGTCATTTGAAAGACTTGCGTGCAGCGCTGACTGCGGCGACATCAAAGACTGGCCAGTTTGAGGTGTGGCTCACACACATGTTCGTGCTTTCCGACCTGGCAAACACCAACACAAGCTCGGGCGAGGCGTTGATTCTGCGGGCGGACCGAAGTGGCAAGACAGAAGTCTTGGCGCGTTTGGCAGTTTCTGCGTAGCGCTGCAAACCCAAGCGCATTGGCAATATGCAGGCGCGTCGTAGCGCTCAAACGCTCGATAAAACGCTTGGGCAGGTTGCGGTCAAACTACCGGGCAGTTTGCCTACACCCAGCCCGGAGCGATCGACTATCCTGAAGCCACGCTGCTGTACCGGATGCCCCGGCAGCCAGCGCCCCAAGGACACGCCCATGGCAACCACGCAAAGCCCTAACCCACCGTCAGCCGCCCGCAACCCCACCGCTCGCCCTCCTGCCTACCCGGCACAGCAAACAACAGCGCAGGCCCAGCCCACCCATGACTGCGTGCGCATGGAGCTGCAGATTGATCTGAGCTACGAGGTAGACCAATACGGTGCGGATTTTGTGTTCAACATCCACGCTGCGCAAACTCCCAACCAGTCGGTGAGCGCAGAGCGATTGGTCATCAACCAGCCCATTGCGCACCAGGTGCACACCGACCCAGCGACCGGCAACCGCTACCTGCGGCTGCATGGCGAACCCGGCACGCTGGAGCTGTCGTATTCGGCCACCGTAGATATCAACCACTACCGCATCGACCCCACCCAACTGGCAGAAGTCCCTGTGCGCCGGCTGCCGCAAGAGGTGATGGGTTACATCTACCCCAGCCGCTACTGCCAGTCCGACCGGCTGCTGCGCCTTGCAACCAACGAGTTTGGGGCGCTGTGGCAGGGGCACAGCCGCGTACAGGCGATCTGCGACTGGGTGCAGCGGCACGTGGCGTTCACCTCCAATACCTCCAACTCGAACACCTCGGCGGTGGACACCCTGGTCGAGCAGGTCGGCGTGTGCCGCGACTTTGCCCACCTGATGATTGCGTTGTGCCGCGCCATCAACATACCGGCCCGCTTCACCACCGGCACCGACTTTGGTGCCGACCCGGCACTGGGCCCACCGGACTTTCATGCGTACGTAGAGGTGTACCTGGGGGACCGCTGGTACATCTTTGACCCTTCGGGCACGGCTATCCCTATGGGCCTGCTGCGTTTTGGCGTGGGCCGCGATGCGGCGGATGTGGCGTTCGCCACCATCTTTGGCGGCGTCTGGGCCAAACCACCCGTCATTCATACCAACGCCATTCAAGACGCTGCGCGGGGTTTTGAGCTGCCCCGCCACTGCACGCAGGCCCTGTCGACCGACCACGGAGCGGGTGTCGCCACAAGTTTTGTGGCCCCGTAAAGGTCAGTAAAAGACCGGATCACCGCCCGACAACCCGGGTGTGGCCTAATATCACTCTTTTTTCCACTATCTCAGAGACCTACCATGGGCAACAAGATCGTCACCGAAGCAGACCGCAAGCACACCCCACAACCCAAGCCCCTGCCTGGTTTCAGCCTGAGCACCGGCGGCCGTGGCCAGCGCGTTAGCCTGGAGCGCGGTGTTGCAACCCGCAGCAAGAAGAATCCTGGCAAGCGCTCCAAAAAGGGCGGTTGAATCGCCAAGGGGTGCTCAGAGCCCCTTTACCAAAAACAAAGCCCTCTTTCGAGGGCTTTGTTTTTGGTGCTACTTGCGCAAGCGATTGCAGGTCGCCTGACTCTCAACCACACAGTCGCGTTATTCAAGAGCTGCGGGTATGGTCTCGGACTGCCCTCGCGCGGGCAACACAATGTGAAAGGCGGCTCCACTGGCGGGCAGGTTGCGGGCATATATCTGACCGCCCATGGCTTCCACAATCTTGCGGCAAATCGCCAAGCCCAGCCCTGTACCGCCAGAGCCATCCTTGGTCTTGCTGGACTGAACAAACGCCTCAAAAATTCTGCCCAACTCGGCCTCCGGGATCCCTGGCCCTTCATCCCGAATCACCAGGTGCACCTGGCCTTTGGAGTCCATCCGCCCCTCGAGGGTAATGGTGCTGCCGGGGGGTGAGAACTTGATGGCATTGGCCACTACGTTGCGAATCACTTGCTGAAACCGCAGCGGATCGGCTTTCGCCACCAAGGGCATATCAGACAGGCGCACGTCCATCATCAAATGGCTGCGCGAAAGCAAGGGCTCCAGTTCCTGGATCACCGGGCGCACTACACCTCGAAGGTCAATGCGCTCCATGTGAAACGTGCCGACGGTGCTTTCGAGCTTGGACACATCCAGAAGATCATTCACAAGGGTGAGCATGCGTTGGCCTGCCGAATGGATGTCCTCAAACATCCCGGCAAGCTTGGGGGTGGCCTTCCCGCGCATCAGGCCCAGCTCTGCAAAGCCCAGAATGGATTGCAAAGGTGTTCTAAGCTCATGGCTCATGTTGGCCACAAACTCCGACTTGGATCGCGAGGCCTCTTCCGCGGCATCCAGGCCCTCCCGCGTGGCGCGCTCTGCCGCCCGGAACTCGCTCACATCCATCAGGATGCTCAATACCCCAGTCACCCGCCCATGCTCATCCGCAATGGCCGCCTTGGCAATGCGCGTGTCTCTTCGAGAGCCATCGCCATGCAACACCTTGGTCTCGACATAAGTGCGCCCACCCCAACGCAAAAGCTGCGCGTTGGCAGCTTCATGCACTTTGGCCTCATCAGGAGGCAGGAGGCTGATCAATTCCCGCCCGATCACCAAAGCACGCGAGAGTCCTTTGTATTCCTCCCAAGCCCCATTCATGCGCACCACACGCCCGTCAGCGTCAACAACGGAGATCGGAAGGGGATTGGTCTCCAACAGGAGGTCCTGGAAAGCTATTTGCGCCTGCAACTGCTGTTGAGCTACCCAGCGCTCTGTGACATCGACCGCACTGCCTGCAAAGCCAGTCACGCGACCGTCGACCCGCAACGGGACCACCGCCATCTGGAACATCAGCTCCCGCCCGTGCGCAAGGCGGGCAATCACCTGGCACACACGCACGCCCTCGTCAGAACCGGGGTCCAGCGCGTTAAAAACATCCTTGCGACTTTCTGGCGCCACGATCTCCTGCAACCGTTGTCCGATCGCACGGCTTGTATCCTCCCCGGTGTAGGCGGTCCAGTGGGCGTTGACATAAGTGATTACGCCCCGCACGTCAGTCCGAAAGATCAGCTCTTGCACACTGCGCATCAACACCGTCAACTCGCGCTCACTTTGGGCAATGCGCACCTGCGCAACCAGTGCCGCTTGCTGGGCGGATTCACGGGTGCGCACGCCCCGCCAGACGGCAACGGTCAAGCCCACCACCATCAATATCAGAGCCACCCCAATGCCGATGAGCGCGCGTGATTCTGCAAACCAACGCCAGACGGCCGCGCGGTAAGACTGCTCCACAATGGCAACCAAAGGCTTGGTTTCCGACGCACGGAAGCTGAGTATCTGTTGCAGGCCCAGCACCCCGGCGCCCAGATAAGTGGCGTGCTCCTGCTTCGGCAGGAACTGATTGAACACGGGGATGTGCCCAACGGTCTGCCCCACCAAGGACGCTGCAGCGCCAGAAGCAGCCAGGATTTGCCCGTCATACGACGTGACGACCGAGTCGAAAGGCTCGGACTCCAGCGCCAGACTCTGAAAGCTCGACAAAGCATCGGGGTTGATCAGGGCAGCCAGGGTAAGAAAATGCCCGGCTTCATTGGTATATCCATACAGAAACGGGATGTAGCCCACGCCCGCTGGGGCATCTATGGGCTCTCCTCGCAACCGGATGCTTTGCAGGCTGCGGCCTGCCAGCAAACTACCCAGCGCGCTCTGGCCGGGCATGATTTTGGGTCCTAACTTATCCATGTCCACAAAGATTTCGGCATCCCGCGCCAGCGTGCTGGCCACCACGCGTCCGCCGACATCCACCACCGCCAGCCCCCGCAAAAAAGACAGGCTCACCAACGCCTGATTGAGGGCACCGGTCATGCTGCGCGGGTCAGCCGACGCAGCGTTAAGCGCAGGTGAACTCGAAAGAGCCTCAAGCGCAAGCTCGGCAGAATCTAGCGTGCGGGTGGCGTGGTCTTCCAGCACGCGCGCCAACAGCGCTGCGTGCGTCTGGCTATTAGTGCGCGCAGCACGGAAATCATTGACCGCCAATGCAGTCACGGCAGCCAACGTCAACACGGCAGACACGCCGCCGCCGATCAACACCAAATGACTGGTTTGCGAAAACCATGAACTCAGTCCATTCCAGGCACGTCGACGAAACAGCTTCATGTCAGCGAACCACAATCGCATCAAGGCCGTGGCGACCGGCCGCGTCTTTCAATCGCCCATCGCGTTTGATGCGGGTCACAAAAGCATCCATAGTGGTCAGCCAGCTTTCATCGCCCGGTTTTACCGCGTAGCCATACGGCAAAACGAAGAATGGCTGCGGCGGCTCAATCAGCCGCGCCCAGTCGGCGTTGTCCAACAACCGGCGACTGTAGGGGTAGTCGGTCATGAACACATCGACTCGACCTGCCACCAGCTCCCGTTCGCGCGTGGCGGGAAGTTTTACCGTCACCATGGTGGCTTTTTTGAGGTTCTGGGCCATCACAGGCTCCATGAACGTCCCCGCCTGCACTCCCACCATCACGCCGGGTTTGTCGATATCGGTCCATTGTTTGACGACGGCATTGCTTTTGGTGGTGATGCCGTAGATATCACTGCGCAGATAGGGTTGGGTGAAAGACAGTTTTTCGGCCCGCTGAGGCAATATGCCAATGGCAAACATCGCCACGTCGCACCGGCCCTGGGTCAAGTCGTCAATGAGCGTCGGAAAAGACGACTCCACAAACTCAACCTTAGCTTTCAGATCACGGCCCAGCTCAGTGGCCAGTTCAATGTCAATACCGTTCAACTCCTGCGTGCGCGGGTGACGGTAGGTGACTCCGTAATAACCCGACCAGATGCACACCCTGACCACGGCATGGGTCTGCACCCTCTCCAAAACTTGACCCGCAAATACGGGGGATGCGCACAGCCCGAGATACATGGCCAAGGCCACCAAAGCTGGGCACCCAATGTTGTTTTTAGCAGTCATATCTTGGATCCAGTTTCAAGGGTTGCGAGAGATCTCACAAGGAGTCGATCAATGCATCGAAGGAGGGGCGCTCCCGCGTGATCCGGCACCGCAATGCATCAATTTCTTCTGCATGGGCCACGAACGCATTCACGACCATCGGGTCAAACGCAACGCCACTTTCTGCGACCAGCATGGACATAGCCCGCTCTACCGTAAAAGCAGGCCGATACACACGATCCATCGTCAAAGCGTCAAAAAAATCCACCACTGCCGTGATTCGGCCCGAAAGAGGTATCGCGTCACCCACAAGGCCCGCCGGATATCCGCTGCCGTCATAGCGCTCATGGTGCGTCAATGCAAGCTCCGCCGCCATAAGGAAAACAGGAATGTGCGATCGCCCCAGAATTTCCGCTCCCATGGCGGGATGGGTGTTCATGACTTGGCGCTCCTTTTCGGTCAACGGGCCTGGCTTCTTCAACACACAGTCCGGGATTCCGATTTTGCCAATATCGTGCATCGGCGCAGCTTGGCGCAGCATGCTGGCGTAAGCAGGGCTTTGACCCAGGCAAAGGGCCAGCGCCTCTGCCAGATATCCCATCCGCACGATGTGCACACCGGTATCGCCGTCCTTCATCTCTGCAGCCAGGGACAACTGCAGCAGAGCCGACTGATGTGCCCGAGTCACCTCGCGCAACGCTTCGTTGCGCTCGCGGTACATGCGCCCGAAATCCTGCACAAAACACTCCATTTGCGCCCCCGCCTCTTCATCGAACTGCCGCTCCTGACCGCCAGCCAACGGACAGTCGCGTCGAGAGCAACCGTCGTTCACAGGGCTGCCTCCATGCGGTAGATGGTCTCCAGTACCTGCAGCGTGCTGAAAGGCTTCATGAGGTAGTCATCCGCCCCCGCTGCAGCACCCGCCTCCCGGTCCGCCGCCTGCACCCGCGCGGTGAGCATGATCACTTTAGTGTGCCGCATCCGGGGATCGTCTTTGATAAGCCGACACACCTCCAGCCCATTGAGAGCCCCCGGCATCATCACGTCGAGCAGAACCATGTGAGGCCGAAGTTCTTGCGCCATTGCCCAACCGACATCACCAGTGGCTGCTTCATGGATCTCGAAATCATCAAACTCCAGCGTCATTCTGAGCAGCTTGCGAATATCCATGTGGTCTTCAACGATCAGGATTTTTTTCATGAGACGTGCCTTTTCAAAGGTTTGGATCACTTAAACGGTTAAAAATCAGCTTTAGTCGTAATTTTTTGATTTAACGAATCATATCGATCATATTTATCAAATGCAAGCTCAAACACAAGAAATTTGCGCGAAAATACGTTAGCCATGCAATCTGACACACACCCCCCACTGCCCCCCCTCGACAACTGCACCACGCTGGAGGTTGCCAAGATGCTTGGCATGGCCGTGCGCTCCGTCCAACTCATGGTGGATCGCAATGAACTAGAGGCCTGGAAAACGCCTGGTGGACATCGCAGAATCTCGCGCGCATCGGTAGAGCGCTGGCTCAGTGCCCGCGGGCATACCGGGGCCGATAAAGCAACGCTTCCCGCCACGGCAGGTCCTGCAAGCACTTCAGTCAAGAAACCGCCCTCTCCGCCTCTCAAAGTGGCAGTCGGCGTGCAACAGGTTCTTTTGATCGAGGACTCCGTGCACTTCCAGAATCTGGTGGGCTTGATCGTGCAGCAGCATTTCCCGGACGTTGTGCTGCATGTGGCCAATGACGGAATTGCCGGTCTGGCCATGTACGGCCAAACACAGCCAGATGTGCTTATCGTGGACATCCTGCTGCCAGGCATTGACGGCGCTACGCTGATCACGGCGCTGCGCTCGCAGCCACAATTCGCGCGAAGCCACCTGATTGTCGTGACCTCGCTGGATGCGCAACAGCGGGAACCTTACGCATTTGCCTTGCAAGGCGTCCAGGTCATCCACAAACCGAGGCTGGTGGCAGAGCTGCCAGCGGCCCTTTCGGCGTGTCTGCAGTCCGCGAAGACGCCTTCATGACACTGCCTCGCGTGCTGCTGGTGGAGGACGACACCTCCATTGCCCGCTTTGTGCAGATGGCGCTGGACGAGCTACCCATTGAACTGGTGATTTGCACCAACGTGCCGGATGCCATGCAGGCACTGCACACCGACAGCGTGCGGTTGATCATCACCGACCTGATGCTGCCCGGAGAATCGGGCATCGACCTGGTGCAGCAACTGCTCAACGATCCAGCGCTGGGCGGCAAAGTGCCGGTCGCAGTGTTCAGCGCGGGGCTTACGCCCGCGGTCCGTGAACAGATGATGGCCATGAAGGTGTGGCGCCTGCTGTCCAAGCCTGCCTCCGTGCTGGACCTGGAAGCTTGCGTGCGCGATGCGCTTCATCTGAATACTGACCAGCCTGCCCGTACGCCCGCAACCGAAACCGAAACCGCAACCGCTGATTCGATCAGTGCCAACAGCGCAGAAACCGATGAGGCGCAAGCCATTGCAACTCACTTCGCAGGTGATGCCTTCCTTTTCAAGGCCTACAGGGACAGCTGCCTGCACCAGTTTCACGCAGATGTAAAACTAGGGGACGCTGCCTGCGCGGCGCAGGACTGGCCGGCTCTGCGTCGCCTTGCGCACAGTTTGGCCACCGTACTACTGACACTTGGTCATCCGAGCGCCAGCGTGCGAGCGCAACAACTCGAAACCTCGGCCTCCCATTTGGTGGCAGAGCAGTGTGTGGAGCATTGGCTGGAGTTGCGAGCCTTCCTGGCTCGGCTCTGACCCGCTCTTTGTACGGTAGCGAGGAGAAGCGCACGCGCTCAGAGCAAATGCGCTGCGCCACAACAGTGTTGCACCCGGCGCATATTGAATATGAATAAGATGGATCGGATGATCACAGTCCACCACCTCGAAACCTCGCGCTCGCAGCGCATCCTCTGGCTCCTGGAAGAACTCGGAGTCCAGTACGAGCTGAAAATTTATCAGCGCGACAAGGCCACCAAGCTGGCGCCGCCTGAGCTTAAAAAGATCCATCCATTGGGCAAATCACCGGTGATCACAGATGGCGACGAGGTGATTGCGGAATCCGGCGCCATCGTCGAATACCTGGTGGAGACCTATGGCGCGCAGGCTGGCGGCGATCTGGCCCATCTTCAGCCGGTCCGCGGCACACCCGAGTACCGCCAGTGCCGCTTCTGGATGCACTACGCCGAAGGCTCGTTGATGAACTGGCTGGTGATGAAGCTGGTGTTCATGGCCATCCCCGGACAGCCCATGCCGTTTTTCGTCAAACCCATCGCCAAGGCACTGTGCGGCAAGGTGCAGGAGAAGGTGATCGACCCCAACCTGGACACGGCACTCGACTTCATGGAAAGCCATTTGGGCAAAAACACCTGGTTCGCAGGCGAGCACCTCACCATGGCCGATTTTCAAATGAGTTTTGCCGTAGAGGCGGCCCTGTCGCGCACCCGCAAGGCCAGTGCCTGCCCCCAGCTGAAGGCCTACCAACAACGCATGAAGGCGCGCCCGGCTTACCAGCGCGGCATTGCCAAGGGTGGCCCGGTAGTGATGTCGGCCTGAACATCTGCTGAGTGACATGCACAAGCCCGCCGCCACATATTCGGTCCTGTTTGTCTGCATGGGCAACATCTGCCGCAGCCCCACAGCCCACGGTGTGTTCCGCCACAAGGTAGCGCACAGCGGTCTCGCGGACCAGGTTCGTGTGGACTCGGCCGGCACCCACAATTACCACCCCGGCAAGGCGCCGGACGAACGCACCCAGCGGCATGCGGCGCAACGGGGTTATGACCTGTCGGATCTCCGCGCGCGGCAAATGCTGGCCACCGACTTCGACCAGTACGACTTGATCCTGGCGATGGACTGGGACAACCTGGCGCTGGCGCAAGACCTTTGCCCGCCCGAACAAGCCCGCAAGCTGCGCCGCATGACCGAGTTCTGCCAACAGTTCGAGAGCCCGGTGGTGCCCGATCCGTACTACGGTGGGGCCGCGGGTTTTGAAGAGGTGCTGGACCTGGTGGAAGACGCCTGTGAAGGGCTGCTGCACCACGTGCGACAGCAGTTGCAGTTACGGTCCCAGCCGCTGTAGCACTACGCTGCGCGCACCCCACACACCAGCGCACCGGGGTCGTTGTGCGCCAGTTCGCGGTCGTTCTTGGCCTGGGCCACTTCCATGTCGCGCGGCAGGGTCACCCCGTTTTTGACAGCCAGGATCTCGGCCATCACACTTACCGCAATCTCGGGCGGCGTCTTGCTGCCGATGTAGATGCCAATCGGCCCGCGCAGGCGCGCCAGGCTTTCCTCCGACTGGTCGAAGTGTTCGATCATGCGGGCGCGGCGCGCCTCGTTATTGCGGCGCGATCCGATACCGCCCACATAGAAAGCCTCGGTGTTCAGGGCCTCCAGCAGCGCCAGGTCATCCAGCTTGGGGTCGTGCGTGAGCGCCACCACGCAGCTGCGCCGGTCGGGCTTGAAGGCCAGCACCACATCGTCGGGCATGTCGCTGACCACCGTCGCAGCAGGCACGCTCCAGCTGCCTCGATACTCCTCGCGCGGGTCACACACCGTGACCGCAAAACCATTGAAGAGCGCCATGGTGGCCAGGTACTCGGCCAGCTGGCCTGCACCGATCAACAGCATGCGGTATTCGGGACCAAAGGTATTGGTGAGTTGCTGGGCGTCCACCACCAGGTCGGCAGGGGCCGCTGCGGGCTGCAGGGCGACCAGGCCATCGGCCAGGCGCACGGTGCGCTGCATCAACCGTCCTGCTCCCAGCGCAGCAATCAACGCCGCCAGACTGTCGGGGTCGGGGTCGAACTCCAGCAGCAGTTCCAGTGTGCCGCCGCAGGGCAGACCGAAGCGATGCGCTTCGTCGGCGGTGACTCCGTACTTCACAAACGTCGGAGGCCCGCTGGGGATGCGGTGGTCTGTGGGGTGGTCTGTGGGGCTCCCCGCGTTGGATGCGGGCGCACTTTGGGCGTAAGCCCGCGTATGCCGGTCGATCAGATCGTCCTCTATGCAGCCGCCGGACACCGAACCCACCACCGCCCCGTCTTCGCACAGCGCCATGATGGACCCCACAGGCCGGGGCGACGAGCCCCAGGTGCGCACCACCGTGGCCAACAGTGCCCGCCGCCCGGCGGCACGCCAGCCCTGCAGCGTACGCAACACCATCACATCCAGGTTTTCCATTTCCTCATCACCTATTCATTTACAGGGTTCCGAACCCACTGCACTGCCGCTACCCCGGCCTTCAAAAACTGTCGCGCCTCGATACCAGCGCCACCGTGGAACCGGCTTCGCCGGGCCACCGGAGGCGTCCCCCAGGGGGATGACGCGAAGCGGCTCAGGGGAAATCAGTTAATCACCCACGCTAACACCACCAACGCCGCGGCGCCCGCCACCCATACCCAAACAGGTATGCCGCTCGGGGGATTGTTCT
This sequence comes from Acidovorax sp., assembly GCA_030692685.1. Classification (GTDB taxonomy): domain Bacteria; phylum Pseudomonadota; class Gammaproteobacteria; order Burkholderiales; family Burkholderiaceae_C; genus Acidovorax. Next base: position 1,917 of record JAUXZO010000217.1, on the reverse strand, counting down.
CACCCGCAGATGCCGCCAGCGCCGTCAGGGCGCCGGGCTGGGTGGGCCCTTCAGCCGGCACGGTGTCGGGCCCGTGCGCCGAATCCACCAGCTCTGCGCGGGGATGGCGGCGCTGCATCTCGTTGTCAAAGCGTTTAAAAAAATCCTCGGCCATCGTCTTCGCGGCGCCGTCGATCAGCCGCTGACCCAGCTGGGCGATCTTGCCGCCCACAGTGGCGTGCACGGTGTAGTGCAGCTCGCAGTTGTCCTGCCCCACCGCATGGGAGGCATCAGCAGGCAACGGCACCAGTTTGACCCGCGCATTGCCCTTGCCAAACCCGGCCACCCCGCCAGATCCATCAAAAGCGATGGTGTAACTCTCGGGCGGCACGATGTCAGACAGCGTGATCTTGCCCGCGAACTTGGCCGACACGGGGCCGATCTTGAGGGCCATCGCCACGGCGTACTGGTTTTCGCCCGTGGGTTCCACCTTGTCGCAGCCAGGGATGCACAGCTTGAGCACCTCGGGGTCGTTGAGCGCCTCCCAGGCCTGCTGCTGGCTCACGGCGAGGGTTCGGCTGGCTTGCATTTCCATGGTGGATTCCTCTCGTTATGTCGGTATTCTTGAACGGAGTCACTGCCGCAGCACGGCGGCCAGGCTGGCCGCCAGGTCTTGCAGGCGGCTCAGGTTGTGCACAGCCACCATGCCGTGGGCCTGGCGGTGCAGTGCCGATGCGCCCCGCGCGGTGGGCGCATAGCCGTCAAAACGCAGCAGCGGGTTGAGCCACAGCAGGCGGCCACAGTGGCGGCGCAGCCAGCCCAGCTCGCGCTCCAGCACTTCGGGCGCGCCCGTGTCCAGCCCGTCGGTGATCAGCAGCACCAGTGTGCGGCGCCCCACCAGCCGCCGGGCGTGCTGCAGACGCAACTGGGCCAGGCTGTCGCCCATGCGGGTGCCACCCGCAAAGTCCTGAATGGAATGGCTCGCGGCCTCCAGCATCGCGTCGGTGTCGGCCAGGCGAAACGCTGGGGTCAACTCAGTCAAACCGGTGCCAAATGCAAACACGTCGCGGCGCAAGGCAGCGCCCGTGTGGCGCGGTGCGGTGGCGGCATGCAAAAACGCGAGCAGCAGCCGCGCATAGCGCTCCATCGAGCCCGACACATCGACCAGCACCAACAGCGGCACCGGCTGCTGGCGCCGCTGCAACAGGGGCACCCGCAACACCTCGCCCCCTGTGCGAGCCGCAAGGTGCATCGCACCCGGCCAGTGCGGGCGGCTACCACGCACACCGGGCCGCGTGCGGCGTGCAGCATAGTGCGGCAGGGGCAAAGGCACTTCGCGCGCCAGGCGCTCCACCAGCAGGTATTCGCTGGCAGATAGCTGGTTGAAGTCGGCCTCCCGCAGGCGCTGCAGGTCACTGGCCGTCATGGCGGCGTCGAACTCGATCTTGTCTTCCTCGCGCGGCGCGGGCGCATTGCGCGCAGCACGCACCGGGGCCAGGGCTTCGCTCACACGCGGGCGGCGCTTGACTGGCTGGGCCTTGGATTCGGCACTGGGCAGCATCTGCGCGAGCAGCTTTTGGGCGACGTTGGGATTGCGAAAATAAGCGTCGAACAACTCGCGAAAGACCATGCGGTCTTGTTCGCGGCTGACCAGCACGGCCTCCAGCGCAGCGCTGAAATCGCCGCGCCCCACGCCCACCAGCATCACGGCCTGCTGGGCCAGCGCCATGCGGGCCGCATCCACCCGCACACCAGCGCGGCGCAAGGTGCGGCCAAAGCCGCTCAGGTTGTCGGCGAGCTTGCCGGTGCGGGCGTCGCCGAGTTGGGAGATGGTTGTGGATTCCACCATGGTTGCGACTTCACACCTTCTCGTACGGGATACGGATTCGCGTTGAATCACTCAGAACCGTTCGGGCTGGGCTTGTTGAAGCCCCGCGC
>JAUXZO010000206.1 GCA_030692685.1 Acidovorax sp. | reverse complement strand
CCGGAATTTCTTACCAAAAATTGGTATATTTTCTCGGGCCTCCTGGGAACCCAGATGGTGCCGTTTAGGGACAGTCTGGCCGGCACTCCCCTGAAGCCGGTGTCGGCCCTGGATGGAAACCTGTGGTTCGCGGTGCTGGCCGTGAACCAAATCGTTTAACCCAATTAAAATTTGTTTTTGGGTCCTACTTATATTATAATAATTTTAACGAGTTTCAATTTCCCATGATTAATATTATAAAGTGTTAGGAATAAATTAACCAAACATTAATAGACCTTAAGGATTAGAGACATTAAAGGGAAGAACAGGGGCCAATTATACTTCGTTTCTTCAAAAAACCCATAACCATAAAAGCAAGAATGGAGGGTTATCCAATGAAGAGCAACTCATATCCCTTTTTATTGGACAAAATTTATAAGAATACGTTGCTACTTTTAGGACTATTATTATTAACCTGTGTTTTGCCGTTCTGTTCCAATTCATCTGCCCAGGATAAGCCGCAATTATCCGGGGAAATACGCCGCGTTCGATTGGATGAAGAGAGCTTGAAAAACCTGGATAATCAGCTTACTTCAGAGATTCACAAAACGGTTCCCCTTCGGAAAGGTTCCATGCCGAAGGTGTCTGGCCTCGAAAAAGAACTGACACAGGTGAAAGGGGACATTACCCAATTCTTTCGTAATGGTATAGATATAAGTTCCCAGGCCGAAACAAGGCCATTACTTCCTCTCTTAAAAGCGGCCCACGTGGAACTCCCGCCAGATCTGAGAGTTGACCATGAGGAGCAAAAATATGACTTTTACTGGGTGGAGGTGGTCTTTAGCTGCCTCCTGGAAAACGATGTATTCCCGCGATCGGCGGTATTTGCCCTTACCTTGGTGGATGACGTTAAAGATCCTGCCCGCCGCACCCGTCCTATTCGTCTCTTCCCGGATAGAAAAGATATTCAAATATTCGCCATCGATACCGAAGGCGCCATCGGTATTGACGCGAGCTTTAACTTCGTGGTTCCCCAGGTGCGTTCTGAAATAATTCCTTTTCAGAAAATTGAGGGAGACGCCAAACTTAAGTCTGGCATCACTCTGGGGCCTTTTAAATACAGTTTCCGCAAAGCCGCCATCGAGGTAAAAGGGACCAGTGACCAGGATATTCTTTGGCGCTATAACCTGAAATCAGAGTTGTGTGGCGCTAATGAATTTAAATCGATTCTCATTCTTAAGGTTCCCCAAGAAGCTAAGTCTGTTAAAATTAAAGCTAATTTAGGGGTTGTTCCTTGTAAGAAAAGCTGGTTCTCTTTTAATCGCACAGAATTACCCCAGTTAACCGACCAGACTACGCTTTTTGTAGAACTCTCGAAGAAGAGGTAATGAACTTAAATGGAAAGAATGGAAGTAAAAATCGATAAAAAACGGCACGCAATTGTGGCAGATACCCCGTTAGGCTCTCTCTTGTTGGTTTTTACCTTTAGGGGTCTTGCCTCCATAAGTTTTATCGACAGCGCGGACCTTGAACATTGGAAAGATCAATCTGAGGCCACGAAACCATCTGACGCTCCCCCACTGGCCATTGTTTACTGCATGGATTTAACTAAACAGGAGCTTTCTAATTATTTCGATTTTATATCAACGAGTTTCCGCACCATTCCCCTGGATCTCCAGGGCACCGCCTTTCAACTCCAGGTCTGGCAAAAGCTGCGGGAAATCCCTTGGGGCGCCACCATCTCTTATGGCGACCTGGCCGCCCGTCTGGGAAAGCCCAACGCCACCCGGGCCGTGGGCCAGGCCAACAGCGCCAACCCCATCCCTTTCATCATACCCTGCCACCGGGTCATCAAGGCGGACGGCTCCCTGGGCGGCTATAGCTCCGGCCCTGAGCAGAAACGGTGGCTGCTGCAGCATGAAGGCGCGATGAGGGGATAAAGGTATGGGGGGGGGGGGGGGGGGGGGGGGGGGGGGGGGGGGGGGGGGGGGGGGGG
>JAUXZO010000205.1 GCA_030692685.1 Acidovorax sp. | reverse complement strand
GAGGGGGCCAGGGGCCGACGGCCCCTGCCCCCTCCCCCAAACCCCCTCCCACAACCCCCATAAGGGTTTTATTTTGTTGGAGATGGCGGGGCCGAAGGCCCCCCCCTCTCCAACACCCATACACGGGTTGGGGGGGGCATGGGGGGAGGGCAGGGAGCTTAGCTCCCTGGCCCCCCCCACATACTCTCCAGCCCTGTTTTCTTGACAGGGCAGCGTAGGTGCGATAAATGCATAGCAATGAAAATCTAAAGATTTCGGGGATGACCGCCTATGGCGCTGATAATCATTTTCTTATTTGCCGGTCTATGCTTCTGGCCCGGGGGCTTGACCTCGGCGGTGGGGCCCGAAACGCCCCCCGGAATGGCCCGGGAGGTCATCCGCTTCCCCTATTATCGGGTCCCGGAAAGAATAACCTTATGTGGGGAGATGGTGCCCCTTAATGAGCCCGAGGTCAAAGAAGAGCTGGACCGGGAGTTCACCATTGTGGTGTGGAGCCGGGCCCAAACCACCATGTGGCTCAAACGGGCGCACCGCTATTTCGCCGAGGTCGAAAAGAAGCTTAGGGCGCAACGGTTGCCCCTGGATCTGAAGTACGTGGTTCTGGTGGAAAGCGATCTGCGCCCCAGGGCCAAGTCTCCGGCGGGCGCCCTGGGGCCCTGGCAGTTCATGGGGCCCACTGCCCAGCGTTATCAGCTCAAGGCCAACGAGACTATAGATGAGCGCCTGGAGTTCGGGGCCGCCACCGACGCGGCCCTGCGCTATCTAAAGGAGTTGCAGCAACTTTTCCAGAACTGGCCCCTGGCTTTGGCCGCTTATAATTGCGGCGAGGGCCGGGTGCAAAAGGAAGTGGCGGCCCAGGGGGTGAAAAACTTTTACCACCTGAGTCTGCCTGAAGAGACGGAGCGTTATGTCTACCGCATCCTGGCGGCCAAGATCGTCGTGGAGGACCCGGCCGCCTATGGTTATGATATTCCGGCAGACCAGCTTTATCCGCCCCTGAATTATGATGAGGTGGGCTTTACCTTGACTCAGGAGGTGCCGGTGAAAAGCCTGGCCGACGCTTGCGGCAGCTATTATAAGACCATCAAGACCCTTAATCCCTGGATCAAAGGGGCCAGCTTGCCTCCGGGCGCCTATCGCCTGAAAATTCCCCAAGGCACCGCCTCCCGCTTCCACCAGGCCTACCGCTAAGGGTGCTGGGGGGGGGGGGGGGGGGGGGGGGGGGGGGGGGGGGGGGGGGGGGGGGGGGGGGGGGGGGGGGGGGGGGGGGGGGGGGGGGGGGGGGGGGGGGGGGGGGGGGGG
>JAUXZO010000204.1 GCA_030692685.1 Acidovorax sp. | reverse complement strand
CCCCCCCCCCCCCCCCCCCCCCCCCCCCCCCCCCCCCCCCCCCCCCCCCCCCCCCCCCCCCCCCCCCCCCCCCCCCCCCCCCCCCCCCCCCCCCCCCCCCCCCCCCCCCCCAGAGCTCTTCCCTCCTACCTACACCAACGCCGGGGCTTCGTATTCGCCGAAGACTTCCCTTAAGGTGTCGCAGATTTCTCCCAGGGTGGCCAGGGTCTTGACCGCCTTGAGGATGGGGGGCATGAGGTTGGCGTCGCCCTGAGCCGCGGTTTTAAGTTCCGCCAGGGCCTGACTAACCGCCGCGTTATCCCGGGAGCTTTTCAGTTCCTGCAGGCGGGCCACCTGTTTTTCTCCCACCGTTGGATCCAACTTGAGGAGGTCCCGGAGTTTTTCTTCCTTAATCTGGAATTTATTTAAGCCCACCACCACCCGGTCGCCGGTTTCGATTTCCTGCTGGTAACGGTAGGCGCTGGCGCCGATCTCTTTCTGGATGAAGCCTTTTTCGATGGCGGCCACCGCGCCGCCCAGGCGGTCGATCTGGTCCAGGTATTCCTGGGCCTTGGCTTCCACCTGGTCCGTAAGGTACTCCAGGTAATAGGAGCCGGCCAGGGGGTCCACGGTGTCGCCCACGCCGGTCTCGTAGGCAATGACCTGCTGGGAGCGCAGGGCCACCTGCACCGCCAACTCCGAGGGCAGGGCCAGGGCCTCATCAAAGGAATTGGTGTGCAAGGACTGGGTGCCGCCCAGGACCGCGCTCAGGGCCTGGAAGGCCACCCGCATGATGTTGTTCAGCGGCTGTTGCGCGGTCAGGGTGCAGCCCGCGGTCTGGGTGTGGAAGCGCAGCATCAGGGAGCGGGGGTCCTGGGCCCCGAAGCGCTCTTTCATGATCTTGGCCCACAGCCGCCGGGCCGCCCTAAATTTGGCTACCTCTTCCAGGAAATCGGCGTGGGAGTTAAAGAAGAAGGACAGCCGGGGGCCGAAGTCGTCCACCTTGAGTCCCGCCTTGATGGCCGCGTCCACGTAGGCGATGCCGTTGGCCAGGGTAAAGGCGATCTCCTGCACCGCGGTGGACCCGGCCTCCCTAATGTGATAACCGCTGATGCTGATGGTGTTCCACTGGGGCACGTGCGCGGTGCAAAAAGCGAAGATGTCCACGATGAGGCGCATAGAGGGCCGGGGCGCAAAAATATAAGTTCCCCGGGCCGGGTATTCCTTCAAGATGTCGTTTTGCACCGTGCCCCTGAGTTTATCGAAGCTAATGCCTTGTTTCTCGGCCACGGCCAGGTACATGGCCAGAATCACGGCGCAGGGGGAGTTGATGGTCATGGAGGTGGACACCTGCTCCAAGGGGATGCCCTGAAACAGGCGCTCCATATCCCACAGAGAGTCAATGGCCACCCCCACCTTGCCCACCTCGCCCTGGGCCAGGGGGTGGTCGGAATCATAGCCGATCTGGGTGGGAAGGTCGAAAGCCACCGACAGGCCGGTTTGGCCCGCCTTTAACAGGTAATGGTAGCGCTCGTTGGTCTCCTCGGCACTGCCGAAGCCGGCATACTGGCGCATGGTCCAATAGCGGCCGCGATAAGCCGTGGGCTGCACCGCCCGGGTAAAAGGATACTGGCCGGGCATCCCCAATTGTCGCAAATAGTCAAAACCTTCCATATCCAGGGGAGTATAGACCCGGTCAACGGGAATGCCGGAGGTGTTGACAAACTGGGCCCGGCGCTCCGGCATCTTTTGCAAGACCTTGGCCACCGTGGCGTCATACCTGGCCTTGGCTTCTTTAAGCGGCGCCAACTTCTGAGATTCATCACACATAAGGCCACCTCACTTTTCAAAGACAAAGATGATTCGGTATGTGGGGGAAGAGCCAGGGACTTTTTTGTAAGGGGTCACTGCCCTCTCCCCACACCCCCTCCCAACCCGTGTAAGGGGCCTGGGAAGGCGGGGCCAAAGGCCCCGCCTTCCCAGGCCTAAAACCCTTAAGGGATTGGGGGTGGGGGTTTGGGGGAGGGGGTAAGGGCCACCGGCCCTTAGCCCCCTCCCCGAAAAACCACCCTCCCCCTATCCCGGCAGGATCCCCGCGCCCGCGCCGGGCCAGCAGAGCACCGGTCCCTCTTCTGTTTTCGGGTCTGGG
>JAUXZO010000203.1 GCA_030692685.1 Acidovorax sp. | reverse complement strand
TGCTCTTCCTATCTATAAGGGCCGCAGGCCCTTACCCCCTCCCCCACAACCCCTCCCCCAAGCACTTACGGGTTTTTATTGGGTTGGTGGGGATTTTGAGGGGAGGGTGGGGGACCACTTACAAAAAAGTCCCCCAGCCCTCCCCTCAAAACTTCACTTTCCTTCCATCCTCAGAAAATTTACCAGGCCCAGGGTGAGTTCTGTCATGTTCTCCAGGTCCAGTTTTTCCAGGGTATCTGCCGGGCCGTGGTAGTTAGGGTTGCGCATGAACGCGGTATCCGTGAGCATCACCGCCGGGTAGCCCTCGTCCCAGAAATTGGCGTGGTCGCTTAAGCGCACCTCCGGCAGGAGGTGGCCCCCCAGGGGGGCGGCCAGAGTGACCGTGGGCAAACGGCAACCCTGTTTCAGGGCCGTGTCCAGGCGTCGCATGAAAGGTTTGGAGCGGCGATCACTTACCAGGCCGATAAAGTTGCCGGTGGTGGGGTAACCCATAAACCGCAGGATCAGGGGCAGGTCTTGGCTCCCAGGCTCCTGGCGATAGTACCCCACCATCTCCAGGCAGAGCATGCCCAGAATGTTTTCTTTTTGTTTGCGGGCGCTTTTGGCATAGACCCGGCTGCCCATGTAGGGGGTGAAAAAGGCCGGGGGTTCCTCGGTGGTGAAGCCGATGAAGGTCCAGGGCCGCGGCAGGGTAAGGTGCCGGGCCTGCCTGGCCACCTCCAGGAGCACCGCCACCCCGCTGGCGTTGTCGTCCGCCCCCGGGGTTCCGGCCACCGTGTCGAAATGGGCCCCCAGGATATAATAGCCGCCAGGGGGCTGGTCTCCGGCGATGATATTGCTCACTTCCAACCGTTGGTAAATAAAGGTTTGACGCCGGGGCTGGTAACCCATCTCAAGGAAAGCTTGCTGGACATAATGCTCAGCGGCCTGGAGATTTTCCGGGCGGTAAACCGACCGGTCCCCCAGCTCGACGCTCAGGTATTTCAGATGGGCCAGAAGGTTGGCCCGGATTTCCTGCCGATTCATAGGCTCCCCATAGCCGGAGCGCACGTCCAATCCCTGGAGGACGCTAAAGGACAAAAGGCACAAAAAGGCTGGCCTAAGAAAAACTTTGATATTTTTATGCCTCTAATGGCTGTCAAAGGGCTGGCCCCAAAATAAGTACTTGGGGGAGGGGGTAAGGGCCGCAGGCCCTTACCCCCTCCCCCAAACCCTTAAGGGGGTTGGGAGGGGAGTTTGAGGGGAGGGTGGGGGAACCCTTACAAAAAATTCCCCCAGCCCTCTCCTCAAGTCAAGGCTCTTCTCCCTGACGCCGGCCCAGTAGCCATTTTTGCAGTCTGCCCTGGCTGTCCAGGTGGAACTGCAGCACGAAGGGAAAGGTCCGCCCCGGCACGCTAAAGCGCAGATCCAACCATTCCACCAGTTGTTCTTCCCCCAGGTATTGGGCGCGAAAAAGCAGGGGGAAGCGGGCGAACTCCAGATAGATGTCGAGGATCCGCCTGGCCTCCGGGGGAAATTCCCTGGGCGCCGGCCAGGCTCCGGTCCAGGTCTGGACCGTAAGGTCCTGGGGCGGCTGGTAAGGCACCGGGGGTACCCGGCAATCCTGGTTGCAGTTTATGGTGGTGGCCTCGGTAATCTTAACTGCGGCACCCCTCCCGAGACATGCCAGATAAGGCAGCTGGATAAAGGCTTGGCTAATTCTCTCCGGACCGGCGCCGATCAAATGCCAGCGACGGCAGGAAAAGGGTTGGGGCAAGGCGGCCACCGTTACTTCCCCTGGCTTCTCCGGGAATACCTGATGGGCCAGGGCCAGGGCCCGATGATGATAAACGCCACAGAGGAGAATATAGGCCGCCCCGGCAGTTAGGAAAAAAGCTCCTGCCTGGCGGCCCCAGCTTGGGAAAAAAAGAGCCGCTCCCGCGCCCGCGGCCAAAAGAAAGGTCAGATAGGGGTCGATAATAAAGAGCCAATCCAGGGCCACCTTGCGTCTGGTGAAAGGACTGAAGATCTGGGTGCCGAAAGGGGTGGCCAAGTCCAGGATCAGGTGGCTAACCAAAACTGCCAGCCCCAGAAAGAAAAGGGGCCGAAACCAGCGGGGACCGGCCAGAGCCCGGCCCACCCCCGTTCCCAATAGGGCAAAGAGGGGGATCGCGATCAAAGAATGAGTAAAGCCCCGGTGGTGGCGGAGAAAGGCCAGTCGGTCCACGGCCATTAGAAGGTAATCCAGGTCGGGCAGCAGGGCGAAAACTGCTCCGGCCACCGCTCCCCATACCCGAGAGGGAGTGGGCAGCAATTGGGATAAGATCACCCCGGTGGCCACATGGGTTACTGGGTCCATGGCCACCTGCCGGTCCGGGTGCCGTAGTGGGGGAAGTGGCGCAAAAGATCGGCTCTCAGGGCTATAGCCTGGAGGTAGCGTTCCGCCACCTTCTTTTTGAGGCACTTCATGATAATGGTCTCCAGGGCCGGGGGAATTTCCGCGTTATGCTCCCGGGGGGGCAGCGGTTCCTGTTCCAGGATCATATCGATCAGCAGTTTTTCCACCTCGCTATAAAACGGGAGTTCCCCGGTATAAAGTAAATACATCAGGACGCCTATGGCCCAGATGTCGCTGCGGCGCTCACTTTCCCCCATGATCTGCTCTGGGGCCATGAAGGGCCGGGAGCCCACCACCGTGGCGCCGATGTCCTTATCTCTAAGGATCTTGGCGGCCCCAAAGTCCAGCAATTTCAGGGTGCCGTCCGGCTGGATGAAGATGTTGTTGGGCTTGATGTCCCGATGGATGATGCGGTGGCCGTGGGCATGGGCCACCACCTCGATCAATTGCAGGATGATCCGCTCCACCAGGGGCCGGGGCAGCTTCTCCCCCAGCATATCCGCCAGGGTCTGGCCCTCCACATATTCCTGGATCAAGATTAATTTGCCCTCGTCCTCCAAGGTAGCCACCAGGCCCACCACTCCGGGGTGAGGGGCCAGCCTTTGGCAGATGGTGGCTTCCTTGCGGAACTTGGGATTGGCCGCTTTAAGGAAAGGAATCTTGGCGACATAGTGCCGCTTAGGGCCGACCATTTCGGTGTCCAGTACCAGCCAGACCTCGCCGAAGCTCCCCTGGCCCAATTTTTCCACCTTCTCATACCGCCCGCCCAACAAAGGGATCAATTGCATCAGGGCCAGATAATCCCGAGCCCTGGGAAGAAAATGTTCCACCAGCCCCTGAAGGGCCTTTTTCAAGGGGGAGGTGGAGCCCACCGGCTGTACCTTAAAGCTCGGCAACTCCTGGGACTGGGCGGGCCGCGCCAGATCGTTTACCAGCACTGTTATTGGTTGTCCCTCGCGGCTTTTTAAGCGCAACTTGACATGTCCCACTCCAGAGGACTGGGACAGGAGCTGCCGGAAACGCTCCTCATCCTCTGGTCCATAGAGCAGCTCCCCGCGCCCTAAGGGCATGAGGGAGTCTCCTTTAACAGAATAGCCCAGGAGACGGCCCAGGGCCGGGTTGAGATTACAGCTAGCCCCGGACCGATCACAGAAAAACAGGGGGTGGAGAGTTTCCTGGACCAGGCGGGAAAATTCCTCCTGGGAGGCCAGGAGCAACTGCCGGTCCTGTTGGAGCCGAAGCACCACCGCTACCCGGGCCAGGACCTCTTTGGGCTCAAAGGGGGGGAGCAGGAACTCATCCGCGCCCAACTCCAGCGCCTGGGCCGCGGCGGTATCGGAGAACTGCGACAGGGCTATAATGATGGGGACCTCCCTGGCGGCCTCCTTAAGTTGCCCCATAAAATGGTGGTCCGGTCCGGCGTCGCTCAAGATAATTAGGAGCAGCGGGGGCTGGACCTTAACCTTGTCCAGAATTTGGGCCGCCGGGCAGAACTTCACCTCATAGCCGCCTCCGGTGAGGATTTCGACCAATCTCTGGGCCGCTTCGGCCGCGGCGCCGGCAATCAGGATGAGGGTGCTCACGCCTGGGGACCTTTCTTGATGGTTTGGTTGTGGGGGGGGGGGGGGGGGGGGGGGGGGGGGGGGGGGGGGGGGGGGGGGGGGGGGGGGGGGGGGGGGGGGGGGGGGGGGGGGGGGGGGGGGGGGGGGGGGGGGGGGGGGGGGGGGGGGGGGGGGGGGGGGGGGGG
>JAUXZO010000199.1 GCA_030692685.1 Acidovorax sp. | reverse complement strand
CTGGACCTGGTGCAGAACTCGCCGTTTGGCATCGGCGCCCCCAAGGGCACGCCTGAAGCGGTGGTCAAGCGCCTGCACGACGCCTTCAAGCAAGCCATGGAACAGGAAAGCTATCGCACCGCGCTGGGCCGCTACGACATGGTGCCCATGTACATGAGCACTGCGGCGTACCAGAAGTTTGCGCAAGACACGTTTACGCGCGAGAAGGCGCTGGTGGAGAAGCTGGGGCTGGCGAAGCCGCAGTGACGCGGCGCGTTCGTAGCCCCTCCGCCACGGGGTGCTACGTAATGCATAGCTGCTGGCGCTTATCGGATAAGCGCTAGCAGCTGTTTTTATTCAGAATCGCCTGCGCCACCTCGGCAAATCCCGCGCCCCGCTCTCCCTGCGTTACATAGCGCGGAAGGTGCGTGAGCTGGGGCACAAAGCGGGCGATGTTGGCCACGCCGATGCTGTGGGGGAAGTGCTCGAACATGATCTGGTCGTTGGTCGAGTCACCCACGTAGACCCAGCGATCAATCTCGGCATCGAGATCGCGCCCGAACAGCTCGCGCACGATCCAGCGTGCCCCCTCCAGTTTGTTGTGAGAGCCAAACCAGCCATTGATGTGGATGCTGCTGACCGTGGCATTCATGCCCGCCGCGCGCATGATCTGCACGCAATGGTCGATGGCAGACTGGGGCAGGGTGGTGAACTCGCTGTGGTCGATGGCGATGTCGCACTCGCGTCCGGGTGAGTCTGTGGCGCGGCGGGCACCGGGGACCTCTGATTCGATTAGCTCAAGCGTGTCCTGCATGCGCGAGTAGTTGGCGGCCCGGGTGGCGGCATCCTGTTGATATATTTTTGATGGATATTCGCGCTTTCCAGCAGGACGCGGAGAGCTGGGGCGCTGTGCTTCGGTGCTCCGTCGCAACAACCCCACCGCGCCGTTTTCTGCCACGATGGCATCCACCGGCCAAGTGGCTGCAAACGGTTCACTCCAGCCCACGGGGCGCCCTGTGACCGGTATGACATGCAGCCCCGCTGCTTGGAGCCCCGCGATGGCGTTCAGGGCACTGGGCGTTATGGCGCCATCGGTGGTGAGGGTGTCGTCGATGTCGGTGAGGATGCCTAATGGCGATGCAGGCGGTGACCACTGTGCAATCGATTGGAGGCGTTCGTGCAATGTTGGCCGGTGTGGAGTTGCAGCTGTCATTTTGATAGCAGAGTCTTAGCGTTTTGCGAATTCGATGATGGCGCGGTAAAACTGGTCGGCTCCATCCTGCTTGTTTTCCGGCCGCAACTCCATGCGATTGATGGCGAACTCACGGCCTCTGAATCGGTCTGGAATGAGCGAGATGTAGTACGGGCTGATGAAGCGCGCCCCTTGCTCGTATTGCGCTTGCATGGCTGTTAGATGCACTCCTTTGGATTTCCACTGCTGCGGATTAAATTCTGGAACCCCATAGTCGGTGATCTGCTGCTGCTTTAGATAGTCGCGCATCCAGGGGCCATTCGTCGCGCCTCCATACATGTTGATTCCCTGCTTCCATGGCATGGTGCCAAGCAGGGTCTCGTCGGCGGCGAAAAGCTGCGGGTTCCAGGAAGAGTTCACCCGCGGCATGATCTGGTGTGAATAGAGCTTGTCTGCCGGTAACCCGGCACGCAGGGCCAAGTTGTGGAATTGGGTTAGCAGGCTCTGTACCTGCCATTGGCGGTAGAGGTTCCACTCCCTCGCCACTGGATTGAAGTAGACGTCTTGCTTCGCTTGGGGGAGGTCCAGCCACGCGCGCACGCCGGTTAGCTTCTGGACATCCGGTAGTGAGGCTAGCGTAGGCGCCCTGCTGTCTGATGTCTTGGACTGGTCCCTGGCAATTACCGCGAACTCCACAGAAGCCAATTTGTACCGCATGCCTGCAGACTTAGCCACGATCTGGGCGTAGTGCCAACCCGGTGCCAGCGCGGTGTAATCGAAGTCATATCGGAACCCAACGCTAGGGCTCGTGATGGATTCCACGGCGCGGTACACATCCAGTCGGTTGAAGCCCTGCGGCACAGGGCCGATGTGGCGACCATCCACGTATAGATCCAACTGCTGAATTTTTTGCTGAGGGTCCCACAACCAACCAGACAGCGCAAGCGTGCCATCGGCGAAAGCATCGTAGTGTTCGCCGAAGTTCGATAGCTTTTCTTTGCGAATATTCCGTGCAGGGGCTGGTACTTCTTTGAAAGACGTGAACGCCATGCCGGTGAGCGCATTGAACCGGACTATGCTGGTGTGGCGTTTCTCTAGCCATGCGCGAAAGCCCGCAACTGATGCCGGGTTGTAGTCCGTGACCTGGATGTCTTTGTAGGCGCCCATTCCGTTGGAGAAGTCCGGGAACATGTGGTGCAGTTCGCCCATCAAGTTGATGGCGATGATGCGTTCCTGCACCTCACGGGGTAAGGCCAGAATCTTCTTGGCTACGTATTGCAGTGCCCTGTACCTGTACCGGTTGACCGGAATGCTTGCGTCCGTCTGCAGTGTGTATGGGATGACCGGGTAACCGAAGTAGTTGAGGTCGAGCGGCTTGCCATCGCGCAGTTGCATGAGGTTTTGCGGATCTTTCTGCAACTCGCGAGTGAGGGGGCCAAAAGAATCGAAGTGATCTGCGGCAAGGTAAATCACCACAGGCCGACGGACCTGGGTGACGAGACGCAGAAAATCGTCCACTTGCGTTTCGTCGATCTCCCATCCCTTCGCCGTGCGGTGGTAAACGCCAAGCAATTGCAATGTAGCGGTGAAACCTACTTGCACCTGGCCTTTCGGACCGCCTGGCTCCAAGGTGTCGAGCACCCGATTCAGCGCGGCTGAACCAGGGGCCTTGAGCTGTCTGCAACGTGACTCAGCCTCATTGGCGTTGGTGATTCGCTTGTCGCGTTCTGCCTCGTCGCACATCTGGAGGCCTTCGATGACGGGTGCAACCACCAGGGGCTTTCGCGGGGCAGGCATCTGGGCCGTAGAGGGCAGGGCCAAGCACAAGGTGCACAGTAGGGCAATGGTGTGGGGTAGGGTGGGGAGTTGAGTTCTGTATGGAGCCATGTGATTCGGTGCAGTCGGTTGGGGGGCGTGCTGCCATACGACCTCGCAGGGCTCTATGCCGGGCGTATGGCGTGTGAGGAGCGCAGGCGATCAGAGGCGGTGCCTTCAGTGTCGACCAGCCTCAGGGTTGCGCTTCTTCCAGATCGTCAATGTGTTCCCGCAGGGAGATTTGCAGGGGGTCGCTGGGCACGTTGCTGACGTCATGGTGCAGGAATGCAATCAACAGCTGGATGCCGACCAAGATCGGCATGGCGGCGAGCATGACGGTGCCACTTGTGGCCGGAAGATGGCTTGCATTGCTGTGGGCCCAATGCCACACACCGAATGCCCCGCCGACGAACACCAGTAGGCTGCCGCAAAGGCTATAAACCGAACCAACGTTGAAGTCGCGCACGAGGTAGTTGTACACGTAGCGACGTCCAAGGCGCGACAGGTGCTTTTTCAGAAACTCGGGCAGTACACGGCTGATCTTGAGGTTGGACTGCTCGTCGGCGTATACCGAGTCCATGGGCACGTCGCGCACTACTGCGCGAATCGTGTTGAGACGGAACAGCATGTCGGTCTCAAAGAAATAGCGCTTTTCGAGCTTGTCCAGCGGCAACTCCCGCAACACGCTTGTGTGTACGGCCGTGTAGCCATTAGTGGGGTCCATGATGGACCAGTAGCCGCAGCTGAGTTTGGTGAGAAAGGAAAGCAATGCATTTCCCACCAAGCGCACGGGTGGCATGCCTCGCACTGACTCGGGTCGGAAGAAACGATTGCCCTTGGTGTAGTCCGCTTGCCCAGACAAAATCGGATGCACAAACAGAGGCAGCAACTTCGGGTTCATCTGTCCATCCCCGTCGACCTTGACGACGATGTCCATGCCATCGACCAGCGCTTGCTGGTAGGCCGTTACCACCGCGCCCCCTACTCCTTGGTTCTGCGGATTGAAGAGCACCTGCACGCGCTGATCCTTGCAGTGCTGCATGATGAAGGCGCCGCTGTTGTCTGGGCAGGCATCGTCTACAGCGTAGATGCGCGTGACGGACGCTGGCACCGTTCGGATCACATCAAGCACATGCTGCGTGACTTTGTAGCAGGGGATGGCAACAGCAATCTTCATGTGCGGTTTTGTCATGCGGCCCTCGCTGTGAGTGCGATGCCCGCCAGAATCAGCAGCCCTCCACCCAATGTCTGCAGGTGCAGGGGTTCACCCAGAAACAGCCAGCCCAGCGCGGGCACGATGATAAAAGCCAGTCCCATGAGCGGGTAGGCTAGGTGCAGCGGTGCGCTGCGCAGCACCCAGATCCAGAGAAGGGTAGTGATGCCATACAGCGCCAAGGCTGAAATCAGCCAGCCATTGAAGATCCAGTCGTGCAGGCCCGCTTCAGCGGGCAGACGCAGGGCAGCCTTCTTGAACATCAACTGGCCAATGGAAATGCCCAGTACGCATAGCAGGGTCATGGAGGTGAGAAACGCGGACATGTGGAGCGATCAAATAGTTGGCCGTTGGTTGTCTGTGTGGGCCAGTGGAGTTGTGGTGCTTAGCGCTGGCAAGAGCACCAAAGGCAGCGTAAAGAACGGGAGCAAATAGCGATACTCTCCTGCGATAGAGAATACGAAGATAGCGCCCAACTGCAGCGCCATGGGTATCGAAATCAACAACAGCGGCGCATGCCGGGCACGTATGCCATGCACTAGGCCCCAGGCGAGCAACGCAAGACCGAGCCATGGCGTCCATAGGAGCCAGCGCCAGGCGTAGCTCCAAGCGTGGATGCGTTGCAGGGAATGCTCTGCCGTCTCCCAGTGAAAGCGGCGATAGGTGGATTGCGAGTGAACCCGTGGTAGTACGTTGGTTGCATAGGCCAATGCAGGGAATCCGCCCTGCGCCAACGCCGCCGCCAGGAAGACATTCACCCGGCTCGCCACGAAGTCCGGCAGGTTGTGCCAGAGGTTGTGGGTGAGGAATTCACGCACGACGGTTGCCTTGTCCTCTGGCGAAAGGCTGCCCAACTGAGGGCCATCGGGGTGAAATACCAGCATGTCCCAGTAGGCAGGATCGCGGTAAGCCTGGAGGGGGGTGAGCGGGCGGTTGCGGGTTAGGGCCTCAATGGTGCGCTGGGACACCTTGGGCTCTGCCAGCACCCATGGATCGTTCATATGTGGAAACTGCTTCCATAGGTCGTTCATCGCACGCGTTTGCAGAAAGCCTGCTGTTTCAAATACCGCGAGCGGATACATCGTTTCTTGTGTCGATGTTTTGTGCCAACGGGTGCCTATGAGAATGACTACGCACCATGCCCCGATGACCAGCAATAGCCAGCGTCGGCTGTTGCGATCAACCCAGACGGCAGCTAGGAGAGCTGGGATGAGGAACACTAAGCCATTGGGGCGCACGAAAACAGCGAAAGGAAGGGCAAGTGCAATCGTGGCCAGGGAGGCTCCGGTTATGGAACGCCGCGTAACCGCCAGCCAGAGTTCGAAAAGCAGACTAGCCACAGCGATCGCAAACAGGCCATCGGGGTACAGCGTGCCCATGAAATACACCATGTGTGGTGCAAGGCAGATGGCCAGTAGAGCGAAGGCCATGGTCTTGTAAAGGCGGTTTTCCCAATACCACGCCAGCATTCGAGCGAGCATGATGGCGCATACCAGCAGGGCCATTGCCACCGGAGCTTCCACCCGCGCTGTGCCCTGGTAAAACAATCGAACGAAGTAGTACCACAGCACAGTTTTGCCTGACCGGAAGGCAGCGGGGTCCTGCACTTCAAGCAGGATTGCAACACTGTCCTCGCCCAGTACGCCGGGCCAGAACACGGCCAGCCATAGGCCATAGGCGGTTACCAGCAGCCCAAGCATCATTAGAAAGGTACGTGATGCCTTGAGGCGAGAGCCGGGTGCTGTGTTCATGGCGTTCGCTGCGTAGGGGGGGCAATGGGTGATGCGGGTAAGGCGTGTGCGGTAGCCCCGCACTATTTATGTGCCGTAGGGAGAAGCGGCCTTGGAACTGTATCAACTAGATGGTGGCGGAATGAGGCGATGGGTCTGTTCGGTGCATCGCTACGACGGGCAGTAGTGCTATGGACACAGTAAAGAAAGGCAGCAGATAGCGATATTCACCCGCAATAGAGAAGATGAAGATGGCGCCCAATTGCACGCCCATGGGGATCGACACAATGAGCAGTGCTGCGTTGCGTCTTTTAAGTCCTTCGACAAATACCCACAGCAGCAAAGCGATGCCGAGGAACGGAGTCCAGAGCAGCCATCGGTATGTAAAGCTGTAGCTGTAGCTTTTCATTAGTACCCTCTCTGCCTTCTGAAGCTGGAAGAGTCGATACACGGATTTTGTTTCAATCTGAGGAATGATGTACTGTGAGTATTCGTAGCCCGGAAGCCCCCCTTGTGCGAGCGCTGCCACGAAGAATATGTTGACGCGGCTCCCCAGGAAGTCGGGGAAGTTGTGCCACAGGTTGTATGTGAAGAAATCACGCACCACCGTTTTTTGGTCTTGTCTGGGTAGCGTCATAACGCGGGGGCCATCTTCCTTGAATTGCAATGGGTCCCAGTAGTCGGGGTCGTAGTGGCTCAGGTAGTTTTCGATAGGGCGGTGTCTTTGCAGTGTCTCTATTGTTTGCGCGAGTAGGCGGGGCTCCGCCGTCCATAGATTCATGGGGCGTGGCTGCAAAAAGTTCACGGTCTCATAGATCGCCAATGGATAAACGGCGCCATGGCTTGAAGTTTTATGCATGCGTGACCCCACCAAAACCAGCACACACCAAGCCAGCAGAACGAGCCCCAACCAGCGTCGACTCGCGCGATCCACCATGAAGATGAGGATGGAGACGGGTAGCAGGAAAATAAATCCGTTCGGCCTTGCGAACGCCGCAAACGGCAGCGTTAAAGCGACCATGGCCAAGGCTGTGGGGCTCAGTTTGCGATCGCGAGTTCCCAGCCACACCTCGAACATCAGCCCCGCCACAGCGACGGAGTAAATGCCATCGGGATACAAGGTGCCTATGAAGTAAACGGTATGCGGTGCCAAGCATATAAAGACCACCGCAAACCACACTGTTTTTTGCAGGCGCTGCGCCCAGCACCATGCGAGGATGCGGGCAAAGATGAGCGCGCACAGCACCATGATGGCTGCGATAGGCGCTTCTGTCAGCTGAGTGGGTTGATAGAAAAGCCGCACGAAGTAATACCAAAATGCCGGCTTCCCTGAGTGGAAGCTATCGGGTTTTTGGATTTCTAGCAGGATGGCCAGGCTGTCTTGGCCCAATACCCCTGGCCAGAACACGATCAGCCAGCATCCGTATGCAAGGACCAATAGCGTAAAAAATGCAGCAAAGGGCCGCCCGGTTTTTACACAAGTGCTCAGGGTAGATGCTGGATGTTGCATCAATTGATTAAGCACTTGCCTGCAACGCCAACCCCGCATGCTCCCGCAGCGGATGAAAGTGAATCTTCGGAAACCGCTCCTGCGCTAACCTCACGTCATACGGTGACGTGCACAGATAAGCCAGCGTATCCGCCGCATCGTGTGCCAAGCGCAACGGATACGCGTCCGTAAACGCACGCAGATCGGCCGCGTTGTCCGCCGTGATCCACCGCGCTCCGGTGTACTGGCAGCCCTCCAGCCGCACGTCGGCGTCGTACTCAGCCTTCAAGCGATGCTGCACCACTTCAAATTGCAGCTGACCCACAGCACCCAGCAGCATATTGCCACCAGCATCGGGCTTGAAGACCTGGATGGCGCCTTCTTCACCCAGCTGGGCGAGGCCCTGCTGCAGTTGCTTGGTGCGCAGCGGGTTCTTGAGCACTACGGTCATGAACATTTCGGGCGCGAAGAATGGCAGGCCCGTGAACTGCAGGTTGGCGCCATCGGTGATGGTGTCGCCCAGCTGCACGCCGCCGTGCGTGGTAAAGCCGATGATGTCGCCCGCATAGGCTTCTTCGACAGCCTCGCGGCGCTGTGACATAAAGGTGACCACGCTGGTGGGGCGCAGTTCTTTGGAGGTGCGTTGCACCTTGAGCTTCATGCCCGGCATGTATCTGCCCGAGGCCACGCGCACAAAGGCGATGCGGTCGCGGTGATTGGCGTCCATGTTGGCCTGCACCTTGAACACCACACCGGCAAAGCCTTCATCTTCGGGCTGGATGGTCTTGACGACAGGCTGCTTGTTCACCTGCAGCGTGCTGATGCGTGGGCCGGGCGGGGGAGACATGTCCACCACCGCGTCCAGCACCTCCATCACACCGAAGTTGTTGACGCCTGAGCCGAAGAACACGGGCGTGAGTTTGCCCGCCAGAAAGTCTTCGTGGTTCCACGGCGCGGATGCGCCAACCGCCAGTTCCATGCTCTCCAGCGCATCGTCAAAGCTTTGGCCGAAGCGCTTGCGCAGCCGGTCGGACTCGGTCAATGGCACTACTTCGAAGTCTTTGGGGCCGCGGTCGCTGCCGGGGGTGAACACCGTCATGCTCTGCGTGCGCAGGTTGATGATGCCGCCGAAGCTTTTGCCCTGGCCTACGGGCCAGGTGATGGGGCAGCAGGGCATGCCCAGTTCGCGCTCCACTTCGTCCAGAATGTCCAGCGGGTCGCGAACCTCGCGGTCCATCTTGTTGACGAAGGTGATGATGGGTGTGTCGCGCTGGCGGCAGACCTCAATGAGGCGACGGGTCTGTGCTTCCACACCGTTGGCGGCGTCGATGACCATCAGCGCAGAGTCAACAGCCGTCAGCACCCGGTAGGTGTCCTCGCTGAAGTCTTTGTGACCTGGGGTGTCGAGCAGATTGACCACGTGGTCGCGGTACTCCATCTGCATCACGCTGGAGGCCACCGAGATGCCGCGCTGCTTTTCAATCTCCATCCAGTCGGACGTGGCGTGGCGGCTGGCCTTGCGGCCTTTGACCGCACCCGCGATCTGGATCGCGCCCGAGAACAGGAGCAGCTTTTCGGTCAGTGTCGTCTTGCCCGCGTCGGGGTGGGAAATGATGGCAAAGGTGCGGCGGCGCCGGGTTTCTGGGGCGTAGGACACAGGGGTTCCTGAATGGGGTGGGCGCGGGGCGAATCGCCTTGCGCGGGAGTCGGTCGGCCTGTGGCTGCGAGGGTGTCGCAGGTGGGCGGTCGCGGGATTTTAGCGTTCCGAGGCGGGCAGACAGTGGTTTGGCGGGGCGATGTGGCGCGTGCGCGGCACTTGCTTTTATAATCCGCCAATCCGAGGAGCGTTGCAGCGTCCCCAGCACAGGCGGGGCGTGAGGCTCGGAGTCATCTAGCAACGACGCTCATCCACTTATCGTGTGGTGAGCTTTTTCACTTTCGCGACCAGTGGTTTTTCAAACATGCTTTGGAGCAAACCATCATGAACGCACGCGTCAACGCCCCAGTCAACACCGACTGCATCATTGCCGACATCGGCCTGGCCCCCTGGGGCCGTAAAGAAATCCGCATCGCTGAAACAGAAATGCCTGGCCTGATGGCCATTCGCGAGGAGTTTGCTGGCAAGCAGGCACTCAAGGGCGCCCGCATCACCGGCAGTCTGCACATGACCATTCAGACAGCTGTGCTGATTGAGACGCTGCAAGCACTGGGAGCCGAAGTGCGCTGGGCCTCGTGCAACATCTTCTCCACCCAAGACCATGCTGCTGCAGCCATTGCTGCAGCGGGCACGCCGGTGTTCGCCATCAAGGGCGAGACCCTGGCCGAGTACTGGGACTACACCCACCGCATTTTTGACTTTGGTCCCGCAGGAACTGAAGGCGAAGGTCCCAACATGATCCTGGACGACGGCGGTGACGCCACGTTGCTGATGCACCTGGGCAAGCGCGCCGAGACAGATCCATCGCTGATCGCCAACCCCACCAGCGAAGAAGAAGTCTGCCTGTTCAACGCCATCAAGGCCAAGCTGGCCGTGGACCCCACCTGGTACAGCCGCAAGGGTGCGCAGATCGTGGGCGTGACGGAAGAAACCACCACCGGCGTGCTGCGCCTGAACGAGATGGCCGCCAAGGGCAGCCTGATGTTCCGTGCCATCAATGTGAACGACTCGGTGACCAAGAGCAAGTTCGACAATCTGTACGGTTGCCGCGAATCACTGGTGGACTCCATCAAGCGCGCTACCGACGTGATGATTGCGGGCAAGGTCGCTTGCGTGGCTGGTTACGGCGACGTGGGCAAGGGCTCGGCCCAGGCCCTGCGCGCCCTCTCGGCCCAGGTGTGGGTGACCGAGATCGACCCCATCAACGCCCTGCAGGCCGCCATGGAAGGCTACAAGGTCGTGACCATGGAATACGCCGCCGACAAGTGCGACATCTTCGTGTCTGCCACCGGCAACAAGAACGTGATCCGCTACGAGCACATGGCCGCCATGAAGGACGAAGCCATCGTCTGCAACATCGGTCATTTTGATAACGAGATCGACGTGGCATCGCTGGAGAAGCTGCAGTGGGACGAGATCAAGCCCCAGGTGGACCATGTCATCTTCCCTGACGGCAAAAAGATCACGCTGCTGGCCAAGGGACGTCTGGTCAACCTGGGTTGCGCCACCGGCCACCCCAGCTTTGTGATGAGCTCCAGCTTTGCCAACCAGACCATCGCGCAGATCGAGCTGTTCACCAAGCAGGACGAGTATGAAGCCGGCAAGGTCTATGTACTGCCCAAGCACCTTGATGAGAAAGTGGCGCGCCTGCACCTCAAGAAGGTAGGCGCCATGCTGACCGAACTCACGGACGAGCAAGCCACCTACATTGGTGTGTCCAAGCAAGGGCCTTACAAGGCCAACTCCTACCGCTATTAACGCCTACGTCTGCGCCGAGCGCGTCCCGCAGAAAAGCCATGCTCACTCGCGGCCCGGCCGAGCCGGTGCTGCAGTGGCATTGCAGCGGCGCTGCCCCGTAGATCGCGCGGTGGATGTGCAATGGGTGGGCTTTGGCGTAGATGCCAGGTTACTCATCTATTGATAGCTGCTAGCGCTTTATGAATAAGCGCTAGAGGCATTTTTTACTTATATTTTGGATGGGTGCCATGCGCGCAGATGTCTTTTTGGTGGAGCGTGGGCATGCGGCCACGCGCTCACAGGCGCAACGGCTGATTGCGGCGGGCGTGGAGTGGCGGCTGTCGCCGCTCGCGCCCTGGCAGAAGGTGGTCAAGAACGGTGACGACATTCCGTCGATCGCCGAGGCGCACCTGCTGGACGATGCCGAGGCCAAGTACATCTCGCGCGGCGGGCTCAAGCTGGAAGGCGCTTTGCAGGCCACGGGCGTGCCGGTCAAGGGCTTGCGGTGTCTGGATGTGGGGCAGAGCACCGGCGGCTTCACCGATTGCCTGCTGCAGCACGGCGCCGCCCAGGTCATTGGCGTGGACGTGGGCCATGACCAACTGCACGACCGCTTGCGCAGCGATGCGCGCGTGGTGTGCGTGGAGGGCGTGAACGCCCGTTCGCTGACCGCCCAGGCGCTGGAGCTGGCCTGTGAACTGGCGCTGTCTGAAGTCATCGAGGTCGAGGAAGACAACGACACCCAACCCGAGGCACCCTACAGCTGGATGCGCAATGGTGGCGAGGTAGACGAGGAGTACGACGACAGTGACGACGCCAAGGACAAGGACATCGAGCATTTCAAGTCCGAGCGCGCTGCCCTCGCCAAAGCGCGCGCCCAAGGCACGCTGCCAGTCGAGCGCCACCGCCGCGCCGACCGCGCGGACACCGATATCACGCCGCTGTTTGACGTGGTGACCGGCGACCTGTCGTTCATCTCGCTCACGCTGGTGCTGCCCGCGCTCGTACCGTTGCTCGCGGAAGGTGGCGACTTGCTGATGCTCGTCAAGCCGCAGTTCGAGTTGCAGCCGGGGCAGGTGGGCAAGGGCGGCATCGTGCGCGATGAGTCACTGTACGCGGTGGTCGAAAAGCGCATCCGCGATTGCTGCGCCGAACAAGGCCTTGTAGTCAAAGCGTGGCTCGACAGCCCGATCCACGGGGGTGACGGCAACCAAGAATTTTTTGTTCATGCGAGGAGGGCAACATGACTGCTGCCAGCGCACAAGGCACCGGGTTCGGCACCGGTTTTCCGGTGAGTTTCGAGTTTTTTCCACCCAAGACACCGGAAGGTGCCGAGAAGCTGCGCGCAGTGCGCCAGCAGCTGTATGTCTTGCATCCAGACTTTTGCTCGGTCACCTACGGAGCCGGTGGTTCGACCCAGGAAGGCACGTTTGGCACCGTGCGTGAAATCCTGGCAGAGGGCGTCAGTGCTGCCTCGCATTTCTCGTGCATTGGCGCCACGCGCCAGTCCGTGCGCGAGCAGCTCGCCACCCTCAAGGCCATGGGCGTGAAGCGCCTGGTGGCGTTGCGGGGCGACCTGCCCAGTGGGTATGGCGCAGGCGGCGAGTTCCATTACGCCAGCGACCTGGTGGAATTCATCCGTGCAGAGACTGGCCGCGACTTCCAGATCGAGGTGGCCGCCTACCCCGAGGTGCACCCGCAGGCCAAGTCGCCAGATGCCGATTTGAAAGCCTATATCGCCAAGGTGCAGGCGGGTGCTGATGCCGCCATCACGCAGTACTTTTACAACAGCGACGCGTACTTCCGTTTTGTGGAAGACGCCCACCGTTTGGGTGCGGATGTGCCCGTGGTGCCGGGGATCATGCCGATTTCCAGTTCCACGCAGTTGATGCGGTTCTCGGATGCCTGCGGCGCAGAGATCCCCCGGTGGATTCGTTTGCGGTTGCAATCGTTTGGCGACGACACCGCCAGCATCAAGTCCTTCGGACTGGATGTGGTGACGGACCTGTGCGACCAGCTGCGCAGCGCAGGCGTGCCCGCACTGCACTTCTACACAATGAACCAGAGTGTTGCGACTCTGGAGATCTGCCGCCGACTGGGGATTTGATCAGTGCTCTCATTGGCTACCATTGACCTCTTCTAAAAATTTTTGAGGGATGAGGCTGATATGAAAGTTGGAGGTGTTGCGTTGTTGCTGGCCCTGGGCTGGTGGGGGGCGGACGTGCAGGCGCAAATTCGCTATCACTGCCGGGATGACCGCGGAAACACGTTCACCTTGTCACGCCCGTGCCCCGAGGGGACCAAAACCACGGCCGCAGTGGCTGGGCCCGCACCGGCGCAGTATTCGTCTCCCCGCTACGACAACACGCCAGCGCGATCTTCGCCGGAAACGCCTGACCACCACCAATACATGAGTTCGCGGTGCAGGACGCTGGACGAGAACATGCGGTCGGGCTACTCCCGGGGCATCAAGGCCGATGTGCTTGAAGGCATGCGCCGCGAATACCGAAGAGATTGCCGCGAGCAAGAGCAGGACGCCCAATCAC
The DNA here is from genome assembly GCA_030692685.1 of Acidovorax sp. GTDB lineage: Bacteria > Pseudomonadota > Gammaproteobacteria > Burkholderiales > Burkholderiaceae_C > Acidovorax. The sequence goes on along the minus strand of JAUXZO010000199.1, from coordinate 49,205 downwards.
GGCTTTACGGCGAGCGCAGAGCCAGGGACAAGGAGCGCAGGGAGGCTGAAAAAGAATCGCAATTGGCCGCTCAAGCTTCGAGGGAGCAGGAGGAGCGCGTGGCCCAGCAATGCGCAGAATCGCGTCGCATCCTGGCGAACAAGCGAGCCAGGACGGATCTGACGGAGGGGGAGAAGAATGACCTTCGGCGATTTGAAGAGGCATTTCTGGCCAGGTGCAAGCGCTGAATCCATGCGCTTGGCCCTTTCGCTCTCGGTTCTGCTTCTGGTGAATTCGGTCTCGCACGGGGCGGAGCGCGCGGATGCTCCCGAGCAATTTTTGGGGCAGTTTGACGGAGGGGCTGAGCTTCCCGCGCAAGACGCGGCAATGCCTCATCAAAAGCCGGAGACCGCGGAAGACGATGAGTCGGTTCCCGCGGAGACTGGGATCGCATCCTGGTATGGCCCCGGTTTTCACCGCCGCAAGACTGCCAGTGGGGAGCGTTTCGACATGTTTGCAATGACGGCCGCCCATCGCACGCTGGCGTTCGGAACGCTGATCTGTGTGCGCAGTCAGATCACGGGTCGCGGGGTGGTTGTGCGTGTCAATGACCGCGGGCCCCGGGTGCCTGGTCGCGTGGTGGATTTAAGCCGCGCAGCGGCTCTTGAGCTGGGTTTGCACGGCCTGGGGCTCAAGCCTGTCGAGGTAGTGCCCTTGCCCCCCGGGCGATCAACCTGTCAAGACGACTGAACGACTTTCTCGCGCACGCGAGTCAGCCCCCGGATTCCAGCGTGTGAGTCGCGTGTTTATCCTGCGCCAATAACGCTGCCATTTGTGGCAACGCGTCTTTAAGGGCGGTTTTCAGCGTGAAGGGCGGGTTGATCAGAAACATGCCGCTGGCTGGAAGTCCGGGGCGTTTGATATCGCCTGCTGCGGTTTCGGTGAGTTTGCTGGACTTGACGGTGAGCGTGGCGTGTAGCCAGCTCTTGCCAGCCTTGGTGGCCATGGTCTTTAGGCGACGGGGCAAGTCGTGGGCCTCGGGGCGCGGGATGATGGGGTACCAGAACGCATAGGTGCCGGTGGCAAAGCGTTTGAGCGAGTCAGCCGCCATGTCCAGAACCTTGGCGTAGTCGCTCTTGATTTCATAGCTGGGATCGCACAGCACCAAAGCGCGGCGGGCCGGGGGGGGCAGAAATTTTTTGATGCCTTCAAAACCGTCTTCGTGCAGAACGGCGACTTGGCGACCCGCCTCCAGTTGAGCCACATTGCCTGCCAGCGCACGCAAGTCGGTAGGGTGCAGCTCAAACAGTTTGAGCTTGTCGTGGTCACGCAGCAGGCGCTGGATGATGAAAGGGGAGCCGGGATACACGCGCAGCGCGTTTCCCTGGTTGAAGGCGCGCACCATCTCCACGTACGCCTGCAGCGCGGGGGTAAGTGTTGGAGTAGCGGCGGCGAACAGGCGGACCACTCCATCGACGGACTCCCCGCTTGTATTCGCGTAGTCTCCATCCAGACGGTACAGACCGGCACCCGCATGGGTGTCCAGCACGGTCAATGCCGCGTCTTTCTCGGTAAGGTGTTGCAAGGCGGCGATCAATACCGTGTGTTTAAGCACGTCGGCATGGTTGCCTGCGTGGAAGGCGTGTCGATAACTGAACATGGCGCTATGGTAACCAGTGCAGTGTTTACACTGGGTGAAATGGGGCAGCCGACCCATCATCGGCATCGCGTTACTTCACGAAGTAATGCGGTTTCGTAAGGGGCGCGGGTGGTGTACGCTCGCGCGCCGCTGCACAATCGGTGGCTGGTTGGCGATGCTGTGACGTATTTGGCAAACAGGAAGCCTTTTGTTTCGACTCTCCGAACTGCCATAAAGCATGATCGCGATGGCGGCCCCTTTTTGGCCGCTCGCGCAGTCCGCTCCAGCATTTTTTAATTCGCCCAAGCCCGCCCGTCACGTTTTTTCACCATGACCGATAGTTCTAGCCAAGCCCCTGTCAGCGGCGTCAGCCATGTGGATGCGCTGATGCCAGGAAGTCGGCTTGCAGAATTTGAGATTCTGTCTTTGCTGGGGGTGGGCGGTTTTGGCATGGTCTACAAGGCGTTTGACCATTCCTTGCACCGGGCGGTGGCCATCAAGGAGTACATGCCCTCCGCGCTGGCGGGGCGTGCGCAAGGCCAGTCGCTTTGGGTGCGGTCTTCGTCCGATCAGCAAACCTTCCAGACCGGGTTGGCATCGTTTGTCGATGAAGCGCGTCTGCTGGCACAGTTCGACCATCCCTCCCTCGTCAAGGTATTCCGCTTCTGGGAGGCCAATAACACCGCTTATATGGTGATGCCGTTGTACAGCGGTATGACTTTCAAGCAGGCGCGCGCCCAGATGCGCACCCCGCCGCCTGAGATCTGGCTGCGAAAGCTGCTGTGGACGGTGTTGGGCGCGCTGCGGGTGTTGCACGACGGAAATACGCTGCACCGCGATATTTCTCCAGACAACATTTTTTTGCAAGATAACGGGCCGCCTGTGTTGCTGGACCTGGGCGCTGCCCGGCATGCCATCAATGACCAGGATCGCAAACACACCGCGGTCCTCAAAGTGAATTACGCGCCCATTGAGCAATATTCGGACGGCGATGAGGAACTGCGCCAGGGGCCTTGGAGCGATTTGTATTCTTTGGCAGCGGTGGTGCACGGCTGTCTTTGCAACGACACTCCGTTACCTGCCACGTTGCGCTCGATCCGCGACCGCATGGTGTCGTTTTCGCGGGTTGCAAAAACCGTCAAGCGGCAGTTCGGCGTAGAGTATTCGGCGCCCTTTGTCGCAGCTATCGCACAGTCGTTGTCCCTGCGACCTGAGGATCGTCCGCAGAGCATCGACGCATTTCTGCAAACGATGGAGATGACTTCACCGCCGGAAGGGGTTCAGCACTTCGATTTTCGAGCCGATCTGGGCGACATCTGGGTCGAACCCGCCGATCAACCTGGTCTGGATCTGGTCACTCCCACTGTCGATGTCACGTCAGCGCCCAAAATGGTGGCGGAAATGCATGCGCAGGCCCAACGCGCCACGCCCAATGACGGGGCTGAAGCAGGCGGTCATGCTGCGGCTCAAGATGAGCCCGACACGGTGATGCTCGATCCGGGAGATACGGTTTTCATCGACGCTGGGGATACGGTGGCTGCTGAAGATTCCCGCCACGATACGGAGGCGCCTGCCCTTAAGGATTCGGGCGAGCGCCATCACTTGCCGTCTGACCGGCGTGCGGCGAATGGTGATCGTGACACCGGGCAGTCTGCAAAAAAAACAAAAGCCCTTCACCGCGCACCTCTGGTCTGGTTGATGGTGGGTGCAGTTGCCGTAGTGATCGCTGCAGCGGGGCTGCGCTGGGCGCAGCAAGCATCCGAGCCCAAAGACGACATCATTACGGAGATTGCAGAACCGCCAGCTGTTGCAGTCGCGGCGGACTCTGCGTTGGTGGATGCCAGCGCAAGTGCTCCGTTGGCAGAACTTGCCGCGTCCGCTGCCAGTGAAGCGGTGATGGCAGCGGAGGCCGCGTCGGCGGTGGTATCTGTCCCCAAGCCCACGCCCCGCGCCACTTCTAAACGGGTGGTGGCAGAGCCTGCACCTGCACCTGTGGTGATACAGGAAGAGCCAGCGCCCGAGCCTCCTCCGGTGGTGGTTGCGCCCAGGCCCAGGCCAGTGCCGGTTCGTGTGCCACCACCGCAGGAGGTGTGCGCGGATGCCAGCTTCCTCGCGCGCCCCATGTGCATCCACCAAGAGTGCCAGAAGCCTTCTCAGGCCGGGCAGTCCATCTGCGTGGAAAACCGCCGTCGCTATGAGGCCGACGAGCAGCGCCGCCGCCAGACACCCAATTGAGTTAGGGGATGGGGTTCTGAAGGGGTCTTTCGGTTGGGTGCGGTAGGCGCTTGCGTTGAAGCATGACAAATTCGTATAATGGAGGGCTTCGCAGCGCTTTTGTGGTCCCGCGGCGAAGATTTTCTGCCACCTAAGAGGCTTCCTTCAGAGAAGCACCGACCGTGGAAAAGGACCCGCCAAACCCTCTTTTAAAGAGAAAACTCATGACTACTACTTTCAGCGCAAAGCCCGCTGAGGTTGTGCACGAGTGGTTTGTGATTGACGCGACCGACAAGGTCCTCGGACGAGTAGCCAGCGAAGTTGCTCTCCGTTTGCGCGGCAAACACAAGGCCATTTACACGCCTCACGTCGATACTGGTGACTTCATCGTCATCATCAACGCCGCCCAGATCAAGGTCACCGGCACCAAGTCCCTGGACAAGGTGTACTACCGCCACTCGGGTTATCCCGGCGGTATCACGGCCACGAACTTCCGCGACATGCAAGCCAAGCACCCCGGCCGCGCGCTGGAAAAGGCTGTCAAGGGCATGCTGCCCAAGGGCCCCCTTGGCTACGCGATGATCAAGAAACTCAAGGTGTACGGTGGTGCAGAGCATCCCCACACCGCCCAGCAGCCTAAAGTGCTGGAAATCTAAGGAGCCTTGAGATGATTGGTGAATGGAACAATGGCACCGGCCGTCGCAAGTCCAGCGTCGCCCGCGTGTTTCTGAAAAAAGGCTCCGGCAAGATCACGGTGAACGGCAAGGACATCCAGTCCTACTTTGGCCGCGAAACCTCGATCTTGATTGCCAAGCAGCCGCTGATGCTGACCAACCACGCTGAAACCTTCGACGTGATGATCAACGTGCACGGCGGTGGTGAATCCGGTCAGGCGGGCGCTGCCCGTCACGGTATCACCCGTGCTCTGATCGACTACGACGCAACGCTCAAGCCCGTACTGAGCCAAGCCGGCTTCGTTACGCGCGATGCCCGCGAAGTGGAACGTAAGAAGGTCGGCCTGCGCTCTGCACGCCGCGCCAAGCAGTTCTCCAAGCGTTAAGCTTTGGTGCTCCGCCGGGATGTCCGCCTTGTTGGGCGGGCTCCCCTGCAAAGCGCTTCGCGAGAGTGCTTTACAGAGAAAAGCCGCCTTCGGGCGGTTTTTTCGTTTAAGGTGCGGTTTTTCTTGCCAGCCCGCTTTCCATGAATCGCTCGTTTCTGCCATGCGCCTTCGCCTTCTTCGCCGTCGGCTGACCATCAGCGCACCACGGGTGGCGATCCGCAGTGCGTTGCCGTGGCCTTTCCGTTGGATTGCGTTGGCCGTGGTCTTTGGCTTTTGCGCGGCAGTGGCTTTGTGGGCATTCGAGTTTGGAAAATCCATTGCAGGCTTGGATTCGGTGTCGCGCGACGAGCTGCTCCAGCTCCGTGCGGAAGTCACCCGCTTGCGCGACGAGGGCAATCAGCAGCAAACGGTGTCGCACACGGCGGACAGTCTTCTGCTGGCCGAGCGTGCGGCCAAGGAGAGCCTCATGGCTCAGGTGCGGCAACTAGAAGTTGCCAACCGCACCTTGCGTGAAGATCTAGGGTTCTTTGAGAAACTGATTCCTGCCGCAGCGAATGAAGGACTGGCGATTCGTGGCCTGCATGCCGAAGTGCTGGGGGGTATGCAGTTGCGCTGGCAGGTGTTGGTGATTCAGGCTTCTCGCAATCCCCCAGACTTCAATGGCCGGTTGGAGCTGGTGTTGGCTGGAATCCAGGACGGTAAGTCATGGACGCAGACCCAACCCCCGCAAGGGCAAACGCTTCAGCTGAAGCAATATCGCCGTATTGAAGGCGTGCTCAATCTGCCGCCGAATGCCGTGGTAAAAACGGTCACGGCACGTGTGATGGAGGGTGCGACGGTCCGCGCAACCCAAACGATGGTGCTGGATTGAGCCTTGTGTTCACGGACCAGTCAGCAATGTTTCCGCCGCGGTTTGGCCTCCAGCTTCCTCCCAGCCACAGTTTTTTTGATCAGATGCTTCGGTTCTGATCACACCCTGCCGATGTACCCAAGACGGTGCCTCCGGTAGTTTCTTCACCATGCGTGCATTGCCCTGTGGCGTGCGCTTTCAGGAGTACCCGCCATGTTTTCCCGTAAAAAGCAACCCCCGATCAAAAGCCTGGTCGCAGAGGGCACCAAGATCGAAGGCGATGTGCAATTTGTTGAAGGTATCCGCATTGATGGTGAGGTGGTAGGTGATATCCGGGCAGGCGCAGAGCAACCGAGCATTTTGGTGATCTCCGAGACGGCACGTGTAGAAGGCGCGGTGCACGCTGATCACGTCATTGTCAATGGACAGGTGATCGGCCCGGTGCATGCCAAGGAACTGCTGGAGCTGCAGCCCAAGGCGCGAATCACGGGCAATGTGCACTACAAGGCGCTGGAGATGCACCAGGGCGCCATGATTGCGGGACAGATGTGCCCTGCGGCCCAGCTGGTGGAGGAAAAGCCCCCACTCAAGTTGGCGTCAAACAGCCAGTGATCTGAATTCCCGAGCGGTTTGCAGTAGTATTCATCGCAAACCCTGAAACCGGAGTACCCCATGAGCGCTGTTGCTGAAAACATCCAGACCGAAATGCCCGCCCCCATCCTGTTCACTGACAGTGCGGCGGCCAAGGTGGCGGACCTGATCGCCGAAGAGGGCAACCCTGACCTGAAGCTGCGCGTTTTTGTGCAGGGCGGCGGTTGCTCTGGCTTTCAGTACGGTTTCACGTTCGATGAAATCACCAATGAAGACGATACGACCATGACCAAAAATGGTGTGTCGCTGCTGATCGACGCGATGAGCTACCAGTACCTGTTGGGCGCCGAGATCGACGACAACGAAGATCTGCAAGGAGCGCAGTTCGTCATCAAGAACCCCAATGCCACCACTACGTGTGGTTGCGGGTCTAGCTTCTCTGCGTGATTTCCTGCATCGGTCGAATGGCCGATTGAAGCATTTGAGCCGCCTTCGGGCGGCTTTTTGTTGGTCACGCCGGGTATACGGCGCCCAAGACCCGCAAACCCGCGGCACCGGTCACACTAGGCAGGTTGCCCGGCTCGTTCCGCACCGTCTGGCGTGCCAGCCAGGCAAAGGCTGCCGCTTCCACCTGCAGTGCGGGCAGGTCCAGCGCGTCGGTGGCGACCACTTGAAGGGTGGGGCAAGCAGCCTGAAGGCGCTGCATCAAGTGGTTGTTGAGTGCGCCACCGCCACAAATCGCTAGAGTTCTGCTATTTTTTTTATAGCTGTTTGCGCTTGATGAGCAAGCGATAGCGGTGAATTCTGTCAGGGTTGCCTGCACATCCGCGGGCGCTGCTGAGGCGAAAGACCCGAGCTGTTGAGAAAGCCAGGGTGGGTTGAACAGGTCCCGCCCCGTGCTTTTGGGCGGTGTTTTGCGCAGAAACGGCTCCTGCAGCAGGGATGTCAGCAAGTCAGGTAGCACTGTGCCGGTGGCAGCCCACGCGCCACCGGCGTCGAACGGCTGGCCCGTGTGTTGCTGGCACCAGTGGTCCATCAGCGCATTGCCGGGGCCGCAATCAAAGCCGATTGCCGTGCCGTCAGCGCCCAATACGCTCAGGTTCGAGATGCCACCAATGTTGAGCACCAGCACCGTCTCGTTGTGGCGGCCGAACACGGCCTGGTGAAAGGCCGGCACCAGAGGCGCGCCCTGGCCGCCGGCCGCCACGTCGCGGCTGCGGAAGTCGGCCACCACGGCAATGCCAGTCCGCTCCGCCAGCAGAGCCGGGTTGCCCAGCTGCAGCGTATAGCCAGTGCCGTCAAATTCTTGAGGGCGGTGGCGCACGGTTTGCCCGTGGGCACCAATCGCCTGGATCGCGCGCGCAGGCAGCGCGCTTTGCTGGAGTAAGGTGTGGACAACGTCTGCATAGGCGCGCGACAGTGCGTTACCTGCCAGGGCCGCACGGTGCAACTCGTTGTCGCCGGGGGTGTTGAGCGCCATGAGCTCCGCACGAAGCCCGGGCGCAAAAGGAGTGCTGACATGGTGTATGACCACCATGCGCGGGCCTGAAAAATCAGCCAGCACGCCATCGATGCCATCGAGCGACGTGCCCGACATCAGACCGATGTACAGATCGGACATGGCCTGAAGTGGGGAGTAGGGGCGTTGACGCGACCCGGCGGTCAGTCAGCGCTGGCTTGCTCGATCAACGCAGCGGACGACAGTTGCAGGCGCATGTTGTTCGCCAGGCGATCAAAGGCGGGGCGGCCTGCAGCGGACACAGGCGCTGCTGCGTCGCTTTGCGCCACGATGGTCATGGGGTCCTGGTGCTGGCCGTTGACCCGGAACTCGAAGTGCAGGTGGGGGCCGGTGGCCCAGCCTGTGGAGCCCACAGCGCCCAGGGTCTGGCCCTGTTCGATGGATTGCCCCTGGCGCACATCGATGCGGCTCAGGTGGGCATACACCGTCACGTGCTGGTTGCGGTGCTTGATGAACACAACATTGCCGTAGCCGTTTTGCACGCCCGCAAACTCCACTGTGCCATCACCCACGGTGCGCACGGCAGTGCCGGTAGGAGCTGCAAAGTCGGTGCCCAGGTGGGCGCGCCAGGTCTTCAGGATGGGGTGCATGCGCATCGAGAAGCCGCTGCTCACGCGGGAGAACTCCACGGGGGAGGTCAGGTACGCGCGGCGCATGCTTTCGCCAGCCAGCGTGTAGTAGGCGCCCTTGGCGGCGCCGGGCTCCTGGAACCAGACGGCTTCGTGGGTCTTGCCGTTGTTGACGAACTCCGCGCTCAGCACGCGGCCGGTGGACAGGGGCTCTCCGTCGGCTTCGAGGGTTTCGTACACCACCGAGAAGCGATCGCCTTTGCGCAACGCGCGGCGAAAGTCGATGTTGCCAGAGAACAATTCAGCCACTTGCACGGCGACAGCGTCCGGGATGTTGGATGCGTCTGTCGCTGCAAACAGCGAGCTGCTGATGACACCGCCCGACAGGCGGCTGCTGGTCGTCATCTTGGCGGTCTCGATGCGCGTGGCGAACTTGTCACCCGTGCGCTCCACGATCAGGCGGCGGAAGTTGCCGCTGTCGTCCGGCACCCAGCGCACTGCCAAGCGCAGCAGGCGGTGGTCGTCGGTGGTTTCAGCAGACACGATGCGGCCGGTGCGACCAAGCACGTTTTGTCGTACAGGGCTGTCACTGCGCAAAAAAGCGGCTGCGGCCGGATCGGCCACGCCCAGGCGCTGCAGCAGGGATTCGGGGGTGTCGCTGGTGCGAACCTGCTCCGAGCGGTACAGGGAGAACCCCGGGGCTTCCAGCTGGCCCAGCACGAGGTTTTCTGCCAGCGATTCCACCGGGTAGCTCACCATGCGCACAGGCAGCTCGGCGGCGTCGGGGGCCAGAGACGCCACAGCGAATGCGCCGCCGCCGCCCGTCAGCAGCAAGGCTGCGAGTGCGGCAGTGATACGTTTGGGGTGTTGTTGGATTGTGCGGGACAGTCGGTCAAGCAAAGCCGAGCTGGCGGTGGTCAAGCCGTGAATCAATGGTCTATCCCCAGGGTGAGTGTGAATCCAGGACACTTCCCCGGTGCAAGTACGGGGCAAGGCAAGGAGCACAGACTGTCAGGCTGCAGCCATTCGACAGCATTAAAAACAAGTCGAAACAGCGGGCCCACTAGAATCCGCCTCTGCAATGTGGGCTGAAGTATAGCGGCGCATGCTGTCTAGACATCCAAAAAAACCCTTATGAATCAATCTGCTGTTACAACAATCCCGGTCTCCGATGGTGTAGGACGGGCCCTTGAAATTTCGCTGCGCGGTGTGCAAGAGCTGCTGCCACAGGACGAATGGGTCAAGAAGCTCGTGCGTTCAGAGGCCACTGGCCAGCCCTTGCGCATCAAGCTTGGGCTCGATCCCACAGCACCAGACATCCACATCGGTCACACGGTGGTGTTGAACAAGATGCGGCAGTTGCAAGATCTGGGCCACCAGGTGATCTTTCTGATCGGGGATTTCACCAGCCTCATTGGCGACCCCTCCGGCCGCAACAGCACGCGCCCGCCGCTCACGCCCGAGCAAATCAAGGTGAACGCCGAGACTTATTACAAGCAGGCCAGCATGGTGCTGGACCCGGCCAAAACCGAAATTCGCTACAACAGCGAGTGGAGCGAGCCCCTGGGCGCCAGCGGCATGATCCAGCTGGCCTCCCGGTACACCGTGGCGCGAATGATGGAGCGCGATGACTTCCATAAGCGCTTCACCACCGGCCAGTCCATTGCCGTGCACGAGTTTTTGTACCCGCTGATGCAGGGTTACGACTCGGTGGCCTTGAAGAGCGACCTGGAACTGGGTGGCACCGACCAGAAGTTCAACCTGCTCATGGGCCGCCATTTGCAGCAGGAATATGGCCAGGAGCCGCAGTGCGTGCTCACCATGCCGCTGCTGGTGGGCCTGGATGGCGTGGACAAGATGTCCAAGTCCAAGAACAACTACATCGGCATTGCCGAAGAGCCCAACACCATGTTTGCCAAGGTGCTGAGCATCTCGGACACGCTGATGTGGGACTGGTACACGCTGCTGTCGTTCAAGAGCTTGGCGGAGATTGCCGCGCTCAAGGCCGAGATCGCGGGCGGGCGCAACCCCAAGGATGCGAAGGTGATGTTGGCCAAGGAGATCACCGCGCGTTTTCACAGCGCCACAGCCGCCGATGCCGCCGAGCAGGATTTCATGAACCGCAGCAAGGGCGGCGTGCCCGACGAGATTCCTGAAGTCGGCCTGTCCGGCGCGCCGATGGGCATCGCTGCGCTGCTCAAGGCGGCCAATCTGGCCCCCTCGGGCAGCGAGGCCAGCCGCCTGATTGATGGCGGCGGCGTGCGCGTGGATGGTGCCGTGGTCAGCGACAAGGGCTTGAAACTGGACGCTGGCACTTACGTGGTGCAGGTGGGCAAGCGCAAGTTTGCGCGGGTGACATTGGTCTCCCCCTGAGCGGCTGCGCCGCTTCCCCCTGAGGGGGACGCACCCGGTGGCCTGGCAAAGCCAGTTCCATGGGTGCACTGGCAGGCGCTCTGCCAGTTTTGAGGGCGGCAGATCGTACGCAGCGCAATGAATGAAAAACCAATGAAAATAGCCGCTAGCGCTTGATGGACAAGCGCTAGTAGCTATCAAATACGTAGTATTCGAGCCGATGTGCTGTGCTGTGCTGTGCTCTGCTGGGCTGCTCAATCCAGGTTGTCATTCAAATCCGTGTCCGGCACATCGCCAATCGCTTCGCGGGTGGCCTGGGCCTGCAGTTCCAGCCACGCGCAAAACGCCTTGATCTCTGGCCGCTGGGCGCTGCGCGGCCCCACCATGAGCCAGTAGGTCAGGGGTGAGTCGATGCGGTGGCCGGGCAGCACCTCCACCAGGTCGCCCGCGGCCAATGCATCGGCAATCAGGGGCATGCGCGCCAGTGCCAGGCCTTGCCCGGCCAGCGCGGCCTGCACGATCTGGTGGGCGTAGTTGAAGTACAGCCAGCGCTCGGGCTGCAGCTTGGCCAGGTCCCGCGCGTCAAACCAGCGGCGCCAGCTCAGGTACTCCAGGTAGTGCGTGCGGTGTGCGTCGCCCGCCTCGATCAAGGTGAACTGGGCGACATCGGCCGGTGTGCGCAAGGGCTTGCCGCTTTTGAGCAGCCACGGGCTCGCCACCACCGCAAGCTGCTCGCCAAACAGGCGCACGCCGCCCTGGGTGGCGCCGCCGGGCATGGCGTAGCGCAAGGCCAGGTCCACATCCGACGTTTCCAGATCAATCTGCACATCGCTCGCATCAATGCGGATGTCGATGCCGGGGTTGTCGCGCTGAAACTCCTCCATGCGCGGAATCAGCCACATCGACGCAAAGCTGGCCCAGGTGGTGATGGCCACGCTGCGGCGCCCGGCCGTCTGGCGCACCAGGCGCACGGCGGCGTCCATGCGCTCCAGCGCGGGGGCCACGACGCGCTGCAATTGCGCGCCCGCGCTGGTCAGCTCGACCGCGCGCGTGTGCCGCAGAAACAGCGCCACCCCCACTTCTTCTTCCAGCGCCTGGATCTGGCGGCTGACGGCCGACTGGGTGAGCGCCAGCTCATCAGCCGCAGCGCGAAAGTTCAGGTGGCGCGCTACGGCCAGAAACGCGCGCCAGTGGCCAGTGGCCACGGGGCGAGTGCGAAGGACAGCGGGGGAGTATTCGGCAGCGGCCATGGCAGCGTTCCTGCGGTGGGTGATTCATGCGTTGACGGAATGAATAGAGTACCGCGTTTTCATTGGACCGGGGAGGTCTGCAAGTGCACTATCCAGCCATCGCAAAGCCATTTTATGGAAACCAAGGAGCCTGTCATGTCCCCCCGCAACGTTCTGGAATCGCAACAATCCGCACAAGCCCCACAGGCTGGGCGTTCTGCGGCCGGTTGCTGGAAGCTGGCCAATGGCCGCGCCCTGTCGCTGGTCCCTCACACGCATGGCGTGCTGGAGATCGCCCAGGGGCGGGTGTGGGTCACCCTGGGCGGCGGCAGCGATGGCGGCAGCGCTTTGGCCGATTTGCCGGGTGCCTCCACCGACCACGTGCTGCATGCCGGTGAGCAACTGCGCGTTGCACCGGGCCAGCATGTGGTGATGGAGGCCTGGGGCCTGTCCGGCAGCGTGGAGGCTGTGGCCTTCCGCTGGGATTTAGCGGCGGCTCCAGCCGATGCGCCAGCGGCCAGCCTGGCCGCCAGCGACTGGGAATGCGCGGTGGTACAGCCGATGCGCGATTTGCTGCATGCGTTGGGGCAGGGTGGGCGTGCCCTGGGCTCAACTGTGGTGGATGTGACGGGCGCGGGCGGGCGGTTTGCTGCGGGATTGGCCCGGTTTGCTATGCATCGGATAGCGCCACAACGCCAGCGCAGGACCGTCTGACGACCTCATGCCAGAAAAGCATCAATCGGTGCCGTGCTTTTCATTGGACGTGTTGACGCAAGCTGAGCACCATAGCGCCTTATTAGGGTAAACCCGGAGAAATTCATGACCACCTCTCACTCGCTTTCGTTCTTCCGCCCGTCCCGCGCTGTGTCTGTTTCTGCAGCGGGTGGCCCCGGCACCGTCGCACCGGGCGCTGCACTCAGCCTGGCCCCCAAGTCCGCCATGACGCTGCGCATTGCCGAAGGCCGGGCCTGGGTCACCTTGGGCCATGGAGCAGATGACCGCAGCAGCGACGTGTTCCTGTGTGGCGGTCAGACGCTGCAAGTGGCTGCAGGCCAGCACGTGGTGGTCGAGGCGATTGGCGGGCGCACCGTGCAGTACCGCTGGGCGCCGTTCAGCGTAGCCGATACGCGGCCTGTGGCTTGGTGGCGCCGCGCCTCTTTGGGCAACGGCATGCCCGCGCACGGCGAGTCCTGCTACGCCTGAGGGCGCAGATACCGGTCCCGGCGGGATGGTCCCGCTGCGTGGATCGGTGGTCGGTAGGTAAGTAAGTAAGTAAGTAAGTAAGTAAGAAATATGAATCAAAAGAGCTGCTAGCGCTTATCTATCAAGCGCTAGTAGCTCTTTTTTTGATAGTAAATATTGGGGCTGAACGCCGGGGCCTTCGGCATTCCTAATGCTCGGTGGCAGCGTTTGGCGCTTCGCCCAGCAGTTCGATCAGCTGGGCCCGTAGCGTGGTCAGCAACTCCTCGGACAGCGCGGGGCGCCCGGCGGCGGTAGCGCGGGCCAGCAGCAGCCCGCCGACCAGCGTGGCCAGCACCTGCATCGCTTGCGCGCGGTCTTTGGGCTCCGGCGTCGAAGCGGGCCCGCCCTGCGAGGCGTTGTGCTCGGCAATCAACTGGGCGTAACGCTCGATGTTGTTTTCGATGCCGTGGGCGAACACGTCTGACAGCCCGCCACCCGCCCGCGCCGCGTCCATGGCCAGCGCGGCGATAGGGCAGCCGATGCCCGGCGCATCACGGTGCCGGGGCGAGAGGTAGGCGCGAATGCGGTCGTTGACATGGCTGGCCGCTGGGGCTGCGGCCTGGTCGAGCGTTTCGGTAGATCCATCGAACGCGCGTGCACAGGCCTCGCGCACCAGCGCCTCTTTGGACTCAAAGTGGCGGTACAGCCCGCCATGCGTCAATCCCGCTTCACGCGTGATGTCTGCCACGCCCACACCCGTCAGTCCGCGTTCCCGGTACAAGCGGGCTGCCGCGTCCAGAATGCCCTGCCGGTTTTCAGCGGCTTGTGCTTTGGAAACCTTCATACCTGCCCCGTAATGATGGTGGTCATACGCAAAAAACTGCACCGACCTTTATGATGACGGCTGCAATCATAAAGGCGCCGCCCCGAGGGTGGCGCATCTGTTGGCCCAATCTGTGGAGGTGAACCCATGAAGAAGACAAATGCGAACCGATGCGCGCTGAAGCGTGTGTCGTGTCAAAAACCGTGTCAAGAAACGTGTGACAGGGCGGAGGCATGATGCGGCGGGTTGTGGTCACCGGCATGGGCCTTGTCTCGCCGCTGGGTTGCAGCGTGGAACTGGCCTGGCAGCGCCTCTTGGCCGGTCGCTCAGGCTTGTCGCGTTTGCCGGATGCCGTCACAGAAGGCATTGCCGCCAAGGTGGGCGGCCGGGTGCGGGATGTGCTTGAGGACCCGGAGGGCGGGTGGGACGTGGATGCCATCGTCTCGGTCAAAGACCAGCGCAAGATGGACCGCTTTATCCCGTTTGCGTTGGGCGCCGCCCAGCAGGCGCTGGCGCAGGCCGGCTGGCCGCCCGTGGATGAACGGGCACGCGAGCGCACTGCCACGGTGATCGGATCGGGCATTGGGGGCTTTGGTGCCATTGCCGAGGCCGTGCGCACCACCGACACGCGCGGCCCGCAGCGCCTGTCGCCGTTTACCGTGCCGTCGTTCCTGGTCAATCTGGCGGCGGGGCAGGTGTCGATCCGCCATGGCCTCAAGGGCCCGCTGGGTGCGCCGGTCACGGCCTGTGCCGCCAGCGTGCAGGCCATTGGTGACGCCGCTCGCCTCATCCGCAGCGGCGAGGCCGATGTGGCCTTGTGCGGCGGCAGCGAAGCGGCCATCGACCGGGTGAGCTTGGGCGGTTTTGCGGCGGCCAAGGCCCTGGGCGCGGGCTTCAACGACACGCCCGAGCAAGCATCGCGGCCGTTTGACGCGCAGCGTGACGGGTTTGTGATGGGCGAAGGCGCGGGCATGCTGGTGATCGAGGCGCTGGACCACGCTCTTGCCCGGGGCGCCCAGCCGCTGGCCGAGCTGGTGGGCTACGGCACGTCGGCCGATGCGTACCACATCACCTCAGGCCCTGAAGACGGCGATGGCGCGGCCCGCAGCATGGAGGCCGCGCTGGCGCAAGCAGGCCTCACAGCGCGGGATGTGCAGCATCTGAACGCCCACGCCACGTCCACAATGGTTGGCGACCGGGGGGAGCTGGCCGCCATTCGCCGCGTGTTTGGCACCGCGGGCGAGGTGGCCATCAGTTCCACCAAATCGGCCACGGGGCACTTGCTGGGCGCTGCCGGTGCGGTGGCCGCCATCTTTACGGCGCTGGCGTTGCGCGACCAGGTGGTACCGGGCACCTTGAACCTGCACGAACCCGACGCCTTGGCCCAGGGCCTAGACATGGTGGCCCTGCAGCCACGGCGCATGGCGCTGACACACGCCATGCTCAACGGGTTTGGTTTTGGCGGTGTGAACGCCACGCTGATCCTGCGCCGCTGGCCGCACGCGGAGTGACGCGGCGGGGAGCTGCGGGGAGCGCGAACGTAACGACAGAATCGACAGAAACGACGAAAAACGGGCCTGTCAGAGTTCGAGTTCGCTGCACACGGTGCTGAACGCGGCAAGTGCCGCGTCGCCATCCAGCCGTTCCATGCGTGCCAGCGCATCCACGTCTTCCACGGTGCTGAAGGCCAGGCTGAAATTCTGAAACCGCCGCCCCGCCAGCGTGCCGTGGTGCAGCACCTCCACGTTGATGTGGCGTGGGTCGTTGCGGATGCGTTCGATGCGTTTGAGCACGGCCTTCTTGGGGCCCTCCAGCTGCTGGCAAAAGCGCTGGCCGTCAAAGATGAGCAGACCGGTAATGTCCAGCTCCCCGTTGACCTGGCGTGCGCGTCCGGCGATTTCGGCCACCACGCTCAGCGGTTGTTCGGGGGCCAGGGTGCTTACATAAAGAACTTCATACAGAGCGGCAACGATTTTCATAGAGGCATGCACTGTAGAGCGGGCCTCCCAGGGTCGCAATGTCAAAAGACATAGACATAGACATAGACATAGACATAAACGCAGACACCGCAGGGCTTCCAAAAAATGCTGGGTGCGCCGCGCCTCAATCGCACCGTGGCTCCCTAAAATTGCGCACCATGAATGACACGCCCTCGCTGTCCACGCTTCAGGCGTGCCCGCCTTCCTGCCACCAGTGTCGGCTGCGACAGACCGGCGCGTTTACCCCCGTCAAGTCCGAAGTGCTGGATTTCATCGAGGGGTTTCGCACCAACACCATGGTGGTGGAAGCCGGTGGCGCCCTGGTGCGCGAAAACCAGACCAACGCCAAGCTGTTCACGCTGTATTCCGGCTGGGCGTTTCGCTACAAGACGCTGAGCGACGGACGCCGCCAGATCCTCAATTTTCTGTTGCCCGGCGATCTGGTGGGCCTGCAACAGGAGTTTGGCGAGGTGTCCACGCACGGCATCGAGGCGCTGACCGATTGCATGCTGTGCGTGTTCCAGAACGACAGCCTGTGGGATATTTTCCGCGAGCAACCGCGCCTGGGCTACGACATCACCTGGCTGTCGGCCCACGAAGAAAGCCATGTAGACGACAACCTGTTGACCACCGGCCGCCGCAACGCTACCGAGCGTGTGGCGATGCTGCTGATGCACCTTTACCAGCGGCTGGAGCGCATTGGGCTGGTGGAGGACGGCACGGTGGCGTTCCCGCTCAACCAGCAGCACATTGCAGACGCGCTGGGGTTGTCGCTGGTGCACACCAACAAGACGCTGCGGCGCCTGTCGCTGCTGGGCCTGCACGAGTTGAAAAACGGGCGGCTGCGCCTGCTGAACACCCGGGCGCTGGCGCGCATCGCCGAGTACTACGACACGCCGCCGCGGTTGATGCCGCTGCTGTAGGCGCGGCTTGTGGTAGCGAAAATATGGTCAAAATGGCCTCTAGCGCTTATGAGATAAGCGCTAGAAGCTATTATTTTAATAGCGTTCTGCGCTGAATGGGCTCCCGCCGATAATCCACGCCATGCCCGCGCGCCGGGCTTTTTCTGCGCCCCCCAACCCTCATTTTTCATGACCTCACTCGACATCCTCATCATGGCGGCCGGCAAGGGCACCCGCATGAAAAGCCGCATCCCCAAAGTGCTGCAGCGCCTGGCCGGGCGCCCGCTGCTGCACCATGTGCTGGACCAGGCCGCGCACCTGCAGGCGCGCAGCGCCGTCGTCATCACCGGCCACGGTGCTGCAGAAGTAGAAGCGGCTACCGCAGGTGGAGCAAGCGCTAGCGCCTCTTTTGACCTGAAATTTGTGCGCCAGGAGCCGCAGCTGGGTACCGGCCACGCCGTGTTGCAAGCCGTGCCCCATTTGCGCGATGACGGCACGGTGGTGGTGCTGTCGGGCGATGTGCCGCTGACCCAGGCCGACACGCTGCGCGCGCTGGTGGATGCGTCGGTAGGCGACCGGCTGGCGCTGCTCACCGTGACCCTGCCCGACCCCACCGGCTACGGCCGCATCGTGCGCAATGCCGACGGCGCGGTGCAAGGCATCGTCGAACACAAGGACGCGAGCGACGCCCAACGCGCCATCACCGAGGTCTACAGCGGCATCATGGCCGTGCCCGCGCGGCTGCTGCGCGGCTGGCTGGCGCGGCTGACCAATGACAACGCCCAGGGCGAGTATTACCTCACCGACATCGTCGCCATGGCCGTGCAGGATGCCGTGCCTGTGGTGGCCCACCGCATCACCGATGCACTGCAAGTGGCGGGCGTGAACAGCCCCCTGCAACTGGCCGAGCTGGAACGCGCGCACCAGCTGCGCCAAGCCCGCGCACTGCTGGAGCAAGGCGTGCGGCTGGCCGACCCGGCCCGGTTCGATGTGCGCGACGACACCCGCACCGGCGTGCGCGGCGAGCTGGTGTGTGGGCAGGATGTAGAGATCGACGTGAACTGCGTCTTCACCGGCCGCGTGGAGCTGGGCGAGGGCGTAAGCATTGGCGCCAACTGCTGCATTGCCAACGCACACATTGCGGCGGGCGCCTTCATCCACCCCTTCACCCACATCGACGGCGAAAAGGCCGGTGCCACCGTGGGCGAGGGCGCGCTGATTGGCCCCTTTGCCCGCCTGCGCCCTGGCGCCCAACTGGGCCGCGAGGTGCACATCGGCAACTTTGTCGAGGTGAAGAACAGCACTCTGGCCGACGGTGCCAAAGCCAACCACCTGGCCTACCTGGGCGACGCCACGGTGGGCGAGCGCGTGAACTACGGCGCAGGCAGCATCACCGCCAACTACGACGGCGCCAACAAGCACCGCACAGTGATCGAGGCCGATGTGCACATTGGCAGCAACTGCGTGCTGGTGGCGCCCGTCACCATTGGCGCGGGCGGCACGGTGGGCGGTGGCAGCACCATCACCAAAAGCACGGCACCGGGTGCGCTGAGCGTGGCGCGGGGCAAGCAGGTCAGCATTGCCAACTGGAATCGTCCGAAAAAATGAAACACCCCCTGAGTCGCTTCGCGCCTTCCCCCTCCAGGGGGACGCTGCCAGAGCGGCGGGGCGGCCCTTGCGCGGCGGCCGCTGGCCTGGGCCGCGCCTTGCCGAACGATCCGGACGCTTGGCATGAGCGGTGAAAACGACCAGCAGACCGTCGAAGGGTTGCGCGCCGAGCTGGCCCGCAGCCAGCAGCAGGTGGCCGACATGGCCGCCGCGCAGGAGGAGTTCTTGCGCGCCGTATCGCACGACCTGCGCGCGCCGCTGCGGCATGTGACGTCGTACGGCACCCTGGTGCGCGAGGTGCTGGGCGACCTGCCATCCGACGTGCTCCAGGGCGCGGAGGTGCAAGAGGCGCTGGGTTTTCTGGCCACCATGGACCAGTCTGCCCGGCGCATGGGGCTCATGATTGACGGCCTGCAAGCCCTGGTGCAGGCCAGCCGCGCGCCGCTGCGGCTGCAGCCCGTGTTGCTGGCAGACGCGATTGCCCAGGCGCGTGGCACGCTGGCCGCTGCCGAGGCGGGGCGCCACGTGGAGTGGCGTATTGCGTTGGACCTGCCCACGCTGCAGGCTGACCCCACACTGCTGCAAGCGCTGCTGGTCCAGCTTCTGACCAACGCCCTCAAGTTCACGCGCCCCGTAGCGCAGCCCTGCATCACCGTGTCGGTCGATGTGGCGCCTGCGGGCCACGTGGCCTTCACGGTGCAGGACAACGGCGTGGGGTTTGACCCGGCCCGTGCGGGCACCTTGTTCGGCGTGTTCCAGCGCCTGCACCGCGAGACCGATTTTGAAGGTGTGGGTACTGGGCTGGCGCTGTGCCGTGCGGTGGCGCAACGCCATGGTGCGCAGATCAGTGCTACGGCGGCGCTGGGCGGCGGCTGCGCGGTGCGGGTGGTGTGGCCTGTCGAGGTCCTCGCACGAGAGGCGCTAGCCTTCAATGCATCGTGACTTAAGAAAGCAGGGGATGTAGTCTGTGCCTGTGCAGCTACGAAGCTGCGCCGTACAAGCCCGTCGAGCGCAGCGTGGCCCTCTGAGTTCCCGCCCGGAGCTGCAGTACCACTTCGAGGGTGTCTCCGGGATCCCATCCCAACGGTGGGCAGCCCGTCGCTACACCGCGGAAGGTGCGCTCTTTGAACCAACTGCGCGGTACCCACCCACCGCTCACCGCCGCGCGGTTGCTGCTCCAGTCTTTCGCAGATGACAAGGTCTCGATGAGGTAGGTCTCGCGCACCTTGGCATCCACCACGTGCCCGGAAAAGCGGGTTTCGGCCCAGCGAGGGATGGAGCTGTGATGGATGAGCGCATCCCAATCCAGCAGCAACTCTCGCACGCCCATTCCCGCAACTCCCAGCTTGGTCAGTCGCACCGAGCTCACCTCCAGGTCGGGTGGGAAACCATCGGTGCCAGCACGTATGGAGAAGCTCACGATCAGGTTCGCACACGATGGAGTCTCATATTCCTTGGCTACCCGAGGCATCATGTCCACCCACGGGCTCACTTGGAGTTGCAGCCCATGCTGCAGCGCAAAGTCCATGGGGGCCGCAGCGCGCGGCTGGGTGGCAGGTGGCAAAGCACAGCCAGCCAGCATCAACAGCACGGTCGATAGGGCAAGAAGCTTGCGTATGCGTGACATGAGCGGAGTCTCCTCACAGTCGTTTTTCTTTGGTGTTGGGCAACGAAGTCGCTGGCTCCGGTTGTGCTGACGGGTTGGCCCTGGCGTGGCGGGGCTGCAGGCGATTCTGGAGGAGGGTCGTCCACTCTCCCCGGGCCCGTTACACCGCCGGCGCCAACTCCGGCTCCAGGCTGCCCGCCACGCGGTTGCGACCCGCATTCTTGGCCGCGTACAGCGCGGTGTCGGCTGCATCAATCCAGGCGCGCAGGTTGTTGTGGCGGTGGTCGGCAGGCGCCACGCCGATGCTGCTGGTAATGCGCACACCGGGCAGGCTGCGCAGGCGCACGCCCTCGGTTTGTTCGCGGATGCGGTGGGCAATGGCCAAGGCGTCCTTGGCCTGCATGCCCGGCAGGATGATGGCGAATTCGTCGCCGCCGTAGCGCCCCGCGCAGTCGCCCGCGCGCACGTTGCCGCGCACCACATGCGCCAGCGCGCGGATCACTTCGTCGCCTACGGTGTGGCCGTGGGTGTCGTTGATGCCCTTGAAGTGGTCAATGTCCAGCATCAGCATGCAGGCGGGCTCATCGCTGGCATGGTGGCGGCGCAGTGCTGCTTCGGCCTGCTCTTGCCAGTGGCCGCGCCCGAACAGGCCGGTGAGGGCGTCCACGCGCCGCAGTTCGTCCAGCAGCTGGTTCTGGTGGGCGGTTTTGCGGATCAACTGGTAGCTGACGACGCTGACCGAAATGGTATGCAGCACCATCACCGGCAAACACGCCACGATGACGCGCATGGAGGTGTCTGGCGCCCAGTGCCATCCGGCCAGTAGCGCGCCCGCCGCGCATCCGGCAAGCATGGCGGGAATGGACCGCAACCAGAGTCCCCGGACGCCAGTGGTGATCTTGTCGACCATGGTCAGCGTCAGTACCAACACGCTGGGCAGCAAGTTGAAGTGCATGAGGGGCAAAAAGCTGGCCGCCATGGCGGAGTCAATGAGCAAATTCCGGGTTTCAGCGCGGTACGGGTCGGCGCTGCGCCGTGTGATCAGGTAGGCCACATGCGGCCAGACAAACGCGGGGATCACCATGGCCAGCCAGGCTGCGATGCTGGCTTGCCGCTCCCACAACACCACTCCCGCCAGCATGCCCCCCAGCCCCATGCCCAGAATGCGCAGGGGGTAAATACGGCGGGGCATCTGGCGGCGGGACGTGGGCATGAATTGATAGGTAAGGCCGTCGGCGATACGCCTGAGTGGGTGGGGCGAGCGAAGGGGTGCGGGGGAGCTTACATGTCCCTGTCGGGTGACACCAGCACGAAATGACCACGTGTTGGGGGACACGCGCACAGTCGTTCCATGGGCTGCGTGGTCGCGTGGTGGCGCTATGGCGTTCACGGGCGTGGTGCGTCTATCGTTTTTCGGAAGTATCCGGACCCATTCCCGTGGACTCCACCATCTTCAACGGCTTTTCAGGTGCCGCAGCTGCTGTCGAAGTGTGGTGACTTCTTCTATCAGGTCGGCTGTGAGTGCGGCCAGGTGCGGGTCGGCATCAAAGGTGACTTCGAGGTGCGCAATGCGCCGGGCGCGCACCACGGTGGCTCCGCTGAAGCGCCAAGCGGTAGGGTCGTCGCTGTCTGTCGCACTTACATGGAGCAGGCCCTCTTGCAGCCGCGCGGTCACCCAGTCTGCGTCCATGCAGCAGGCGCGGGCAAGGGCCTCCAGCGTGAGGGCGGCGCGGTCATCGTCCAATAGCTCTGCAGGGAGTGTGGTCGGGTAGGCGCTCATGGCTGGGCTCCTTGCGCGGCGCGCGGGTTGTAGTGGGAAAAGGCCTGGGCCAGCGCTGTATACGCGGCGCGTTCGGCATCGGTGGTGGCGGTTGGCAAGGCCAAATGCAGTTCCAGGTAGAGGTCGCCCGGTGGCTTGCCGGGAATGCCCCGGCCCTTCAGGCGCAGCTTGCGCGCAGCCTTCCAGCCTGCGGGCACGGTAACTTCGACAACCGATCCGCCGGGCATGCCCACCTCGACCGAGGCGCCCAGGGCTGCCTCCCAGGGCGCCACCATCAGCGGCTGGTAGACATCGCGGCCCTCGGCGCGCCAGCGCGGGTCGGGCTTGAACAGCACCTCCAGAAACAAGTCTCCCGCTGGCGCACCTCCCCAGCCCGGGCTGCCCTGGCCGGCCAGCCGGATCAATTGGCCCTCGCGCACGCCTTGAGGGATTTTCACCAGCAGGTTGCGTTCGTCCCTCGCCAGCGATCCGTCGTTGGCCTGGTGCGCGCTTTGCAGCGTGAGGGTGCGCTCTGCGCCCTGGTAGGCGTCGGCCAGGTCCAGTTCGATGCGGGCATGGTGGTCTGTGCCGCGCTGGGCTTGGGGCTGTGACCTGCCGGGCTGGTCTGGGTGTGCAGCGCCGCGTGCCCTGGCGGTTCGGCCAAACAGTTGTTCAAAGAAGTCGCTGTAGTCGCCCGGCGCCCCGCCCGGGCCGCCGTGGCCGCCCGCCCCATCGGAAAACTCGAACCCCGCATCCCAGTGGGGTGGTGGGCGGAAGTCCTGCCCGGGTTGGGGCCGGGATTCTTGCGCCAGCCGGTCGTAGGCGGCGCGTTTTTCAGGGTCTGACAGCACCGCGTTCGCTTCGTTCAAGTCGGTCATGCGCGCCACGGCGTCAGGCTCCTTGCTCACGTCGGGGTGGTATTTGCGCGCCAGTTTGCGGTAGGCCTTCTTGATCTCGTCTGCCGTGGCGCCGGGGGTGACGCCCAGCGTTTCGTAGTAGTTCTTGAACTCCATGCGGCATCGCTCCTGTGTGTCTGAACACTCTATGCCGATGCGCCGGGAAGGCAATAGGACAACGGCGCACCGATGGTCATTCGCCGGTTTTATTCAAATTTAGTAGCTGCTAGCGCTTATCCAGCAAGCGCTAGAGGCACTTTTGTATCAAATTTTGCCCGCCGGGTCGCAAAAAACGCCTTCACGTTGCGCACGTTGGCGTCGCCCGTGAACAGGCGCTGCGACAGCGCCAGATACCCCGGCATGTCCCGGGTCTGCACCACCAGCACAA
Organism: Acidovorax sp.; assembly: GCA_030692685.1. Taxonomy (GTDB): domain Bacteria; phylum Pseudomonadota; class Gammaproteobacteria; order Burkholderiales; family Burkholderiaceae_C; genus Acidovorax. Next base: position 26,060 of record JAUXZO010000199.1, on the reverse strand, counting down.
AGTCGGGCCCTGGCGATACGCGCCAGCATTGCTGCACGGCGGCGTCTGCCACGGCGCGGGCTTCAAACGCATCCAGCTGCTCAGCGCCCTGGCGGTCGAGCGAAACCTCCACGATGCACGCCAGCCCGTGGCCCTGCAGGGCGGCCAGCCGATCGGGCTGCAGGATGGCGACCTGGCGCTCGATCAGCCCGGCGTCTTGGAGGCGTTTGACACGCCGCAGGCACGTAGGCGGCGAGACATGCACTTGCTCAGCCAGGGACTGATTGCTCTGCGCGGCGTCGGTTTGCAAGAGGTTGAGCAACTGCAGGTCGGTGTTGTCGAGGGTGATTGATTCCATTTTTACTGATTAATTGATTGAATATTTCACATGTACGGAATTGTGAAATTTAAGTTCAAAAATGAATGAATATCAATCAATAATTTTTCTAGACGTTGCCTACCATCGCGCCATCGCTTTTAACCCAAGGCAACCACCATGTGCGGCATCGTCGGCGCAGTTTCTGCGCGCAACATCGTTCCCATCCTCGTCCAGGGCCTGCAGCGGCTCGAATACCGGGGGTATGACTCCTGCGGCGTCGCCGTGCATGCGTCCAGCCTCGATGCGACACGCCCCGCCGGCCTGCAGCGTGCCCGCAGTACCGCCCGCGTGGCCGAACTGCTGGAGCAGGTGACCACCGAACACATCGACGGCGCCACCGGCATCGCCCACACCCGCTGGGCCACGCATGGCGCACCCGCCGTGCACAACGCCCACCCGCACTTCAGCCACGGTACGGGCGCAGACGCCCAGGCGCAAAGCGCAGGCCGCGTGGCCCTGGTGCACAACGGCATCATCGAAAACCACGAAGAACTGCGCAAGGCACTGCAAGCACGCGGCTATGTGTTTGTGAGCCAGACCGATACCGAGGTCATCGCCCACCTGGTGGACAGCCACTACAACGGCGACCTGTTCGATGCGGTGCAGGCCACCGTGGCCGAACTGCACGGCGCCTACGCCATTGCCGTGATGCACAAGGACGAACCCCACCGCGTGGTGGGCGCCCGTGCGGGCTCGCCGCTGATCCTGGGTGTAGGCAAAGACGGCGCAGAACATTTTCTGGCCAGCGACGCCATGGCCCTGGCAGGTGTCACCGACCAGATCGTGTACCTGGAAGAGGGCGACCTGGTGGACCTGCAAATGGGCCGCTACTGGATCGTCGGCAAGGACGGCGCAGCACTCACCCCCGTGCAGCGACCCGTTCGCACCGTGCTGGCCCACAGCGGCGCGGCTGAACTGGGGCCGTATCGTCACTATATGCAAAAGGAAATCTTCGAGCAGCCCCGCGCCATAGCCGACACGCTGGAAGGCGTGGAAGGCATCGTGCCCGAGCTGTTTGACGGCGCAGGCCAGCATGGCGAGCCCGGCGCCGCCGCGTGGCGCGTGTTCAAGGAGATCGACAACGTTCTCATCCTGGCATGCGGCACCAGCTACTACAGCGGCTGCACCGCCAAGTATTGGCTCGAAGACATTGCGGGCATCCCCACCCAGGTCGAAGTGGCCAGCGAATACCGCTACCGCACCAGCGTGCCCAACCCGCGCACCCTGGTCGTCACCATCACCCAGTCGGGTGAAACGGCGGACACGCTTGCGGCCCTGCGCCACGCGCAGTCACTGGGCATGCAGCACACGCTCACCATCTGCAACGTGGCCACCAGCGCCATGGTGCGTGAATGCAAGTTGGCCTACATCACCCGCGCCGGGGTCGAAATTGGCGTGGCCAGCACCAAGGCGTTTACCACCCAGCTCGCAGGCCTGTTCTTGCTGACGCTGGCCCTGGCCCAAAGCAAAGGCCGCCTGACCGAAGCGCAGGAAGCCGACCACCTCAAAACCATGCGCCACCTGCCCGTTGCCTTGCAAGCCGTACTGGCGCTGGAGCCGCAAATCATCAGCTGGGCCGAAGACTTTGCCCGCATGGAAAACGCACTCTTCCTGGGCCGTGGCCTGCACTACCCCATCGCGCTGGAAGGCGCCTTGAAGCTCAAGGAAATCAGCTACATCCATGCCGAGGCTTACCCGGCAGGCGAACTCAAACACGGCCCCCTGGCCCTGGTCACCAGCGCCATGCCCGTCGTCACCGTCGCCCCCAACGACGCGCTGCTCGAAAAGCTCAAAAGCAACATGCAAGAGGTGCGTGCGCGCGCAGGTGTGTTGTACGTGCTGGCCGATGCCGATACGCACATCGAAAGCAGCGAAGGCATCCACGTCATCCGCATGCCTGAACACTACGGCCCTTTGAGCCCGCTGCTGCACGTAGTGCCGCTGCAGTTGCTGGCGTATCACACGGCATGTGCCCGGGGCACAGATGTCGATAAGCCCCGGAACCTCGCCAAATCGGTCACGGTGGAGTGAGGTGCGCGGCGGGGATTCATCATGGATAAATTCTTGCTGCAGCAGCAGGTGCTGGAACGGCTCGCCGAAGACTTGCTGCAAGCCGAACAGGCAGTGCGGGCGGCCCATGAAACGGCGACTCACGAAGAAAACATCGCCGAAAACAAATACGACACATTGGGGCTCGAAGCTGCTTATCTGGCCACCGGCCAGGCGCGGCGCGCCGAAGCAATCCGCCAGGCGATGGCCCATTGGCGCCAATTCCGACCGCGCCCCTACGACGCCAGCGAAGGCATACAGCTCGGCGCGCTGGTCTGTCTGGTCGACTCCGAAGACAAGCAGCAACAGCTCTTTTTGGGCCCGGATGGGGGCAGCATGAAGTTGGTCAGCGGCGCTCAGCTCGTTCAGGTCATCAGCAGCGAAGCCCCTTTGGGCAAGGCCATGCTGGGTAAATGCGAGGGTGATGAGGTGTCGATACAGGTCGCTCCAATCCGACAGCAGTTTGAGGTGCTGCGGGTTCACTAGGGCCGGTTCGCTACGGTGAGGCGCTAACAACCACACCTCGGGTGCGCCGCCTTTAAAACCGGGCTTCGACCCGCTGAATAGGCACTCATGCGTGTCCCCACGGGTGGCAAATTTTGGTTGCGCACGCATACTACGTTCGCCAGCGAACAATATCTCCCCGCTGGTTCATCCCGTCTTTTTTGGAGCCTGCATTGAAGTTAGATCGTTTCCTGAATGAACACATCGAGGAGATCCTTGCAGAGTGGGAGGCCTTCTCTGTGACGCTGGTGCCAACGGCCACGCCATCAGATATGGTCTTGCGCGATCACGCCAGAGGCATGCTTCAAGCCATTGCACTGGACATCGAGACCAGCCAGAACCCGGAGCAGCAGTACAAAAAGTCTCGCGGAAATGCGCCGCATCTGGTCGGCGGCGGTCAGAGTGCGGCATTCAGCCATGGTGGCCAGCGCCAGGCCAGCGACTTCTCTTTGCTTCAGTTGTGTGCGGAGTTCCGCGCCCTGCGTGCCACCGTGCTGCGGCTGTGGTTGCCCAGATTGGGACAAATGACGCAGGAGATCTCCAACCAGATGGTGCGCTTCAACGAAGCGGTCGACCAGGCCCTTGCCGAGTCTGTGGTGAGCTATTCGTCCAAGGCCGATCAGACACGCGAACTGTTCTTGGCCATCCTGGGCCACGATTTGCGGATGCCATTGTTCTCCATGCGGCTTGCGGGGGAGAGCCTTAGAAAGCCAACGCTGTCAGCGGCCCAGATTGCAGAGACGGGGGACCGGATCCGCAGCAGCACGAGGCTCATGAACAGCATGGTCGCCGACCTCCTTGGTTTCACGCGCACGCAATTGGGCAGCGGCATGCCCATTGTTCCGGCGTTCGTGGATGTGGCAACCGTATGCGAATCTGCGCTCGAAGATGCCAAAGCTGCGCACCCGCAAAGTCTCTTCGAACTCCAAGCCACTGGCGATACGACTGGCTCATTCGACGGGGTCAGGTTGCACCAGCTATTCGCCAATCTACTTTTCAACGCCGCGCAATACGGCGACATTGACCGGCCCGTGGTGTTCGGCATTCATGGTGACTCCGATGGTGTGCTGGTGCAGGTTACCAACCAGGGCCAGCCGATTCCGGAAGCATCACTGGGCGCTATCTTCAAGCCTCTTGTGCAGTTGCCCGAAGACGGTGGGCAGGATGAGCGTCCACGCACTAGTCTTGGCTTGGGCTTGTTCGTAGCAAGAGAGATTGCGGAAGCGCATGGCGGCACGATTGCAGTGCAGTCGGACGCGGCAGGTGGCACGGTGTTTACGGTACGCATTCCCGGGGTACGCTTGTAGCCAGGCTACCTGGTGCAGTGTTTCACGCTATGTCCCAAAGGTCGTGGCTCCCAACCGACAGAATGCACTGGGGTCGGGTGGAATCTGCTGAGCTCTTGTGCTGCGTGAAAGTTGTGGGCATCCCCATGAGGGGTTTTCAAGAACTACCCCAACACCCGCTCCCACGCCTTCAGCCCCAGAAGCTCTCGAAAGTTCTTGGCCCCGACCGGCGAGATCGCCAGAGCACGGCTGCCAGCGGCGCGTGTCAGCCACCCTTGGTCCAGGCAGTGGGTGCAGATCATGACGCCCAGCGTGCCTGCGATGTGGGACTTGCGTTCGCTCCAGTCCAGGCACGGGCGGCAGTAGGGTCTGGCGCGGTGCGCAGGCGGCTGGTGCGGGTCGGTCAGCAGGGTCAACCCCCACCGCTGCAGCACTTGCGCTGCCCGGTCGGTGACCCTCCCAGCTTCCCCGTCGAACTCAATAGCCTCGTCGGCCAGCAGCTGCTCGGCAATGGCCAGGCCCAGGCGCCCGGCCAGGTGGTCGTAGCACATGCGGGCGGTGCGCAAGGCTTCATCGCGGGGGCCGACCACCACTGGCGTGCGCGGCAACGGGTGGGTGGCAATCTGCATGATGCCTTCCAGCACCTTGGCCACGTCGGCCGATGCCAGCCGGTGGTACCGGTGGCGCCCACGTTGCTCCACGCGCATCAGCCCGGCGTCCACCATCTGCGCCAGGTGGCTGCTGGCGGTGGGGGCCGACACGTTGCCCGCCCTGGCCAGCTCGGTGGCGGTTAGCAGGCGCCCGTCCATCAATTGCAGCAGCATGGCCGTGCGGGTGGGCTCGCCCAGCAAGGACGCGATGCGGGCAATCTGGTTGGTGTTCATGGTGACGGTGGGGCGCGCTGGAGGGTGCAAGGCTAAAGCACAAGGGGGCGTGGTCGCTTCGGCCTGCGACGAAGTATCGGTGCTGTGTGCCCACGCACCATTGGCACACGGTGGCATTGCGCCTCGCTGAACAACGTACCGACCCATGCCCCTCTTCACCGCCAAGGCCCCTTCCATTTTTACGGCCATACGGTGGTTCGGACCGCATTTGTTGTGGCGTTTTTGGGGTGCGGAATTGGCTTTTATGGCGCGCCCGTTTTCTTGCAGGCTATCGTAGCGCGCACGGGGTGGTCGTTGCCGCTGGTCTCTGCGGCGGTCAGCGTTCATTTTCTGTGGGGCGCCGGTGTGGTGGCCTGTTTGCCGGGCATCCATCGGCGGATCGGTGTGGCGACCAGCACTGTGGCGGGTGCGCTGTTGCTGGCGGTGGGCGTGATCAGTGGCTGGGGGCTTTTGGCTGCGGCGCTTTGCGTGGCTGTCGCTGTTGGCAGTGGTGGGGTACATCGCCAGACGCCACCTGTCCAAAACGCCGGCGTCCTAGGAGCAAGGGGTGGACGGCTTGGCGCCGGTCCACAGCGCGGCACCGGCGCCGCCCGCAGCGCCCGCGCCGTCGGTTGGTCGCGTCGAAGTGAGACTCTGGGGGGACCGCAGGTTCCTTGCGCTTTTTGTCGCCATGGGCAAAGAAAAAACCGCCCAGAGGGCGGTTTGGATATTGAGGACCCAATAGTGAGCGACTTCAATTGCGGTTCTGGTCGCGTTGACCTTGTTGACCCTGTTGACCTTGACCATCTTGATCATCTTGATGATCGCGGTTGGTCTGGTTTTGACCTTGTTTCACTTCGCCTTGCTGGCGCTTTTGGTCATTGGTTTGTTGCTGCTGATCGCGATCGGAATTTGGTTGATCTTGCTCGCCACTTTGCGGATTGCGCTGGCCCTGCTGCTGGTTTTTCTGATTCTGTTGGTCTTGTTGGTCTTGTTGGTCTTGTTGGCCTTGGTTCTGACCCTGACCCTGACCTTGCTGATTGTTTGCCATGATGAATTGACTCCTTCGGTACAGACAAGATCGTCTGCGTTTTCATTTCAATGCGACAGGCGTTGGCGAGATGTCGGTGCTCGCCAAACCACTTTGTAGGACGGTTCGCGCGACGCCTTGTGACGATGTAACTCAGAGAGGGTTCTTACGCACCTCCAGCAGCGGGGCCCAGTCGGAATACCTGTGACGGTAGCTGTAGCTGTAGCGGTGACGGTGGCGACGGGCACGTTGAAGATGTCGCGTCTCACGCCGCCCGTACAGAGCATTTCAGGACCTTGGACATCTGAGCCAACGCCGTCGACTTGGAGTGCTGTGTTTCGGCTGCTGTGCAGTTGGACGGCACCCACACCTTGTAGCCCCGCATATACGCATCTGTGGCGGTCAGATGTACGCACATATCAGTAGCCAGCCCAACGACGATCAGCTGCTGTGTCGCCATCTGTTTGAGCAGATGCTCCAGCGGCGTGAGATAGAACGCGGAATGAAGCGGTTTCAGGATGGTGAGGTCGCCTTCTGCGGGGGCCATGAGCCTTGCCATCTCACCCCGAGCCCCAGGAAGCGCTTGGCATTTGCTCAGAAGCTCTTTGAAATCAGAGTGCCAGATGCCGTAGTTGTCATTTGCGTAAATGCACGTGACGCCCCGTCGGCTCAGTCGCCTCTTCAAGCGGGCGGTTGCATGGGCGGCCTGCAGGGCTCCGTCAACGAGGCTACGCGCGCCTGGAAACTGCATTGGATTGATGAAGTCCACCACGACCAAAACCGTTGCACTGGGTTTGAGCAGCGTCGCGGCGGCCAGAGACCTGCGCGAAGAGGAAGGAGCGTTCATTCCTGTTGCTCTCCTGCGCCATGCTTCCTGAGAACGCTGATCGTTCCATCCGGTTCCAGAAAAGCGTATTGCATGTCCGCTTGATTGCAATCGGCTGCTCTGAGAGCTTGGCGCAAGTCCGCTTCTGGCACGCGCTGCGCTTTCAGGGCTTGGTGCAGTATTTGGCCATCTCTTCCCAAAAGAACGGGGTCGCCTTCAAGCAAGGAATGGACTTTTCGGCTGTGCACGGAAACGATGGCTGCCACTGTGTTGAGTGCGATCAGCACCGTGGCGCTGATGATGCTGGCAATCAATGAATCGTCGCCGCCTGACAACCCGTTGGAAACGGATTCGCTGAGCAGCATCACAACGAGGAGGTCGAAGGGCGTGAACTGTCCTACCGTCCTTCGACCAGACAGTCGAATGAGAACCAGCAGTGCTGCGTAGATCACCGCCGCTCGGGTCATCAATTCCCACCACGGTATTTCGAGATTCCACATGGCTCAGGTCTTCATGACGCGATCTGAAATAAATGTGCTCTGATCGAATGGTGGCAATGCGCTACCCGATCCGGTTGGCTGTGCGGACTACCGCGCGGGCACGCATGCGTCCGTCCGGTTATTTCGTACCGGATGCCGCACTGTGTGTCGGCGCGGTTGGGGTTCCAGCGTCCAGTGCAGCGGGGCCAGTGGAAGCGCCAGCGGGTGCGCCCACCCCTTGTCGCTCAGGGGCATGGGGCGTGTCACCCCGTAGCGGTACGGTGGTGCCTGCAGCGGCTGGAGACGTCTGCGAACCTGGCGATGGCGATGGCGACTGCGACGAACTGGCAGGCGTGTTTGGCTTTTGATTCGTGAGTTCTACTTCGCCTGCCGGTCCGGGCGGGCCCAGAAGGTTGAAGGCCAGGACGATGCCGAGGACCACCGCGGCACCGGCTACTGCAAAAATGAAGACCTTGTTGTTCTCTTTGCCCGAGGTCGGGCGGGGCGTACTGGGCGGGGTTTGTCGGTTCTGAGGCTCAGGGTTCATGGCGATCTCCTTGTGGAGATGAAACCGTAGCTTCGCGGCACGTTGTTCTGTGTCGGACGAGATGCCAAAAATAGCCTCGGCAAAACCGCATCAGCCACAGCCACAGCCACAGCCACAGCCACAGCCACAGGCACGGGCACGGGCACGGGCACCTGAGGCATCTCGGGCACCGTCGCAATTTGCCGTCCTACGGACAATGTTCGCCCGCGCCGACCGATGCCTGCATGCGAAGGCTCTTCAATGAACCCGTTGGCGACATCGCCAGCGTCATTTCAAGGAGCTTCCCATGGAAAACACCCCGCCCAGCCAGGATCAGAACATCCGCGCGAATCAGCAGAAGGATCTGCAGGATCGAAAGAACGAGCCGCAAGTGCAGACCCACCCGGACTACCAATCCGGGAGCGATCAGGATCAGCCGCCACCCGCCCCTGACCAAAGCCGCCAGCACGGCACAGACAGCAGCCGCAGGGTGAACGAGGCCCAGCGGGACCAGCAGATCGTGCAAAACCAGCATCGCAGCGAATCGCGCTGATATGCGTCACATGCCTCACATGCCTGCCGCCCACGCTCGTTCTCAGCGCCCGCATCAGCGCCCGAAACGGGCAGGGCCGTGTGGAGGCATTCCAGCGCTTCGGCCTCTCTTCAAGTCCCTTTTAGAGGGAAAAATATGAGTCAAATTGGCCTCTGGCGCTTGATGGTAAAGCGCTAGTAGCTATCAAAATAGTAGTATTTCGCTGGCGCGAGGCATCCAGAATCACCACTCGGCAAAGCTGCCGTCCTTGTGCCGCCACACCGGGTTGCGCCATCGGTGGCCTTGCGCTGCGCGTTCGGTCACATAGGCCTCGTTCACTTCAATGCCCAGGCCAGGGCCGCGCGGAATGGCGACCATGCCGTCGCTATAGGCGAACACTTCGGGGTTCGTCACGTAGTCCAGCAGGTCGTTGGCCTGGTTGTAGTGAATGCCCAGGCTTTGTTCCTGAATGAAGGCGTTGTAGCAAACCGCATCCAGCTGCAGGTTGGCGGCCAGTGCAATCGGGCCCAGCGGGCAGTGCAGCGCCAGAGCCACGTCGTAGGCCTCGGCCATGCTGGCGATCTTGCGGGTCTCGGTGATGCCGCCCGCGTGCGAAGGGTCGGGCTGGATGATGTCCACGTACCCCTCGGACAGCACGCGCTTGAAGTCCCAGCGCGAGTACAGCCGCTCGCCGAGCGCAATGGGGATGCTGGACAGGTGTGCCAGCTCCTTGAGCGCCTCGTAGTGTTCGCTCAGCACGGGCTCTTCGATGAACATCAGGCGGTACGGGTCCAGCTCCTTGATCAGCACCTTGGCCATGGGCTTGTGCACCCGCCCATGAAAATCCACGCCAATGCCTACGTTCGGCCCCACGGCCTCGCGCACGGCTGCCACGTTGGCCAGGCAGCGCTCCACCTTGTCGTGGGTGTCCACGTACTGCAGTTCCTCGGTGCCGTTCATCTTGACGGCGGTGAACCCGCGCTCCACGGCCAGTTTCGCGGCGGCAGCGGTTTCGCTCGGGCGGTCGCCGCCGATCCAGCTATAGACGCGGATACGGTCGCGCACGGGGCCGCCCAGCAGATCCGCCACGGGCACACCCAGCGCCTTGCCCTTGATGTCCCACAGCGCCTGGTCAATGCCGGCGAGCGCGCTCATGTGGATGCCGCCGCCGCGGTAGAAGCCGCCCCGGTACAACACCGTCCAGTGGTCTTCGATGTGGCGCGGGTCTTTGCCGATGAGGTAGTCGCCCAACTCTTCCACCGCTGCAGCCACGGTGTGGGCGCGGCCCTCCAGCACGGGCTCGCCCCAGCCCACAATGCCTTCGTCGGTTTCGATCTTGAGAAAACACCAGCGCGGTGGCACCAGAAATGTGGTCAGTCGGGTGATCTTCATGGACGCGGGGGGTGGTTGAAGGATGTGGCGAAAAGGCAGAAAGACACGCGCACTCAGTTGCCGCGATGCACGTTCTTCCAGGCCTGCATGAAGGCGTGGGCGTGCCGAGACACCTCGGCCGCCGTATCGCCAGGGCTGAACAGCGCCGAGCCCAGGCCAAAGCCGGATGCGCCTGCTGCGACATAGGGCGCAATGCTCTCGGGCGTGATGCCACCCACCGGAACAAGCGCCACCGGAGGCCGGATCACCGCACGCCATGCCTTGAGCACGGCGGGGCTCAGTGCCTCGGCGGGGAAGAGCTTCAAGGCATCTGCACCTTCGGCCAGGGCTGCATAGGCTTCGGTCAGCGTGGCAACGCCGGGCGCGCATGCCAGCCCACACGCCCGTGCCGCGCGGATCACGACCGGGTCGCTGTGGGGCATCACCACGATCTGGCCGCCCGCCGCGGCAATATCGGCGCACGATTCGGGCCGCAGCACCGTGCCCGCACCCACCAGGGCGTCGGGCGGCAACGCGTCGCGCAGTGCGCGGATGCTGTGCAGCGGCTCGGGGGAGTTGAGCGGCACTTCGATCAAACGAAAACCCGCGTCATACAGCACGCGCCCCATGCTGGCAGCCTCTTCGGGCCGCAGGCCACGCAGGATGGCGATCAACCCGCAGCGAGCGAGGGCTTGGCGAAAGGGGGTAGACAAAGACATGAAAGGTTCCGGGAAAGTTGGTAATGCGTCAGCGTCCGCAACGCTTAAACCAGGGCAGCAGCCTGGGCCAGGCGCCACAGTCCCAGCGGGGTGGCATCGGTACAGATCTGGGGCGAATCCTGGCCGTGCACTTCCAGCGCGGCTGCGTAGCGGCGGCACAGAGCGGGCTCGCCGCACAGCACCACGGGCAGTCCACCGTCCAGCAGCACCTGCGCCAGCGCTGCCACTTCGTGGCCAATCAGCAGGCCCGACAGGTAGTCGGCCTGCGCCTCGCCGGGCAGGCGGCCCGTCAGGCCCAGCGTTCGGCTGCTGAACACGTTGGACAACACGCCCAGGGCGCCCTCGGGGGTGCGTGCCACGCGCAGCCCCTGGGTAAAGGCCGCTTCGTCGAACACACCGGTGTCCACCATGGTGCGACCCAGGATGGAATGGTGGCGCAGCGCGGCGTAGATCTCGCCGGTCATGAAGGTTTCAAAACGCGTCACGGTGCCGGACTCCACCACCGCCCATTTGCTGTGGGTGCCGGGCAGTCCCACCAGCATGCGGGCGGGCGCCGCGCCGCTGGCGGCCAGGCTTTGCAGCACGCCAGCAATCTGCGTTTCTTCGCCGCGCATGACGTTGGGCAGGTCGCCCGGTTGCACAAGGCCGGGAACAATGTGCAACGGCTGCCCATGGGCGCGCGACACCACAGTCAAAGACCGGGCCAGGCTTGCGCTGGAGCTGGGCAACGCCAGGTAGTCTGCCGGTGCCCAGCCCTGCGCACTGCCCACCATGCCGCAGGCCAGCAGTGGCGTAGGGTGGTTGGCCGCAAGCCAGTCACCACACAGGTTTTGCAGCGCGTGCTCGAACCGTGCGGGTGTCCCTGACTCTCCCGGTTCTCCCGGCGGAAGGTTCATGATGCCGTGGTCGCTGCGGCGGCTGGCCAGCACGGCGCCGGTCGATGCCATGGCATACGCGCGCAGCGAACTGGTGCCCCAGTCCAGCGCAATCAGCGCGGGTGTTTGGGGCAATGTGGGCAATGGGGGCAGGGGGGTGAGTGGAGCCAAGTCAACGTCCCCAGCGCAGCACCAGCGGGTCCAGCCGCCGCGCAATGTCGATCAGGCCCCGGCGCACCTCGGGGTGCATGGCCGGGAAGGGGTGGCGGCCCGCCTCGCAGGCAATCACGCCACCTTCCTTCATCAGCGCCTTGGCCGTCAGGATTCCGCCCTGGCGGTTTTCGTGGTTGATGAGGGGCAGCCAGCGCTGGTACAGCGCGAAGGCCTGGTCCATGTCGCCCGTGCGGTGCGCCTCCAGAATGGGGCGAATGCCATCGGGGAAGGCGCCGCCCGTCATCGCGCCGGTGGCCCCAGCGTCCAGGTCGGCCAGCAGCGTGATGGCTTCTTCGCCATCCCAGGGGCCTTCGATGGTATCGCCACCCCAACGGATCAGCTCGCGCAGCTTGCTGGCGGCGCCCGGCACCTCGATCTTGAAGTACGCCAGCTGTTCGATCTCTTGCGCCATGCGCGCCAGGAACGGGGCCGACAGCACGGTGCCGCTGGCGGGAGCGTCCTGCACCATGATGGGAATGCGGATCGCATCCGACACGCGGGCATAAAACTCGTAGATCTGCGCCTCGGGCACCCGAAAGGTGGCGCCGTGGTAGGGCGGCATCACCATCACCATGGCGGCGCCCATGTCCTGCGCGGCGCGGCTGCGCTCGGCGCACACGCGCGTGCCGTAGTGGGTGGTGGTGACGATCACGGGCACGCGGCCCGCCACATGTTCGAGCGACAGGCGCGTGAGGGTTTCGCGCTCGGCGTCTGACAGCGAGAACTGCTCAGAGAAATTGGCCAGGATGCACAGGCCGTCCACACCCGCGTCGATCATGAAGTCGAGGCTGCGTTTCTGGCTGTCGAGGTCTAGGCGACCGTCTTCGTGGAACGTGGTGGGTACCACGGGGAAGATGCCTCGGTAGCGGGGCGCTGAGCGGGTGTTCTCGGTGGCTGGCATGGTGGGCGTGGGTGAAAAATGAAGTGAAATAGGGCTCTAGCGCTTATCTATAAAGCGCTAATAGCTATCGAATGTATAGCAATTTATTGCAGCGTGCTCGGCGAAGGGGCGAAGCGACTCAGGGCGTGTTCCATCTGTTTCAGTGGGAGTGGCGCGGGACCGCCGAGCCCCGGCAGCCCACCAGAAAGTCGAAGTCGCAGCCCTCGTCGGCCTGCAGAACGTGGTCTACATACAGGCGCTGGTAGCCGCCCCGACCACCTTGGTCGCTGGCAGACAGTGCCGCCAGGCGAGCCGCCAGTTCCTCGTCGCTGATGTCCAGGTGCAGTCGGCCGTTCTCGCAATCCAGCTCGATGAAATCGCCATCGCGCACGGCAGCCAGCGGGCCACCCGCCGCCGCCTCGGGCGCCACGTGCAGCACCACGGTGCCGTAGGCGGTGCCGCTCATGCGTGCGTCGGAGATGCGCACCATGTCTTTGACGCCTTGGCGCAGCAGCTTGGGCGGCAGGCCCATATTGCCCACCTCGGCCATGCCGGGGTAGCCCTTGGGGCCGCAGTTTTTCAGCACCATCACGCAGGTGGCGTCGATGTCCAGGTCCTCATCGACGATGCGCTCCTTGTAGTGCTCCAGGTTCTCGAACACCACGGCGCGGCCGCGGTGCTTGAGCAGCTCGGGCGATGCGGCCGAGGGCTTGAGCACCGCGCCGCGCGGCGCCAGGTTGCCGCGCAAGATGCAGATGCCGCCGTCGGCAATCAGCGGGTTGCTCATCGGGCGGATCACCTCGTCGTTGTACTGCGGGGCCTCGCGCACGTTGTCCCACAGGCTCTTGCCGTTGACGGTGAGCGCATCGGGGTGGGGCAGCAGGTTGTTTTCGCCCAGGCGGCGCAGCACGGCGGGCAGGCCACCGGCGTAGTAAAACTCTTCCATCAGGAAGCGGCCCGAGGGCTGCAGGTCTACCAGCGTGGGGGTGCCCCGGCCCACACGGGTCCAGTCTTCCAGCTCCAACTTCACGCCGATGCGGCCTGCAATGGCTTTCAGGTGGATCACGGCGTTGGTGGAGCCGCCAATGGCGGCGTTGGTGCGGATGGCGTTCTCGAACGCTTCGCGCGTGAGGATTTTGGACAGCGTGAGCCCCTCGTGCGCCATCTCCACGATGCGTCGGCCCGACATGTGGGCCAGCACATAGCGGCGCGCATCCACGGCCGGAATGGCCGCGTTGTGCGGCAGCGAGGTGCCCAGCGCCTCGGCCATGCAGGCCATGGTCGATGCGGTGCCCATGGTGTTGCAGGTGCCGGCCGAACGCGACATCCCGGCCTCGGCCGCAAAGAACTGGTGTTCGTTGATTTCGCCCGCCTTCAACGATTCATGCAGCCGCCACACGGCCGTGCCCGAGCCGATGTCCTTGCCATCGAGTTTGCCGTTGAGCATGGGGCCGCCCGTGACCACGATGGCGGGCACGTCGCAGCTGGCAGCACCCATCAGCAGCGCGGGGGTGGTCTTGTCGCAGCCCACCAGCAGCACCACGGCATCGATGGGGTTGCCGCGAATGGCCTCCTCTACATCCATGCTGGCCAGGTTGCGCGTGAGCATGGCCGTGGGGCGCAGATTGGATTCGCCGTTGGAGAACACCGGGAACTCGACGGGGAAGCCGCCCGCCTCGTAGATGCCGCGCTTTACATGTTCTGCGATCTTGCGAAAGTGGGCATTGCAGGGCGTGAGCTCTGACCAGGTGTTGCAAATGCCGATGACGGGGCGCCCGTCGAAGGCGTGGTCGGGGATGCCCTGGTTCTTCATCCAGCTGCGGTACATGAAGCCGTTCTTGTCGGCGGTGCCGAACCATGCGGCGGAGCGGAGTTTGCGGGGAGGTGTGGCCATGATTTTTGTAAGAGGGAGTGAGATGCGGATCAGGACGGCTTGGTGGTGCGGTGGGTCAACACACGCTGCAGCAGGCAAAAGACGAACAGCAGCACGCCGACGACAATGCGCGTCCACCACGAGCTGAGCGTGCCGTCAAAAGAGATCAGGGTCTGGATGATTCCGAGCATCAGCACGCCGAACAGCGTGCCCGCCACGTAGCCCACGCCACCGGTCAGCAGCGTGCCGCCAATGACCACGGCGGCAATGGCGTCCAGCTCCATGCCCACGGCATGCAGGCCGTAGCCCGAAAGCATGTAGAACGTAAAAACCACCCCCGCCAGTGCCGAGCAAAACCCTGACAGCGTGTACACACCGATCAACGTGCGGCGCACGGGCAGGCCCATCAACACCGCCGATGCCTCGCTGCCGCCCACTGCATACACGGCGCGCCCAAACGGCGTGCAGTGCGCAATGAACACGGCGGCCAGCAGCACCCCAATGGCGATCACCGCGCCCAGCGACAGCGAGGCGCCTTCCCACAGTGGCAGGCGCCACTGCGACAGTTCTGAATACGCCTCGTTGGAGATGCTGATGGAGTCGATGCTGATGAGGTAACACAGGCCCCGCGCCAGGAACATGCCCGCCAGGGTCACGATGAAGGGCTGCAGCCGAAAGCGTTCAATCAAGAACCCCATCAGCGCACCAAACGCTGTGCCCATGAGCAGCACCAGCGGAATGGCCACCGCCGGGTTCCAGCCGTGGTGCTCTACCAGCGCCGCCAGCACCATCGTGGTCAGTGCCACCACCGACCCCACCGACAGGTCAATGCCCCCCGACAGGATCACAAACGTCATGCCCACGGCAACGATGATCAAGAAGGCGTTGTCGATGAGCAGGTTCAGAAAAACCTGGGCCGAGAAAAAGCCGGTGTACAGCACCGACCCCATGGTGGCCATGGCCACGAACAGCGAGATGGTGGCGATCAGCGGCAAGAACTTGGGGTTCAGGCGCGCAGTGAATCTCGCGGGATGCGGCACGGCGGGTGCTGCACCAGGCTTGAGAGAAGGCGTGGGCAGGGTGCTCATGACGGCACTCCGCGCACACCAGGGCGGCGCACCAGCACGCCCACCTGGGCGCGAAACTCACTGGACTGCAGCAGCATCACCACAAACACCACAACGGCTTTCACGACGAGGTTGATCTCGGGCGGTACGCCCAGCGAGTAGATGGCGTAGGTCAGCGTCTGGATGATGAGTGCACCAATCACGCTGCCCACCAGGCTGAAGCGCCCGCCGGTCAGCGCGGTGCCGCCCAGCGTCACGGCCAGGATGGCGTCCAGCTCCAGCAGCTGCCCGGCATTGTTGCCATCGGCGCTCTTGACGTTGGAGCTGATCAGCAACCCGGCGATGCCTGCGCACACACCGCAAAAGGTGTAGGCCGCGATGATCAGGCTGCGCGACTGCACACCCGCGACGCGGGCTGCCGTGGGGTTGATGCCCACGGCCTGAATGAACAGGCCCAGCGCAGTGCGGGTCACAGCGAGGTACAGCAATACAAATACCGCCGCCGCGATGAACAGTGCAAACGGCAAGCCCAGCAGGTAGCCACCGCCCAAAAAGAAGTAAGGCGTGTAGTAGATGGTGATGATCTGCCCGTCGGTGATGAGTTGCGCAATGCCGCGCCCCGCCACCATCAAAATCAGCGTGGCGATGATGGGTTGCATGCCCACCTTCGCCACCAGCACGCCGTTCCACAGACCACACACGGCGGCTATGCCGATCGCACCCAGAATGGCCACCGGCAGGGGAAACCGGCTTTCGGTACCCGACACCGAGCCCCCGATCATCCAGGCCGCCACTGCCGCCGCAATGGCCACCACCGCGCCCACGGAGATATCAATGCCGCGCGTGGCAATCACCATCGTCATGCCCAGCGACACCAGCACCAGCGGTGCAGCGCGGTTCAGGATGTCGATGAGGCTGCCGTACAGATGCCCATCGCGCCACTCGATGCGCAGAAAGCTGTCGTTGAAGACCGTGTTCACGATGAGCAAGAGCGCCAGCGTGATCAGCGGCCAGGCCAGGCGGTGGCGCAGCAAAGCAGCCACAAGGGAAGGGGAGGGGGAACGTTCAGACATGTTCGGCTGCAATCAAGTCGTAGACGGCGTCTTCGCTGCTGCCTGCAGGCAGCTCGCCCACTTTGCGGCGGTCGCGAAGCACCACGATGCGGTGCGCCACGCGCACCACTTCGCTCATTTCGGAGGAGATAAAGACCACCGCCATTCCGCCCTGTGCCAGGCGCAGGATCTGCTCCATGATTTCCTGCTTGGCCGCCACGTCGATGCCGCGTGTGGGCTCATCCAGAATCAAGAGGCGCGGCTCGATGGCCATCCAGCGCGCAAGAATCGCCTTTTGCTGGTTGCCGCCGGAGAGCAGGCCAATCGGCTTGTCCACACTCTCGGTCTTGATGCCCAGCAGCTTGACGTAGCGCTCGGCCAGTGCGGTTTGCTCGGCCCGCGACAAAAATTTGCCCACACCCATGCGCGCCTGCAGTGCCAGGGCGATGTTCTCGCGCACCGACAGCTCGGCCACGATGCCGTCTGTCTTGCGCTCCTCCGGGCACAGCGCCAGGCCGTGTCGAATGGCATCCATGGGGTTCGAAAACGCCACGGTTTTCCCGTCGATGCGCAGCACGCCCCGGTCGGGCGCTTGCAGGCCGAACAGCAGGCGTGCCAGCTCGGTGCGCCCGGCACCCAGCAGCCCGGCCAGGCCCACCACTTCGCCTGCGCGCACGCGCAGGTCCATCGGCTGCAATTGCCCAGATTGGCCCAGGCCCTCGGCCTGCAGCAGTGCGGGCGTGGCGTCGTCAAAGTCGGGCGATACCGCCGCCTCGGTGGACTGCGCTGCCAGGTCGCGTCCCAGCATGGCGGCGATCAGGGCTTGGGCACCCAGCTCAGCCACAGGCCATTCGCCTACCCAGCTGCCGTTGCGCAACACGGTAATGCGGTCCGAAACGGCATACACCTGGTTCAGGAAATGGGTCACAAAAACAATGGCCAGCCCTTCGTCTCGCAGACGGCGGAGCACGGCGAACAGCTTTTGCACTTCGTCGTCGTCCAGGCTGGAGGTGGGCTCGTCCAGGATCAGCACCTTGGCCTCAATGCTCAGCGCCCGTGCAATGGCCACCAGCTGTTGCACGGCCACCGGGTAGTCGGACAGCAGGCGTGTCACATCGATGGACAGGCCGATGCGCGCCACCAGTTCACGGGCGCGCTGGTTCAGCGTGGCCCAGTCAATGCGAAAGCCCTGTGCCAAACCACAGCGCGGGTAGCGGCCCGCAAAAATGTTCTCTGCTACCGACAGGTTGGGGCAGAGGTTGACCTCTTGATAAACGGTGCTGATGCCCAGGTGCTGCGCCGCCAGGGGCGAATCGGGCCATACGGGTTTCCCGCTCAACTGCATCTGCCCGGAAGTGGGTTCCAGCACGCCGGTGAGCACCTTGATCAGCGTGGACTTGCCTGCCCCGTTCTGGCCCATCAGTGCATGGATCTCGCCGGGGTACAGGTTGAGCTGCACATCCTGCAGCACGGGGATGCCCGAGAACTGCTTGTGGATGCCCGTGAGTTGCAGCACGGGGGCTGGCGGGGCGTGAATGGTGGCCGCGTTCATGGCTTCAGGCTTTATTTTTGTTGTACACGTCAACGAGCACGGCGGCCAGAAGCACCACGCCCTTGATCACCTGCTGGTAGTCGATGCCAATGCCCAGGATGGACATGCCGTTGTTCATCACCCCCATCACAAACGCGCCAATGACCGCGCCCATCACCTTGCCCACGCCCCCCGACGCCGAGGCACCGCCGATGAAACACGCTGCAATCACATCGAGCTCAAAGCCCAGGCCTGCCTTGGGCGTGGCCGTGTTCAGCCGCGCGGCAAATACCAGGCCCGCCAGCGCCGCCAAGACGCCCATGTTCACGAAGGCATAGAACGACAGGCGCTCGGTTTTGATGCCCGAGAGTTTTGCGGCTTTCTCGTTGCCGCCCAGTGCATAGATGCGCCGACCGATGGTGGTGCGGCTGGTGACAAAGTCAAACAGCACGATGAGCAGCGCCATCACGATCAACACATTAGGTAGGCCCTTGTACGACGACAGCAGGTAGCTGAAGTAAATCAAGAGCGCTGCAAACACGGCTGTCTTGCCCCAAAACAATGCAGCAGGTTCTGCCTGTACGCCATGGCGCAGCCGGTGGGCACGCGCGCGCACGCCCGCTACCGCCAAAGCGACAGCCACGGCCACCCCCAGCAACAATGAGGTGACGCGCAGCCCTTCGGCGTTGAACACATCCGGGATGAATCCGGAACTGAGCATCTGGAACGTTTCGGGAAACGGCCCCACCGATTGCCCGGCCAGCACCGCCAAGGCCAAGCCCTTGAACACCAGCATGCCCGCCAGGGTCACGATGAACGATGGGATGCGCCAAAACGCCACGAACCAACCTTGCAGCGAGCCAATCAGTCCCCCACAAAGCAGGCACGCCAGGGTGGCGGGCACAAAATGCCATTGGTACTGCACCATCAACACGGCCGCCAGTGCACCAATGAATCCGCAGACGGAGCCCACCGACAGGTCAATGTGGCCCGCGATGATCACCAGCAGCATGCCCAGCGCCATGATGACGATGTAGCTGTTCTGCAAGATCAGGTTGGTCAGGTTGAGCGGCTGCATCAATGTGCCGTCCGTCATGACCTGGAAGAAAGCCATGATGGCGACGAGCGTGATCAACATGCCGTATTCGCGGAAGTTGTGCTTCAGGTGGTCCAGCGGCGAGCGGTCGCTGCGGGCGGGGGCAGCGATTGCGGGTATCGAATTCGAAGTGGTGAGGGGTGTCTGGGACATATCAACTGGCTTTCACAATCGCACGCATGATCTTTTCCTGGGAGGCTTCTGTCGTGGGCATCTCGGCAACGAATCGGCCTTCGTTCATCACATAGATGCGATCCGAGATACCGAGCAGCTCGGGCATTTCGGACGAGATCACGATCACGCATTTGCCCTCGGCCGCCATCTGAGCGATGAGGGTGTAGATCTCGAACTTGGCACCCACGTCAATGCCGCGTGTGGGCTCGTCGAGGATGAGCACCTCGGGGTTGGTGAAAAGCCACTTGCTCAGCACCACCTTCTGCTGGTTGCCGCCCGACAGGTTGACCGTCTTCTGGTCCACGCCCGAACAGCGGATGCGCAGCTTGTCGCGGTAGCTCTGGGCCACATGGTGTTCGCGTCCGCTGTCGATTACGGTGGCGCGCGACACACCGCCGAGTTGGGCCAGCGACACGTTGAACTGAATGTCCTCGCTCAGCACCAGGCCGTTGCCCTTGCGGTCTTCGGTCACATAGGCCAGGCCATGGCGCACGGCTTTTTCGACCGTGCTCACGTCAATGGGCTGGCCATGCAACAGCACCTGACCGCTGATACGGTGGCCCCAGGACCTGCCAAAAATGCTCATCGCCAGCTCGGTGCGCCCTGCGCCCATGAGCCCGGCGATGCCCACGATCTCGCCCCGGCGCACCGTGAGGTTGATGCCCTTGATGAACTCGCTGTCGCGCCGTTGCGGGTGGTAGGCGCGCCAGTCGCGCACTTCAAAAACGGTGTCGCCAATGGCGGGCTGGCGCTGGGGGTAGCGGTCTGCCATTTCGCGGCCCACCATGGCCTTGATCACGCGGTCTTCGCTGACGGCACTTGCGCGGCAGTCCATGGTCTCCACCGTGCTGCCGTCACGCAGCACGGTGATGGAGTCGGCCACCCGAGAAATTTCGTTGAGCTTGTGAGAAATCAGGATGCAGGTGATGCCCTGGCCTTTGAGTTCGAGCAGCAGGTCGAGCAGCGCCTGGCTGTCGTTCTCGTTCAGGCTGGCTGTGGGTTCGTCCAGGATCAAAAGGCGCACCTGGCGCGACAGCGCTTTGGCAATTTCCACCAGCTGTTGTTTGCCCACGCCCAGCTGGCCGACGGGTGTGTCGGGGGTTTCTTTCAACCCCACCTTCTGGAGCAGCGCCAGCGTCTTGCTGTGCGCGGCCATCCAGTCGATCACGCCGTAGCGTGCGGTCTCGTTGCCCAGAAAGATGTTTTCAGCAATGGACAGCAACGGCACCAGGGCCAGTTCCTGGTGAATGATGATGACACCCAGGTGTTCACTGTCGCGGATGCCTTCGAACTGGCGTTCCTGGCCGTCAAAATGAATGCCACCGCTGTAGCTGCCATGGGGATAAACGCCCGACAGCACTTTCATCAGGGTGGATTTTCCCGCACCGTTTTCGCCCACGATGGCGTGGATTTCGCCTGCCTTGACGCGCAGGTTGACCTTGTTCAAGGCGACAACGCCGGGGAAGGTTTTGCGGATGTCCCGCATTTCAAGAAGCATGGGTCAGGGGCAATCAGGGAGGGGCCAAGGCCCCGGGGTCAAAGCGTCACCGGCCCGCGGCAGCCTGCTGGCAGCCGCGGGCCGGTGCGCCTGGTGGCTTACTTGATCTGCGATTCCTTGTAGTAACCGCTGCCCACCAGCACCGCATTCCAGTTGGAACCATCCACCGAAACGGGTTTGAGCAGGTACGAAGGCACCACCTTCACGCCGTTGTTGTAGGTCTTGGTGTCGTTGATTTCAGGCTGCTTGCCCGACAGCGTGGCGTCCACCATGTTGGCGGCCACCTTGGCCAGTTCGCGCGTGTCCTTGAACACGGTCGAATACTGCTCGCCCTTGAGGATGGACTTGACCGACGGCACTTCCGCGTCCTGGCCGCTGACCACGGGGCAGGGCTGTTGCGCCGTGCAATAGCCCACGCCCTTCAGCGACGACAAAATGCCGATCGACAGGCCGTCGTACGGCGACAGCACGGCGTGCACCTTGTCTTTGCCATAGTAGGCCGACAGCAGGTTGTCCATGCGCGCCTGGGCCACCGAGCCGTCCCAGCGCAGCGTGCCTACCTTGTTCATGCCGGTCTGCTTGCTGCGCACCACCAGCTTGCCGCTGTCGATGTAGGGCTGCAGCACGCTCATGGCGCCGTCGTAGAAGAAGAAGGCGTTGTTGTCGTCGGGCGATCCGCCAAAGAGTTCGATGTTGAACGGGCCCTTGCCTTGCTTCAAACCAAGCTTGTCCACGATGGACGTGGCCTGCAGCACGCCCACCTGAAAGTTGTCGAAGGTGGCGTAGTAGTCCACGTTCTTTGAGCCCTTGATCAGGCGGTCATAGGCCACAACCTTCACGCCCTTGTCCGCCGCACTTTGCAGCACGCGCGACAGCGTGGTGCCGTCGATGGACGCGATCACCAGCACCTTGGCGCCCTTGGTGATCATGTTTTCGATCTGCGCGAGCTGGTTCGGGATGTCGTCATCCGCGTACTGCAAGTCGGTCTTGTAGCCGCGCTCCTTGAGCACCTTGACCATGTTGTCGCCATCGGCAATCCAGCGCGCCGACGATTTGGTGGGCATCGAGATGCCGATGCTGCCCTTGTCCTGGGCCGAGGCGGCAGACGTGGCGCCGATGGCTGCCAATGCCACAGTGGCCAGTACGGCCTTGAAAATTGCACGTTTCATTTTTTTCTGTCTCTTGTGTTCTTGTAAATGCACACGCCGCCGCAGTTGGGTTACGGGCCAACTCTGGGCCTCGTAGGGCTGGGCGTTCGATCATCCAGAGCCTTTCGGGCTGAGCCTGTCGATGCCTTGCGCGGCGCTTCGACGAGCTCAGCAAGAGCGGATGGGGACTGCTGAGCGCGTGCCGGTATCAGTATTTGCGCTTGGGAAACTCTTGTGCGGCGATTTCCATCGGGAAGATGCCTTCTTCCGTCACGATGCGCTTGGGCACGGCCTTGCCCGCCTTGATGTCTTTGACGGCACTCATCAGTTGCGGCCCCAGTAGCGGGCTGCATTCCACACTCACGTTCAGCTTGCCCGCGATCATGGCTTCGAAGGCGCCCTTCACCGCGTCGATGGAGATGATGATGATGTCCTTGGCGGGCTTCATGCCGGCCTCTTCGATGGCCTGGATTGCGCCAATGGCCATGTCATCGTTGTGTGCGTACAGCACGTTGATCTTCTTGCCCTCGGCCTTGAGGAAAGCCTCCATCACTTCCTTGCCCTTGGCGCGGGTGAAGTCGCCGGTCTGCGAGCGCACGATCTTGAACTTGGGGTCGGCCTTGATGACTTCTTCAAAACCCTTCTTGCGATCGATGGCGGGGGCCGAGCCCACCGTGCCTTGCAACTCGACGATGTTGACCTCGCCTTTGGTGTCTTTCATTTTCTCGACCAGCCAGCGGCCTGCCTTGCGCCCCTCCTCCACGAAATCCGAGCCCATGAACGTCACGTACAGCGACTGGTCTTTGGTGTTGACCGCACGGTCGGTCAACACCACGGGGATCTTGGCGGCCTTGGCCTCGCGCAGCACGGGCTCCCAGCCCGACTCGACCACGGGCGAGAACGCAATCACATCTACCCGCTGGGCGATGAAAGCGCGGATGGCCTTGATCTGGTTTTCCTGCTTTTGCTGGGCGTCCGAGAACTTGAGTTCGATCCCGGCTTCTTTGGCGGCCGACTTGATCGACTCGGTATTGGCGGTGCGCCACTCGCTCTCGGCCCCCACCTGGCTGAAGCCCAGCACGATGGGCTTTTGCGCCCAGGCCGAAGCGGGAAGCAGGCCTGCCAGCGGGGCGCTGGCAATGGCGGATACGAGGGTGCGACGGTTCAATTTCATGGTTTTGTCTCCTTTGCTGTTATGGATAGGAATTGCAGGCACTAAAAACCTGTTCAAAGGCGTCAGGCCAGCATGTAGCCGGTCTTGACGGTGGTGTAGAACTCGGCGGCATACCGGCCCTGTTCACGCGGTCCATGGCTTGATTCCTTGCGCCCGCCAAAGGGCACATGAAAGTCCACTCCTGCCGTGGGCAGGTTCACCATGGTCATGCCCACATCGGCGTGGCGTTTGAAGTGCATGGCGTGCTTGAGCGACGTGGTGCAGATGCCTGCACACAGGCCAAACGGTGTGTCGTTGGCCAGGGCCAGCGCGTGTTCGTAGTCGTCGGCGCGCAGCACGCAGGCCACGGGGCCAAAAACTTCTTCGCGCGCAATACGGTGTTCGGGCTTGGCCAAGAACAGCGCCGGGCTCATGTAGTGGCCCGGCGTGTCGCGCTCCAGCCGCTCACCGCCCCACACGTGTTCAGCACCTTCTGCGCGTGCGATGTCGATGTAGCTGAGGTTTTGGTCGAGTTGTCCTGCGTCTACCACCGGGCCCATTTCAATGCCGCGCTCCAGCGCGTGGCCGACCTTGAGGGTTGTGAGGCGCTGGCGCAGCCGTGCCACGAAGGCGTCGTGCACGCTGGATTCGACAATCAGGCGGCTCGACGCCGTGCAGCGCTGACCGGTGGAAAAGTACGTGCCCTGCAGCGCGCAGTCGATGGCCTGGTCCATGTCGGCATCGGCCAGCACGATCAGCGGGTTCTTGCCACCCATCTCCAGCTGCACTTTGGCGCGCCGCGCGGTGGCGGACTTGAGGATGCGCTCGCCGGTCGAGACAGACCCGGTAAAGCTCAGCGCGTTGACCAGCGGGTGGTCCACCAGCGTCTGGCCCACTTCGCGGCCACTGCCCATCACCAGGTTGAAAACGCCCGCAGGCAGGCCAGCGCGGCTGATGATTTCGGCCAGCGCCCAGCCACAGGCGGGCACCAGCTCAGCCGGTTTGAACACCACCGTGTTGCCATAGGCCAGTGCCGGGGCGATCTTCCAGGCTGGAATGGCGAATGGAAAGTTCCACGGCGCGATGATGCCCACCACGCCTACGGGCTCGCGGGTTACGTCCACCTGCACACCCTGGCGCACAGACGCCATGAGTTCACCCGGCACACGCAGGGCCTCACCCGCAAAAAACTTGAAGATCTGCCCCGCTCGGGCCACCTCGCCCACCGCTTCGGGCAAGGTCTTGCCTTCTTCGCGGGCGAGCAGCGTGCCCAGCTCGTCTTTGCGTGCCAGCAGTTCGCTGCCGATCTGGTCCAGCACATCGGCGCGGCGCTGGGGAGTGCTGTGGCTCCAGTAGGGCAGGGCGTCGGCGGCGGCGCGGATGGCTTGTTCGGTCTGGTTGCGGTCGGCGCGTGCGTATTCGGCCACCACTTCGCGGATGTCCGACGGATTGGTGCTGACGCCAGTGGTGGTGCCAATCTCCCAGCGGCCGTTAATGAAGTGCCGGGGGTTCTGCTGCGTGTCGCCGAGTTTCATGGGGGATGCTTGCTTGCTTTGTGGAGGACTCGGCGCAAAGTCTATGATTGATTTTGATATCAATCCAATAGATTTTTAGACAAAATACATATCTATCGCGGCATTCTGGAAAACCCCATGAGCACCTACAACCACTGGTTCATTCGCGCACGCCTCAAAACCCGCCAGCTGCTGCTGCTGGTCGCCTTGGCAGAAGAGGGCAACATCCACCGCGCGGCCCAGGTGCTCAGCATGACCCAGCCCGCCGCGTCCAAGCTGCTGAAAGATCTGGAGGATGTGCTGGAGGTGCCGCTGTTTGAGCGCCTGCCGCGCGGCATGCGCCCCACCTGGTATGGCGAGACCATGATTCGCCACGCGCGCATGGCGCTGGCCAGCCTGAACCAGGCGCACGACGAACTGAGCGCGCTCAAGACCGGGCACTTCGGCCAGGTGGGCATCGGCGCCATCACGTCGCCAGGCTTGAGCCTGTTGCCTGCCGCGCTGGCGCTTGTCAAACAAGAGCACCCCAGCCTGCGCATATCGCTCGATATCGAAACCAGCCCTGTGCTGCTGGATCGCCTGGATCAGGGCAAGCTCGACATCGTGGTGGGCCGCCTGTTTGCCGAACACGACAAGACCAACCTGCGTTATGAATCGCTGACCGAAGAGCTGGTTTGCGCGGTGACGCGGCCGGGTCACCCGCTGCTGGGCATGAGCGGGCTTGGGCTGCGCGATGTGGTTTCAGCGGGCTGGATCGTGCCGCCTGCGGGCAGTGTGTTGCGGCACCGGTTTGACCTGATGTTCGGTCAAGACGGGCTGGCGCCGCCGATCAACACAGTGGAGACTTCGTCGCTTCTGTTCATCACGCGCATGCTGCAGCAGAGCGACATGATTGCCGTGCTGGGCGCTGACGTGGGGCAGTACTATGCGTCGCACGGAATGGTGTCGGTGTTGCCGATGGCGATGCCGTGCCATATGGATGCGTTTGGAATCATCACGCGGACGGATCGGCTGTTGTCGCCTGCAGCGAAGGTGATGATGAAGGCGTTGAAGCAGACGAGTCTGGTGCAGTATGGGCGGAGGTTGGAGGCGGGGGAGTGATGGGGGTTTGAGTTGATTTTTTTGATGAAAATTGGCTCTGGCGCTTATCCAGTAAGCGCTGGTAGCTATTGTTTTTGATTCACCCGGTCCACCCGGTCCATCCGCCCGTTCGGGCTGAGCCTGTCGAAGCCTCTCCGCATCACCACCCCCAACCGTTCGGGCTGAGCTTGTCGAAGCCTGGGCGCCGCACTCCCCCGGTGCCCGGTCGGGCTGAGCCTGTCGAAGCCTTTTCGCTTCCCCACCTCCAACCGTTCGGGCTGAGCTCGTCGAAGCCGGGGCGCCACCTCCACCCGTTCGGGCTGAGCTTGTCGAAGCCTTGGCGCTGATGTTGCCGCGTGCCTT
>JAUXZO010000197.1 GCA_030692685.1 Acidovorax sp. | reverse complement strand
CGGATGCTGCGCGGGGTGTTTGCCCGCCACGCGTGCTGATTGCGGTAATAGGGCGAAAAAATCTGCGGCTCATCTTGCGCCGCAATGCCGATGCCGGTGTCCCATACCTCGATTTGCCAGCTTGCTGCACGCCGCCTGAGTCCGATCAGAATGCCCCCACGCTGCGTGTAGCGCAAGGAGTTGTGCACCAGGTTGACCAGCGCCTGACGGAGCAGCGCGTGATCGGCCCACACCATGGCCTCACCTTGCAGCACATGCATTCGCAATGCCAGGCCGCGCTGGATCGCCTGCGGCGGCAGTACCGAAGCGCCGTCTGGCAGAGCAGCGCTACCGCCACCCAGTCAGGGCCTCCTTGAGGCAGCGTGGGCGCTTTGGTGTGAGATCCCGGCATGCCCGTAGCGAACTACAAGAACAGTTTGTATTTTGGGGTTTCGATGGGGCACAGGTCCAGGCAGGCTGCCATCGACGCGAGGGTACAAATGGCCCTCGCATCACGCAGCGGCCGCCGGGATCGACAGGTCAAAGACCTGATGACCCCCTCTGGCCGTCAGCACCTGCCAGCGGCCTTCAGCAATGCATTGCAGTTGGGCGCATTTGCTGTCGGCGCCAGCCGCAGGTCCACCCCGGCCCATTTGTGTGCAAATGGCGTCCGAAGGCGGCGTCTGTCCAAACGACATGGCCTTCTGGAAACCTGTGGCGGAATACATGTAGCACTGATAAGTAATTCCAATTTGCATTAAAAACATTAATAATATAGCCATGATTTCAAGGAGAAAGAATCATGGCCAGAACTGCAAGCGGCGTGGAGCACATAGAAGCAGCACGCAAATTGTTGAAATCCGCGCGTACTGCCGATGATCTGCGCCTGGCGCAGTCGGTTTTGCTGCCCCTGGAGTTGGGGCTGAGCATCGAGCAGACCGCGATGGCGATTGGGCGCTCCAGTGGCGCCACCTGCACCATGCGCACGCGCTTTGGCAAGGTGGCGGCCGGCGAGATGCTCGCGCCTCGTAGCAAGCGCGAGTTACGCAACAGGGCCAACACCAACCTCGAGCGTGAGCGACAAATTCTCGATGAAGTTCTACCCGATGCCGCCACGGGTGGCGTGGTGACCATTCCCCGAATTAAACCCGCCATCGAAGCCAAGCTGGGAAAGACCTTGGCACTGTCCAGCGTGTACCGCATGCTGGCACGTCACGGCTGGCGCAAGCTAGCCCCCGACACCCATCATCCGCAGGGTGACCCCGAAGCGAGGGAAGACTGGAAAAAAAACTCCCCAGCGCTTTGGACGAGATCGTAAAGAGCTTTGCCAAGATCAAGCCTATGCGCCT
Source organism: Acidovorax sp. (assembly GCA_030692685.1). Classification (GTDB taxonomy): domain Bacteria; phylum Pseudomonadota; class Gammaproteobacteria; order Burkholderiales; family Burkholderiaceae_C; genus Acidovorax. The sequence continues at coordinate 751 of JAUXZO010000197.1, read as the reverse complement.
GATGTTCCAGGACGAAGCCAGGTTCGGGCGGATCAGCGACACGCGCTATTGCTGGGCACGTCGCCCCATGCGACCGATGGTCAAGGCCATGCTCACCTACCAGTACACCTATGCCTACGGCGCAGTCTCCCCTCTGGACGGAAAATTCGATTCACTGGTGCTGCCCTTGGTCAACACAGAGTGCATGCAGCTATTCATCACCGAAATTGGCAAGCGCTATCCAGAGGAAAACATTGTCATGGTGGTCGATGGCGCGGGCTGGCACAAGAGCAAGACCTTCGCCCTACCCGAGAACTTGCGGCTGCATTTCTTGCCGCCATACTCGCCAGAGCTCAATCCACAGGAGCACATCTGGGATGAGTTGCGAGAAAAGTATTTCCACAACCAAGCCTTTGACAGCATGGATGCTTTGGAGGTGCAACTTCTCAAAGGACTGAGCCACCTTGAGCAATCGCCGCAAGCGGTCCAATCAATCGCAGGATGGGATTGGATATTAAATTTAGTTTCTAATGCGAATTAGAATGAGGCGGTTATTGTGGCGGACAGTCCGGTCAACTCGCAGGTTTCTTTAGGTGGCCCAGCGGCAACGCGCTGCTGGCCTTGACCTCGCCCAGCGAGAAGCTGGTGTGCATGTCTTTCACGTTCGGCAGATTCAGCAGGCTTTTCAGGGCAAAACGTGAAAAACTGTCCAGGTCCTGGGCAACCACCTGCAGTTCAAAGGTGCCGGTGCCGCTGATGTAGTGGCAGGCAA
>JAUXZO010000191.1 GCA_030692685.1 Acidovorax sp. | reverse complement strand
CCTGCCGACTGCATCGTGAGCGGTGTTTGTGTTGCTCCCTCTCCCCCCGTGGGAGAGGGTTGGGGAGAGGGGGCTGCCACGCAAGCGCAGTGATTGTGCGAGCACCCCCTCTCCCCAACCCCTCCCCCGCGAGGGGGGAGGGGCTCTGCTGAGCACTTTGCTGTCGATGTGGGGTCATTTCGGCTGCGTGGTTTGTGTTGACCTGCCGACTGCATCGTGAGCGGTGTTTGTGTTGCTCCCTCTCCCCCCGTGGGAGAGGGTTGGGGAGAGGGGGCTGCCACGCAAGCGCAGTGATTGTGCGAGCACCCCCTCTCCCCAACTCCTCCCCCGAGTGGGAGGAGGGGCTCAGCGCGTGTTGATGACGATGTGTGGTCATGTCAACGGCCGCCCCACGTGGCAGGCTTGCGAGATGCAAGGTGCAAGGCCGCGCTGCCAACCCCCCACAGCACACCGGTGGCGACCAGAAGTGCCACCATGGTCGACACGCTGGTGGCCAGCGGTGCGCCCATCTGCAACTGCTCGATCTGCAGGCGGATGTAGTGTGTATAGGGCATGGCTTCGGCCCAGGCCCGGGCGCTGCCCGGCATGCCCGCCAGCGGAAACGCCACGCCGCTGAACGCAAACGCGGGCGCCGCGAAAAAGCCCGTGCCCGACAAGGCGGTGCGCAACGATCTGGTCAGGCCCGCCAGCGCAGCGCCCGCCATCAGCGACACGGCCATCAGCAGCGCCAGCGCCGCAGCCACCCACCCGAGGTTGCCCGGCGGATGCCAGCCGCGCCCCCAGGTGATGCCCACCAGCGCCAGCAGGCCCACCAGCGTGAGCGACGCCCACGGCAGAGCCAACTTGCCGACCAGCGCGCCCGCAACGTTCAGCAGGCCGCCCGCGCCCAGCCACTCGCCCACGGTGCGGTCGCGCAGCTCGCGCCCCACGGCCCAGGCACCGGCCGTCATGGCCAGGATGTGCAGCAGCGCAGGGATCAGCGCCGCGCCCAGAAACTGCTCGTAGTTGCTCGACACATTGAACAGCGCGACCATCTGTGTGTGGATGGGTTCCATGCTGGTGTGCACGGCCTGGGCGCTTTCGCCGCGTTTGTTGCGCGCGGCCATTTCGATGCCGGCCGACAGCGTGCCCACCACGGCGCGCACGTCGCGCTGCAGCACGCCCGAATGGGTGCCCAGCTGCGCGTTGTGCAGCAGCGTGACCTGCGCGGCGCGGCCCTCTTTAACGGTGCGCGCAAAGTCGCGCGGCACGGTGATGACGGCATACACCTGCACGCTGCGCAGGGCGCGTTCGGCCTCGGCGTTGTTGGCGTAGTGCTGGGTGACCTGCAGGCCCGGTGTGGCGTCCAGCATGCGCACCAGCTGGCGCGACAGGCTCGACTGGTCGGCATCCATCACGCCCACAGGCAGGTGGCGCGGCAGGCCGGCCGAGAAGACCCACCACATCAGCGCTACCGCCAGCAGCGGCACCCAGGTGAGCATGGCCAAGTCCCAGGGGCTGCCGCGCAGACGGCGGGCTTCGCGGGTGAGGCTATTTACTATTGAATTCATAGCTACTAGCGCTTGTTATATAAGCGCTTGAGGCACTTTTAAAGGTCGGTTTTCCATGGCGCTCCACTCCCGTCGCGGAATTCGAAACAGGCGCGGCCCGGCGAGTGCGGCAAGCCAAGGTCCGCCCGGCAGCGAGGGCTGCGTCCTCCTGCCCGCAACGCACAGCGTTGCGAGAGCGGGGGGAAGCGCCCAAGGCGCTCAGGGGGTGTCGCATTTCAGTTCACCAGCACCGTCATCCCAGGGCGGGCGCCCTCAATGGGCGCTGCCGGGCGGGCGCGCACTTCAAACGTGCGGGCGTCAAAACCCTGGCCCGCCCGGGTGGCGCGCCAGGTCGCAAAGTCAGGCAGCGCGGCCGTGTGATAGACCTTGAACGTCACCGCCTTGTTGCCCAGCGCAGGCAGGGTGGCGGCAAATTCGCTGCCGATGGCAAAGCGCTGCAAGCGGTCCTCGCGCACGTTCAGCACCACCCACTGGTCCTTCAGGTTCACCACGGTGACCACGGCCACGCCCTGCGGCGACAGCTCGCCCGTGCGGGCCAGCACCTTGGCCACTTCGCCCGCCACGGGGCTTTTTAGTTCGGTCTCGGCCTGGGCGGCCTGCACCTCAGCCACCACACCGGCCACCTGGCGCGCCTGGGCGCTGGCGGCAGAGCGGTCTTCGGTGCGGGCCCCGGCGCGGGCCAGGTCGTACTGCGCCTTGGCGGCCAGCGCCTGGTCGCGTGCGGCCTTGAAGTTGGCCTCGGCCTCGTCGCGCTTTTGCGCGGCCACCAGGCCCTCGCGGGCCAGGCCGTCCACACGCTTGAACGAGGTATCGGCCAGGTCGGCGCCGGTCACGGCGCGCTGCCAGTTCAGGCGGGCCATTTCAATTTCTTGCGGGCGTGCGCCGTGCTGGGCCTTGTCGGCCACGGCCTGCGCGGCCTCTTGTGCGGCAGTGGCCTGGGCCAGCTTGGCGGTGACCTCGGGGCTGTCCATGCGGATCAGCGGCGCGCCCACGGCAATCTGGTCGCCTTCCTTGACAAGGATCTGCGCAATGCGCGCGGTGACCTTGGGGGCGATGTCGGCCTCTTGCGCTTCGATCTGGCCCTGGAAAACCTCGGGCGCGGGCTGCGAGGCCTTCCACAGGCCAAAGCCTACAAAGGTCGCTACAGCGACCAGAGCGGCTGCGGGGATAGCGGTTTTGGTTGTCTTGCTGCTCATGGTGTTTGTTCTCTCTTCTCAGTCATTTGTGGTCGTAGCGCGTGACACTGGCGCGCCCCAAGCGCGGGCAGCCGCGCAAGGGCCGCCCCGCCGCGCTGGCTGCGTCCCCCCGCCCGGATTGCGCAGCAATGCGAGAGCGGGGGGAAGCCACAAAGCGGCTCAGGGGGGTGTACCGAGTCACTCCACTTTCAACACGTCGGCACGCGCCATGTATTTGCCAAAGTCTTCCGACAGGCCGCAGCTTTCCAGCAGGTCGGCCAACGCCTTCACGTAGTCGTGTGCGGCCTGGGCGCGTTCGGTGTGCGCCTTGGCCTGGTTCACCTGGGCGTCGATCAGGTCGAGCGTGGTGCTGGTACCTGCCTTCAGGCCCGATGCGCGCAGGCGCAGCACCTCGTCGGCCAGCTCCAGGCCCGGTTGCAGCGCCAGGTAGGCCCGGCGTGCCTGTTCCAGCGCGAGCCAGCGCTTTTCCACCAGCAGGGCGATGTCGTTCTGTGCCTGTGCGCCGGTGCGCTCGGCCTGCTCGATCTGGCGGTTGGAGGATTCGGCCAGCGCGTTGCGGTCGATGGAGTCAAACAGCGTCCAGCGCACGCCCACACCGGCCACCCAGTCAGCGTCGCGGCCGGTCTTGAGCTGGCGCTGGCCAAACGCAAACACCTGCGGTTTGCGCAATGCCTCCTGCGCGGCGTGCAGTTGCGTGGCTTGCTCCTTTTTGGCCGCGACCTTTTCGAGGCCCGGGTGGCGGGACAGCGCGGTGTCGATGAAATGGGGCAGGGGCTCGACCGGCTGGCCCAGCACAAACAGCGGGCTGGTGGGCGTGACGGGGTCGGGGGCCTTGAGCGTGCGGGTGAGCGCGGTGGCAGCCAGGTCGGCATCGTCGCGGGCCTTGCGCGCGTTGCGGCGCGCGTCTTCGAGGGCAGAGCGGGCCTGCAGGCGCTCGACGCGGGCAATCACGCCAGCGTCCAGCATCTTCTGCGCGGCGGCATCGTGCTGCTCGATGGTGGCCAGGGCCGATTCGCGCAGCACGGCGGCGCGCTCGGCCAGCTGGGCGCCAAAGTAGCGCTGCACCAGCAGGGTGGTGGCTTCGTGGCCGGTCTTGGTGGCGTCGGCTGCGGCCTCCTGCGTCTGTGCATCCAGCAGGCCGCGTGCGGCGTTGCTGGCGCCGCCCATGTACAGGGGCCAGATGGCCGAGACCGATGCCGTGGTGTCGCTCTTGCTGCGGTTGAGCGTGTAGCTCGACGGCAGGTGCGGCATCTGCGCCAGCGCGCCCGCCAGCTGGGGCGGCAGCTGCGACAACACGCCGGGCAGCGCCTGGTTCAGCGGGTTCAGGTCCACATCCAGGTTGGCGTTGTAGCGGTAGGCCGCACCGCTCAGGTTGACCACCGGGCCACCCAGGCGCTGCATGGCATCGCGGCGCAGCTGGGCGCTTTCGACGGCGTTGCGGGACGCGGCCAGCTGGTCGGAGCGCTGGTTGAGCTGCTGCAGAGCGGCGTCAAACGCCAGGGGTGCGGCGTGTGCTTGCACGGGCAGCAGGGCGGGGATGGGGGCGAGGGCGGATGCGATCAGGCAGAGCAAAGCTCCGCCCGCCCGGCGGGTGCGCCGGGGCGTTTTCTTTGAGGTCATGGTTTGAGGTGTTTGTCTTTGTCAGCGCGCGCCCACGGGCGTGTAGGCGTCGCTGTGGTCCGCCAGCCAGCGTTCCGACAGGTCGGTGCCGTGCTGGCTGGGGTGAAAGTCGCGGCGCAGGTATTCGCGCCAGGGGCGCCAGGTTTCGCGCACCAGGCCGCCCTTGCCAAACAGCGTGCGCGCCGCGCTGGCCCAGGTGCTCCACTTCCACAACATGCCGTTCTGGCGCAGGTTCAGCACCGTCTGGCGCAGGGCGTCACCCAGAAACACCAGCGTGATGCGGCGGAACCAGGTAATGCGCCACTCGTGGCTGCCGCCCAGTGCCTGGTAAATGTCAAAAGCGGTGTTCTTGTGCTCGGACTCTTCGGCGCAGTGCCATTGCCACATCGTGGCCAGGCGGGGCTCTGCGCCCTGCAGTGCCTCGGGGTGGGCCAGCAGCCATTCGGCCAGCAGGGCGGTGAAGTGTTCGTTGGCGGCGGTGACGGCCAGCGGGTGGCGCGGGTCGGCGCCTTCAAACAGCTTCATGCGCTCTTGCGCACGCGGCGCCCATGCGTTGACCAGGCCCTGCTTTTCGAGGTGGCCGTTGAACAGCGCATGGATGCGGCGGTGCGTTGCCTCTTGCCCGATAAAGCCGCGCACCTCGTCGGCAAACTGCGCGTGTTGCTCGGGCGGCATGGCTTTGTGGCCGCCCTTCACCGCGTCGATGAAGAACTGCTCGCCCACCGGAAAACTCATCGACAGCGCATTGAAGAACGCCGTGCGAAACGCGTCGCCGCCACACCATTGGTGGTCGAAAGGGGTTTCCAGGTCTATCAGCAGACGGCGGACGACAAGTTCGGTCATGGGGCAATCTCCGGAAGCGGGCTGCGTGGGATGGAACAAAGTTGGTACGTTACGGTACCATTGGCCCTTATGATGCACGCCTGATCTGGTACTGTCAAGTACCTAGACCGACTTTGACATGTTCTGACCCGCCATGACCGACGCCATTTCCCCTGCAGAAGACAACGTTTACCGCGCCCGTTTGCTCGAAGGCATGGCCCGCGCCGTGGCCGCCAAGGGCTATGCCGACACCACCATTGCCGACATCGTGCGCGAGGCCAGCGTGTCGCGCCGCACCTTTTATGAAAACTATGCCGACAAGGCCGAATGCCTGATTGCGCTGTACGAGGTCGCCAGCGGCAACGCCATTGCGGTGCTGCGCGCTGCAATGGACCCGCACAGCGACTGGCAGGCCCAGGTCGAGCAGGCCATGGCCGCCTACTTTGGCGTGCTGGCGCGCAACCCGGTGCTGCTGCGCACGCTGTTCATCGACATCCTGGGGCTGGGCACGCCGGGCCTGGCCGCGCGCCGCCGCGCCAACCAGCAGCTGGCCGACCTGATGCTGGATGTTGTCAACAACCGTCCTGGCGAGCGCAAACGCAAGGCCCCGCTGCAACCGATGATGGCCATGGCGGTGGTGGGGGGCATCAACGAGATGGTGCTGCAGGCCATTGAGCAGGGCCGGGCAGGCGGCCTGCAAGACCTGGTGGAGCCCTCTGCCGCACTGCTGCGGGCAGCGATTTCTGCCGAATTTTGAGCAGCGAAGCGGTCAGCCGTCACGGGTAACGTGGCTCAAAGACAGGCACGGCGCGCGCGGGGTGGGGTAGTCAGACAGGCCGATGATGGCGCGCCAGCGCTGCAGGCCGCAGCCACCGCTTGTTGGCTGCAAACACCACCGTCAGCATCAGCCCTGCCAGCACGGCCATGAACCAGTGCAGGGGCGCCAGCGGTGAGAACTTGAAGGCTGCTGCCAACCAAGGCACGGTGGTAATGGCGGTCAGCGCTGCCAGCGTGCCACCCAGCACCCACAGGCTGACGGGCGTGAGGCCCGCCCACAGGCTGCGCCAGCCCGTCTGGTTGCTGCGGCTGGGCAGGATGAGCGCTGCGTTGGCGGCCACCAGCACCACAAACGCGGCCGTGCTGGCGGTGGCGGCATGTGCCGGCTGGCCCAGCAACCAGGCATACAGGCCCACCACGGCGGCGGTCACCACGCTGCCTTGCAGCACGCTCAGCAGGATGTGGCGGGCCGAGAGCAGGGGCTCGTCAGCCCCGCGCGGCGGCTGCTGCATGAGGTCGGCAGCGCCTTCTTCGGCCTCGAAGACGATGGAGCAGGCCGGGTCGATCACCAGCTCCAGAAACGCAATGTGCAGCGGTGCCAGCACCAGTGGAAGCCCGAACAGCACGGGCAGCAGTGCCAGGCCAATGATGGGAACGTGCACCGCCAGCGTGTAGACCATGGCCTGGCGCAGATTGGCAAAGGTCTGCCGCCCCCGATGAATCGCCAAAACGATGGCTGCGAAATCGTCGTGCAGTAATACCAGGGCTGCAGCCTCGCGCGCCACGTCGGTGCCGCGCTGGCCCATGGCAATGCCGATGTGGGCCGCCTTGAGGGCAGGGGCGTCGTTCACGCCGTCGCCCGTCATGGCCACCACCTCGCCCTGGGCCTTGAGGGCTTCGACCAGCGCCAGCTTCTGGTGCGGCTTGATACGGGCAAATACGCTGACTTGCCGGACCTGATCGGCCAGCACCTGGGGCGGCATGTGGGCCAGCTCGTCGCCGGTGACGACCTGGTCGTGGGCAATGCCCGCCTGGGCTGCAATCGCGCGTGCGGTGCGGGGGTGGTCGCCGGTGATCATCACGACGCGAATGCCCGCCCGACGGCATTGCGCAACGGCCTCTGGCACTTCGGGGCGCAGCGGGTCGGCCAGGGCCACCAGGCCCAGCCATTCAAAGTCAAAGTCGTGCTGGATACCGGGCCAGTCGTCTTGCACGCGGTGCCGGGCCTTGGCCACGCCCAGCACCCGCAGGCCCCGATCAGCCAGGCGGGCGGCCTGGGCGCTGACGGCGGCGCGCTCGGCGTCGGGCAGATGGCACAGGTCGGCCACGGCTTCGGGCGCGCCCTTGGTGGCCACCGTGTCGTGCGCCGAGCTGCCGTCGCGCCACAGGTGGCTCATGGCCAGCAACTGGGGCGACAGCTCGTATTCGCGCGCCAGCGACCATGTGGGGTGCAAATGATCCGTGCCGACCAGGTGGTCGCCCGCCATGCGGTGAAAGGCCTGCTCCATGGGGTCGTGCGGTTCGATCTCGCTGGCCAGCACAGCGTATTCAAGCAGTTCGTGAAACGCCTCGGGCAGCGCCGTGCCGCCGGATGTTGCCGGTGTTGCTGGCAGGTTCAACACATCCAGCTCCTCGCCCGCAATGCACAGCGCCGCCACGGCCATCCGGTTTTGCGTGAGGGTGCCGGTCTTGTCCACGCACAACACGGTGGTCTGGCCGAGTGTCTCGATAGCGTTGAGCCGCCGCGTCAGCACCTGCTGCGCCGCCAGCCGCCGCGCCGCCAAGGCCAGGAAGACGATCATGATCACGGGCAGCTCTTGCGGCAAGATGCCCATGGCCAGCGTGATACCCGCCAGCACAGCCTGCAACCAGTCGCCGCGCAGCGCCCAGAACAGCGCCACCAGCAGCGCGCACAGCGACAGGCCGATGAGCACCAGTTTGTGCGTGAGCCGCGCCATCTCTTCACGCAGCGGCGAGGCCTGCAGCGCAATGGTGTCGAGCGACTGGCCAATGCGCCCCAGCTCGGTGTGGCGCCCCACGGTGGTCACCTGCAGCAGGCCCTGGCCGCTGACCACCAGCGTGCCTGCAAACACCTTGTCGGCAGGCTGCTTGGCCACGGGCTCGGATTCGCCGGTCAGCATCGACTCGTTGGTGGCCAGCTCATGGGCCTGCAGCAGCGTGCCGTCGGCCGGTATGCGGTCGCCTTCGGCAATCATCAGCAGGTCTTCGCGCACTACATCGCGGCCCGCAATGCGCACCATGGCGCCGCCGCGCAACGCCAGCGCACGGGGGCTGGACAGGTCGCGCAGGGCGTTCAGCGCGTTGTCGGTGCGGCGCTCCTGCAGCACGGTGATGGTCATGATGATCACCACAAAGCCCAGCAGGATCAGCGCCTCGTGCGCATCCCCCATTGCCAGGTAGATGCCGCCCGCACCCAGCAACAGCAAGAACATCGGCTCGCGCACCACGTCCCAGGCCATGTCGCGCAGCGTGCGGCGCTGGCTGATGCCCAGCTCGTTGGCCCCTTCTTCGCGCAGGCGTTGGGCGGCTACGGCCGGGTCGAGGCCAGTGGGTTGGGGTGTTGCAGGCATGGGCCGGGGGAGTCTAAATGTGATCTTTCTTATACCGTTGATCGGTGAAGGTGTCTGTGCGCTGAAGCGGCTTCTGCGCAGATTCACAGATTCACAGATTCACAGATTCACCGATCACACCTCGCACAGCACAAAGTCGGCCTTGCCCACATTGCACTCGGGGCACCGCCAATCGTCGGGCACGTCGGCCCACAAGGTGCCCGGCGCAATGCCGTCATCGGGCAGCCCAGCGGCTTCGTCATAGATCCAGCCGCAGACCACACACAGGTAGATTTTCATGGGACGAGTTCCTTCGGTGGTGGTTGCGGTGGTTCAGTCGTCATCGCGCTGCTGTTGGCGTTCGCCCGGCGTGCCGCTGGCTATCCAACCGTTGGGCGACTGCTGCCATTGCCAAACGCCAAAAGCCAGCGCTGCAATCAGCAGCAGCGCGGCCAGCCAGGCGCGGTTTTTGGGGGCCAGGTCTGGCCCGTTGCCTTCCACCCGGCCCGTGAGCATGGGCAGTGCCTGGTTCTTGCGGCGCAGCACGCTCAAGCCTGCAATCAGTGCGACGTGGGCCAGCACCACAACGAGCAGCGCGTTTCCAAAGAACTCATGCACTTCTTCCATCCAGTCGCCACCCAGTGCGCTGCCCCAGTCGTTGTAAGTGGCATAGCCACTCAGCGTGAGGGGTGCCACCAGCGCCAGCAGCAACACAACAGCGAGTGCCATCAGCAGGTTTTGGCCCTGGCGCCAGTTGATCTGTGTGACCGATGCTGCCTGGGGAAGGGCGCGCAGCCACGCGGGCGCCCCGGCGAGCTTGCGCCACAGCAGACCCAGGCCCGATGTGCGCGGGCCAAAAATGCCGTACAGCACGCGAAACCCCAGCAGGCCCGCCATGGTGTAGCCCAGCGTGACGTGCAGCAGCCGCCAGTGCTCGCCATCGGCCGTGGCGTAGGCACCGACAAAGCACAGTGCAAATAGCCAGTGGAACATGCGCGTGGGCGCATCGGTAACCCGGCGGCTGGGGGTCTTGCCAGGGTTGGGCTGCGCCGCGGCGCTGGCAGGGTGGAGGGAAGGGGTGTTATTCATGGTGTTCTCGGGGTTGGGGCGTCCGAAGGTTTCGGTCGGTAGCCATCAGTCGTTCCACGCGCGCCGGGATCGGGTATCGAGCCCCGCTGGCATGCGCAGGTCGTGGTCGTCCAATTGCCCCTGGTCTGCGCCCGTGTGGCAGGCCGCGCAGTTGGCAGCGCTTTTCACGCTGGCGAGCTTCCAGGTGGCGGGCTCGATCTTTCGGTGCTTGCGTTCAAACCAGGCCGAGCGGGTGATTCGGTCCTCGGGCGGCTCTTCGTTCACGCGTTTGTAGGTGCCTGCGTGGTCTTGCAGCCACTGGTTGAGCTGGCGCACGGTGGCTGCTTCCAGCGATGCATCGGTGCCGTAGTGTTTGCCAAGGCCCGTCATCACGCGGTTCCACGACGCGGCGGGCAGCAGACCGGGCGGATAGGCGGTGTGGCAGGCGGCGCATTCCTGCGTGTAGGCGCTGGGCACGTTGCGGGGCATGGCGCGTCCGCTGTCTGCATGGGCGCTGGTGAGCACCACCATGCACACAGCGGCGGCCATGGCGGCGGAGGTGAGGGGGGCAATCTTCTTCATGATGCGATGGACTTCAGGGTTTGAGAGCGTTGAGGTAGGCCAGCACATCGGCCTTTTCCACCGCCGTGCATTCGCGGCTCAGCACGTCGTTGCAGTTGCGGCGGAACCACTTGTCCACCTTGGCGGTGTCGGTAAAGGCCTTGGGGTTGAAGGCCGGGGCGAGCGGCGCAATGGTTTTGCCGGTGCTGGCATGTTTGCCCTGGGCGGTGGGCGGCGTGCCGTGGCACGATGCGCAAGACCACTCGCCACCGTGGCGTGTGGTGAAGAACACCTTGCCCTTGTCGGCATTGCCCGGGCTGCCGGCTTGCGCGCCCCAATGGGCGAGCTGCTGGGCGGCTGTGGTGTCGGCAGCGTGGCTGGGGTTGAATGCCGCAAGCACGCAGAGCGCGGCCAGATGCAGGGTACGAAGGGGAGTCATGGCGTTGTCCTTGTGGGTGTCTTGCGGGTGTCGTCGTGTGCAGCCATTGTTGAAATGGCTGCCTGAACGGCGCGTGAAAGCGCTGTTCATCGGCCGTTCAGACACCGCTCGAGACAATGCACCCATGTTTTTCATCCCCCACCTTGCTTCCGAGGGCCGCCACTGCATGCGCTTGGGCGTGGCAGCGTGTTTGCTGTGGGCGGCAGTGGTTGCCACGCCGAATGCCTTGGCCAGCGACCAGGACGACCACAACCGCGCCCGGCGGGCCGTGCAGGCGGGTGAGGTACTGCCGCTGCCCGCTGTGCTGGAACGCCTGCAGCGCGAAGTGCCCGGTCAGGTGCTGGAAGTGGAGCTGGAGCAGGAGCGCGGCACCTGGATGTACGAGATCAAGCTGCTCACACCTGCAGGGCAGTTGACAAAGGTCAAGCTCGATGCGCGCACGGCCGAGGTGCTGCGCATCAAATCGCGCGACGATCAAAGCACCGACCGGGAACATCGCCAAGACAGGCCCCGCAAGTGAACCGCCCATGCGCATCCTCTTGGTAGAAGACGACACACTGCTGCGCACGCAGCTGCGCACCGCGTTGCAAGACGCGGGCTACACCGTGGACGAGGCCGACAACGGGCGTGATGCGCAGTTTTTGGGCGAGACGGAAGCGGTGGATGCCGTGGTGCTGGACCTGGGCCTACCGGTAGTGGATGGGCTCACGGTGCTCAAGCGCTGGCGGGCTGCGGGGCGCAACATGCCGGTGCTCATCCTCACCGCGCGTGACAACTGGCACGAAAAGGTGGCAGGCATTGATGCGGGCGCCGACGATTACCTGACCAAGCCCTTTCACCTCGAAGAGCTGCTGGCACGCCTGCGCGCACTGATACGCCGCGCCAGCGGGCAGGCGTCTGCGGTGCTGCAGTGTGGCGACTGGTCGCTGGACACCCGCAGCGGCCGTGTAGCTTGCGCGGGGCAGCCCGTGGCGCTCACGGCGCATGAGTACAAAGTGCTGGACTACCTCATGCACCGGCCCGGGGTGTTGGTGTCGCGCTCCGAGTTGACCGAACATATCTACGCACAGGACTTTGATCGGGACTCCAACACCATCGAGGTGTTTGTGGGGCGACTGCGCAAGAAGCTGGCGTCCTCCTCGTCGGCTTCGGCACGCATTGAAACCGTGCGCGGCATGGGCTATCGCCTGGTACCGCCATGAATCGGGGTGGATTGCACTGGTCGCGTTCCCTGCGGTTTCGGCTGCTTGCGGTGACGCTGGCGGGGGTGGCTGTGGCCGTAGTGCTGGCGGGCTTTGTGTTGAGTGGGTTGTTCCGCGAGCATGTGCAGCGCCAGTTCGAGGCGGCTCTGCTGCTGCAACTGGACCAGGTCACCGCCCGGCTGGAGTTTGATGCCCAGGGCCAGCCGGTGATCGCTGCCCAGGCGCTGTCGGACCCGCGCTGGCTCAAGCCTTACTCGGGCCTGTATTGGCAGGTTGATGCCATGGCGTCCGACGGGCGTGGCCGGGCCGGGGTGCTGCGCTCGCGCTCATTGTGGGACACCAGCCTGGGCTTGAAGGTAGATGCACTGGCCGATGGCGCTGTGCATGTGCACGAGGTGGCAGGCCCGCAGGGCGTGCCCTTGCTGGTGCTGGAACGCACCGTGCGTGCCGAGGGCGCGGACGCGACATGCTGGCGGTTGATCGTGGCGGCTGATCTGCAGTCTACGCAGGCGGCCACAGCACGCTTCACGCGTGTTCTGTCGCTGTCGCTGGTGGTGCTGGTGCTGCTACTGGCTGCGGCGGCCTGGGCGCAGGTGGCGTTGGGCCTGAAACCGCTGCATGCGCTGCAACGCGGCTTGCAGGATGTGCGGCTGGCGCGCGCCACACAACTGCAGGGCGCGTTCCCTGCCGAGGTGCAGCCGCTGGTCGATGATTTCAACGCCGTGCTGGGCCGCAATGCCCAGGTGCTGGAGCGCGCGCGCACCCATGCGGGAAATCTGGCGCATGCCTTGAAAACGCCGCTGACCGTGCTCGAAAACGCCACCAGCGCGCCAGCGTCCGTTGACGGCGCTGGATGGGCTGCGCTGGTGCGCGACCAGGTGCAGGTTGCGCGCCGCCACATCGACTGGCACCTTGCGCGCTCGCGCGTGGCCGCCAGCGCACATCTGCCAGGGCAGCGCACAGCCCTGGAGCCCGTGGTGAGCGGACTGGTGCGGGTGATGAACAAGGTGCATGCCGGGCAGGGCGTCGATATCGCTGTTGCGCTGCCCGAGGCCCCGCTGTTCTTTGCGGGCGAGTCGCAGGACCTGCAGGAAATGCTGGGCAACCTGCTGGACAACGCGTGCAAGTGGGCGCGGTCTGCTGTGAGACTGCAGGCGCTGTGGCGGGGCGGGTCGCTGCAGCAGTTTGTGGTTTTGGTCGAGGACGACGGCCCCGGTATTGGCGCAACGCAGCGCACGCAGGCGCTGGAGCGTGGCGTGCGGCTGGACGAAACCGTGACCGGCTCAGGACTCGGCCTTGCGATCGTGCATGACCTGGCGTCCATGTACGGGGGGCGGCTGCAGCTGGAGCCCTCAACCTTGGGCGGCTTGCGTGTGGTGCTGACGTTGCCCGCCGCGAGCGAAACGGCCTGACGCCCGCCCGCCTATTGATTCGACCCTTTGATGTCTCAGATACTGTTGCTGCTGAGTTTGTCGAAGCCCTTCGACAGGCTCAGGTCGAACGGTTCAAACGTCATGGGGCCGAATCAATAAGCGGCAAGGACGTAAAAAAGCCCGCCTAAGCGGGCTAAGGCTCTGACAAATTCCGCTGAATTTTGCAAAGCCCTGGAGTGATGACTGCAGGGTATCACTGTCCGTTGGGTTTGACCACCGTCGCCCCCTGTGCGGTGAACAGCGCCATGGTGGGACACGCTGTCTTTGCGGACCGAAGGCAGGAAGGTGGTAACCCCGGAAGGCCCGGCACACGCCCGGGCATGCTTAGTCCGGTTAATTTTTTAAGAAAAATAGGCCTCTAGCGCTTATCTATCAAGCGCTGATAGCTCACTATTTGATAGTAAATCACAACCGGCTTTCCATGCTGTTGTGCATCGCAAGCTGGGCCACGGCGTCCAGCGCGCCGTCCACCACGTTTTGCTCGGTCAGTATCTGCAGGGCGCCTTGCTGCAAGAGGCGGTCCAGCAGGCGCAGCGTCATCGACTGGGTGCGACCGGTGGTGCTGGTAAACAGGAACAGGTTGCCGTTCGAGCCTATCCAGGACAGCTGCGTGCGCTCCCAATCGCCGCCAACCAGCAGGTTCACCCACATGCCGGTGGTCAATGGGGGCAGGGGAATGAGCATGCCTGGGGCGGTGGGCGCTGGCACGGGGGCTGGGCTTTCGGGTTCGGGCGACATGGAGTCGTCCATGTAGCCAGATTCCCTGGCCTCTGACGGCGCGACCCAAGGGTCTTCGTCGTCCAAAGGGGAGGGCTTGGCCATGGCATCCACGGCGTCGGGTGGGGCGAGCGGCTGTGCCCGCGGTTCGGCAGGGCGGGCTTTGGGGAGTGTGGTCTGCACTGGTGCGCCAGAGGCTGCAGGCGGTGCTGCACCACCTGCCACAGGCTTGAAGGCTCGTTCGTGCAGCTGCATCAGCAGCTCAAAGACGGCGTCGGTTCGGGCTGCGGGGTAGTCGATGGAGGCCAAGCCCTCGCGCAGCTTGGTCAGCAGCTTGGGCAGCAGGCGCGCAAGCTGACCGGTGTTCGCGCGGGTCAATGCGGGCTGCGTGCTCCAGATCAGCGCGCTCACCAGCTCCTCGTAGCGGCCCGGGTCCGCCGTGCGGGTGGTGTCGGTCAGGCGCGCCTGGGCGATGACCTGCGCCCAGGGGCCGAGCAGGAAGCGGGAGATTTCATCGGGCACCTTGCCGAAATCAGGCAGCAGCCAGAGGTCGCGGGATATCCGCGCGGCCAGCAGGTGGCGCTGCTCGGCGTGCTTCAGGGTTTCGATGGCGCGTTGGCGCTCTTGCTTGTGCTGCTGGTCCTTTTCGGCCCACTTGGCATGCAGTTGCTGCAGCGCGTGCTCAAACTCGTCGGGCCCGTCGATGGTGGCGGTGGCCAGCGGGCCGGCCAGGTTCATGAGCGAGCGCATGAAGCTCTGAAACCCGGGCGCTTCGGTGTTGTTGAAGGCCAGGCTGCGGTCGGTAATGTCCTGCAGAAGACGGCGCGCGGCGTGCTCTTTGTGGCTGAAGAAGCGGGGGTCGGCCAAGGCCAGCTGCATCAGCGCGGGCTCCAACGCGCGGATGAACTGCTGCACGGGCCACAGCAGCCGCGTGTCGCGCGCGATGTTGTCTACCATCAGCGCCACCACTTCCATGCTCAGGGCCTCGCCCAGTCCACTGGCATGTTTGCGGGGCGGGACGGCGTCACTGCGGCCCCCATGGCTGCTGGCGTCCTGGGCGCGCTGGTTGTTGCCCAGCCGCTCCATCATGTGGCCGACCTGGTTCATCTCCTGCAGCGCCTCGAACGCGGCGGGCACGGTGGATGCGAAGTCAGTAGGGGGCGCATCGAGAGGGGGGAGTTGGCCGGGGCTTTCGAACTCGCGGGCAAAGCGCTCTGCAAAGTCTTCTTCTGCTTGTGCCTCATCCCTTGGCATGGAGACGGGTGCGGGCGTAGCGACGTAGCCTTGCGCGTGCGCAACGTTCTCGTTGAACTCGCCCAGCAACAGTCGGCGCAAGCGGTCCAGCGTCAGCAGGGGGTCGCCCGAGCTTGCCGCGGTAGACAGGTCGTTGTCGGACGCGAACCCCGGCGCGGCGCCCGCCGCAGCTGGCGCGACGTAAACGTACTCGCCGCTGGCCTGGCGCATGGCATAGCCCACCGGTTGCAGGCCACTGTGCTTGAGGCGCTCGACCTGCGCCTTGTAGAGCGCGCGCAGCTCGGTGCCCAGTGCCTGGGCCATGTGTCCTATCCAGTCATGCCGCACCTGCGCAGACACCTGCATCTGCGACACCACGGTCTGCAGCGCCTGCAGGAACACCTCGGGGCGCAGGGGATTGTGCTCGGGCTGCACGCGCGGCAGGCCCAGGGTTGCGCACACCAGCGCATCCAGGTCGGCCAGCGGTCCTTCGACGGCAGAGATCAGCACCTGCCGGGCGCGGGCGCGCTCCACGCTGTCGTTGATCTGCGACTCGTCCATCAACTCAAGGTCATCGAAATGCACGGTGAACAGGGAGCGCGTGGGCTTGTTGCTGTCGGCCTGTTCCGTTTCCTGGTCAAGCGCCTTGCGCAGCGCGTCGGGGTAGCGCTCGCCCATCACGGAGACCAGCCGCTGCAGCTGTTGCTTGGCTTCGAGCATGGCGTGGTGCTCACCCGGTGTGCGGGCCTGGTCCAGGCGCGATTGCAGGGACATGCGCGTGGCTTCGGTAACGCGCTCCATCAATGGCCGGGCCTGCGCCAGCACATCGTCAACAATGTGCTGGTAGGCGCCAGGAGTGCCTGCGCGAGAGGCAGGGGCCGACGGTGTGGTGTGTTTCAAGGTGATCTTCTTGTGAAGGGGTACCGGGGTCTGTCTGCCGTGGTTTGTGCAATGTTACGCGGCAAAAAGGGGCCAGAGGCCCCTTGTTTTCATGGATACCAGGCTGGATGAGCCTGGTGTTTGCATCGCGCGGGTGCGTTACCCGCCGTGAAACTTGACCACCAGCGGCACGATCAGCAGCGCCACGATGTTAATGATCTTGATCAACGGATTGATGGCGGGGCCCGCGGTGTCTTTGTAGGGGTCGCCCACGGTGTCGCCCGTCACAGCCGCCTTGTGCGCCTCGCTGCCCTTGCCGCCGTGGTGGCCGTCTTCGATGTACTTCTTGGCGTTGTCCCAGGCGCCGCCGCCGGTGCACATGCTGATGGCCACAAACAGGCCGGTGATGATGGTTCCCATCAGCAAGCCGCCCAGCGCCTTGGGCCCCAGCAGCAGGCCCACCACGATGGGCGCAATGACGGGCAGCAGGCTGGGGATCACCATCTCCTTGATGGCTGCGGTGGTCAGCATGTCTACGGCCGTGCCGTACTCGGGCTTGGCGGTGCCTTCCATGATGCCGGGGATGTCGCGGAACTGGCGGCGCACCTCTACCACCACAGCGCCTGCAGCGCGGCCCACGGCCTCCATCGCCATGGCGCCGAACAGGTAGGGGATCAGCCCGCCAATGAACAGGCCCACGATGACCAGCGGGTCGGACAGGTCAAAGCTGATCGCCCTGCCATAGCTTTCGAGCTTGTGGGTGTAGTCGGCAAACAGCACCAGCGAAGCCAGACCCGCCGATCCAATGGCGTAGCCCTTGGTGACGGCCTTGGTGGTGTTGCCCACGGCGTCCAGCGGGTCTGTCACGGCGCGCACTTCAGGGGGCATGTCGGCCATTTCGGCAATGCCGCCCGCGTTGTCGGTGATGGGGCCATAGGCGTCCAGCGCCACCACGATGCCCGCCATGCTGAGCATGGCGGTGGCAGCCACTGCAATGCCATACAAACCGGCCAGGCCGTACGACACGATGATGGCCGTGCACACAAAAATCACGGGCCAGGCCGTGGACCGCATCGACACGCCCAGGCCCGCAATGATGTTGGTGCCGTGGCCGGTGGTGGATGCCTGGGCAATGTGCTGCACGGGCGAATACTGCGTGCCGGTATAGAACTCGGTAATCCACACCAGCGCCGCCGTCAGCACCAGGCCTGTGGCACACGCGCCAAACAGCCGGATCTGGCTGCCCGTGGCAGTGATGGAGTTGTCGGGCATGAGCCACAGCGTGACGAAGTAGAACGCGATGAGCGACAGCACGCCGGCAATGGCCAGCCCCTTGTACAGCGCAGGCATCACGTTCTTCATGCCGGGCGACGCCTTGACGAAGAAGCACCCAATGATTGATGCGATGATTGACACGGCCCCCAGCGCCAGCGGGTACACCACGGCGTTGACCGGGGCGCTTGCCACCAAGAGGGCGCCCAGCACCATTGTGGCAATCAGCGTCACGGCATAGGTCTCAAACAAATCTGCCGCCATGCCGGCGCAGTCGCCCACGTTGTCGCCCACGTTGTCGGCAATCACGGCCGGGTTGCGAGGGTCGTCTTCGGGGATGCCTGCCTCCACCTTGCCCACCAGGTCCGCGCCCACGTCGGCGCCCTTGGTGAAGATGCCGCCGCCCAGGCGCGCAAAGATCGAGATCAGCGACGAGCCAAACGCAAACCCGATCAGCGGGTTCAGCAGCGTGGCCAGGTTGGTGGTGGGCGTGAGGTTGCCATTGCCCGCCAGGAACCAGTAAAAGCCCGTGACGCCCAGCAGCCCCAGCCCCACCACCAGCATGCCGGTGATGGCCCCGCCACGAAACGCGACGTCGAGCGCAGGGCCAATGCCATGCGTGGCAGCCTGGGCTGTGCGCACATTGGCGCGCACTGACACGTTCATGCCAATGAAGCCGCAGGCGCCCGACAGCACGGCGCCTACAACAAACCCCACGGCGGTGGTCACGTCCAGAAAAATGCCAATCAGGACCGCCAGCACCACGCCCACGAGGGCAATGGTCTTGTACTGGCGGGCCAGGTAGGCCGCCGCGCCCGCCTGAATGGCCGCGGCGATCTCCTGCATCCGGGCGTTGCCCGGGTCTTTGGAAAGGATCCAGCCTCTGGCCCAGATGCCGTAGGCCACGGCAATGAGCCCGCAGACCAGGGCGAGGATGAGAGGGGATGTCAGTGCTGAGCTTGCAGCCATTCAATTCTCCTAGGGTTCGTTGCACGAGTGGGGAGCAACGCATCGGTGGCATCCCCGCTGCGTTGCTTCCTCGTGCTCCCTGTGCAGTTCGCTGCGGGAGTCGATTGGCCAACAGGCCCAATTTACAGGCAAACCGTGGTTTGCAAGCGGGCAGAAAGGGGCGTGCGCCTAAAATCAGGGTTAATCCCGACGGCGGGTGTGCGCAATCGCTGCACGGCCCGTCTCGCGGGTTGCCGTTTTCAAACCACTATCCAAAGACATGTCCCTCAACAACGTCCCCCCAGGCAAGAACCTCCCCGACACCTTCAACGTCGTCATCGAAATTCCGATGAACTCCGACCCCATCAAGTATGAGGTGGACAAGGAATCGGGCGCCATCTTCGTGGACCGTTTCATGACCACGGCCATGCACTACCCCACCAACTACGGCTACGTGCCGCAGACGCTGTCGGGCGACGGCGACCCGGTGGATGTGCTGGTGATCACGCCTTACCCGCTGCACCCAGGTGTGGTGGTTACTTGCCGCCCGCTCGGCATCCTGATGATGGAAGACGAGGCCGGTGTGGATGGCAAGGTGATTGCCGTGCCCACCTCCAAAATCCTGCCCATGTACGACCACTGGGTGACCATTGACGACGTGAACGCCATGCGCCGCAACGCCATTGCCCATTTCTTTGAACACTACAAGGACCTCGAAAAGGGCAAGTGGGTCAAGGTGTTGGGCTGGGAAGGCATCGATGCCGCCAAGAAGGAAGTCACCGACGGTGTCGAGGCCTACAAAAAGTCGCAGGCCTGATGCCAATTTTTAGATGAAATTGGCCTCTGGCGCTTATCCATAAAGCGCTTGTAGCTATCAAAAAGATACTTTTGCAGTGTCCAAGCCAAAGCATGCGGGTAGCAATACCCGCATGCTTTTTTGTTGCTGCATGGCATGCCGCCGACAGGGGAAAGCCCGCTTTGCGGCTGCTGTTGCACTGGTAGACTGCATTTGGTTACAGGCTGGCGGCGGGCGCATGAAGTGGCGCTAGCGTCCAGCCGAAGCCGCTTTAATGCCTGCGGGCAACGCATTGTGAAGGGTGATTCATGAAAGTTTCCGATCTACGCATCGGCGTCAAGCTGGGTGCCGGGTTTTTTGTGGTGGTCTTGCTGACCGCCGTGCTGGGCGTTATTGCCATGGTGCAGATGTCCCGCATCCACAACAATGCGGAAGTCATTGCCACCAACCTGCTGCCCAGCGTCGAAAAAACGGGCGATCTGCGCGTTTTGTATAACCGCATGCGGCGCTCTGAAGCGGGCATGGTGACCTCGCGCAGCATCGTCGAAGTCAAGGCGTTTTCTGAACAGGTGGGCTTGCGCGCCAAAGACATTGCGCAGCTTGAAACAACCTACGAGCCTTTGATCAGCAGCCCCGAAGAGCAGGAAATCTTCAAGGCCTACAAGCTACGCAAGGCCGAATACGCCGTGCTTCAGGCCAAGCTGGTCGACATCGCCAACGGCATTGACTTCACCACCGCCGAGACGCTGGAGCTGACCGGCGACGCGCTGGTGATGGTCTACGCTGGCGAGTCTGAAACCGCCTTTGTCGCCGTGGCCGAATCACTGGGCCAGATGCAAAAACTCAACGCCGACAACGCGCTCAAAGCCACTGAAGAGGCCCGCCAGGTCTTCAACGTCGCCCGCGCATCGCTGGCGATCACGCTGGCCGTGTGTGTGGTACTGGCCGCCTTGCTGGGTGTGGGCATTACCCGCGCGGTCACGGGCCCTGCCGGGCATGCTGTGCGCGCCGCACGCGCCATTGCCGCGGGCGACCTCACCGCCGAGGTCCCACCCGGTGGTAAAGACGAAATGGGGCAGTTGCTGACGGCGCTGGGCGAAATGCGCGACAACCTCGCCCACGTTGTCTCTGGCGTGCGCCAGAACGCCGAAGGCGTAGCCTCCGCCAGCTCGCAAATTGCCTCAGGCAACAACGACCTGTCAGCGCGCACCGAGCAACAAGCCAGCGCGCTGGAAGAAACCGCAGCGTCGATGGAAGAGCTGGGCTCCACCGTGCGCCAGAACGCCGACAACGCCCGCCAGGCCAACCAGCTGGCGGTCAGCGCCTCCACGGTGGCAGTACAAGGCGGAGACGTGGTTGCCGAAGTGGTGGAGACCATGAAAGGCATCAACGCCAGCAGCAACAAGATTGCCGACATCATCAGCGTCATCGACGGCATCGCCTTTCAGACCAACATCCTGGCGCTGAACGCAGCCGTAGAAGCCGCCCGGGCAGGAGAACAAGGCAGAGGCTTTGCCGTGGTGGCCAGCGAAGTGCGCAGCCTGGCAGGGCGCAGCGCAGAAGCCGCCAAAGAAATCAAAACCCTCATCAGCGCCAGCGTAGAACGCGTGGAACAAGGCACCCTCTTGGTCGACAAGGCAGGCGCCACCATGACCGAAGTCGTCGCCTCCATCCGGCGCGTGACCGACATCATGGGAGAAATCAGCGCTGCCAGCAGCGAACAAAGCGCGGGTGTGGGCCAGGTGGGCGAAGCGGTCACCCAGATGGACCAGGCCACCCAGCAGAACGCAGCCTTGGTAGAAGAAATGGCGGCAGCTGCCAGCGCCCTGAACGCACAGGCGGGCGAACTGGTCAACGCCGTGGCCGTATTCAAGCTGGATGCAAGTGCCATGCGCAGCACTGCGGCGCCCGCACCCCGTGCGCCCATGCCCGCCCCGGCCTACACACCGCAGCGCAGCGCCGTCACCCACAAAACCGCCAGCAAGATCGGCGGCACCAAGCCCGGCCAGTCCAC
>JAUXZO010000021.1 GCA_030692685.1 Acidovorax sp. | reverse complement strand
ACTTAAGCTACGAATGCCAGCTCTGCCTCCATTGCCTTAACTATTGCCCGGAGGGTCGGGTCAGTTTCACCTGGCGGTCCAAGGCCCCCCGGGCGCCCCTGGACCTGGGCCGGCGCCAGGTGGTCACCGCCCTGGCCTTAGGCGTCACCGCGGTGCCCCTGATCCGGCTGGGCTCTCTGGCCCGGCGGCCGGAGGAATTTCTCATCCGGCCACCCGGGGCCCAAAATGAGGGGGAGTTGTTGTCCCGTTGCGTCCGCTGCGGCGAGTGTCTCAAAGTCTGCCTCACCAACGGCCTGCAGCCGGTGCTCTGGGAAGCGGGCTTAGAAGGCCTCTACACCCCTCGGCTGGTGCCGCGCCTGGGCTACTGCGCCCATTCCTGTAACCTCTGCGGCCAGGTGTGCCCCACCGGGGCCATCCCCAAACTTCCTTTAGCGGTGAAACAGGCCACTCCCTTAGGAACCGCGTTCATCAACCGCAGCCGCTGCATCCCCTACACCGAGGGCGCCGACTGCCTAGTGTGTGAAGAACACTGCCCGGTCTCCCCCAAGGCCATCACCTTCCTGGACGAGGAAGTGAGCAACCTGAAAGGCGAAAGAGTCAAAGTCAAACTGCCGGTGGTGATCGCCGACCGCTGCACCGGCTGCGGCCACTGCGAACACGTCTGCCCGGTGGGCGGCGCCGCGGCGATCCGGGTGAAGAGGTCGCTTCGGGTGGAGATTTAAGGGAGGGGGCCAGGGGTCGCAGACCCACTTACAATCCTCCCCTAAAACCCCTCCCCCAACCCCTTAAGGGGGGTCAGGCTGGGTCGCAAAATTGTAGGGGCACGGCGGGAGCCGTGCCCCTTAAAAAAATGTAGGGGCGGGGGGACCCCGCCCCTACGAAAAGATTCTGCCAATCCGCTTTTCTGAAATTGGAGGACCGCCATCAAACGCCACTATCCCGAGCAGCCCTTAGTAGCGGTGGGCGCGGTGATCTTTAAGGGGGAGGAGGTGCTCCTGGTGCGCCGGGGCCAGGAACCGGCCCTTAACACCTGGAGCCTGCCCGGGGGCTTGGTGGAGCTGGGGGAGACTCTGGGAAG
>JAUXZO010000167.1 GCA_030692685.1 Acidovorax sp. | reverse complement strand
CGCTGCGCTGGCCGCCATGGCGGCGGGGCTGGGCGTGTGGGCGCTGGCGCCACGCGCCGCGTGGTCCAGGGCTGCGGGGCACGGTGTTGTGCAACTGGCTGCCGCCTGGGAGCACCAAGGCAGCTTTCACATCGGCGTGCTGACCACGCAATCAGGCGCCGGGCAGGCCCTGAACGTTCGCACCAGCCTCAGCGTTCCCACCCGCGCCCACGGCCTGTGCGTGCTGCCAGGTGGTGACGTGGTGGCCGCGGCGCGCCGCCCCGGCGACTGGCTGGCGCGCTGGCAACCCGGCCGGGGCACAGAGCCACAATGGCTGTGGCAAGACGGGGAGCGCAGCTTCAACGGCCATGTCCTCGCCAGCCCCGACGGCAACCGCTTGTTCACCACCGAAGCGGATGCGGAAACCGGCGCCAGCTGGATCGGCGTGCGCGATACCCGCACCCTGCAAAAAATGGCCGAATGGCCCACCCACGGCGTCGACGCCCACGAATTGACCTGGGACACGCGCACAACCCACAACGGCGCCCCCACCCTCATCGTTGCCAACGGCGGCGTGCCTACCGCACCCGAGACCGGTCGCGCCAAGCGCGACCTGCAAACCATGGATTCGTCCATCGTGCGACTGGACGCAAGCACGGGCGCACTGCTGGGCCAATGGCGCCTGCAAGACCAGCGCCTGAGCCTGCGCCACCTGGCGTGGAGCCCCGACGGTCACAACACGCGCTTGCTGGGCATCGCCCTGCAGGCCGAGCACGACGACACCGCCGCCAAAGACGCCGCCCCCGTGCTGGCCCTGTTCGACGGCACGGCCTTGCGCGTGGTGCCCACGCCCGAGCACATCGCGCAAAGCATCCACGGCTACGGCGGCAGCATGGCCGCTACGCACTCAGGCTGGGCCGTCAGCTGCCCGCGCGCCAACGGCATCGCCACGTACACGCCGCAAGGCGAATGGCGGGGGCTGGTGCCGCTGCCCGACGTCTGCCCGTTGGCCGTGCACGGCGGCGCGCTGTGGGCGGGCGGTTTGGGCGCCAGCCTGCAGAACGCGCAGTCCACCGCGCCTGTGAATCACCCGCATGGCCGCAGTCTGCAAGGTGCGCGGCTGGACAACCACTGGGTGTTGGCGCAAGGCTGATTTCAAGCAAAAACAGGCTCTAGCGCTTACTGGATAATCGCTAGCAGCTATCAAAATTGTAGTATCGCCACCGAGGAGACCCCAAAATCTCAGGGCAGTGCATCGGCCCAACCAGCAAGCCCCGGCAAACGCCAACAAACTCCAAGACTATCGAACCAATAGCTGTAAGCACTTTCCAGATAAGCGCTAGCGGCCAACTGGGTTCAAAATTTTCTATGCCGCTACCGAGATCGCACCGCGCCAACGGCCTCGCGGTTCAGCCGTGGGCGCAGTCCCGCTGCCGTTGTTGCGCCGCCGCCAGCACCCGCGCAGCTGCCTGCTCAGCATCGATGCTGGCGGTGTCTACGACCAGCCGATCGCCAACCCAGCGGATGTAGTCATGCTGCACAACGCCGCCCCAGGTAGGTAGCACCAGCGCGGGCACGTCGGCAACCCGCGTTTCCACGCGCCGCCGATGCTCTGCGGAATCCGAGCAAATCACTTCCACCTCCAGTAGGGGCACCCGCGTGTCCCGGGCCACCGCACGCCACGCCTCGCGCGTCACAGGCAGCGGGTTGACGCTATCGGCCAGCACCGGCAAGCCCTGCGCAAGCTGGGTGCGCGCCAGCGCGTAGGCCGCCATGTAGCCCGCAGGGCCCACATCCCCTCCCATCAGCACGCCGGAATCCCGCAGCGCCTGCTCGATGGTGTCAATACGCAGGTACACCGCAGGCCAGCGCGCCAGCAATGCACGGGCAACGGTGCTCTTGCCTACGCCAGGCAGTCCGCCGAGGACCACAAGGACCGGGGTGGTATCTGGCACGGCAGCTGCGCTCAATCCACCACCGTCAACTTGGCCACACTCAGCGCCAGCCACTTCGTCCCATGGCGCGGAAAGTTCACCTGCGCACGTGCGTCGTCACCCGTGCCTTCGATGGCCAGCACCTTGCCTTCACCGAACTTGGTGTGAAACACATTGATGCCTGCGCGCAGGCCGTGGGACGGCGCGGTTTTCTGCACGGGGACTGGCGGGCTCGCGAAAGTATCAGATTTGAAGCCAAATTGGCCTCTAGCGCTTGATCCATAAGCGCTACCAGCTCCTGAATTAGGAGCATACGAGCCGAACCCCTGCTGCTTGGGGGTGATCCACTTGAGCGCGGCTTCGGGCAGTTCGTCAAAAAAGCGGCTCTTGATGTTGTAGCGCGTTTGGCCGTGCAGCATGCGCGTTTGCGAATGGCTCAGGTACAGGCGCTTGCGGGCGCGGGTGATGGCCACGTACATCAGGCGGCGCTCTTCCTCCAGGCCGTCGCGTTCATTCGCGGAGTTCTCGTGCGGGACCAGGCCTTCTTCCATGCCGCCGATGAACACAGCGTCAAACTCCAGCCCTTTGCTGGCGTGCACGGTCATCAGTTGCACGGCGTCTTGTCCTGCCTGGGCCTGGTTGTCGCCCGCCTCCAGCGCAGCGTGGGTCAGGAAGGCGGCGAGGGGCGACAGGGTTTCGCCGGTGTCGATGTCCACGATGCCGGGGATGGCGGGGATGGCGGGGATGGCGGGTTTCAGGGGCTCGTCGAGCACGGGCGCGTTGGGGTCCAAGCCCTGGCTGACCGGGCTTTGCGCGCTCTGGCCCAGGGGCGTGCCATGCTCGTCCAGCGGCAGCGCCACGGCGTCGCGGCCAAAGCCTTCTTGTGTGACAAAACTCTCGGCGGCGTTGACCAGTTCCTGCAAGTTCTCGATGCGGTCGGCACCTTCTTTTTCGGTGCGAAAGTGCTCCAACAACCCAGTGGATTCCAGCATCTGCTCGATGATGCCGCGCAGGTTCAGGCCCTGCGTTTGCTCGCGCAGCACATCCACCATCGCCACAAACGCGCCCAGGTTGGCGCCCGCTTTGCCGGGCACGGCGCTCACGGCGTCGTGCAGCGAGCAGCCTGCGGCGCGGGCGGCGTCTTGCAGCACCTCGATGCTGCGCGCGCCAATGCCGCGCGGCGGAAAGTTGACCACGCGGGTGAAGCTGGTGTCGTCGTGCGGGTTCTCCAGCAGGCGCAGATACGCCAGCGCGTGCTTGATTTCGGCGCGCTCAAAAAAGCGCAGGCCACCATACACGCGGTAGGGCACGCTGGCATTGAACAGCGCCGATTCGATCACCCGGCTTTGCGCATTGCTGCGGTAGAGCACGGCGATTTCCTTGCGGTCAAAACCATCACTGCGGACCAGCTGCTTGATCTCATCAACCATCCACTGCGCCTCGGCCAGGTCGGAGCTGGCCTCGTACACGCGCACGGGCTCGCCCGCGCCCTGCGTGGTGCGCAGGTTCTTGCCCAGTCGGCGGCTGTTGTGGCTGATGAGGGCGTTGGCCGAGTCGAGGATGTTGCTGTAGCTGCGGTAGTTCTGCTCCAGCTTGATCTGGCGCTGCACATCAAACTCGCGCACAAAGTCAGTCATGTTGCCCACGCGCGCACCGCGAAACGCGTAGATGCTCTGGTCGTCGTCACCCACGGCAATCACGCTGCCGCGCGCCTCAAAGCGCCCGCCCACCTCGTTGCCCGCCAGTTGCTTGAGCCAGGCGTACTGCAGCTTGTTGGTGTCCTGAAACTCATCCACCAGGATGTGCGCAAAGCGGCGCTGGTAGTGCTCGCGGATCGGCGCGTGGTCGCGCAGCAACTCGTAGCTGCGCAGCATCAGCTCGCCAAAGTCCACCACGCCTTCACGCTGGCATTGTTCTTCGTACAGCTGGTAGATCTCGACCTTTTTGCGCGCATCGCTGTCGTGCGTCTCCACATCGCCGGGGCGCAGGCCTTCTTCCTTGCAGTTGGCAATGAAGTACGACAGCTGCTTGGGCGGAAATCGTTCGTCGTCCACGTTGTGCTGTTTGCACAGGCGCTTGATGGCCGAGAGCTGGTCTTGGGTGTCCAGAATTTGGAACGACTGTGACAGCCCAGCCGCCTTGTGGTGCGCGCGCAAGAGCCGGTTGCACAGGCCGTGGAAGGTGCCAATCCACATCCCGCGTACATTCACCGGAAGCATGGCTGACAGGCGGGCCACCATTTCTTTGGCGGCCTTGTTGGTGAAGGTCACAGCCAGAATGCCGCCGGGCGTGGCGTAGCCGTTTTGCAGCAACCAGGCGATGCGGGTGGTGAGCACGCGGGTCTTGCCCGAACCCGCCCCCGCCAGGATGAGCGCATGGCCCGTGGGCAGGGTGACGGCCGCCAGTTGCTCGTCGTTCAGATTGGCAAGAAGAGGCGATGCGGCAGAGGGCGCACCGGCATGTGGGGGCACCAGGGCTTCTGGTGCGCCCGAAAACGGGTCTTGTGGGAACATGCGGCCATTGTAGAAAGTCACGCTTCGAACCCGAAAATCCCGGGTAACTTGATACGTACAAAGAAAGGTAGACAGTGAGTCGCAACATCTTCAGACAAAGCCTTGTATGGACGACAAGTGTTTGCATGGGCCTGTCGGCTTGCGGAGGCGGCAACAGCGACACACCCGCCGAGCCCCCTCCGGTCAACATGCCAGCCCCTTCGCTGACCTACACACCCGACGCCACCGTATGCGCGTGGATGGCTGCAAACATTAAGCCGTTTGTATGGCCCGCAGAGACCGTTGGCCCGCGCAGTTGGCCCCCCGTTGAGGTTCAAAAAGTAGACAAGCCGCTGCGCAATGCCGCTGGGCTGACGCAGCACCAAGTCTGGAGCAACCTTTGGGTTCTGCAGTCTCATTACGTGCCCCAGATTGAGGCAAAAGGGATGGCGGCATATTCGAGCAGCCAGTTGTGGGCGCAGGAAGCCTCGTGCAAATACGGCTTCAGCGTGGACGCCCAAAACTTGACTGCGTTTTCGTACTCTTTCAGCGCTTACATGCAGGACAACACAGCCGAACAGATCGCCAAAGAGGAATACACCAGCAGCGTTCAGCAGGTGCCAGTACCCGACCCGTGCAGGCCGGGACCGGTGTTCCCCACCGCCCCGCCCCTGCCACCAGAATGCACCCCCACGCTTTTGTGACCGGGTTTGCCATGCGAGCCTTTTTCACTCTTGCCATCTTGGCCGGTGCGCCGGTGTTGGTCACTGCCCAGTCGACCTGTTCCAGCGATGGACAACCCAGCGCTGTCGCGGTGTACGAACGCTTCATCAATGCGGATTGCGACACTTGCTGGATCAGCGCACCCTCCCATGTCCCTGGGCCCTCGGCGTTGGTAGTTGATTGGGTGGTCCCGGCCCGGATGGGTGATGACGCACCCTTGTCAGCGGCCGCAACCCGTGACGCGCTGATACGTCTTCAGGAACTGAAGCGCCCCATCCCCGAGCAGACAGACAGCTACATCACAGACACAGGGAGCCCAACGGTTGCATCTGGTCAGTTGCGCGTTGCAGAGGGACCGGCCTTCAATGACTATCTGGGGACCGGCATTCGCTTCACTCAGCCCGACAACACTGCTACCAGCTACCATTTCACGATGCTTTTGGTGGAGGCCATACCAGTGGGCGTGGAGGGCAGCCCGGTACCTCGCAATCTGGTGCGAAATAGCTTGCACGGCGTATGGCAGCGGGACGAAGGCGCAGGCGCCAAAGGGTCGCGTACCTGGATGGAAAACCGGCCCATGCGCATTCCGGATGGCGCGCAATCAGAACGGCTACGCCTCGTGGGCTGGGTGCAAGATGCCCAAGGGCGCCTCGTCGCAGGGGCCCAATCTGTATGCAGGTAATACCGCCACCGTTATGACGGCCATTTTTGAGGCGGGTAGAATCAATCACCGGGCCCAAGTTTCTTGACGTCCGGTTTTTTTGTGCCTGCGCTCAGCAGGGTTCGGAGTGGCTGTCACGCTCACTCCCGCAAAGCCGGTCCCAAGCCAAGCGCCCACCGCAGCAGAAATCGTTTTGCTGCGTCCTTTGATGGAGCTTGGAATCTGATGGAAATTTTCGACTACGACAACGTCCTGCTGCTGCCACGCAAATGCCGCGTGGAAAGCCGCTCTGAATGCGACGCCAGCGTGGAACTGGGGGGCCGCTCGTTCCGCATCCCGGTGGTGCCCGCCAACATGAAAACGGTGGTGGACGAAAAAATCTGCGCCTGGATGGCCGAGAACGGCTACTTTTATGTAATGCACCGGTTCGACCTGGACAACATCCAGTTCGTCAAGGACATGCACGCCAAGGGCTGCTACGCGTCGATCTCACTGGGTGTGAAAAAGCCCGACTACGACACCGTGGATCAGCTGGTGACCCTGGGCCTCACGCCCGAATACATCACCATCGACATCGCTCATGGCCATGCTGACAGCGTGAAAAACATGATTGGTTACTTGAAGGCGAAGCTGCCCAAGGCCTTTGTGATTGCAGGCAACGTGGCCACGCCCGAAGCCATCATTGACCTGGAAAACTGGGGCGCCGACGCCACGAAGGTGGGGGTGGGCCCGGGCAAGGTGTGTATTACCAAGCTCAAGACCGGATTTGGCACGGGCGGCTGGCAACTGTCGGCCCTGAAATGGTGTGCCCGCGTGGCCACCAAGCCCATCATTGCCGACGGCGGTATTCGCAGCCACGGTGACATCGCCAAGAGCATCCGCTTTGGCGCCAGCATGGTGATGATCGGCTCGCTGTTTGCGGGCCATGAAGAGTCGCCTGGTGAAACAGTGGAAGTAGACGGCGAACTGTTCAAGGAGTACTACGGCTCGGCCAGCGACTTCAACAAGGGCGAGTACAAGCATGTCGAAGGCAAGCGCATCCTGGAGCCCATCAAGGGCAAGCTGGCCAACACGCTGATCGAGATGGAGCAGGACGTGCAAAGCTCCATCAGCTATGCGGGTGGCAAAAAGCTGATGGATGTCCGCAAGGTGAACTATGTGATTCTGGGCGGCGACAACGCGGGCGAGCACCTGTTGATGTGAACCCGGCGTTTGCTGCGAGCCAAGGGTCAGGCGCGCAGCAGGTTCAGCGCGATGTGGTGCAGGTCATGTCCGGGTTTCGCCAAGGCATCCACGATGCTGAAGTGGTGCAGCCCTGGCAAGGCTTGGCTGCGGGGCACAAAGTGGCTGCCCCAGGCGTTCTGCATCAGCTGGTTCTGCCGTAGAAACTCTGGGCTTTCGTCGCCACCGACTACGCAATACAACTGGCCCACAGGAGGTTCCAAAAGCCGGGCTGGGCTGCATTGCAGCACCTGCTGCTCGGTCAGGTTCAGAACAGACTGCAACATGGGCGTATACATGATGGGGTCGAGATCATGGACGCCCGAAATTGAAAGCGCATTGCGCACCAGTCCATCCGGCAAGCCATTCCCAATCAGCGACCAGGCACTGGTCAGCAGCATGGCCGCCAGATGCCCCCCGGCCGAATGCCCGGCCACGGTGATGCGCTTGGGGTCGCCTCCATGGGTCGCAATGTGTTGCCACACCCAGCCCAACGCTTTTTCCATCTGCCTCAGGATGTGCGGAATCGTCACGGGAGCCTCTGGTGTGCCAGGGCACAGCGCATAGTTGACGACCACCACACAGAAGCCCGCCTGCGTGAACGGTGGCGCGACGAAGGAATGGTCGGACTTGTCCAGGGCCCGCCAGTAGCCACCGTGAACGAAAACCAGCACCGGGACAGGTGCCCCCGCTGGACCGGACCCAGGCGCAGACGGAAATATGTCTAGCGTTTCCCCAACCCCCGTGCCATAGGGCGCATCCAGTACACAAGGCAGATTGGCGCGCACCTGGGCAGAGTCGTGGGCCCAGCGCTGAAGGTAGTCCATGTGATCTGGCACCAGCGCGCGGTTGTTGTACATGCGCTCCAGCCAGGCGGGGTCGTGCAGGGGCAAGGTCATGAGTGAAGTCTCCTTTGGGTGAAACCCTTATTGGGCGGTCATCATCTTTGCAATTGCGCCATGCTGCAAGCTCCATGACAGGGACACGCACCAAAAAAGCCCATGATGCGTTCAGAGACAACATTCAAAAAAGAGAATGACGCCATGACAACCACACCGCTTCGCATCGCTGTTTTGGGCATCGGCCTGATGGGGCGCCCCATGGCGTGCCGCCTGCAGGAGGCCGGGCACCAGGTTCACGCCTGGAACCGCACACGCGCAAAAGCCGAGCCGTTGGAGGCATTTGGCATTGCCGTGCACTCCACCGCGGCCGATGCGGTACGCGGCGCCGACATGGTGGTCAGTCTGCTGGAGAATGGCCCCGTGGTGGGAAAGGTGCTGTTTGAGACGGGCGCTGCACAGGCCATGCGCAAGGGCGCACTGTTTATCGACATGGCGTCCATCCAGCCCCGCGAAGCCCGCGACCATGCAGCACGACTGGGGGAAATGGGTTTGACGCACCTGGATGCACCGGTGTCCGGCGGTACGGTGGGCGCTGAAAACGGAACGCTCGCCATCCTCGTGGGGGGGCGCTCAGAAGACTTTGTGCGGGCACAACCGGTGTTTGCCGCCTTTGGCCGCGCCACCCACGTAGGCCCCCATGGCGCAGGCCAGTTGACCAAGTTAGCCAACCAGATGATCGTCGGCATCACCATCGGTGCCGTGGCCGAGGCCCTGCTGTTTGCCGCCAAAGGCGGTGCTGACATGGCCAAGGTGCGCGAGGCCATCAGCGGCGGATTTGCCGACAGCCGCATCCTGCAACTGCACGGCCAGCGCATGGTGGAACGCGATTTCGCCCCACGCGGCCGCATGGCGGTGCAACTCAAAGACATACGAAACGCCCTCGCCACTGCAGGCGAGATTGGCTTTGACGCACCCATCACAACACTTTTCGAAAACCTGTACGCAGAAGGTATCGAACACGGACTGGGCGAGCTGGACCACAGCGGACTTTTTGTTGAGCTTGCCAGCCGCAATGCGATGCAATAAATTGAGACCCGCTTGCCAAGCACCAAAAAAATGATGCA
Organism: Acidovorax sp.; assembly: GCA_030692685.1. GTDB lineage: Bacteria > Pseudomonadota > Gammaproteobacteria > Burkholderiales > Burkholderiaceae_C > Acidovorax. Next base: position 26,570 of record JAUXZO010000167.1, on the reverse strand, counting down.
TAATTCGAGGCTCTGCTTTAACGCAGAAAAATTTTAGATTTGGGTTCTTAGCTCAGCTGGTAGAGCAGCGGACTCTTAATCCGTAGGTCGACAGTTCGAATCTGTCAGGACCCACCAAATCAAAGCCCTTGGGCATAAAAAGCCTGCTACCTCAAGTAGCAGGCTTTTTTATTGCCAGCGCAACGTACCATCAATCGATGAACCCACAAGCACATCTGCTCTGGAAAGCACCCCGTTGGGCCTTGGCGGTGCTGCTGGCGGTGCTGGGCATGCTGGGGCCGTTCTCCATCGACACCTACATCCCGGCGTTTTCAGGCATCGCGGTGGCGCTGGGTGCCACGCCGGTGGAGATGCAGCAGACGCTGTCGGCCTACCTGTTCGGCTTTGCCTTCATGAGCCTATTCCACGGCGCACTGGCCGACAGCTTTGGTCGTCGGCCAGTGATTCTCTGGGGCATCGCGGTTTTCACGCTGGCCTCGGCGGGTTGCGCGCTGTCGGAGACCATCGGGCAACTGGTGGTGTTCCGCGCACTGCAGGGACTGTCTGCGGGCGCGGGCATCGTGGTCTCGCGCGCCGTGATCCGCGACATGTTCCCGCCCGCGCAGGCGCAGAAGGTGATGAGCCAGGTCACGATCTACTTTGGCGTGGCCCCGGCGATTGCACCCATCATCGGCGGCTGGCTGTTCGTGCACACCGGCTGGCACAGCATCTTCTGGTTCCTGACCCTGGTGGGCGTGGTGCTGTGGACGGCCAACTTCCGGCTGCTGCCGGAAACGCTGCACATCGATCAGCGCCAGCCCTTCAACGTACCCCACCTGATGCAGGGCTATGCGCAGCTGGGCTCCAGCGCCCGCTTCGTGCTGCTGGCGCTGGCCAGCGGCGTGCCATTCAACGGCATGTTCCTGTACGTGCTGTCGGCGCCAGCTTTTCTGGGCGACCACCTGTCGCTGGCGCCCACGCAGTTCTTCTGGTTCTTCATCCTCACCATCTCGGGCATCATGGGCGGGGCCTGGCTCAGCGGGCGGCTGGCCGGGCGCATTGCGCCCAAGCGCCAGATCCGCCACGGGTTCGTGATCATGCTCTCGGTGGCGGTGCTGAACCTGGCGGCCAACCTGCTGTTCCCACCGCATGCATGGTGGGCACTGCTGCCGATTGCGGTATTTGCCTTTGGCTGGGCACTCATGGTGCCGGTGGTGACACTGCTGGTGCTGGACCTGTACCCAGAGCGCCGGGGCATGGCCTCCTCGATGCAGGCCTTCGTGGGCTCAACGGCCAATGGCCTGGTGGCCGGCGTCATTGCGCCGCTTGTGATGCATTCGACCATATTGCTGGCCCTGTCATCGCTGTTGATGATGGGCGTCGGCATGCTGGCCTGGATCTACCTGCACCACCGCTGGCCTGAAATCGGCCGCATAGCAATGAGCCCCCCCTGAGGCGCTTCGCGCCATCCCCCCAAGGGGGACGCCACCCCTGGCCTGGCAAAGCCAGTTCCACGGTGGCGCTGGCATGGGGTGCGCACCCGCATAGCACGCCTTGCCCCGCCGCACGGGCTCAGATGGATTGCCGGCGGTCGATGTTCTTTTGCTGGTAGTAGCGGTTCTTTTCCGAGTACATGGCCTGGTCGGCGCGATTGATGGCCGCCTCCACAGCGTCGCCGGACTGGCAGCTCGCGATGCCCATGGCCAGGCTCAGGTGCTGGCCAGGATAGAACTGGTTGTTCAAGTCCAGCATGGAGATGATGCGCTCCTGCAATGCCAGGGCGCCACGTTCGTCGGTGCCCGGCAGCAGCACGGTGAACTCGTCGCCGCCGATGCGTGCTGCACAGGCCGGGGCATCCACGGCCTTGGCCAGCACCTCGCCCACACGGCGCAGCATGGAGTCGCCGGCCGCGTGGCCCTGCTCATCGTTGACGACCTTGAGGCCGTTGAGGTCAATGGCGATGATGGACAGCGGCCAGGGCCCCTTGCGCGTGAGCCGGTTGAGCTCTTCGGCATAGAAGGCGCGGTTGCGCAGCTGGGTCAGCACGTCATGCTTGCCCAGGTACTCAAGGTAGGCCTCGGCCTTCTTGCGGGCCGTGATGTCCACCAGCGACAGCAGCACCAGGCCCCAGTCGTGTATGTGACTGTCAGGCACCGAGAACTGCATGTGAATGTTCACTGCATCGCCCGAGAGCGAGTAGTTGACCACCTCACGCTGCTGAAAAGTTTTTCCATCCCACAGGTCCTGCAATTGCTCGGCAAAGGATTCGTGCATTTCGCCACGAAAGACACGGCCGATGCCGTTAAGCAGCACTTCCTTGCTGGAGGCACCGAACATGCGCAGCGTCTGCTGGTTGACGTCGATGACCCGGATCTCCTGCATGCAGCGGACCACGAATTCCGGGTGGACCTTGAGGAAAGTCTTGAAATCACCGATACCCTGCGCACGCACACCATCGAGCAGATTCTTGACCGCGCTGAAGTCTTCGACCCACAAGGACACGGGCGAGTGTTCGAACAGATCACGGGCGTATTGCTCGCTGCGCTGCAAGCGTCTCGCACTTTCGAGCTGATGGGTGTTGTCTTCCAGCGAGACCAGCACGCGGCTCCAGTCGTTCTCATGTCCGGGCAGGATCCGGGCGCGTATCTGCACATCCAGCCGCCGACCATCGAGTGCGTAATTCACGGTCTGGTTGGAGAACTGCAGCTTCCCCTCCCACAGTTGCGCCATCTCATGCACCACGGCGTCGTGCATGTCGTCGCGAAAGACCTTGTCTAGATTAGCCTCCAGATGCTGCTGACTGTCCGCCGAGAATAGCTCCAGAGTGCGGCTGTTAACCTGCAGGATGCGCAACGATGTGCTGCATTGACGCAGACGGGTTAGATCCTGGGCAAGGTGGGACCGGATATCGGTCACCCCTTCGGCGCGCCAGCCGTCAAACAACCGCTTGAGCGCGCTGTAATCCTCAAGCCAAAGCGACACGGGCGCCAAATCGAACATGTGCTCGAAATCAGCGTCCGACGATAGAGAAGACACCACGACAAATTCCTCCGTTGCCAATTATTGATGACACGACCGCTAAATCGGCGAGGCGGCCCGCGCCAAACGTAAAAAAGGGCTGGCACCTTTCGGCACCAGCCCTTTGCGGACCTTAATCGGGCCTCAGCCCGGTCAATCAGCGTGCGGGACGGGCAGGACGCTTGCGAGCGTCGTGAGCCACGAACGGCTTAGCTCCACCACCAGCACCGGCTGGCTTGGAGAAAGCAGGCTTGCGAGGAGCGAAGTCGCCACGTGGAGCACCTGCATCGGCACGGGGGGCAAAACGGCCTTGACCGGCATCACCGAAGCCAGGCTTGCGGCCATAGCTGTCGCCGTCGCGGCGGGGGGCGGCAAAACCTCGGTCACCACCGCGGTCGTCACGGCCCGCAAAGCCGCCGCCACCGTTGCCACCCTGGTAGCCGTCACGGGGTGCAGGAGCACCACGGTTGTCACTGCCACGGCCGGCAAAGCCACCACCGAAACCGCCACGGTCGTTACCACCGCGGTCATTGCCACCACGTGCGGGACCACCGAAGCGGCCACGCGATGGGTTTTCACGGTTGTCGTACGAACGGCCTGGGGCGCCACGGCCACCGCCACCGCCACCGCCGAAGTCGCCACCGCGAGGTGCCTGGGGCGAACGCTGCGAAGGTTCCATGCCGACAACCACTTCGGACTTGAACTGCTGGCGGCTGTAGCTTTCGATGTCGAAAATCTTGCGGCGGTCACGGAACTCGGCGAACGTGATGGCCAGGCCGTCGCGGCCCGCACGGCCGGTACGGCCAATACGGTGGGTATAGTCTTCTGCCTTCATGGGCAAACCGAAGTTGAAGACGTGGGTCACGGTGGGCACGTCAATACCACGAGCGGCCACATCGGTCGCCACCAAAATCTGCACCTGGCCAGCGCGCAGCGCCATCAGGCGGCGGTTGCGCAGGCCCTGGCTCAGGGCCCCGTGCAATGCGACAGCCGAGAAGCCTTCTTGCTGCAGGTCGTTGGCCAAGCCGTCGCACTCCACCTGGGTGCTGGCGAAAACGATTGCCTGGTTGATCGTCGTATCACGCAGCCAGTGGTCCAGCAGCTTGCGCTTGTGTTGGGCATTGTCGGCCCAGTACAGCACCTGCTTGATGTTGGAGTGCTTTTCTTGCGGCGAATCAATGGTTACCTTCTGCACCGACGAACCGCCATCGTGCATCACACGCATGGCCAGTTGCTGAATGCGCGGCGCAAACGTGGCGCTGAACATCATGGTCTGCTTGCGCTGGGCAGTCAGCTGGTTCAGTTCGGCCAGGTCGTCCGAGAAGCCCAAGTCGAGCATGCGGTCGGCTTCATCGACGACCAGGAATTGCACCTTGTCGAGCTTGATCTGCATCGAGCGCTGCAGGTCCAGCAGGCGACCAGGGGTGGCAACCACGAGGTCGGCATTCTGCAGCTTGGCGATCTGCAATTGGTAAGGCATGCCGCCCACCACGTTGGCAACGCGCAGGCCTCGGCAATGCTTGACGAGGTCGATGGCGTCATGTGCCACCTGCTGCGCCAGTTCACGGGTGGGGCAAACAATCAGGGCGCCGGGAGTGGCGGCCTTGAAGTTGCGCGAGCTGGTGGGGTCCTTGCGCTTGGCGCGCTTGGGAGCGGGTTCACCGCGTGCTGCGGCTTCGGCCACAGAGCGTTCGAAAGCGGCGCGCTCTTCGGCTTCGGCAGCAGCTTGCTGGGTGAGCAAGGTGTGCAGCACGGGCAACAAAAACGCGGCGGTCTTGCCGGAGCCGGTCTGGCTGGACACCATCAGGTCGATGAACTTGGTGGCATCGTTGCCGCCAGCCATGGCCAAGGGAATGGCCTTGAGCTGCACGCTGGTGGGCTGGGTGTAGCCCAGATCAGCCACGGCCTGCACGAGTTCTGGAGCCAAGCCCAGTTCAACGAAACCGTTGGGTTCGGCAGTCACAGCGGCGTCTGCTTCAGCGGCGGATTCAACTACTGCGTCGAGGGGGGAGGACTGCACCGAAAGGTCGGCAGCAAAGGAAGTATCTGCAGGCGCGAATTCGCCCTGCACCAAAGAGGTGTCGGTCATGATTTTTCTCTCACGAAGACGATCACAGGCGCAGCCCGTGAATGGCTTCGTTAAATGGTTAAAAAACATCAACCATCAAACGAAACCTGCGCTGACTCTATGCTGGAGGTCGGTGCGGGTGGGCGTTATTCGCCAGTCCTGAACTGTCAAAACAGTCGGCTGGCAAGCCCGGTGTGTGAGGGGAGATGCACAATCTGCGCAGTGATTTCTGCGCAGCCATAGATTATTGCATGGTTTAGGGTTTCCCCGCAATACCCTTTTACAAAGAAGCTCTGGAACGGCGTCGCACTGGGCGACGCCTCCTCAAGGATCTACACCGACAACAGGTGTTGCCGGTAATGCGCCAGCTCCTCGATGGATTCGTGGACATCGGCCAATGCGGTATGTTTTTGGGCCTTCTTGAAGCTGGTATAGGCCGCAGGCTTCCAACGCTTGGCCAGCTCCTTCAGCGTGCTGACATCGATGTTGCGGTAGTGGAAAAACCGTTCGAGCTTGGGCATGTAGCGCACCAGAAAGCGCCGGTCCTGGCCAATGCTGTTGCCGCACATGGGAGCTGTACCCTTGGGCACGTACCGACTCAAGAAAGCGATGATCTGCTGCTCGGCCTCTTCTTCGGTCACGGTAGATGCCTTCACCTTGTCGATCAGACCGCTACGACCGTGGGTGCCTTTGTTCCAGGCATCCATCTTGTTCAGCAGTTCATCTGACTGGTGAATCACAAAAACAGGCCCTTCGATACGGGGCTCCAGACTCGGACCCGTCACGACAACGGCGATCTCCAGCAAACGGTCGGTATCGGGCTCAAGGCCAGTCATTTCGCAGTCGAGCCAGACCAAGTTCTGATCTGATTTCGCAAGCGTGGGAGGGATGGGGTTGTTGGCTTCTGACATGGCGCGCATTGTCGCCGATGGCCTAAACTCGCTTCACATGCCCATCACAGACTCCTTCACAGACACTTTCTCGCCGTCCATGGCACTTACGCTGGCGTTTGCCGCCATGCTTATATTGGGTCTCGCGCTCAAATTCTGGCTTGCAAGCCGCCAGGTTCGACATGTGGCACGCCACCGCGCCGAGGTCCCCGCCCCCTTTGCTGCGAAGATTGCACTGGCCGCGCACCAAAAGGCGGCCGACTACACCATCACAAAAGCCCGGCTGGGCATGCTCGAGATGGCCCTGGGCGCTGCGGTGCTTCTCGGTTGGACGCTGCTCGGCGGTTTGGACGCACTGAACCAAGCGTTACTTGCCGCACTGGGCGGTGGTTTTTGGCAGCAGTTAGCGTTGTTGGTAGTGTTTGCAGTCATCAGTGGCGCTATCGACCTGCCTCTGTCGCTGTACCAGACGTTTGTCGTGGAAGAACGCTTTGGCTTCAACAAAATGACCTGGCGCCTGTGGCTGGCAGATGCCGTCAAAGGCTTGGTGGTTGGTGCGATGATCGGTCTGCCCTTGGCTGCGCTGATCCTCTGGCTGATGGGCTCAGCGGGCCCGTTGTGGTGGCTATGGGCATGGGCGTTCTGGATGGGGTTCAACCTGCTGCTCATGGTGGTCTATCCCACCTTTATTGCACCTATGTTCAACAAGTTCCAGCCTCTGGAAGATGAATCCCTAAAGGCGCGCGTCACAGCGTTAATGCAGCGCTGTGGCTTTTCGGCCAAGGGGCTTTTTGTGATGGATGGCAGCCGTCGCAGCGCCCACGCCAACGCCTACTTCACAGGGTTTGGTGCGGCCAAGCGTGTGGTTTTCTATGACACACTTTTGCGGCAATTGGCACCGGGTGAAGTCGAGGCGGTGTTGGCCCATGAGCTGGGGCATTTCAAGCACCGGCACATCGTCCAGCGCATCGTGACCATGTTTGGACTGAGCCTGGCAGGGTTTGCGCTGCTGGGCTGGCTGTCGGCAAAGGTGTGGTTCTACACGGGCCTGGGCGTGGCGCCCAATATCTCCTTCGATCCGGCGGTGACGGCTGCAGCGCCCAACGATGCGCTGGCATTGCTGCTGTTCATGCTGGTGCTGCCCGTTTTTACCTTCTTCATCTCGCCAATTTTTTCGCAGCTTTCCCGACGCCACGAGTTTCAGGCCGACGCCTACGCCGTCGCCCAAGCCAGTGGCGCCGACCTTTCGTCGGCACTGCTCAAGCTGTACGAAGACAATGCCTCCACCCTCACACCCGACCCGGTGTACGTGAAGTTCTACTACTCGCATCCCCCCGCCACCGAACGGTTGGCACGCATGCAACTACCTGCACAACCATGACCACTATGTTGAAGAAAAAAGACTGGTCAGCGCTCACCCGTCGTGCGCTGACAGCTACTGAAGTAGTAGCAAATCTTGCCAAAATAGAAGGCTGGAAGCTGACCGGAGATGGCGCCGAGGTGGCCATTGAGAAGGCATACCACTTTGCCGACTACTACGAAACCATTTCGTTTGTGAACGCATTGGCCTTTGTTGCCAACGCACAGGACCACCACCCCGACCTGTCGGTGCACTACAACCGCTGCGTGGTGAGCCTTAACACCCACGACGTGAACGGAATCTCAGCCACCGACTTTGAGTGCGCCACCCAGTTTGACGCGCTGGTGGCCTGACCGCATGACCCAACACACACACCATGGCTGAACGCAGCGCCCTCATGGAAGGTACCGTGGTGGCCAGCCATGGGCGCCATTGCATGGTCGAAACGCCCGATGGGGAGCGGCGCATCTGCCACCCCCGTGGCAAGAAGAGCCAATCCGTCGTGGGCGACCATGTTCTGTGGCAGGCGCCACCGCCGGGCCAAGGTGAAGAAGGCACGATCGAAAAGGTCAAAGAGCGTCGCAATCTTTTTTACCGCCAAGACGAGATCCGCACCAAGTCGTTTGCCGCCAACCTGGACCAGGTACTCATCCTGATTGCAGCGGACCCTGTGTTTTCTGAAAGCCAGCTTGCCCGCGCATTGATCGCCGCCGAGGCCGAAGGCATCAAACCCATCATCGCGCTGAACAAGAGCGATTTGGTCGAGCCGTTTGCCCGCGCATGGGAGCGGCTGCTGCCCTACCGCCATATGGGGGAGGGCAAACACTATGGCGTGCTGCCACTGTCGCTTGCGCTCTCCAGCGATGTCGACCGCGCCTTGCTGATGGAGCATCTTTCTGGCAAAACCACGCTAGTGCTAGGCCCCTCGGGCTCAGGCAAAAGCACGCTGATCAACCTGCTGGTGCCGGGAGCCACCGTGCTCACAGGCGAGATCTCACGTGCACTGAACTCGGGCAAACACACGACCACCAGCACGCACTGGTACTGGATGGACAAAGAGCGCACTACAGCGCTGATCGATTCGCCAGGTTTTCAGGAGTTTGGGCTGCACCACATTGCGCCCATGCAGTTGGCGGCGTGCATGCCCGACATTGCCGCACACGCCACCCACTGCAAGTTCTACAACTGCACCCACCTGCATGAGCCAAGCTGCGGAGTGCTTGATGCAGTCAAAATGGGTTCTGACGCCGGCGGAATAAGCGGAACGCGCTATAAAATTTATAGCGATCTATTTGAAGAACTCAGCCACACGCGCTATTGAATAGAACGGAACGGACTGCGCTTACACCCCTTGTCTCGCAAGCGACGCTAACCCAGGAGCCGGGCCAAGGTCAACAGCGCCAGTAGCAGCATCCAGACCACTACAGAACGCCATACCAGCCCTACCACGCTGCGCAGATGGGCCACCTCAGGCGCGCGCCCGGGGGTCGAGTCGCTGTCTGCCATATCGGCATCAATCTCCAGGCCCTGGGGCGTGTGCAGTTCAGTACGTGCCTTCAAAGCCTCGCCGCCCAGGCGCACATTGATCGCGCCCGCCGTAGCCGCCAGCACCACGCCGTCGTTGTCATTGGGAAAACGCTGCGCATGAAAACGCCAGCCTTCGATGGCTTCTTCAAAACTGCCCACCACAGCGAAGCTCAATGCGGTGAGTCGGGCGGGCAACCAGTCGACAGCCGTCCAGGCTTGGGCAGAAGCGCTCTGCAGCGACTCACTCGCAGGCTGCGCGCCTGTGCGCCGCTTGTAGTGCCAATATCGCGACACAAACTCGGCCAGCCGGTACAACACGGCCCCGGTGGGTCCAAGCCCCAAGGCTGCAAGCACCGAAAACCAGGCCAACACCCCAAACACATGCCGGTGGGCCGCCAGCACTGAATACTCGATCACGTGGCGCACGATTTCGCTGCGCGGCAGTGCGCCCACATCGACTTGCTGCCAATGCGCTAGACGCTCGCGTGCGGCATCTTCGTCGCCCTCTTCCAGCGCATCCCGAATGCCGGTGAAATGGTGGCTGAACTGGCGAAACCCCAGCGTGACATACAACACGGCCACGCTCCAAAGCACCGCAAAAGGCCAGCCGAGCCCCCACAACAGTAACCAATGGATGGCTAGCGTGATCAGCGCAGGCAGCAGTACCGCAAGGCTCCAGGCCACCCAGCCATGGTGGGATTTGCCGGCGTCAAAATTGCGGCTCACGGACAACGCCCAGGCACGAAGGCCTGCATGAATGGGGTTGCTGCGTGCCAGAGGTCGTGCCTGCTCGATCAGCAAAGCGAACAGAATGGCGAAGAAACTCATGGGGGGGAATGATACTGGGGCTTCAGCCCCATGCACCCATGTTGTGCAGCCACGGCTCAGGCCTGCATGAAGCGATAGAAGTTGCGCAGCATGCCCGCAGTGGCACCCCAGATGTAGTGGTTCTTGGGACCATCCTGGTACGGCATGGAAAACCATTCCCGGTGCACACCGTCCCTATCGAACACATGGCGCTGGTGGTGTGCGGGATCCAGCAAAAACGCCAGTGGCACTTCAAACAGATCGGCCACTTCGTAAGGGTTGGGGGTGAGCACACAGTCTGGCTGCACCAGCGCCACTACCGGCGTAATGATGAACGACGATCCCGTCACGTAGAGGGGCAAATGGCCCAGCACCTCGACAAACTCACGAGCCAACCCAACTTCTTCGTAGGCTTCGCGCAAGGCGGTGTCTGAAGGCGAGGCGTCTTCAGGGTCGGCGCGGCCGCCCGGAAAAGCCACCTGCCCGGAATGCGTTGACAGGTGCGCCGTGCGCTCGGTCAAGAGCACCATGGGCTCTTCACGCAGCACGATGGCGAGCAGCACCGACGCGTGGGCTGGCTCACGGTTCATGAACTTCTTCTCCAGCACCACCTCCGGCTCCCAACGGGGTGGCTGCGCAAACCGGGCGCGCAGCGCCTCTGGCGTCTGCGCCTCGCGAGGCACCGCTGGCAAGTGCGCATCCACGCCCAGCACCGGCACAAGGCGGGGATCAAAATCGGGAAGCGTCGAGAGCGGCGCGATCACCGACGACACGGGAGTGGGAGACGGGTTCACGACAACGGATTCAGTACAAAACAAGAGAAGAGACGACCGCAAAAAGCAAAAAGCCGCTACAGGCAGATGCTGTAGCGGCTTGGTCAGGACGAGCCCGCGCCTTATGCGGCGGTGGCTGGAGCCTTGACCTTGTTGACACGCGAAGGCAGCTTTTCCTTGATACGTGCCGACTTGCCGCTGCGCTCGCGCAGGTAGTACAGCTTGGCACGGCGCACGTCGCCACGGCGCTTGACTTCGATGCCAGCGATCAGCGGGCTGTAAGTCTGAAACGTACGCTCCACGCCTTCACCGCTGGAGATCTTGCGTACGGTAAAGCCGCTGTTCAGGCCGCGATTGCGCTTGGCAATCACCACGCCTTCGTAAGCTTGCACGCGCTTGCGGGTACCTTCAACCACGTTCACGCTCACGATGACGGTGTCACCAGGGGCGAATTCGGGGATGGTCTTGTTCAAGCGGGCAATTTCTTCCGCTTCCAGAGTCTGAATCAGGTTCATGTTTGATATCCAACGATCTTGTCCGCGCCAAAAATGGCTGCGTCGGGATTGACGTCTCAGTGTTTCGCGGGAGAACTCCCTGTCAAAACGGCCGGCCAGAGGATCGAAAAGCCTCTGATTATAGCAATTCAGGCGAGCTTGGCCAATACCGCCTCATCCGCCTTGCCCAAAAGCCCTGCTTGCCGGGCTGCGTCGATCAGATCAGGGCGGTGCCGGGCTGTTATGGCCAAGCGTTGGTCGCGCCGCCACCGCTCAATCTGCGCGTGGTGGCCCGACATCAGGGGGGCCGGCACCTGCTGCCCGGCCCACTCTTCGGGGCGTGTGTAGTGGGGGCAGTCCAGCAGGCCATCCAACGCGGGGTTAAAGCTGTCGAGCTGGTGGCTGCCCTCGTCATTGAGCACACCCGGTTGCAAACGGGCGACCGCATCGAGGAGTGCCATGGCGGCAATTTCGCCTCCGGACAGCACAAAATCGCCCAGGCTGATCTGCACATTCACGTGTGTATCGATAAATCGCTGGTCGATGCCTTCGTAGCGCCCACACAGCAACACCGCACCAGCGCTGGCAGACCAGCGCTCTACCGCACCATGGTTGAGGGGCTCACCGATGGGAGAAAACAGCACCACCGGCGCCTGCGATGCGACGTCTTCGCCACGTTCTGCACGGATCGCGGCAAGGCACCGTGCGAGCGGTTCGGCCATCATCACCATGCCCGGACCACCGCCGAAGGGCCGGTCGTCTACGCGACGGTAGTTGCCTTCTGCCTGGTCACGAGGGTTCCACAACCGCACATCCACCTGTCCGCCAGCGTAAGCACGCCGGGTAACGCCAATCGCCAAAAAGGGGGCGAACAGCTCCGGGAACAGGGTGATGATGTCAAAGCGCATGGGCCGCAGCGCAGTTGTGTGCCAAGGCGACGCTCCTCAATAGTCAGGCTGCCAGTCAACCGTGATGCACTTTTCGGGCAACTCCACCTTATCGATGAAGGCCGAGACGAAAGGAATCATGCGTTCCTGCGCCTTCCCATCTTGCTCATAAGCCAGAACCAGCACGGTTTGCGGACCGGTCGAAAGCAGTTCGCGTACCTGGCCGAGCGCAACACCTTCTCGATTGATAACGTCGAGGCCGATCAAATCGACCCAGTAGTACTCATCTTCGGTGGTAACTGGAAAGCTTGACCGAGGCACAAAAATAACGGCGCCGCGCAAGGCTTCTGCAGCGTTGCGATCGTCAATGCCTTGCGCCCAGGCGACGACGGTGTCTGAGTGGTGCTTGACCTGGCGAATGGACAGCAATGCGGTGCCGGAGAGGGACTTCGCCCCGCGGTCGGACGGCTGCAGATACCAGCGCTTGGCCGAGAACAGCGCCTCAGCGTTGGCGCTGTAGGGAACCACCTTGAACCAGCCTTTGACGCCCCAGGCGTCGGCAATATGCCCCACCTCAATCGCATCGGGCGGAAGTTCTGCGGATTCGAGGGTCAGGGTTGTGGCCATGGTGTGCGCAATACAAAAAAGAAAAGGGCGGGTTCCGCCGGGCATGCCCGCAGAACCCGCCCTTTTCAGGGAGCTTTAAGCAGCCTTCTTGGCAGCTTGCTTGATCAGACGGTCCACAGTAGGCGACGTTTGAGCGCCCACACCAACCCAGTAAGACAGGCGGTCTTGCACGATGCGCAGACCTTCTTCGGTTTCCTTGGCCGTGGGGTTGTAGAAGCCGATGCGCTCAAGGAAGCGGCCATCACGGCGCACGCGCTTGTCAGCAACGACGATATTGAAAAAAGGACGACCTTTAGAGCCGCCGCGGGAAAGTCGAATGACGACCATGATTTATCCTTCGGGTGGTGAACTCCGGCAACATTTGCCTTGAGTCACTGTGTACGCAACCATATTCGCAACGCTTGAGACACGCGACATGGCCACCCGGCCAGCGACACGCTGCAAAGCCCGCGATTATATCCACTTCTCCCTGACATGCCCAATATCCGCCCCAGCACTGACAGCGACATCGCTGCAATTACCGCCATTTACCAACACCATGTGCTCCACGGCACGGGCACCTTCGAAATAGATCCCCCGTCCGAAACCGATATGGCCAGCCGCCGTGCCGATGTGCTGGCGCGCGGCCTGCCGTGGCTGGTGGCCGAAAAAGACGGCAAGGTGCTGGGCTTTGCGTACGCCAACTGGTTCAAGCCGCGTCCGGCCTACCGCTTTTCGGCCGAAGACTCCATCTACATGGCCGAGGAAGCGCGCGGCATGGGCCTTGGTAAGAAGCTCTTGACCGCGCTGGCACTGCAGGCTGAAGCTGCGGGTGTGCGCAAGCTGTTGGCTGTGATTGGCGACTCTGCCAATGTAGGCTCGATCGGCGTACACCGGGCGCTGGGGTTTACCGAGGTGGGCGTGATGCGCTCGGTCGGCTGGAAGTTCGGCGCGTGGCGCGACATTGTGCTGATGGAAAAGACCCTTGGCGCAGGCGACACCACTTCCCCTGAATAATCGGCCCATGACAAATAACCCCCACGCTCCCCACTTCGTGTGGTCGCTGCCCCCCGAGGGGGCCGCTTTTCATCTTGGGGCGGCCCGGCGATGAAACATTACCCCCACGCTCCCCACTTCGTGTGGTCGCTGCCCCCCGAGGGGGCCGCTTTTCATCTTGGGGCGGCCCGGCGATGAAACATTACCCCCACTCTCCCCACTTCGTGTGGTCGCTGCCCCCCGAGGGGGCCGCTTTTCATCTTGGGGCGGCCCGGCGATGAAAAACAAAACCATCGCGGCCTGGCTCGCTTTTGTGGGCGGGCCGCTGGGTCTGCACCGCTTTTATCTGCACGGCGTGACCGACATGCTCGGCTGGCTGTTGCCCATTCCAACGGCTTTGGGCATCTACGGCATTCAGCGTGTGCAGGAATTGGGGCAGGACGATCACTACAGCTGGATCCTGATCCCGCTGCTGGGCTTCACGATTGCGGGCTGTGCGCTGCGCGCCATCCTGTATGCGCTGATGACACCCGAAGCGTGGAACGCGCGCTACAACCCCACGGCCGCCGCCGATGCGGCGCCTGGGCAAACCCGGTGGATCACCATTGGTGCCATCGTGGTGTCATTGCTTTTTGGTACCACCGTGCTCATGGCCAGCCTGGCGTTCAGCTTTCAAAGGTACTTTGAGTACCAGATCGAAGAAGCCCGAAAAATTTCGCAGTAAGGCAGAGTGGCGTCTCAGCCGACGCTACCGACGGGCACAGCCCACTGCCATGCGAAATTTTAATCAAATTGGGCTCTAGCGCTTGTCTACATTGCGCGACCAGCTATCAAAATAGTAGTTGCTTCTACCAGCTGCCAGCTGCCAGCCGCCAGTGTGCGCTGCGGCCTGGTCAGAAAATCTGAAGGCTGATCCAGTAAGCCACCGCCGCCACGAACGCGCTGGCCGGGATGGTGAGCACCCAAGCCCACACGATGTTGCCCGCCACGCCCCAGCGCACTGCGTTGGCACGCTGGGTGGACCCCACACCGACGATGGCTCCGGTGATGGTGTGGGTGGTGGACACCGGAATGCCCAGCATGGTCGCCATGAACAGCGTGATCGCACCGCCGGTTTCGGCGCAAAAACCGCCCACGGGCTTGAGCTTGGTGATTTTCTGACCCATGGTCTTCACGATGCGCCAGCCACCAAACATCGTGCCCAGGCCGATGGCCGCATAACAGCTCACGATGGTCCACACGGGTGGCGATGCATCGGACGCCGCCGTGTATCCCGTGGCGATCAGCAGCAGCCAGATGATGCCGATGGTTTTTTGCGCGTCGTTGCCGCCGTGGCCCAGGCTGTATGCGCCCGCCGACACCAACTGCAGCCGCCGGAACCACTTGTCCACCCGGCTGGGGCGCGCCCGGCGGAAGATCCACGCCACCGCCACCATCATGAGAGAGCCCAGCAAAAATCCGAGAAGGGGCGACACGAAGATAAACGCCACCGTTTTCATGATCCCGGACGAGATCAATGCGCCCGCTCCCGCCTTGGCAATCACCGCGCCCACGATGCCACCGATCAGCGCGTGCGACGAGCTGCTGGGAATGCCGTAGTACCAGGTAATCACGTTCCAGCTGATGGCGCCCACCAAGGCACCAAAAACCACGTGGGTGTCCACGATACCGGGTTGAACAATGCCCTTGCCGACGGTGGCTGCCACGCTGAGGTGGAAAACAAAAATCGCGACGAAGTTAAAAAATGCCGCGAACAGCACTGCCTGACCGGGCTTGAGCACACCGGTGGAGACCACCGTGGCTATCGAATTGGCGGCGTCGTGAAACCCATTCATGAAGTCGAACAGGATCGCCAACGCCACGAGCATCACCACAACCCACAGGGTCGTTTGTACGGTTTCCATGCTGATCAGCCTGCGGTAATCAGGAGTTTTCGAGGACGATGCCCTCGATGCAGTTGGCGACGTCTTCGCACTTGTCGGTGATCGTTTCGAGCAGCTCATAGATGGCCTTGAGCTTGATCACCTCCCGCACATCGGGCTCCTCGCGGAACAACTTGCTCATCGCGCTGCGCATCACGCGGTCGGCATCCGACTCCAGCTTGTCAATTTCTTCGCAGGTCTTGAGGGCGGCCTCGGCCACAGCCGGGTCAGCAATCTTGTCCAGCAGCTTGACGGCGTCGCGCACACGCTCGCAGCACTTCAAGCTCAGGTCCGTCAGGCGCGTGATTTCCTCGGTCATGTGGCGCACGTCGTACAGCGCCATGGTTTCTGCCGAGTCCTGGATCAGGTCGGCCACGTCGTCCATCGTGTTGATCAGCGTGTGGATCTGCTCGCGATCGATGGGGGTGATGAACGTCTTATGGATGGCCTTGTTGACGTCGTGGGTCACGCGGTCGGCCGCACGCTCGGCGTTGTCTACATCCTGGTTGTATTTGTCGCGCAAGTGCGGGTCGTTGTAGTTGGCCACCAGCTGAGAAAACGCCCGGGCCGCCTCCACAATGCGGTCCGCATGCTGGTTGAACATTTCGAAAAAGTTGCCTTCGCGTGGCAACAGTTTGGCAAACAGCATGGGAGCTCCTGGATCGGGGTCGTATTTCAGATAAATGACAGATTAATGTCATTTACATGACTAATTTGTCGCCCGCGGAGTTTAACGTGCGCCCAGATAGCCGATTGGGCTTCAAAAAAGCAGCGCCCGGTACCCGCTGCCGCGCCGTTCAGGCCGCGAAAACTGAAATACACCGCGCCGACCAGGCACAGATCCGCCCACAGGTGGTTCCGTTTGAGCGGCTACACGATATGGAACACCGCAGGCTGGGCCACCCTGCAAACGCGTCAGTCCGGTCCTACGGACAACTGCCATACGGGACCACAGGCCAAGAACCCTACCCACCGTAAATTGATCTTTCACTCAGCGTGCGGGCTCTTGAGAAAACTCCAGAGAACTTCGCGCGCGAACTGTGTGTTTTTTCCTCACCGCCCTCAAGGACCCAGATCGATGACTCCCTCTTTCCGCCTTTTCCCCGTGGCCCTGGCCGTCGCTTGTGCTGCCTTCAGCGTCCAGGCGCAGACCACCAATTCATCCAACGCGCCCGCACGTGCGGACCGCAACTCGATCGTGCCGTACACGCAAGACGGCTATGTCGGCATCAGTGGTGGCCGCTCCAAATACGACCTGAACACTGGGCCCGCAGGCTTGGCTTCGGACACGTCCGGCAGCCCGCTCAAGCTCTACACCGGTGGGTTTTTTCATCCCAATATGGGGGTGGAGTTCGGCTACCTGAATGCGGGCAAAGCGCACCGCCTTGGTGGTGACACCAAAGCGCATGGATTCAACCTGAGCCTGGTGGGCCGTGCGCCCCTGGGGGATCAGTTCGATGTGTTCGGCAAGGTCGGTACGACCTACGGCCGCACCCGCACCTCGGCGGTCATGGGCACGGGCGTGCAGACTGGCAAGGAGGACGGGTTTGGCCTGTCGTACGGGTTGGGCGCGCGCTGGGCCTTTACGCCACAGTGGGCCGCAGTGGTGGAGTGGGAGAACCACCGCTTCAAGTTCTCGGACGGCAGCGCCGACGTGAAGCTGACCACCGTGGGCTTGCAATACCGCTTCTAAACCGGACGCCGACTGCGCCAAGATGAATGAAAAAGGGGCGCGATCCTCACGGATCGCGCCCTTTTCCTTTGTACGAAGGCCCGGTGCGCGCCTGGCGTGAAGCCAGGCTACGGCATGGGCTATTCGCCCAGGTAGGCGGCTCGCACCTTCGGGTCGTTCAGCAGTTGCTGGCCAGGGCCGGACATGGTGATCAGGCCGGACTCCATCACATACCCACGATCGGCAATGGCCAGCGCACGGCTGGCGTTCTGCTCCACCAGCAAGATGGTGACGCCCAGGGCGTACACATCGCGCACCACTTCAAAGATCTTGTCCACCATGATGGGGGACAGGCCCATGGAGGGCTCGTCGAGCAGCAGCACCTTGGGCTGGCTCATCAGCGCGCGGCCCATGGCCAGCATCTGCTGCTCGCCGCCTGACATGGTGCCAGCCAGCTGGTCCTTGCGCTCGCGCAGGCGCGGAAAGATGGTGAACATCTTCTCGATGTCTGCCACGATGCCCGCCTTGTCCCTGCGCAGATACGCGCCCATTTGCAGGTTTTCGGTGATGGTCATGCGCGCAAACACGCCGCGGCCTTCTGGCACCATCACGAGACCCTTTTTGACCAGGTCCCAGGCGCCTTTGCCCTTGATGCTTTCGCCCAGGTACTCAATGCTGCCGTCGCCCAGGGGCAACGTACCGGTGATGGCCTTCATGGTGGTGGTCTTGCCGGCGCCGTTGGAACCGATCAGCGAGACCAGCTCGCCTTCGCGCACCTCAAAGTCCACGCCCTTCACGGCCTGGATACCGCCGTAGGCCACTTTCAGGCCTTTGACCTGCAGAAGTACCTTGTTGGATTTTTCGGCCATTCTCAATGTCCTCCGGTGCCCAGATAGGCCTCAATCACTTTTTCGTTCTTCTGCACGGTGGCAGGCGTACCTTCGGCGATCTGTTTGCCGTAGTCGAGCACGGTCACGCGATCGCACAGGCCCATCACCAGCTTCACATCGTGCTCGATGAGCAAGATGGTTCGGTTGTCGTTGCGAATGCGGTCAATCAGCTCGCGCAGCAACACCTTTTCCGTGGCGTTCATGCCTGCGGCAGGTTCGTCCAAGGCGATCAGTTGAGGGTCGGTGGCCAGAGCCCGGGCGATTTCCAGGCGGCGCTGGTCACCGTAGCTCAGCGTGCGGGCCTTGTAGTCGGCAAACTTGCCGATGCCCACGTAGTCGAGCAACTCTTGTGCACGCTTGGCAATGGCCGCTTCTTCTTCCTTGAAGCCTTTGGTGCGCAACACGGCGCCCAGAAGCCCCGATTTGGTGCGAATGTGGCGACCGACCATCACGTTTTCGAGTGCCGTCATGTCTGAAAACAGACGAATGTTCTGAAAGGTGCGCGCAATGCCTGCCTTGGCCACTTCATGCACGGCGGTGGGCTCATAGGGCTTGCCCGCCAGCTCGAAGGTGCCGCTGTCCGGCGTATACAGGCCAGTGATCACGTTGAAAAACGTGGTTTTACCTGCGCCGTTGGGACCGATCAGGCCATAGACCTGGCCTCGCTCAATCGTGATGCCCACGTCGGAGAGGGCTTGCAGGCCACCAAAACGCTTGGAAATGCCTGCAACCTTCAGCACCACGTCTTTGGCCGAATTGTTAGTGTTCTCTGCCATGTTCTGACTTTCTGCGGTGTTCAGGTCTTCTGCGTGAGGCTCTTGCCGTGGTCGGGGGCTGGCCACAAACCACGGGGACGCAACAGCATGATGATGATCATGGCCAGCGCAATCAGCAGCTGGCGCAGGATGGCGGAGTCCAGACGGCCGTCCGTCATGGCCTGCAGCGGGCCCGCGACATAACGCAGCACTTCGGGCAGCGCCGACAGCAGCACAGCACCCAAAATCACGCCAGGGATGTGGCCGATTCCGCCCAGCACCACCATGGCGACAATCATTACCGACTCCATCAGGCTGAATGACTCGGGCGACACAAAGCCCTGAAACGCACCAAACATCGCACCCGCCACGCCGCCAAACGAGGCACCCATGGCAAAGGCCAGCAGCTTCATGTTGCGGGTGTTGATGCCCATGGCCTTGGCCGCGATTTCGTCTTCGCGAATCGCCATCCACGCACGGCCCACGCGCGAGTCCTGCAGGCGGTAGCAGATGATCACGGAAACGACCACCAGCACCAGGAACAGGTAGTAGTACAGCGTCACTGAGCTGATATCAAAGCCGAACAGCTCCAGAGGCCTGCCCAGGTCCAGCCCGAAAATCTTGACCGAATCGATCTGACCCAGGCCCTTCGGGCCGTTGGTCAGGTTGGCGGGGTGGTCGAGGTTGTTCAGGAAGATGCGGACGATTTCGCCAAAGCCCAGCGTCACGATGGCCAGATAGTCGCCCCGCAACTTGAGCGTTGGCGCCCCCAGCAATGCCCCGAAAAACGCCGCTAGCAACGCCGCCGCCGGTATGACCAGCCACAGCGACGTATGCAAGCCGTTGGGGAACATGGCGGCAAAGGCCGCAAAGTTGTCCGCAAGGTGCGGCGATGCCATCAGCGCAAACAGGTAGGCACCCACGGCGTAGAACGCGACGTAGCCCAAGTCCAGCAGGCCAGCGTAGCCGACCACAATGTTCAGGCCCAGGGCCAGCAACACATACAGCAGGGCCAGATCGGCAATACGCACCCAGGCGTTGCCAAAGTATTGCAGGATCAGCGGCAGCACCAGCAGCGCGATGGCGCCGAGGATCCAGTTGGTTTTGGTGTTCTGTATTTTCATGGTGTGGGGCTCCTCAGGCGCGATCGGCCACACGCTCACCCAGCAGGCCCGAAGGGCGCAGCGTCAGGATGATGATGAGCACGATGAACGCGAAGATGTCGGTGTAGTGGCTGCCCAGCAGACCGCCCGTGAGGGTGCCGATGTAGCCCGAGCCGATGGCTTCGATGAGGCCCAGCAAAATGCCGCCCACCACCGCGCCCGCCAAGTTGCCGATACCGCCAAACACCGCTGCCGTGAAGGCCTTGAGGCCTGGCAGGAAACCCATGGTGTGCTGCGCCGTACCGTAGTTAGACGCGTACATGATGCCCGCCACCGCCGCCAAAATGGCGCCGATGATGAAGGTGGCAGAAATCACCATATCGGGCTTTACACCCATCAGCGACGCAACGCGGGGGTTTTCTGCCGTGGCGCGCATCGCGCGGCCCAGGTTCGTGTGGTTGACCAGGTACATCAGGGAGGCCAGGGCCACTGCCGTCACGCCCAGAATCAGGATCTGCGTAGGGGTGATGTACGCCCCGCCAATCTCAAACGGTGCGCTGGGCAACATCGTTGGATAGGGCTTGTAGTTGGGCTTCCAGATGATCATGGCCAGCGTCTGCAGCAAAATCGACATGCCGATGGCGGTGATCAGGGGAGCCAGACGAGGGCTGTTGCGCAGGGGCCGGTAAGCCACTTTTTCAATCATGAAGTTGAGGGTGGCCGCCACGATGCACGCAATGATGGTGGCCAGCAGCAGGATGAGCCAGCCGGGAGCGCCGGGCATGGCCGCCTGCATCATTCCGATACAGCTCCAGCTGGTCAAAGCGCCGATCATCAGCACCTCGCCGTGGGCAAAGTTGATGAGCTGAATAATGCCGTACACCATGGTGTAGCCCAAGGCTATCAAGGCGTACATGCTGCCCAATACCAGACCGTTGATGATCTGTTGCAGCAAAATGTCCATAAGAAAAGTCCTTCGTTTGTGACGTGTACCCACCGCTTGGCACCGGAATCGGTACAGCCTTGTGGGCCCGACTGGCATCTAGCAAAAAACCCGCCAGAAATGCAGCTGTGCGGGTTTGTGGACGGGATTGTAGCGAGTAGTCACAACCGCCCCCGTTCAAGCTGGACGGGGTTTTCCCTCGGGTTTCGCTCCTATCAGCGGGCAACGCAATTCATAAGGAAACTTGATGCACACGGGAAAATTGATGTGCAAACTTATTACCTGCATCATGCCAAATCGGCATAAGTCCGCGAAATGACTTTTGAGTGCGACCGCGTCAGACCGATGGCTCAGGATTCCTCGTCAAAGTCTCCGCCCTGCCCTGCAGACGCATTGCGCTCCCGCAGGCCGCGCATTTTCTGCGCGATCTTGATCTCCAGCCCCCGCTCCACGGGTTGGTAGAACCCGGGATCAGGCATGCCTTCAGGCAAGTAACTTTCGCCGGCTGCAAACCCACCCTCTTCATCGTGTGCGTACCGGTAGCCTTTGCCGTAATCAAGCTCTTTCATCAACTTGGTGGGTGCATTGCGCAAATGCATGGGCACGGGACGCGTGCCGTCGCTCTTGACCCAGGCGCGCGCCGCGTTGTAGGCCTTGTAGACCGCGTTGGACTTGGGCGCCACGGCCAGGTACACCACACATTCAGCCAGCGCCAGCTCGCCCTCGGGCGTTCCCAGGCGCTCGTACACCTCGGTGGCGTCCAGCGCCAGGCGCAGGGCGCGCGGGTCGGCCAAGCCAATGTCTTCACTGGCCATGCGCACCAGGCGGCGGGCCATGTAGCGAGGGTCGGCGCCGCCGTCCAGCATGCGCACCAGCCAGTACAGCGCGGCATCCGGGTCCGAGCCACGCACGGATTTGTGCAGCGCACTGATGGTGTCGTAGAACTGCTCACCGCCTTTGTCGTAGCGGCGCATCCGCTCGCCCAGCACCTTGAGCAGCCAGGCATCGGTGATGTCGGCCAGCTTCTCCTGCGTGGCCGCCATGGCCAGGGTTTCGAGCGTGTTGAGCAATCTGCGGGCATCGCCATCTGCGTAAGCCACCAGGCGATCAATTGCTACATCTTCGATAGCTGGTAGCGCTTTCTCTGCCTGGGCCAGAGCCACAATTTGCTTTAAATCCTGCTCAGACAGCGGCTGGAGCACGTAGACCGCGGCACGCGACAGCAGCGCGGAATTGACCTCGAAGGAGGGGTTCTCTGTCGTGGCGCCGATGAAGGTGAACAGGCCACTCTCCACATGCGGCAAAAAAGCGTCCTGCTGGCTTTTGTTGAAGCGGTGCACCTCATCGACAAACACGATGGTGCGCTGCGGTTCCTGGATGAGCGAGCCCTGCGGTCCCGCGTGCAGCCCACCGCGCGCGGCCTCGGCGCGCTCCACGGCCTCGCGGATGTCCTTGACCCCGCCCAGCACGGCGCTGATGCTGATGAACTGCGCGTCAAACGCGTCGGCCATCAGACGCGCGATGGTGGTCTTGCCCACACCCGGCGGCCCCCAGAGGATGCAACTGTGCGGGCGGCCCGATTCAAACGCCAACCGGAGCGGCATGCCGGGGCCCAGCACATGCTGCTGCCCGATCACCTCGCCCAACGTTCGAGGGCGTAGGCGTTCGGCCAGGGGCTGGTGGGCCGATGGGTGCGCCTGATGTGCCAGAGTAGAGCCGGAGGCACTGCGTGCTGCCATGTTCGTGTCCTGTTTACGTCACGCTGATTTTTGAGCCAGATTGGCCTCTAGCGCTTGTACATCAAGCGCTGGCAGCTATCGTTTTTGAAAGCAACTATTGCTTCACCACATCCGCGCCTGCGGGCGGTTTGAACTGGAAAGTGCTGGCAGGCAGCGTGGCATTGGCCTGCATGCCATTGAAGCGGATAAGCGAACGCTGTCCAAAGCTGTCCAGAATGTCGAGGGCTGCCAACTGCTCCCCCGAGAAACCCACGCGCACGCTTTTGAGCTGGCCGTCTTTCGTCTTGGGGCTGGCAAGCACCCATTGCAGGCCATCCTGCTCTGGGGCCGACTCGAGCGTGAACTCGGCCTTCAGCGCCGACAGGTCGGGAGCTGAGGCCAGCAAGGCGGCGGGCGTGCTGCCCAGGGCCTGGGACTGCGAGCGCTGGGTGACCTGGTTCAGATCCACGTCGTAGAGCCACAAGGTCTGCCCGTCGGCCACGATGGTCTGCTCGAATGGCTTTTTGTAGGTGAACTTGAAGCGCCCGGGACGCTGAAATTCGAAGCTGCCCGTGGAGATTTTGGTGCGGGCGGTCTGGCCGTCCTTGGGCGGAGACGTCACCGTCTGGGTGAAATCGGCACGGCCGGTCTGCGTGCCTTTCATGAAAGATTCAAGGCTTTTTAGGCCGTCAGCGCTTGCCAGTGTTGCGCTGGCAGCTATTAAAATTGCAGTGGCGATCTTTTTCAACAAAAACTCCTGTGGGGTGAGCTACCGAGGCGGGCTTCGCGCCCTGCTCTCATTCGCTGCGCGCCGGAACCAAAATATCGCGTTGGCCGCTGCTGGTCAGGCCACTCACAAGACCTGCCTTTTCCATGTCTTCCAGCAAACGCGCCGAGCGGTTGTAGCCAATGCGCAGCTTGCGCTGCACGTAAGAGATGCTGGCCTTGCGGTCCTTGAGCACCACTTCGACGGCCTGGTCGTACATGGGGTCCTTCTCGCCCCCATCACTGCCGCCCTCCCCTGACAGATCACCCTCGCCATCCACAGTTCCGCCTTCGAGCACGCCGTCTATGTAGTCCGGCTCCCCTTGTTGCTTGAGGTAACTGACGACACGGTGTACCTCTTCGTCCGACACGAAGGCGCCGTGCACCCGACTGGGCAAGCCCGTGCCACTGGCCATGTAGAGCATGTCGCCCATGCCCACCAAGGCCTCTGCGCCCATTTGGTCCAGGATGGTGCGGCTGTCGATCTTGGAGCCCACCGAGAACGCAATGCGGGTTGGGATGTTGGCCTTGATCAGGCCGGTGATCACGTCCACGCTGGGGCGCTGGGTGGCCAAAATCAGGTGGATGCCCGCCGCACGCGCCTTTTGCGCCAAGCGGGCGATCAGTTCTTCAATCTTCTTGCCCACTACCATCATCAGGTCGGCCAACTCATCGATGATGACCACGATGTGCGGCAGGCGCTGCAGCGGCTCCGGCTCTTCGGGAGTCAGGCTGAAGGGGTTGTAGATAAACTCCTCGCGCGCCTTGGCTTCGTCGATCTTGACGTTGTAGCCCGCCAGGTTGCGCACGCCCAGCTTGCTCATGAGCTTGTAGCGGCGCTCCATCTCGGCCACGCACCAGTTCAAGCCGTGCGCCGCCTGTTTCATGTCGGTGACCACGGGCGCCAGCAGGTGCGGAATGCCTTCGTAGACCGACATTTCCAGCATCTTGGGGTCGATCATCAACAGGCGCACATCGCGCGCCTCGGCCTTGTACAGCAGCGAGAGAATCATCGCGTTGATCCCCACCGACTTGCCCGAGCCTGTGGTCCCTGCCACCAGCACATGCGGCATCTTGGCCAAGTCGGCCACCACCGGGTTGCCCACGATGTCCTTGCCCAGGCCCATGGTGAGCATGCTCTTGGCCTCGTGGTAGACCTGTGAGCCCAGAATCTCGGACAGGCGGATGGACTGACGCTTGGCGTTGGGCAACTCCAGCGCCATGAAGTTCTTGCCCGGGATGGTCTCCACCACGCGGATGGACACCAAACTGAGCGAACGCGCCAAGTCCTTGGCCAGGCCCACGATCTGCGAGCCCTTGACGCCCGTGGCGGGCTCGATTTCGTAGCGGGTAATCACCGGGCCGGGCATGGCGGCTACCACACGCACTTCTACGCCAAAGTCCTTGAGCTTTTTCTCGATGAGGCGGCTGGTCATCTCCAGCGTCTCGAGCGCCACGGTCTCCTGGCGCTGCAGGGGACCGTCCAGCAGATCCACCAGCGGTAGCTTGCTGTCGGGCATCTCGGTGAACAAGGGCTTTTGGCGCTCCTTCACTACGCGGGTGCTCTGCGGCACGTCCACCAGCACAGGCTCGATGATCTGGATGGGCTGGGGGTGGTGCACTTCGCTCTCGGTGCGTTCTTCCAGTACCACCACTTCGCGCTCGCGGGCGGCCTTGCGACCCACGGCCACGTCCTTGGCCACCTCGCGCTGGGCCAGACGGGATCGCACGAGCGTATCGATGCGACCGCCCAGAAACTCAGCTACATGGCCCCACGAAAAGCGGAAAACCAGCGCCGCGCCCAGCACCGTCAGCACAATGGCCAACAGCCCGGAGCCCGTAAAGCCCAGCCATTTGACGCTGGCGGGCCCCATGACGTAACCCAGCACACCGCCCGCATGCCCTGGCAAAAATGATTCAAACCGGTACATGCGCGACCATTCCAGCGCGGTGCTGGAACACATCAACACCACAAGACCGAGCCAGAAGACGGACCGGCGCGCCATCGGGCTTGCAGCACCCGCCAGGGTCTCCCCACCCCGCATCCAGCGCGCCAGCGACGACACCCAGGCGCGCGCCCCGGCGGCCACGCACCACCACACGGAGAAGCCCAGCGCAAAGTAGCTGCCATCGGCCAGCCAGGCACCAAACCGCCCCGCCCAGTTCGCCACCATGCGGGAATCACTGGCCCCCGAGGTGGACCAGGCCGCATCCTGAGCGGAGTAGCTGACCAGCGCCAGCAACCAGAAAACCAGGGCCAGCAAGCCCACGATCAGGCCGATTTCCTGGCCAAACCGGGCAGCGCCCGTGCGGGGCGGCGACTTGGCCGCAGCAGATGCGTTCAGAGTATTGAGGGAATAGGTCATAAGCGTGCCGGGGGAGCTTACCGCAAGCTTTGCCAGCAAGGCTCACGGCGAATGGTGGCGCTGATGATCGGCGCTGCCCGCACAGGATAATGCCCTCCAAAACTCCAGCACGAGCGTTCATTTGGGTCATTCGCCAAACAGCGTGCACCTCTGGCGTGCCCCGCAAGCAACCGAATCTTTGAGATGGCAGTCAATCTATTTACCCGCCCCACACCAGCACCCAGCCCGATTGAAATCAAAGAACTTGTAGCGTTGTACCAGCAGTCCAGGACGCAGGATGCAATGCCGAAAGCTCAATCCCTGGTCACCAGATTTCCCAAGCACCCTCTTGGCTGGACGATTCTGGGAGCAATCTACAGATCTGAGCGCAACAATGCCGAAGCGCTACCTTGCCTCATCAAAGTTGCTGAGCTGACACCCAATGACCCCAACGGGCATTTCAATCTTGCAAACACGTACAGAGATCTGGGGAAACCAACCCAAGCAATTGAACACTATCGGAGAGCGCTAAAAGTTAAATCGGATATTCCCAACGGGTTCTTCCACCTGGGGAACATGCAGCACGAAGCAGGTTTGTTGGCCGCTGCAGAACGAAGCCTCCGTCAAGCGCTGAAACTCGCCCCCGAACATATCGAAACCCTGAGCAATCTTGCCCACGTGTTGCAAGACATGGGGCAAACTCCAGAAGCACTGGCGCTGTACGACCATGCTTTGACCCTACAGCCTGCCAACGCCTTGCTGCATTTCAACCGAGGAGATGTGCTGCAAGAGCTGGGATACTGGACGGATGCCCAAGAGGCAGCAAGAACGGCCATTCAACTGGATCCGCTCATGGCGGAGGCCCATGCTCAACTGGGAGATGTGCTCCAGGAACTGGGCCAGTTGAAGGTGTCTATAGACGCCTATCGCACAGCGCTCGCATTGGCGCCAGACAATCACGTCATACACAGCAATCTGCTCTTCGCACTGAACTACCTGCCGTCGTGTGACAACGAAGCCGCACTCAAAGAGGCCTACTCATTCGGGCAAGC
>JAUXZO010000171.1 GCA_030692685.1 Acidovorax sp. | reverse complement strand
AGCGGCGCGATGCTGAGCCTGGAGCGCCGCAAAAAGGTGCTGGCCCTGGCCGTCAAGTACAACACCCTGGTGGTCGAGGACGACCCGTATGGCGACCTCTACTTCAACGCTGCGCCGCCGCCGTCCATCCTGAGCCTCAGCAAAGACGTGCCCGGCAGCCGCGAGCTGATCGCGCACTGCGGCTCCATGAGCAAGGTGCTGAGCCCCGGCCTGCGCGTGGGCTGGATGATCGCCCCCGCCGAGCTGCTGGCCCGGGCCACCATGTGCAAACAGTTCAGCGACGCCCACACCAGCACTTTCGCCCAGGCCACCGCCGCACAATATCTCAAGGCCGGCCGCATGCCCGCAACCCTGGCCAAGGTGCGCAAGGCCTACGGCGAACGCGCGCTGGCCATGGGCGCGGCGCTGAAACGCGAACTCGGCGACGCCATCGAATTCACCCAGCCGCAGGGCGGCCTGTTCTTCTGGGCCCGGCTCACCGGCGCGGGCGGCAAGACCAAAGACGCCGGCGAGTTCGCAAAGCGGGCGATAGAGCAGGGCGTGGCCTTTGTGCCTGGTGCGCCGTTTTTTGCGGGTGAGCCGGATGTGTCTACCTTCAGGCTCAGCTTTGCGACGGCGGATGTGGCGAAGATTGAAGAGGGCGTGGCGCGGCTGGGCAAGGCGCTCTGATGCCCGCGGTCATGCCACCAGCGCCAGGCACGAAGCCGGCGCTGTGGCGTGACCTTAACGTGTTTGTTGCCGCTTTCGGGGTGATGGCTTCTGTGGGCGGCATGTTGGTTTTTGTTCCGCTGTCGCTGCTGGTAAAAGCCGTGCTGCCGTCGCGGCAGGCGGAGATGCTGGCCTTTTCGCTGGGCTACGTGCTGATCGCCCTGGTGCTCGCCGGGTGGTGGTGGAAACATGGCCTGTCCCCACGCCTGCGCGATCCCGCGCGGGAGCGGCGTTTCCAGTGGGGCCATGGGCTGCTGGCGGTGTTCAACATCACGCTGGTCACGATGTTTGTGTTGCCGCTGGTGGGTGGGCTGTCCTGGCTGCCGCGCGTGCCCGGCGTGGGGGCCATGGTGCTTGTGATGGCGTCGCTGGCGCCCATGGGCATGCTGGCTGGCCTGGCCATGGTGTGGAGTTCCAGGGGCAGCCCAGCTGTGTTTGCCGAGACGCTGCCGGGTGCGCAGCCCGGATCACGCAGCAGATCATCAGCCGGGTGGTCGGCCCTGGCCCCGAAACCGCCGCGCCTGTTCCTGATCGTCGTGCTGATCGGGCTCATGGCCTCTTCCATGGTGCTGTACATAGCCACCGTGTTCGGATCGCTGGGTTTCCAGGGCAACTCAGCGCGCTTCACGAACGTGGTGCTGCCCATCGTGGGTGGCTGTTATGTGCTCTACCTCACGGCCGTGATCTTTCTGTTCCTCAAACGCCGCACGGCATCAGTGTGGGTCGCCTGGGCACCTGTCCTGATCGTGGTGGTGCTGGGGCCCTCGCTGCAGGTGCTCAGGGGACTGTTTGTGCGCTAGTGGCCTGGCTCTGGAAGGGCTGCGTGGAAGTGCCGGCAGCGAGGCCGACCGCGTACTCGTAAAAAAGCCCGCTGCGAATCTGCAGCAGGCTTTTTGCTGAGGGCGACGGCGGTGGGTCTTAGCCGGCAGGCTGCTCGCCTTTGTCCGCTGATTCAGCGTCGGTCTCGGGCTTGTCGTCGGTGCTCACCAGATGCGGCTTCTTGCCGGGCTGAACGGCATGCTCCGCGCCGGGAGCAATCTCTTCGCCGCGGTGTTTCTTTTCCTGCTGGACTTTTTTGTCGTGGGCAATGTTGCGTGGGTCGGTCATGGGTGGTCCTGTGGGGTTGGGGTAGGAATGCAGGGCCAGAGTGAACCTGTTCCTTCACAGTGCGCGCCGCAGCAAGCCGCCGCTACCGCTGCAATGCTTGAGCTTGTGTGGGAGAGGTCCCACGCCATAGCATTTTGCGAAGTGCGACCTGAGCTGACACGTAGTGATTTTTGCTGAGCATCCCGGTATTACGCCGCTTCCGTTCTGACGCACCAAATGCCGATAACAACCGATCTCTCATCCATTTAGGGGGCGCGCGCTGATGCGCCTCAGGTTATAAGTGGCGAATAAATGGAGACTTTATGACTGTCAGCGCCGAAAATTTGGGAAAGCTAAGAAACATCATTAATGAAAACCTGCGAACCCAGGTTTCAAACGACGAGGTGGCCTATGTGAGTTACGGGCACACTTTGACGGACGTTTCGGCGAAACAGAGCCATTGCATATTTGCGCGGCGAGGTTGCGGCAAAACGCTTCTGTTGCATCAATCGCAAAAGCAACTTCCCTCGGCCATCAAAGCGATCTACATTAATTGCGAGGATTTCAAGCATCATTCATTTCCCAATGTGCTACTTCAAATACTTCATAACGTATTCACGCAACTTGAGGGGAACTTGTCTCGATGGTTTCCCCGACAGAGGCGCCTAAAAACGATCGTTGGCGAACTGCGAACCAATTTGGACAAGTTGAAAGACTCAGCCGACGATCAGAACTTTGAAATTCGCGAAGCGGTAAACAATGGGTCTGAAGTAGGCTCAAGAAGCGGAGCAAGCATCTCTACGGGAGACGGCATCACAAGAGCATCTGGAGAGCTCTCTGCAAGTAGGTTACTAAAAAACAGCGTCGACACGGAAAAGAAATACCGACACAACGAGAACAAGCTTCGAGAACTAAATCTTCGACTGCCTGAATACAAGGAAAAGATAAAAGAATTCTTTTCGTTGTCTTCAGGGACTGACGCAATTTTTATTCAAATCGATGACTTCTATCATTTGAATCGTACCGACCAACCATACGTCGCTGACTATATTCATCGGCTCTGCAAGGACACTTTGCTGAAGTTTAAGATTGCAACTCTAAAGCACAACTCGGTTTTGTATATCGAACGAAATCGCCAACCAATTGGCATTCAGGAAAGGCATGACTATCAGCCTATCAATATTGACTTTACCTTTGAGCAGTTTGATAGAACGCGAGATCAAAACAGAGGTATTTTTCATGAGTATGCGCGCCGCGCAGGGTTGAATGCTGCAGAGTTTGACGCACTGTTCAAGGGCCAAGGTTTTGACAGACTAATTCTTGCTGGGGGAGGCGTTCCGCGAGATTGCTTGTCTTTCTTTTTGGAAGTTCTTGACTCCGTACGTACCGACGGGTCAGATGGAAAAATTGGGAAGGATGAAGTTCGATTTTTGAGTAGACAGACTTTTGAACGTCGTATTGACGAGCTAAAGCAAGACTCTGAGGGCCAGGATCAAGAAGCATTGCTTAGAGGAATCTACGCTATTCGGGCTTTTTGCCTGGACAGAAAAAGCAATGTCTTTTTAGTTGCTGAAAACGAGATTCAGAAAGACGATGACTTCAAAACCTTGTTGTATCGCCTCATGGACTATCGAATAATCCATCAGGTCGCAAAAGCGTTGACCCACAAATCGTTAACTGGCCCAAATTTTCAGGCTTTCGCTATCGACATCGGCTGCTATGCCTATATGCGCAATTTGCAAGGTCGATTTTCGGAGATTGATCTGACGCAGCAAACAGCCAGGGAGAAGATGAGATCGGCCCCAGTTCTTGAAGCCAAGGTATTTAGGAGTTTCTGGGCGGGTCCAACAGGCCAGCCAATTGAAACCGCCCTAGTGGCGCAGGAAAGTGAATAGGCCTAGTAAAGTATTTGTCTTGCTTGGGTTTGGCGAAAACCTAACAACCCTTGATAGTGGTGCTCCCGTGTCCCCGCCTCGGGTCTTAAAGACTCATGGTCGTCTGATGCCAAGTAGCTAAACAACCCGCCGAAACCACACCAGCGAGCAAGCCCCCGCCGTCAACGCCAGCACCGCCGACAACAAGGCCAACAAGGCCCGTGACCTCCGTCTCCCGCGTCTGCACCTGCACCCTTGAGCCCAGGTTTTCGTAAACGCTGCGCAACGCCTCGGCTGTGCCTGCATGGTGGTACTCGCCGCCGGTCATGCGGGCGACTTCGCGCAGGGTGGGTTCGTCGAGTTGCAGGTAGATGGGCATGCCTTCGGGCATGGCTGCGGCGTCGTTCACGCTGCCCAGGCCAATGACGTAG
>JAUXZO010000164.1 GCA_030692685.1 Acidovorax sp. | reverse complement strand
AAGCAGACCAGCTTTCCCAACGCCGCGCGCGACAGCGCCGGCCGCCTGCGCGTGGGCGCTGCGGTGGGAGTGGGCGACGGAACCGAAGAGCGCGTCGAAGCGCTAGTCAAAGCCGGTGTGGACGCTATCGTGGTGGACACGGCCCACGGCCACAGCCGTGGCGTGATCGAGCGCGTGCGCTGGGTCAAGCAAAACTACCCGCAGATCGACGTCATCGGCGGCAACATCGCCACCGGTGCGGCTGCGCTGGCGCTGGTCGAGGCCGGTGCCGACGCGGTCAAGGTCGGTATTGGCCCTGGCTCCATCTGTACCACGCGCATCGTCGCTGGTGTGGGCGTGCCCCAGATCATGGCCATTGACAGTGTTGCCACGGCCCTCAAAGGCACCGGTGTCCCACTGATCGCTGACGGTGGTGTGCGTTACAGCGGTGACATCGCCAAGGCGCTGGCTGCAGGCGCCAGCACCATCATGATGGGCGGCATGTTCGCAGGCACCGAAGAGGCGCCTGGCGAAGTCATCTTGTTCCAGGGCCGCAGCTACAAGAGCTATCGCGGCATGGGCAGCATCGGCGCCATGCAACAAGGCAGCGCCGACCGGTACTTCCAGGAGTCGAGCACCGGTAACCCCAATGCCGACAAACTTGTACCCGAAGGCATCGAAGGCCGCGTCCCTTACAAGGGCTCCATGGTGTCCATCGTGTTCCAGATGGCGGGTGGCGTGCGCGCTGCCATGGGCTACTGCGGCTGCGCCACCATTGAAGACATGAACAACAAGGCTGAGTTTGTGGAGATCACCACCGCCGGTATTCGCGAACGCCATGTGCACGACGTGCAGATCACCAAGGAAGCGCCGAACTACCGGGCTGATTGATCCTTTGGTTGTCTGATTGGGCCTGATTGAAAAAATCTGGCCAACCCGGTATAGTCTGGCCTGAATTCGCCATTCAGGTCAGACTTTTTTTGTTTATGCAATCTGTCGGTATCTACGAAGCCAAAACCAGGTTCTCTGCCCTGATCGAACTGGTCGAGCAGGGCGAGGAAGTGCGCATCACCCGCCACGGCAAAGAGGTGGTGCGTATGCTGCCGGTGCGCCGCCGCCCGGTGATCTCTGACGAGCAGATTGCACGAGAGCTTGGCCAGATGGACGCGTTGCATGCCAGCATTCGCCCCGCAGCCGAGGCTGCCGACATCCTGCGCCGCAAGGGCAGGCCCGCAGCAGCATGACCGCCTTCGTTCTCGACGCCTCCGTTACCGCCGCCTGGCTGCTGCCCGATGCGGCCAGTGAGCACACGCGCCGCCTGTACACCCTGATTCGCCGCGACGAGGTCGAGCCCCAGGCGCCCAACCTGTGGCAATGGGAGTGCAGCAACATCTTGGCCACCGGCGTAAACAGCGGGCGCATCCCTGCCACCTCCGTCGAAGGGTTGTGGGGCGTGCTTGAAGCCATCCGCCACCGGGTAGAGCTGCACGAACTCGCTCCTGCCCAGCACAAGGCCGTGCTGGATGTGGCCCTGGAGACCGGTTTACCCACCTTTGATGCTGCCTACCTGTGGCTGGCGCGTTCGCTGCGACTGCCCCTGGCCACGTTTGACCCCCAACAGGCCGCTGCCGCCCAACGTAGCGGTGTGCCTCTTCTCGATCTCTCCAGCCTCTGAATTCCTTGTCTTTGACCATTGCCCATCGACCATCGCCCACCATGCAACACCAGAAAATCCTCATCCTCGATTTCGGCTCGCAAGTCACCCAGCTCATCGCCCGCCGTGTGCGCGAGGCCAATGTGTACTGCGAAGTGCATCCCTGCGACGTGACTGACGCATGGGTGCGTGACTATGCCAAGGACGGCTCGCTCAAGGGCATCATCCTGTCGGGCAGCCACGCCAGCGTGACCGAAGACACCACCGACCGCGCGCCGCAAGCCGTGTTCGATCTGGGCTTGCCCGTCTTGGGCATTTGCTACGGCATGCAAACGATGGCGCAGCAGCTGGGCGGCAAGGTCGAAACCGGCCACAAGCGCGAATTCGGCTTTGCAGCCGTGCGCGCACGTGGCCACACCGCGCTGCTCAAGGACATTGCCGACTTCACCACCGCTGAAGGCCATGGCATGCTCAACGTCTGGATGAGCCACGGCGACAAGGTCACCGAGCTGCCCCCGGGCTTCAAGCTCATGGCCAGCACCGACAGCTGCCCTATTGCCGGCATGGCCGACGAAGACCGCCGCTTCTACGCCGTGCAGTTCCACCCTGAAGTCACACACACCGTGCAGGGCAGGGCGCTGCTCGACCGTTTTGTGCTTGGCATCTGCGGCACCCGTCCCGACTGGGTCATGCGCGACCATATAGCCGAGGCGGTAGAGTTGATCCGCCAGCAGGTGGGGGACGAAGAAGTGATTCTGGGCCTGTCTGGCGGCGTCGACTCCTCTGTTGCCGCCGCGCTGATCCATCGCGCCATCGGCGACCAGCTCACCTGCGTGTTCGTCGTCCACGGCCTGCTGCGACTGAACGAAGGCGACATGGTGATGGACATGTTCGTCGGCAAGTTGCAGGCCAAGGTCCTCCGCGTCGACGCGAGCGACCTGTTCCTCGGCAAGCTGGCGGGAGTGAGCGAGCCCGAAGCCAAGCGCAAGATCATCGGCGGCCTTTTCGTCGACGTGTTCAAGGCCGAGGCTGCCAAGCTCAAGGCGGCAGGCAATGGCGCCAAGGGTGCCACCTTCCTGGCCCAAGGCACGATCTACCCCGACGTCATCGAGTCGGGCGGTGCCAAGAGCAAAAAGGCTGTCACCATCAAGAGCCACCACAACGTGGGCGGCCTGCCAGAACAGTTGGGCCTCAAGCTTTTGGAGCCACTGCGCGATTTGTTCAAGGACGAAGTGCGCGAACTGGGCGTGGCCCTGGGCCTGCCGCCCGAAATGGTCTACCGCCACCCCTTTCCCGGCCCCGGTCTGGGCGTGCGCATTTTGGGAGAGGTCAAGAAGGAATACGCCGACCTGCTGCGCCGCGCCGACGCGATCTTTATCGAAGAGCTGCGCAACCATGTCGACGAAGCCACCGGCAAGACCTGGTACGACCTCACCAGCCAGGCCTTCACCGTCTTCCTGCCCGTCAAGAGCGTGGGGGTGATGGGCGATGGCCGCACGTACGACTACGTGGTGGCACTGCGCGCCGTGCAGACCAGCGACTTCATGACCGCCGACTGGGCCGAGCTGCCTTATGCCCTGCTCAAGAAGGTGTCGGGCCGCATCATCAACGAGGTGCGCGGTATCAATCGGGTGACGTACGACGTGAGCAGCAAGCCGCCAGCGACGATTGAGTGGGAATGAACCCGCTCTCGCCACTGATACGCACCAGAGACCTATGACCCTCGCCACCGACTTCTGGCCCCACTGCGGCTTTCATGCATTGGCGCGCAACGCACGCGGTTGGCTCGTGCCGACCGATGCCTATCTGCAAGTGATACTGGACCGGCCTGAACTGGCGCTGGTGCCCGAGTCATGTGCCGCAGAGATCGCGCTGCATGAATCCTTGGCCGCTCAGCCCGCGCGGGTGGTGGCAGCACAAGAGCTTGTTGCTGTGCAGGACGACGACGCCCGCGAGAACTACGCTGTGTTCCTGCGGTTTCGCGATGGCTTGCTGGGTGCGGGCACGCTGGAGGCCTATTACCTGCAGCTCATGCGGGGTGGCGCCATTACGATCCCGGTCGTGTTCATCGATGCGATGGTGCAGGCAATGCTGCGCAATTTGCTTGAAGACTGCAATGACGCGGTGCAAGCGCGTGCTGCCGAAATGTTTTTCCGGCCCCAGCGCCTTGCCCTGCAAGACGGGCAAATGCTGGCGGGCGACCGTGGCACGCTGGACATGCTGAACGAAACCGCGGGCCTCGGCGACGTGGGGCGGTTGCTGCTGGAGAGCGGCACGCTGCAGCCGCGCATCGACATGCAGGTGCTGGGCGCCGACAACGCGGCGCAGTACTGGCAAGACAGCGGTCGGTACCGCTTTCTGCTGGACCTGACCCATGAGCTGACGCAGGACCTGAGCCACGGCCTGACCTTCAAGATGACTCGTGCTCGCTCGGGGCTGAAGGCGCTTGCGCGGGTGCTGGAGCGTTGGGTGCTGCATTTTCTGGGCGTGCAGGTGTCGATAGAGCCCGCACACCAGATCACCGACAGCGCGTGGCGCTGGCATGTGGGGCTGGATGTGGAGTCCACCGCCATCCTGAACGATCTGTACCAGGACCGCCCTGTGGATGCCGAGCGCATGGCGCGGCTGGTGAGCCTGTTCACGCTGACCTTTGCCAACCCGGCCGAGATGCGCGCCGACGTGGCGGGCAAGCCGGTGTATCTGGGGCTGGCTACCACGGCGGATGGGGTGCTGCGCCTCAAGCCGCAGAACCTGCTGCTCAACCTGCCGCTGGCATCCCAGTCTTGAGATGCTACTGAATATATAGCTGCTGGCGCTTTACCAGTAAGCGCTAGCGGCCAGTTTAATTCATATTCCCTCCGTGGCTGATAGCAGCCCCGTATCCGGCAGTCAGCCAATTGTCATCAGGCTAGCATTGCCCCCGGCCGCCGCCGTGTTCACGCTGAGGGCCCGCTCGATGAGCAGGCGCTCCAGCGGAATGTCTGTGGCGCCGGGCTGCAGCGCGGTCACGCCCACGATGGGCCCGGCGCGGCGGGCGAGGGCGGTGCACACTGCCTGCAGTGAGGGGGCGTCGCCGTGGTGCAGCACGGCATCCAGCTCCAGCGTGCCGTCGTTCAGCGTGTTGTCCTGCAGCAGGATCTGCGCTTGCACCAGCGTGGGCAATGGCGTGCGCAGGTGGGCCTGGGCGTTGGGCCACAGGGCGGTGCCGCCGCTGGCGAGCACGGCAGCTGTCTGCACCAGCAGGTCGTTCACACCTTGCGCTACGCACAGCACGCGGGCACGTGGGGCCAAGGTGTAGACATTGCGCTCGCCCGTGGGGCCGGGCAGGGTGCGGGCGGTGCCGCTCTGGGTTTGCTGGGCAAAGCGCTGGCAGGTACTGGTCAGCGTTGCATTGCCTTGGCTCTGCGCCCATTGCTGCAGGGTGGCGAGTGGTGCCAGCAGGCGTTCGCGCTGCGTGTTTTCGGGCGGTGTGGCGCGGTCGGCGTCGGCAAAGGTGCGTGCCAGCGCATCGGCTGGGCGCTGCGACAGCAGCCGCAGCAGGTACAGCGGCCCACCCGCCTTGGGGCCCGTGCCCGACAGGCCTTCGCCGCCAAAGGGCTGCACGCCCACCACGGCGCCCACCATGTTGCGGTTCACGTACACGTTGCCAGCATGGGCCCGGTTCACCACGCGGGCAATGGTTTCGTCGATGCGGGTGTGCACGCCTTGCGTCAGGCCGTAGCCGGTGGCGTTGATCTGGTCGAGCAGGCGGTCCAGGTCGTTGCGGGCGTAACGCACCAGGTGCAGCACAGGGCCGAAAACTTCGCGCTGCAGCTCGCCGATGTGGTTCAGCTCTATCAGGGTTGGGGGCACAAAGGTGCCCTGTGCTCCGGCTGCCGAAACATGGTTCGGGTGCTGGAACACGCGGTGGCCCTTGGCCTTGAAAGTGTCGATGTGTTGGCTGATACCCGCTTGGGCTTCGGCGTCGATCACCGGGCCCACGTCCACACGCAGCGCTCCGGGGTTGCCCACGCGCAGTTCGCCCATGGCGCCCTGCAGCATCTCGACCACGCGGTCGGCGGCTTCTTCCTGCACACACAGCACGCGCAGGGCGGAGCAGCGCTGGCCTGCGCTGTCAAAGGCCGACGACACCGCATCGCCCACCACCTGTTCGACCAGCGCGGACGAGTCCACGATCATCGCGTTCTGCCCGCCTGTCTCGGCAATCAGTGGGATAGGACGGCCTGCAGCATCCAGCCGCCCAGCCACGGTGCGCTGCAGGATGCGCGCGACTTCGGTGGAGCCGGTGAACATCACGCCCATCACACGCGCATCGCCAATCAGGCGGGCGCCCACGGTCTCGCCCTGGCCGGGCAGCAGCTGCACGGCGGCGCGGGGCACACCGGCTTGCCACAGCAGGCGCACGGCTTCGGCGGCGACCAGCGGGGTTTGCTCGGAGGGCTTGGCCAGCACGGGGTTGCCTGCAGCCAGCGCAGCGGCCACCTGGCCCATGAAGATGGCGAGCGGGAAGTTCCAGGGGCTGATGCAGGCCACGGGGCCCAGGGGTATGTGGGTGGCGTTGTCGAACGTGCTTTGTACCTGCGCGGCGTAGTAGCGCAAGAAGTCCACGGCTTCGCGCACTTCTGCAATGGCGTTGCTGGCACTCTTGCCGGCTTCGCGCATCAGCAGGCCCATCAGCGGCAACATGCGCGCTTCCAGCAGGTCGGCGGTGCGCAGCAGGGCCGCGGCGCGCTCGCCGGGCGGCGTGGCGGCCCAAGGTTCTGCGGCGGCCTGGGCGTGGGCCAGAGCCTGGTCTACGTCGGCGGTGGTGGTCTCTTGCACGTTGCCCACCACATCGCTGTGGTCTGCGGGGTTACGCACAGGCTGGGTGGGGCCTGCGGGGGCATCCGTGCCTAGCAGCGGGACGGCTGTCCAGGCATTGGCGGCCGTGGCTTGCAGGGCTACGGACAGCGCGGTCAGCGTGTTTTCGTTGGACAAGTCCAGGCCGCGCGAGTTGGTGCGGCGCGCGCCATACAGGCCCAGAGGCGTGGCGATGCGCGGATGGGGCAGACCTGCAGTGCCTTCCGCCGCGGCTTGCTGGTCCACCACCTGCACGGGGCTTTTCACCAACTCGTCCAGCGCAATCGTTTCGTCGGCAATGCGGTTCACGAACGAGGTGTTGGCACCGTTCTCCAGCAGGCGGCGCACCAGGTAGGCCAGCAGGGTTTCGTGCGTGCCCACGGGGGCGTAGATGCGGCAGGGGCGGCCCAGCTTGCCCGCAGTGATGGCACCCACCACCTGCTCATACAGCGGCTCGCCCATGCCGTGCAGGCACTGGAACTCGTACTGACCGGGGTAGTAGTTGCTGCCGGCCATCTGGTAGATGGTGGCCACTGTTTCTGCGTTGTGGGTGGCGAACTGGGGGTACACGGCTTCGGGCGCAGCCAGCAGCTTTTTCGCGCAGGCGACGTAGGAGATATCGGTGTGCACCTTGCGGGTGTACACCGGGTAGTCCTCCAGGCCATCGACCTGGGCGCGCTTGATCTCGCTGTCCCAGTACGCGCCCTTGACCAGACGCACCATCAGCCGGCGCTGGCTGCGGCGGGCCAGGTCGACCACGTAATCGACGACGAAGGGGCAGCGCTTTTGGTAGGCCTGGATGACGAACCCAATGCCGTTCCAGCCCGCCAGGGTGGGCTCATGGCACAGGCGCTCCAGCAGGTCCAGCGACAGCTCCAGGCGATCGGTTTCTTCGGCATCGATATTCAGGCCAATGTCGTACTGCTTGGCCAGCGCGGTCAGGCGCAACACCAGCGGGTACAGCTCGTCCATCACGCGGCCGAACTGTGCACGGCTGTAGCGGGGGTGCAAGGCCGAGAGCTTGATGGAGATGCCCGGCCCTTCGTAAATGCCGCGCCCGGCAGAGGCCTTGCCGATCGCATGGATGGCCTTCTCGTAGGACTGGTAGTAGCGCTGCGCATCCGCGCTGGTCAGCGCGGCCTCGCCCAGCATGTCGTACGAATAGCGAAAGCCCTCGGCCTCCATGGTGCGGGCGTTGCGCAGGGCTTCGTCAATGGTCTCGCCAGTCACAAACTGCTCGCCCATCATGCGCATGGCCATGTCCACGCCTTTGCGGATCAGGGGCTCGCCGCCCCTGCCGATCAGGCGGCCCAGCGAGTTGCCCAGGTTGCCTTCGCTGTGCGTGGCCACCAGCTTGCCGGTGATCAGCAGGCCCCAGGTGGCAGCGTTGACGAAGAGCGACGGGCTCTTGCCCAAGTGGGCATCCCACTGGCCGTGGCTGATCTTGTCGCGGATCAGCGCGTCACGCGTGGCCTTGTCGGGGATGCGCAGCAGCGCCTCAGCCAGGCACATCAGCGCCACGCCTTCTTGCGACGACAGCGAGAACTCTTGCAGAAGGCCCTGCACGATGCCCGCGCGACCAGAGCTTGCCTTGCGTTCGCGCAGCGCCTTGGCAATGCGCAGGGCCAGTTGCTCGGCCGATGCGGCGTGTTCTTGTGGCAGGCGCGCCTGTGCCAGCAGCGGGGCCAGTGCCTCTGGCTCGGGGCGGCGGGTGGCTGCGGTGATGGCAGTGCGCAGCGGGCTTGCGAGCGGCGTGCGGGGGGCAAAGTCGGCGAACGGAGCAGAGGGCAGGGCGGTGGGCTGCGTCATGGCGGTGTCTTTCGGTGGATTTGTGGGCCAAAAGCTTGTTGGGCGTGTTGTTGCCAATGATCCTTGGACTGATGCTGAATAAATGTTCGAAAATTGCAGGTGGCGCCGAACTAATCACTATTCAAAATGCAAGCAGATCCCGATATCGACCGAATCGACCGCAAGATCCTGTCAATCCTGCAAGAGGATGGTCGCATTGCCAACCTTAAACTGGCCGAGGCCGTAGCGCTGTCACCCACGGCCGTGCTGGCGCGCGTGCAACGCCTCACGCGCGATGGCTTCATCCTGGGTTACGAGGCGCGGCTGAACCCTTTGATGCTGGGCGCAGGCATGCTGGTGTTTGTGGAGGTGCTGCTCGACCGCACCACGCCCAACGTGTTCGACCAGTTCAAGGCCGCCGTGCAGGTGCACCCGGAGATCATGGAATGCCACATGGTGGCGGGCGGCTTTGACTACCTGCTCAAGACCCGCTCGGCCGATATGAACGCCTACCGCCTGTTTGCAGGCAACGTGCTGTGGCAGCTGCCGGGCGTGCGTGAAACACGCACCTACGCGGTGATGGAAGAGGTCAAGCACACCAATCACTTGCATCTGCGCTGAGCGCTGA
Source organism: Acidovorax sp. (assembly GCA_030692685.1). Lineage (GTDB taxonomy): Bacteria > Pseudomonadota > Gammaproteobacteria > Burkholderiales > Burkholderiaceae_C > Acidovorax. The sequence goes on along the minus strand of JAUXZO010000164.1, from coordinate 12,108 downwards.
GGCCGTGGCAGCGCCACAAGGCGGCTTGAAAGCCACAGCCGCATTGGCTCGCGTGGCATAAGCCCGCATAATCGGCTGCAGATTCGTCAGATTGAGGAGAAGAACCATGACCGCCTTCCCATACGCTGCTGCTGCCCTGGTGGCGGCCCTTTTCAGCCAGTCGGCTGCCGCCTCGTGTTACGTGGTTTACGGCCCCGACAAGGACATCGTCTACCGCGCGCCCGAACCGCCAGTGGACATGTCTCGCCAGATCCACGAGACCCTGCCCCTGGTGGCGCCGGGCTCCACGCTCGTGTTCTCCCCCGACAACCACGGATGCGACGTCGCCATCAACAGGCTGCCACTTGCGTCTGCGCAACGTGGCATGGGCGGCCGCCCTGCCCGCGCTGACCGGGGCTGATCCTTCGGATGCCGTCCAGCCCCGGGTCGATGCGGTCCCGGGCCTGAGACAATCGGGGGATGAGCGCACCCAAAGAACTATCCCCCTCGTTTGAACCCACCGCACAGGAAGCCTCGGACCTGCCCGAGGGCTGGCTGCAGGTGCAGTCCATGGATTTGGACGCCCAAGGCGTCGCCCGCAAGCCGGACGGCAAGGTCATTTTTATCGACGGTGCCCTGCCGTTTGAGCTGGTCACCGCCAACACCCACCGCAAAAAGAACAACTGGGAGCAGGCCAGCCTGCTCGCGATTCACCGTGAATCGTCGCAGCGCGTGCGCCCGGGTTGCCCGCACTTTGGCTTGCACGCGGGTGCGTGTGGCGGCTGCAAGATGCAGCATCTGCACGTGGGCGCGCAGGTAGCGGTCAAGCAGCGGGTGCTGGAAGACAATCTCTGGCACCTGGGCAAGGTCAAGGCCCAGACCATGCTGCGCCCCATCGAAGGGCCAGCCTGGGGCTACCGCTACCGCGCCCGCCTGTCGGTACGCCATGTGATCAAAAAAGGCCAGGTGCTGGTGGGTTTTCATGAGCGCAAAAGCCGCTATGTGGCCGACATGCAGCAGTGCCCTGTGCTGCCGCCCCACGTCGACGCCATGCTGATGCCCCTGCGGGCGCTGATTGCCGGCATGGACGCACGTGACACCTGTCCGCAGATCGAACTGGCCTGTGGCGACACAGTGACTGCGCTGGTGCTGCGCCACCTCGAACCCCTGAGCGCGGACGACATCGCCCAGTTGCGCGCCTTTGCCGCAGAGCACAACGTGCAATGGTGGCTACAGCCCAAAGGACCGGATACCGTAAAGCTGCTGGATGAAGGCGGCGAAACCTTGTCGTATGCCTTGCCCGATTTCGGCATCACCATGCCGTTCAAGCCCACCGACTTCACGCAGGTGAACCCGCACATCAACCGTGTGCTGGTCTCGCGTGCGCTGCGTTTGCTGGATGTAAAGGCCGACGAGCGCGTGATCGACTGGTTCTGCGGCCTGGGCAATTTCACCTTGCCGCTGGCGACCCAGGCGCGCGAGGTGCTGGGCATTGAGGGCAGCGAAGCCCTGGTGGTGCGTTCACGCGAAAACTATGCGTTGAATCAGGCTGTAGCGCAGGGCCATAAAGCGCTAGCAGCTACTGATTTTGTAGCGCGTAATTTGTTTGAGATGACCCCTGAGATGCTGGTGGCCGATGGGTCGGCCGACAAGTGGCTGGTGGACCCACCGCGCGAAGGTGCCTTTGCGCTCGTTCAGGCGCTGGCCGATTTGGAGCAGGCCCGCATCGGGGCGGAAGGTGCAGGCCCGTTGCCCGCTGGCGCCGAGGGCTGGACGCCGCCCAAGCGCATCGTCTACGTGAGCTGCAACCCCGCCACGCTGGCCCGTGATGCGGGGCTGCTCGTGCATTCAGCAGGCTACCAGTGCACGGCGGCAGGCATGGTGAACATGTTCCCGCACACCGCCCACGTGGAGAGCATGGCGGTATTTGACCGGGTCTGATACGGCTTTGCCTTCAAACGCCAAACGTCGTTGGTTCGCCCTGCCGTGCTACAGCACTGTCTGTGGCTTCCCGCCTAGTTATCCGATGGAAGGCAAATCCTTATCGGTGTTCCAAAAGCGGCGGCACGCACTGTGCAGTACTCGCCTGCCGCTAATGAATGTTTGGGTGACGCCGACCGTCGGCGATGCGATTCGAAGCAATCAGCTGCGGTTGCGGCTGCTAGCCGGGTCGCGTGTTTCGGTCTCGATGTCGGTGGATTTTTCAGCACGCTCTGGCTTCTCGGCTTTCCCCAGCACCGACGGGGTGCCTTCGAGCTTGTTTTCGCGCATGTACGCATCCATGTCCTTCCAGCCCGCAAAAACCGAGGCCTTGGCGGCTTTGGGGTTCAAGGTGTAGCAGTCTTCCAGCCCCCGCAGCGCATGGCGGCAGGCCCCGCCAATGGCCTTGGCTTCTTCATCGCGCTGCGCAACGCGCGGGTCCGGGCCCATGCCGGGAATTTTGTCGCACGCGGCCAGCAGCAGCACGCCAGAGACGGCCAGCAGACGCAGCACGGTGGAAGGGTTGTTGCGATACATGTACTTGCATTATCGGCACGTGGCCCGTTCTATTGAGGCTTGACCCTGTGGAGCGCCCAAGAAAAAGGCTCCCGAAGGAGCCTTTTGACGGAGAACGAAGGTTTCTGCAACGGTCAGTCGCGCTCGCCACCCATGATGCCCAGCAGTGCCAGCAGGCTCTGGAACACGTTGAAAACGCTCAGGTACAAAGCCAGCGTAGCGCTGATGTAGTTGGTTTCGCCACCGTCCAGAATGCGCTTGAGGTCATACAGCATGAAGGCGCTGAAGATACCGATGGCAGCCACCGAGATCGCCATCATGCCGGCTGTAGAGCCCACGAAGATGTTGATGACAGCGCCCACCATGAGCACCAGCGCGCCCACCGTCAACCACTTGCCCATGCCCGACAGATCACGCTTGATCACGCTGGCCAGGCTGGCCATCACGAAGAACACGCCTGCCGTGCCCGCAAAGGCCGTCATGATCAGGTCAGTGCCGTTCTTGAACCCCAGCACCATGGCAATCATGCGCGACAGCATCAGGCCCATGAAGAACGTGAACGCCAGCAACACTGGCACGCCAGCGGCGGAGCGCTTGGTCTTTTCGATGGCATACATGAAGCCGAACGCGCCGCCGAGGAACACGATCAGGCCGATGCCGCCGCTCAGTGAGCGGGTGATACCGGTGGCAACGCCGACCCAGGCGCCCAGCACGGTGGGAAGCATGCTCAGTGCGAGCAGCCAGTAGGTATTGCGAAGCACCTTGTGGCGCTCTTCCTGCGAGATGCCATAGCCCGCAGAGTGGCCCAGGGTGGTGACGTTGTCATTCATCTTGTGTCTCTCCTTGTTGGCCTGCACAGCGCAGACACAGCAAATTTTAGTTGGTGACGGTGTCTGGCACTGCAATAACCGCGTCCGGTCACCTACTTTTGGTGAGGGTTCTTTCGCCCTGGGTGGGGGTGAAGGGCGTGTGAGATGTCGCTATGCTTGCCGATTGTCGTTTCGGGGTGGCCTGTCGGCAGCCCGGCACTTCTTCTTTCTACGTCTTCTCTCCATCCTCTGGATCAATCCATGAAAACCAAACCCGAACTCGAACTCGCCGACGTCAAGGCAGTGGCCGCCGCAGCCGAAGCCGAAGCCCTCAAGAACCACTGGGCCGTGACCATTGCCATCGTCGACGACGGCGGCCACTTGCTGTGGCTGCAGCGCCTGGATGGCGCGGCGGCAGTGTCGTCCCACATCGCCCCCTCCAAGGCTCGCACAGCCGCCCTGGGGCGACGCGAGAGCAAGGTGTATGAGGACGTGGTCAACGGTGGGCGCATGTCCTTCCTGAGCGCTCCCGGGATCGACGGGTTGCTCGAAGGCGGCGTGCCGATCATGAAAGACGGCCAGTGCCTGGGCGCTGTGGGCGTGAGCGGCGTCAAATCCACCGAAGACGCGCAGATTGCACGCGCCGGTATCGCCGCTCTGGGGCTGTGAGCTGGGCAGCTTACACAAGCGGCTACTATTGAACTGATAGCTGCTAGCGCTTGCTCATTAAGCGCTGGAGGCCAAAATGGCTTGAAGTTCTCTGGCGCAACAAACAAAAAAACCGGCTTAGTGGCCGGTTTTTTTGTGGTCAATGAATCCTGGGGCGAGGATGTCTGGGCAGAAAAAAAGCCTGGCTACGCGGGCGAACCCGTTGGCTGGCAAAAACGACCCTTTCGAGCTTGGTGCAAGCCCGGGAGTCGCCCCACGATGAAACTTGGAGCCAAGTGCTGTAGTGAAGAAACTAATTACTTGGTCAGGATGAGCTTGCCCAGCTTGGTGGCTTGCAGGCGGTACACCGAGCCGTTGTGGCTAATGGCGACCGCTTTTTGGCCTTGAAGCAGTGCGCTGCTGTCTACGGCACCCGCTACTGCTACCGCTAACGCTTCGGCGGGCTGGGAGGTGTGTGAGGTTGCCTGAGACACCGGCAGATCGGATGGGACGGGTAGGACATTACGCAGGAGCGAGGCGGCGGTCAGTGTGGCTTGCATGAAGAGTTTTCCTGTTGCGTTGCAGTGCGTTTTGCTAATGATAACGATTCGCAATAACAGGTCAAGCGGTTTTTCTGTTTCTTTTTGTTCTTTTTTGTCCGCGCGTTTATCAGGGCGTTTTTCGGAGCGTTCATCAGGTCGTTTTCGGAGCGTTTATAGGGTCGTTTGGCAGGGCGTCGTTTGGCACTTTGTGGGTCTGGCGACACGTCTGCGGTGCCGGTGTGGCCTTTCAACGGCAGATTCGCCCCAACCCCGTCCCAAAACGCGAACTGCCCGGTCAGCGGGTGGCTGGCCGGGCAGGGGACGGGTGACGCCTTGCAAGAAAATCAGGGCGCCGGGTCGGTCACAAAACCAATCTTGCGCACCCCGGCGCGCTGGGCGGCGGCCATGGCCTGGGCCACGCGTTCGTAGCGCACTTCTTTGTCGCCGCGGATATGCAGGTCGGGCTGGGGCTCCTTGACGGCTTCGGCTTGCAGGCGGGGCAGCAGCTCTTCATCCGTCACCTGCGACTCGTTCCAGTAGTACTTGCCGTCGGCCGCCACTGACAGCCGAACGGTTTCGGGCTTGATGTCTTCGACCTGGTTGGTGGCGCGGGGCAAGTCCACGTTCACCGAGTGTTTCATCACCGGCACCGTGATGATGAAGATGATGAGCAGCACCAGCATGACGTCGACCAGCGGCGTCATGTTGATCTCGTTCATCACCTCATCGGCGTCGTCTTGGGTTCCGAAGGCCATGGCTTAGCCGCCTTTCTTCATGGGCACCACCTTACCTTGTTCACCCCCGGCGTTCACGCGGGCGCCGGTGACAAAGTAGGCGTGCAGGTCGTGCGCAAAGCTGTTGAGGCCGCCCAGGATGGACTTGTTGCCACGCACCAGCGCGTTGTAGCCCAGCACGGCCGGGATGGCGACTGCCAGGCCCAGCGCGGTCATGATCAGCGCTTCGCCAATCGGCCCAGCCACCTTGTCGATGGTGGACTGGCCCGAGGTGCCGATGGCCAGCAGTGCATGGTAGATGCCCCACACCGTGCCGAACAGGCCGATGAACGGCGCGGTGGAGCCCACCGAGGCCAGGATGGCCAGGCCCGACTGCAGGCGCGCCGTGAACTCATCAATGCAGTTGCGCAGGCAGCGCGTCACCCAGTCGCTCACGTCCAGTGCATCGTGCAGATGCGCCTTGGTGTTGCGGTGGTGGGCGGTGGCTTCGCGGCCTTCCAGCGCCAGGTGCCGGAAGGGGTTGGTCGGGTCGGTGCCCAGCTTGGTCAGGCCTGCGGCAAAGTCTTCGCTGTGCCAGAAGTCCTTGGCGGCGCGGGCGTGTTTTTTGAACTTGATGATGTCCAGCGTCTTGATGAGGATGACGATCCACGAGGCCAGCGACATGGCCAGCAGCAGGATGGCGACGGCGCGGGTGACAAAGTCACCCTGGATCCAGACGTTGGCGATGCCGAATTGCGATTCCATGAAAAAACTCCCCTAAATGCAGTGATATGCGTGAATTGGTTATTCGAGAACAAAGTTGACAGGGACCAGGTTCCACATGGTCTCAGGCACGCCATTGCGTTTGCCGGCCACGAAGCGCCAGCGCATGACCGCCTCCTGCGCCTGGCGGTCCAGCCGGTCAAAACCGCTGGACTTGCTGATTTCTACCTTTTGCGGCAAGCCGTCGGTGCCAATCAGCACACGCAGCACCACTTTGCCCTGTTCGCCCATGCGTTTGCTGATGGCGGGGTAGCCGGGCTTGGGGTTGTTCAGATAGGCAGCGTCGCTGGACGGCAGCTCGATCCGCGGCGGCGCGGGTGGGGCTGGCGGTGCAGGGGCCGGAGCTGGTGGCGCTGCCGGGGCCTCGATGGGCGGCGCAGGCGGCTGCGGCGTGGTGATGCCGGTGGGGGCATTGGGCGCAGGTGTCGGGTCGGTGATGGCCACGGGCATCGGGGCCGGGCGCGGCGCTACTTTGGGCGCTGGCTTGGGCGGTGGGGGTGGCGCTGGCGGTGGGGGGGTGACCTTGGGGGGGGCTGGCGGGGCGATGAATTCGCTCAACAGCTCGGCAGGCACGATGACTTCGGCGGCTTTGCGCAGCAGACCGGACTGCAAGGCCCAGATGCCAGCTACATGCAATGCCACCACAGAGCCCACGATCACGGCATTGCGACTGACGCCCCCGGGGGACGCGAAACGATCAGGCTGAGACATAAAAATGATAGCTGCTAGCGCTTACGGAATAAGCGCTAGAGGCCAAAAAGACCTTAATTATTTGCGGAAGATCCACCAGGCCGAGCCTGCGACGAGGATCAGGCTGCCTGCGAGTGTAGAGAGGAGTTCCATGACTTGCTTTCCAAAATGGAGCTGGCAAGCTGGATCGTTTGCGGTGCGGCCTCGTTGCGCAGGGCGGCCACCGGGCGCGATGCACTGCACTGCGCGACCACGTCGCGGGCGCAGCTTTCGCAGCACCCGCATTGGGTGGCCACGCCCAGTTCAAACTGAATCTCGTCAAAGCTCATGCCAGCGCGGGCATGGCGTGCAATCTCACGGTCAGAAATCCGGCGGCAAACGCAGACGATCATGGCGGCAGGCAGTGTGGCTGGCTGTTGAAGGAATGAAGTGCATTATAAATACGAATCCATCGCATTTGCAATAAATCACTCCTGTCAGCAGGGAGAAAACGCGAGAAAGCCTCACCACCGCTGGCCGCGCGCTCCATCAAGGTCCAGCAGCGCGGGTGACGCATCGGCCAGCGTGGCGCAACCCGTGAGCGCCATGGCGATTTCCAGCTCGTCGCGTAGAAGGCGCAGCACATGCGCTACGCCAGCGGCGCCCGCATTGGCCAGGCCCCACACCGCAGGCCGCCCCACCAGCACGGCCGAGGCGCCGAGCGCCATGGCCTTGAGCACGTCGGTGCCACGGCGGATGCCGCCGTCGACCAGCACGGGCACTGCACCCGCCACAGCATCTGCCACACGCGGCAGCGCGCTGGCGGTGCTGGGGCTGGTATCCAGCGTACGGCCGCCGTGGTTAGAAACGATGAGGCCGGCGATACCCAAAGACACCCCCTGGCGCGCGTCGCCCGGGTGCATCACGCCCTTGAGCAGCACTGGCAACCGTGTGATGGACTGCAGCCAGGCAATGTCGTCCCAGGTCGGGGCATGCCGCAGCAGCCCGTCAAACAGGGCGCTCTGGCTGGGTTGCAAGGGGGGCGATGGGGGCGTTTGCAGGCCAACAAGGTTGACGGGACCGACACCGGGCGGCAGCCTGAACCCGGCGCGCCGTTCGCGGTCGCGCACGCCGCTGGTGGGGGCATCCACGGTCAGCACCAGGGCCTCGTAACCGGCGGATTCGGCGCGCTGCACCAGTGCCTGGGTAAAGCCGCGGTCGTGCTGCAGGTACAGCTGAAACCACAACGGGCCACGGCCCGGGTCGGGCTGCACCGCTTGGGCAACCACCTCCAGCGACACGCTGGCCTGGGTGCTGAGCACAATGCCCGCGCCGAGAGCGGCGGCAGCGTATGCCATGGCCAGTTCGCCGTCGGGATGGGCCAGGCGCTGAAAAGCGACGGGCGCCAGCAAAATGGGATGCGCCAGCGTGCGGCCCAGCAGGTCCACCCGGGTATGGCCGCCTGCCAACGGCCGCAGCACACGGGGCCACAGGGGAAGGGCATCCCAGGCGCTGCGGTTGGCGCGCAGGGTGATCTCGTCGCCAGCACCGCCGCTGAAGTAGGCCCAGGCGTTGTCGTCCAGATGCTGGCGCGCCTGCAACTCGTGGTCGGCCAGGGTAGCGATGTCGGACGGTAGTTTTTGCCGCGCTGGAGTGTGGGTCATACAAGCAAAAATAGCACCTAGCGCTTATTGAGTAAGCGCAAGATGCTATTGAAAAATGAGCGAATGGTGTGGCCGGTGTGCCATCTCAGACATCGGCCCACATGCGCAACAGGTTGTGGTAAGTGCCCGATAGCGCGATGACCGAGGCTTCTTTTTCGCCATGCGCCTGGCGCAGCCTGAGCAGCGACATGTCCATGTCGAACAGCAACTGGCGCTGCTCCAGCCCGCGCACCATGCTCTCTACCCAGAAGAAACTGCTGATGCGGTGGCCGCGCGTGACTGGTGATACCTGGTGCACCGTGCTGCTGGGGTACAGGATCAGGTCGCCCGCTGGCAGCTTGATGCATTTTTCGCCCATTGCGTCGCAGATGACCAGCTCACCGCCGTCATAGTCTTCCGGCGGGGTCAGGAACAGCGTGCACGACAAGTCGCTGCGCACCCAGCAGTTGTCTGCCTTGGAGTGCATGACGGCGCTGTCCACATGGTTGCCGTAGAAATTGGAGTCGTCGCCGTATTGGTTGAACAGCGGGTTGTAAATGCGGCGCGGCAGGGCCGCCGAAAAGAACAGGGCGTTGCGATTCAGTGCCGCCTTCACCACCCCTTGCAGTTGGGCGGACAGCTCGCTGCCTTGCGCCAGTTGCCGGTTGTTCTTCTGGTGCACCGCCTGTCCACCTGCACTGCGGGCGCCGTCGATCCAGGGCGCATCCGCTGCCCAGAGCTGTTGCCGAAAGAGCGCAACCTCTTCGGCTGTCAAAACTTCTTTGATGTGCAAAAACATGGTGCGATTGTGACTCCGCCCCAGTGAAGGGGCGGAGCCGTTTCGTCAGAACATCAACGCATCAACGCATCAACGCATCAACGCATTAATACATCGAAGGTCAGAAGCGCGTCTTCAGCGACACCTGCACGGAACGCGCCGTGCCCGGCGTGTAAAAACCGCGGTACAGGCCGTCCGCATACGTGCGGTCAAACAGGTTGTTGACGTTGAGCTTCAGCGTGGTCTTGTCGTCGAACGCGTACTCGACCATGGCGTCCATCACCGCGAAGCCGCTGGCGGTCACCGCGCGAGAACCTTCGGGGTTTTGCTTGCTGCGGTACGTCACGCCCGCGCCCATGCGCACTTTGGAGGTAACTGCATAGGTGCTCCACACGCTGCCGCTGTGCTTGGGCGTGAGGCCTGGGCGGTCGCCCTGCACCTGTGCGCCGCCGCCGTTGGCTGGGAGAACCACGTTGCTGCTGTCGATCTTGGCCGCAGGAATCCAGGTGTGGTTGGCGAACAGCTCCCACTTGGGTGTCAGGCGGCCTGCAAGGTTAAATTCCATGCCGGTGGCGTGGCGCTTGCCGGACAGCAGTTCTTGTGCGGCTGCGGTGTCGGGGTCGGTGTTGCGCTCGTTGTACTTCTGGCTGTAGAACGCAGCCACACCCAGCAGGGCGCGGCGCTCGAACAGCTCGAACTTGCCGCCAATCTCGACGTTGCGGCTCTTTTCGGGGTCGGTGTTGGATGAGCGCAGCGTGGTGTTGCCCGGGTTGCCGAACTGGTACGTGTCGCCCGAGGTGTTGTACGAGGTGCCATAGGACACGTAGTACGAGGTCAGCTCAGTGGGCTGGAACAGCACGCCTACGCGGGGGCTGACCAAGCTGTCGGAGCGGGAGTTGCTCAGAGCCCCGGTGGCGTTCTTGTAAGAGGCCTTGAAGTTGTCATAGCGCAAGCCGCCCACCAGCTTGAGCGTGTCGTTGAGCGAGACAGTGTCTTGCAAATACAGGCCAAGGTTGCGCGAGGTGAACGTGTTCCATTGCACCGGTGCACGGCCATCGGCCACCCACGCGCCATCGTTGGGCGAGCCCACGGTGGTCGTGGGGCGGGGGGTGGTGTTGGCGTAGTTCTGGTTGCGCTTGGCATCGTCGTCGTAGTAATCGACGCCTGCCAGCACGGCATGCTTTCTGCCACCCCAGTTGAAGGTGTTGTTGTAGTCGCTTTGCACCTGCAGCACTTCGCTCTCACCCAGGCGGCCCTTGGAGCCACGGGTCAGCGCGGTGCTGCCGTTGATTTGGCCCAGCGTGATGGCGCCGTTCTGAAAGCCGATGGTGCTGGCCAGCAGGTCGCGCTCGTACTTGCCGTAGCGCAGGCGCGTGGTCAGCTCGCCGTTGTCGTCAAAGCGGTGGATGTGGCCCAGCGTGACGTACTGCGACGTAGTGTTGTTGTGGTCGCTGGCCAGGCCGTAGTAATTGCGGGCATCCAGTGGCGTGTTGATCTTGCCGCCGACCACGCGCCAGGGGTGGTTGTACAGCGGGCGACCCTTGGATTCGAGGTAGTACAGCCCGATCGAGAACTCGTCGCGCGTACCGATGCCCCAGGCGAAGGTGGGCGCAATGCCGCGCTTGTCCTGCTTGGCGCCGTAGTTGTCGTACTCCTGCACCATGGCGTTCAGGCGGAAGGCCGAGTTTTCGCCGGTCTTGAAGTTGAAGTCGCCCGTGGCGCGGTGGAACTGGCCCGTGCCAAAGGTGTAGCCGACTTCGTGCTGGTCGATCAGCAGCGGGTACTTGTTGACCTGGTTGACCACGCCGCCGGTGGAACCCTTGCCGAAAAGCATCGACGCCGAGCCCTTCAACACTTCAATGCGGTCGTTGTTGAAGGTGTCGCGTTCGATCAGCGGCGCGTCTTTCATGCCGTCCACGTAGATGTCACCCGCCAAGCCCAGCGAGAAGCCACGCATGCGCACGTCTTCTTCGCCGGTTTCGCCGGACTGGAAGGTCACCCCCGCCGTAGTGCGCAGCACTTCGCGGAAGTCGTCCTGGTTGCGGTCGTTCATCAGTTTTTCGGTGAACACCGTCACGGACTGGGGAATGTCCTTGATGTCTTGGTTGCCCTTGCCGACCGTGGTTTTCTTGAGCAGCAAGGTGTCCTTGCCCTGGACTTCAGCCGCTTCCTTCACGGTCACGGTGGACATGGTGGTTTCTGGCGTGCTGGTCTGCGCCATGGCGCCCACCGATGCCGCCAGCATCAGCGCGCCCAGCGGCAAAAATGCTCTTTCAGAAGACATTGCTCGCGCGGGTGCGGCGGGTGTGATGGAAGCAGAGGAAGTGTTAGAGCGCAGCACGGAGCTGCGGCGCTGAGCGCGTGATTTTGCCAAGGTGGCCTCCGTCAATGGGTGTGTGCGAGTGGCGCGCAGTGGCGCCTTGAGCGGGCGAAAGGCAGTGGCTAGATCAACATGGCTGTGCTTCGTCGTGCAGCGTTATGTTACATCGAATGCGGGTCATTCTCATTTGTATTGATGTTGTCGCGCCACACATTCCGGGCAGTACCGACGAAAAAAAACCGGCCAGAGCCGGTTCTTTTTTGCAGCAAGTGCAGCGCGTCGTGCGTCTTATTTGACGTGCTTGCCGATCAGGCCAGCCAGTTCAAACATCGACACCTGGGGCTTGCCGAACAGCTCCTTGAGCTTGGCGTCTGCGTTGATGTTGCGCTTGATGGCGGCATCCTGCAGGTTGTTGGCCTTGATGTAGACCCACAGCTTGCTGATGATCTCCGTGCGCGGCAGCGGAGCCGAGCCCACCACAGCGGCCAGCGCGGGGCTGGGCGTGAGCGCCTTCATGAAGGCGGCGTTAGGGGTGCGCTTCTTGGCGGGTGCAGCGGCCGAGGTGGCGGGCGCCTTGGCTGCCGTTGCTGTCTTTGCCGGAGCTTTTTTTGCAGTTGCCATGTTGGGTGTTCCTTGTTGGAAGTAGATTTTTTTCACCAGCGAAAACGAGGCTGTCTCTCTGGCAGGCCGATGCTACTGGGAAAAAAACGCGTTTCCAAGGGAGAAAC
>JAUXZO010000151.1 GCA_030692685.1 Acidovorax sp. | reverse complement strand
GGTCATGTCGGCGACCGTGATGCCACGGTATTCCGCGATCACAAGCGTTTGAGCTTTAGCGGCGAGGCTGGTCACTTCACTGATGACCGCTTCTTTCTCACTGCGATTAAGACTCAAGGTCTACTCCTTAAAATGCGCACTCGGCTGATGCCTTGTGCACGCTCTTGTTGCAGCGACCAACTGTTCAGGAAAAACTTCCATCTGCAGCGGGATCGCCATCTGCGTTGGCGTCTCTGTGTCTTTAAGCACGACCGAATCGTGCACCAACGGTCTTGGATGGCCTGTGGCTACCGAAGCAGCCCCAGCCCACCACATCGGGCCTGCCCGAAAGCCGGCCCGAAGATTTCTTGCAATTACGCTGCAGCGATGGTTTGCGTATCCACGCGCACACCCAGGCCCATCGTGGAAGACACTGCCACCTTGCGCAGGTAGACACCCTTGCTGGTTGCAGGCTTGGCCTTCGTCAGAGCTTCGATAAGTGCAGCCAGATTGCCCTGCAACTTGTCATTGTCGAACGAGCGACGACCAATTGTGCTGTGCACGATGCCGGCCTTGTCGACGCGGAACTGCACTTGACCCGCCTTGGCGTTCTTCACGGCCGTAGCGACGTCAGGCGTCACAGTGCCCACCTTAGGGTTGGGCATCAAGCCACGTGGGCCCAGGATCTGGCCGAGCGTACCGACGACGCGCATGGCGTCGGGGGCAGCGATCACGATGTCGAAAGGCATGTCACCGGCCTTGATCATGGCGGCCAGATCGTCCATACCGACGATGTCGGCGCCAGCGGCCTTGGCTTCTTCAGCCTTGGCGCCCTGGGCGAACACGGCCACGCGCGTCGTCTTGCCGGTACCGTTCGGCAGCACCACGGCGCCGCGAACCACTTGGTCGGACTTCTTGGCATCGATGCCAAGCTGAACGGCCACGTCGATGGATTCGTCGAACTTGGCCGTAGCGGCTTCCTTGACGATCACAACTGCTTCAGCGAATGCATACAGCTTGTTGCTGTCTACCTTGCCTTGCAAGGCTTTTTGTTTCTTGGTCAGCTTGGCCATATTACAAACCCTCTACCGTGATGCCCATCGAGCGCGCCGAACCAGCCAGCGTGCGCACAGCGGCAGCGACATTGGCAGCGTTCATGTCTTTCATCTTGGTCTTGGCGATCTCTTCGAGCTGTTCGCGCGTGATCTTGCCGACCTTGGTCTTCAACGGGTTCGAAGAGCCCTTGTCGAGCTTGATTGCCTTCTTGATCAAAACCGTCGCAGGCGGCGTTTTGATGATGAAGGTGAAGCTCTTGTCTGCAAATGCCGTGATAACCACTGGCAATGGCAGGCCTGGTTCAACGCCCTGGGTCTGGGCATTGAATGCCTTGCAGAACTCCATGATGTTGAGACCACGCTGGCCCAGTGCTGGGCCAATAGGTGGGGATGGGTTGGCCTTACCAGCTGGAACTTGCAGCTTGATAAAACCGACGATTTTTTTCGCCATGCTTTACTCCTTGCGGGTGATAGCGCTTAAGCCTTGCGGCTTTAGCTCCCCGGGGTTAACGACTCTCCAACACTTTCATCCGCACCGAGCCGAAAGGTGCAGCATCCAAATTTTGCATTGACTTGCCCGAAGGTCAGGTTTTTTCGACCTGACCAAATTCGAGTTCGACCGGGGTGGAGCGACCAAAAATCATTACCGAAACGCGCACACGGCTCTTTTCGTAATTGACTTCTTCCACCGAGCCGTTGAAATCCGTGAAAGGGCCTTCTTTGACACGAACCAACTCGCCCGCCATGAATTCGATCTTGTGGCGAGGCTTTTCGGTACCCTCTTGCATCTGACTGACAATCTTCTGAACTTCTTCTTCAGAAATAGGGGCGGGCCGATTTTTCGCGCCGCCGACGAATCCCGTCACTTTGTTGGTGTGCTTCACCAAATGCCACGTATCGTCATCCATGACCATTTCGACGAACACGTAGCCGGGAAACAAACGACGCTCAGTCGTCTTGCGCTGGCCGTTTTTCATCTCGACGACTTCTTCGGTCGGAACGAGAATGCGGCCAAATTTGTCTTGCATATCCGAGCGGCCAATGCGCTCTTGGATATTGCGCTCTACAGCCTTCTCCATCCCCGAATAGGCGTGGACGATGTACCAGCGCAGATCCGGATTTGCCGACGTCGAAACGCCCGCAGGAGCTTCTGCTCCAGTGATTTCTGCAGAGGTTGTCATGACTTTCTCCAACCCAAAACCAAGTCGTACAAAAGCCATTCCAGCGTTTTATCGGTAAACCACAGGAACAGCGCCATGACCACAACAAAAGCAAATACGTAGGCCGTCATTTGCAGTGTTTCTTTGCGGGTCGGCCAGACGACTTTCTTTACTTCACGCCACGCGTCCTTGGCAAATGCAACGAATTGGCGCCCCGATTCGGACACCAAGAACACGCCAACAGCAGCCAAGAGCCCCACGATGAGTGCAGCCCATTGCACCACGGCCCCTTGCTTACTCAGCAAGTAAAAGCCCGCAACCGAGGCAATGACCAGAGCCACTACCGCTGCGAGCTTGGCCTTGTCTGCGCCTGTATTGACAGTTTCAACCTGTGAGGTGGCCATCTTTATGTATTTCCTGCTTCCGATTCACGGCGTCACCCAAGACGCCGAAGCCCGCCAGGGCCTGGCGGGCTTGTTTTTGGCCACATTCAAGTGGCAGGGGCAGTAGGAATCGAACCTACAACCTTCGGTTTTGGAGACCGACGCTCTGCCAATTGAGCTATACCCCTGTATTTTTTTTGCTAGTTACGCGAGGATCTTGGCCACAACGCCAGCGCCCACGGTACGACCGCCTTCTCGGATAGCGAAGCGCAGACCTTCTTCCATGGCGATGGGGTTGATCAGCTTCACAGTGATCGACACGTTGTCACCAGGCATGACCATTTCCTTGTCGGCTGGCAGTTCGATGGCGCCAGTCACGTCGGTCGTGCGGAAGTAG
>JAUXZO010000143.1 GCA_030692685.1 Acidovorax sp. | reverse complement strand
TTCTTTCAGGCGCACGGCCTCTTCAACGGCGATTTCGTCAAAGGGGTTCATGCTCATCTTCACGTTCGCGATGTCCACACCCGTGTTGTCCGACTTGACGCGGACCTTCACGTTGTAGTCCACCACGCGCTTGACAGGGACCAAAACCTTCATTGCTGCGGCTCCTAATAGAGTTGGTTGAATTGACGTTTACGTAAGCTGGAACATTCTATGCCGCACTGCAACGGGAAAGCGTTACGGCCCGATACCCGAAGGGCATCCATCAAAAAAGCACGATCGTTCTTTTTCTAGATTATAGGCGAGTGACCAGTACCCTTGTCTAGAGCAAGCTGTCACATTGGGTTGGCGCGTGACAGGCACTGCGCGCCCCAATCAGTTTTCAGGCGACAACTCTTCGCCCGCAGGAGCCATCATGCGCGGCCGGACCAGGGACAACTCAGGGCTCTGCACATGCACTACGCGCTGCGGGTAAGGAATCTCAATCTGGTGCGCGCGCAGGGACTGCAACATCGCAATGTTGATGGCCGACCGCAGGCCCAGCGAACCATTTTCGGGGTCGGCAATCCAGAAACCCAGGGTGAACTCCAGCCCATCGGCACCAAACGCGGACAAGGACGCGGTAGGCGCTGGGTCTCGCAGCACGCGGGGGCTGGCGAGCGCCGCCTCAGACAGCAGTCGGCCTACCAGATCAACATCGCTGTCGTACGCCACGCTGACCACGGTAGACATCCACACCCGCGGGTCCGACAGCGACAAATTTTCTACACGCTGGGTGATGAGCAGCTCGTTGGGTACGATGGATTCGCGCCCCGACGGCGAACGGATCACCGTGTAGCGGGCGTTGATTTGCGTGATGCGCCCTTCAAAGGCATCGAGCTTCACGTTGTCGCCGATGCGCATGCTGCGCTCCGCCAGGATCACAAAGCCGCTCACATAGTTGGCCGCCAGCTTCTGCAAACCAAAGCCAATGCCCACGCCCACCGCGCCGCCCAGCACCGACAGAGCGGTCAGGTCGATACCCACCGATGACAACGCCATGATGAGCCCCACAAACACCAGCAGCGCTCGCATGGCGTTGCTGACCGCCTTGCGCAATGACAACTCGCCGCCGGTGGCAGAGCGCAGCAAACGGGACTCGATGGCCGCAGAGATCCACAGCGCCACCAGCAACACAGCCCCTGCCGTGAGCGCGCCCTCATTCATGGTGCGCACCGACAGGGTAGAAGCGCCAACCTTCCAGGTGATCTTGTCCAGTTCATCCAGCACGCGCGGCAGCAGACCTGTTACCCATAACACCATCGCCAGCCAGGCCAGCCAGGAGATGGATCGTTCGATAGGCCGCACCCAGGCTGAATCCGGAAACGCCACCTGCAGCACCTTGACACCAATGCGGATGACCACCAGCGACATGAGCACCGGAATCACCAACTTGAACGCCGCCAGCGGGACCCAGGCCACCAGCAGGGTGCGTGCAAGATACCCAAGGCCCAACAACATGATGGGGAACAGCGCCCCATCCACCACGCGGGTGCCAAACAGAATGGAGCGCGAATCGCCCTGCCCCAACCCACGGCCCAGGGCCGTCACCACGCCCCAGGCCAGGAGCACACACACCACCAGCGCACCCAACTCAATGAGCACCGTGGGTTGCGCAAACGCTTGAAACCAGCGGCCCACGTCGTCGAGCATGGCAGCGCCGTTCGCAAACCCTGCCATCAGTAATTCTTCCAGACGGGTTGGCGTTTTTCTGCAAAGGCGCGGGCGCCCTCCTGTGCGGCCTCATCCATCATGTTGGTGGCCATGGCCTGACCCGCCAGTTGGTAGGCAGCATCCATGCCCAGCTCGCGCTGCTGGTACACCAGCGCTTTACCCATGGCCACGGCCAAGCGGGGCTTTTGCAAGATGGACGCCACCAGCTTTTCGACCTCGGTATCCAGCGCATCGCCAGGCACCACGCGGTTGACCAAGCCTTGAGTCAACGCGGTGGGCGCATCGATGAAATCCCCCGTGAGCAGCATTTCCATGGCTCGCTTGGCAGGCACGTTGCGCACCAGCGGCACGCTGGGCGTGGCGCAGAACAAGCCGTAGTGGATGCCACTGGTGGCAAAACTGGCGCTGTCTGCCGCCACCGCCAGATCACACTGCGCCACCAGCTGGCAGCCCGCCGCAGTAGCCATACCCTGCACGCGCGCGATCACGGGCACCGGCAGCTTGTGAATGGTGAGCATCATGCGGCTGCATTGCGCAAACAGTTTTTGGTAGTACGCCAGTTCGGGGTTGGCCGCCATCTCCTTGAGGTTGTGCCCTGCACAGAAGGCTTTGCCCGCAGCGGCCAGCACCACAACGCGCACCGATTCGTCGCGGCCAGCGTCTTCCAGCGCTTGCTGCAGTGCAGAGAGCATCTCGCCGCCCAACGCATTGAAGCGGGCCGGGTCGTTCAGTGTCAGGGTGACCACGCCGCGCGGGTCGCGGGTGATCTGCAGCAGTTCATTGGCATTCGTCGTCATCATTTCTCCAGAGTTCTGCACGGCAAGGGATCGCCGGAACCGGCGCGCCTCCAAGCCAGCGTCACCGTGGAACTGGCTTTGCCAGGCCACCGGTGGCGTCCCCCTGGGGGGGAAGATGCCGCAGGCGGCTCAGGGGGAGTCAAAGATCAGCCAGCACGCGCAAATGCGCTTCCACGCTGCGCGCCAACGGACCCATCACGTAGCCCCCCTCCAGGCACGACACGATGCGGCCCTTGGAGAAGCGACGCGCCACATCCTTCACACGCTGGGTGATCCATGCATAGTCTTGTTCGGTCAGGCCCAACTGGCCCATGTCATCCTCGCGGTGGCCGTCAAAGCCTGCGCTGACAAAGATCATTTCCGGCTTGAAGGCTTCTAGGCGAGGTATCCAGCTCATCTCGATGATCTCGCGGATGTCCATACCTCGGGTGTACGCGGCCACAGGCACGTTCACCATGTTGGGGGCGGGGTCTTGATCGCCGCTGTAAGGGTAAAACGGGTGCTGAAAGATGCTGACCATCAGCGCACGCGGGTCGTTGGCCAGAATGTCTTCGGTGCCGTTTCCGTGATGCACATCAAAATCCACCACGGCTACACGCTGCAGGTTGTACCGTTGCAACGCATACTTGGCGGCCACCGCCACGTTGTTGAAAAAGCAAAACCCCATGGCCTTGTCACGGCAGGCATGGTGCCCTGGCGGGCGAACCGAACAAAACGCGTTCTCGATTTCTCCCGCCATCACCGCGTCCGTGGCGGCCAGTGCAGCGCCAGCAGCCCGCAGGGACGCCGTCCAGGTGTGTGCGTTGATAGAGGTGTCGGTGTCGATCTGCGCGTAACTGGGCCCCCCCGCCATCATTTCTTCGTTCAGGCGATCTGACATGCCGCGCAATGCAGCAATATGCATACGGCCATGGGCCAATTCAATGTCGGCGAGCGACGCCTCGGGAGCGTCGTACCGCTCGAGCGCATCGGCAACGCCGGTGATCAGCAAGCGGTCCTCGATGGCATCCAGCCGTTCGGGGCACTCGGGGTGGCCCGGGCCCATCTCGTGCTTCCAACAATCCCGATGGGTGAAATAGCCCGTCTTGCTCACAGTCTTGTCCCCGCGTCTCGCATTACTTGGAATTTTTCGGATAACGTCGCGCTATGAATGCACAGCACAAGATCAAATCGTTACTGGATCAGCTTAACACGGTGATCGTGGGCAAACAGTCCCAGGTACAGGACTGCGTGGCCTGCCTGCTGGCCGGCGGGCACCTGCTCATCGAAGACGTGCCGGGGGTGGGCAAAACCACGCTGGCCCATGCCCTGTCGCGCACCTTTGGCCTGCAATTCTCGCGCGTGCAATTCACGGCCGACCTGATGCCCAGCGACCTCACGGGGGTGTCGGTGTACGAGCGCGGCAAGGAGGCCTTTGTGTTCCACCCTGGCCCCGTATTCGCCCAGGTGCTGCTGGCCGACGAAATCAACCGTGCCAGCCCCAAGACGCAAAGCGCGCTGCTTGAAGCCATGGAAGAAAAACAGGTGTCGGTCGAAGGCGAAACCCGCGCCCTCCCGCACCCCTTCTTTGTGATTGCCACGCAAAACCCGCACGACCAGTTGGGCACCTTTGCACTGCCTGAATCACAACTGGACCGGTTCTTGATGCGCATCTCCATCGGCTACCCCGACCGCGCAGCCGAGCGCGTGTTGCTGGCAGGCGCCGACCGGCGGGACATGGTGGACAGCATGCTGCCCATGCTGTCTGACGACGAACTGGCCGAGCTGCAGCGCCAAGTGCAGGCCATCCACACGGCCGACCCGCTGCTCAACTATGTGCAGGACCTGATCGCAGCCACGCGGTCTGGCCGCTGGTTCCTGCAGGGTCTCTCGCCGCGCGCAGGCATTGCCTTGGTGCGCGCAGCCAAGGCCCAGGCGCTCATCAGCGGGCGCGACTACGTGGCGCCTGACGACGTGCAGGCCGTGCTGCCCCAGACCATCGCGCACCGCTTGGTGCCCGTGGGAGACGCGGGCCGCGGCGCTGTAGAACAAGTGCGCGCCATGGCCGACTCCGTCCCCCTGCCCTGATGACCCCCACCGCCCCGCCTGCATCGCACACCTCTCCTGCCACATCGGCAGGCAGGCTGCGGGCCGCCGTCGCGTCGCTCAACCCGCTCACTCCGGTTCGCAAGCGCTTCGAAAACTGGTGGATGGCACGCCGCCCGCTGAGCGACACGCTGACGCTCACCCAGCGCAATGTTTACATCCTGCCCACCGGCTCGGGGTGGATGCTGGCGCTGACGCTGTTGATCCTGCTCGTGGCCTCCATCAACTACCAGCTGAACCTGGGCTACCTGTTGACCTTCTTGCTGGCGGGCAGCGCCGTCGCGGGCATGCACATCTGTCACGCCACGCTGCGCGGCATCACGCTGCACCTGAAGGCACCCGAACCCCATTTCATGGGAACGAGTGCCACGCTGGAGGTGCAGGTGTCCAGCGAGCGCAAGACGCCCCGCTATGGGATCGGCTTGGCCGTGCGCGGCACTGCGGACGAACCCCTCCACTGGACCTGGACCGATGTGCCCGCCCAGGGGCAGGCCAGCGTGCAGGTGGCTTTTGCACCGGCACGGCGCGGGCTGCACCGCATTCCCACACTGACGGCGGAGACACGGTTTCCGCTCGGCACGTTCCGCGTGTGGACCTATTGGCGTCCAGCGTCACAGGTGCTGGTGTACCCCGCACCCGAAATTCCCGGCCCCCCGTTGCCTCCCGGTGAACCGCGCGGCGCGGGCACCGGCAATGCGCCCTCCCAGGGCATCGGCGAGTTTGACGGGGTGCGCGCTTACCGGCGCGGCGACCCGCTCAAGCTGGTGGTCTGGAAAAAAGCCGCAAAGTCCCTGGGCACCGGCACGGACGACCTGGTCAGCCGCGACTCGCAACAGGCCCAGCGGCACGAGCTGTGGCTCGACCCTGTTCTGGCGTCCCTGCCTGACCCGGAGGCGCGCGTCTCTCGCCTCACGGCCTGGGTGTTGCAGGCAGACCGCTTGGGCCTGGACTATGGCCTGCGGTTGCCGGGGGTAGAGATTTCGCCAGACAACGGCGCGGCACACCGCCGCCGTTGTCTGGAAGCACTGGCCCTGTGCTGACACCTGACCGCTGAACCGCCCCTGCATCTGCATCTGCATCTGCATCCATTGTCTTTTGCCCCCGCCCACCCCGAACCCCGACGCTCCATGCGCTTGCGCCAAACCCTTGCTACCCTGCCACGCGATGCGCGGGACACCTTGTTCCTGCTGTTTGTCATCGTGTGGGTGATTGCGCCCCAGGCCACCAATCTGCCCGGCTGGGCGGTGGCAATGGCCAGCGGCATGCTGCTGTGGCGCGGGTGGATGGCGCTCAAGAGCCGCCCCTTGCCGGGGCGCTGGCTTCTCACCGCGCTGGTGGTGGTGGCGGTGGCGGGCACGCTGATCACCCACCGGACGATTCTGGGACGGGATGCGGGCGTCACCCTGATGGTGATGATGCTGACCTTCAAGACGCTGGAGCTGCGGGCGCGGCGCGATGCGATGGTGGTGTTTTTCCTGGGCTTCTTCACGATGCTCAGCAACTTCTTCTTTTCGCAGTCGCTGCTGACAGCGGCTGCCATGCTGGTGGCGCTGCTGGGCCTGCTGATGGCGTTGGTCAACGCCCACATGCCGGTGGGTCGCCCACCGCTGGCGCAGACCTTTCGCATCGCAGGCACCATGGCGCTGCTGGGTGCGCCCATCATGGTCGCGCTGTTCATGCTGTTTCCCCGCATGTCGCCGCTGTGGGGCATGCCTGGCGAAAACCTCACCGGGCGCAGCGGCCTGTCGGGCACGATGAAGATAGGCGAGATGGCCGAAATTGCGCTGGATGAACGCGTGGCGATCCGCCTGCGTTTTGAAGGCTCTGACACCGATGTGCCGCCGCAATCGGCGCTGTACTTCCGCGGACCAGTGATGTCAGCGTTCGATGGCCGGGAGTGGAAGGCTGAGCCCTTCCGTGAGGACAGCCCCTGGGCTGCCCGCGTGGCCGTGCCCGCCAACCTGCAGGTCACCGGCCCCGCCGTGCGCTATGAAGTGACGCTGGAACCCCAGCGCCAACCCTGGCTGATGGTGCTGGAAGCCACGCCCGATGCGCCGCAGCTGTCCAACATGCAGGCCTACATGACCCAGGACCTGCAGTGGATGACCACGCGCCCGATCACCGATGTGCTGCGCTACAAGGCCGTGAGCTACCCCGACTTCCGCCATGGACCGCAAGAATCCATACGCCAGTTGCGCGTGTACACCGAGCTGCCCCCTGCGTTCAACCCCCGCACGCTAGAGCTGGCCGCACAGATGCGTGCAGACCCTGCGCTGGCCAACGCCAGCACCGACGTACTGGTCAACGCCGTGTTGCAGCGCCTGCGAACAGGTGGCTACAACTACTCGCTGGATCCTGGCGTTTTTGGCGAACACACGGCCGACGAATTCTGGTTTGACCGCAAGGAAGGGTTTTGCGAACACATTTCTTCCGCCTTTGTCGTGCTGATGCGCGCCATGGATGTGCCTTCGCGCATCGTCACCGGCTACCAGGGGGGCGAGCGCAACCAGGTAGACGGATACTGGACCGTGCGCAATGCCGACGCCCATGCCTGGGCCGAGGTGTGGATGGAGGAGCGCGGCTGGGTGCGCGTGGACCCCACCGGGGCCGTTTCGCCTGGCCGCGTGGGGGCCTTTCAGCGATTACGCGCCCCCCAGGGCGCGTTTGCGAACGCGATGGGCACCCTCAGCCCCGGCATGGTGCAGAACCTGCGGGCAGTGTGGGAGGCTGTCAACAACGGCTGGAATCAGTGGGTGCTCAACTACAGCCAAAGCCGCCAGTTCGACCTGCTCAAGGCCTTGGGATTCGAATCCCCTAGCTGGCAAGACCTGACCACGGTGCTCGGCATCCTGATCGGCATCGCGGCGGGCGGTGGCGGGCTGTGGACGCTGTGGGAGCGCAGCCAGCACGACCCGTGGCTGCGTCTGCTGGCCCGCACGCGCCAGCGCCTTGCACGCGCTGGCTTGCAGCTCCCGGACACATTGCCACCGCGGGCCATGGCAGAACGGGTAAGAGCACAATTTGGCACCCCCGCTCACGGCGTGGCCGATTGGTTGCTGCGCCTGGAGCAAGTGCGCTACGCTCCTCAGCCCGCCACCGAATTGACCCATCTGCGGCGCGAGTTCCGCAACCTGCCCTGGCCAATCACGGTCAGCGCACCAAAACCCTGAACACCGGACATGCCGAAGATTTTTCGAAGGATTGCAACAGCTATTACATTCATAGCTGCTTGCGCAATGCCAATAAGCGCTAGCGCCCAAAAAACCTCTAAAAACTCTGCACAGAGTGACAGCAGCCATGGCGGCAGCGCAAAGAGTAGCAGCGGCAACAGAACGGCCGTGTCCGACAAGCCCCAGGTCTTGTACGCCACCCGCGCGGACGCAATGCAGTTTGCCGACGACCTGGCTGCGCGCCGGGACCTGGACCGCGAATGGGTACGCCAGGCCATCGGTCAGGCCCGGCTGCTGCCGCAAGTGCCGCGGCTTATGCTGCCACCGCCCAAGGGCACCGCCAAGAACTGGCTCGCCTACCGCAGCCGCTTTATCGACCCCATTCGCATCCGGGCCGGTGTGCGTTTCTGGCAGGAGCACCGGGCTGCGCTGGAGCGCGCCGAGCGCGAGTACGGCGTACCCGCCGAAATCATTGTGGGCATCATCGGTGTGGAGACCATCTATGGCCAGCAGATGGGCACCTTCCGCGTGATGGACGCCCTGGCCACGCTGGCGTTTGATTTCCCGTCCGCTCACCCCCGCGCCAAAGAACGCACCGAGTTTTTCCGCCGCGAGCTGGAGCAGTTTCTGAGCCTCACCAACCGAAGCAACACCGACCCCTTTGCGCTCAAAGGCAGCTACGCGGGCGCCATGGGCCTCGGTCAATTCATGCCGTCCAGTTGGGTGCGCTACGCCGTGGACTTTGATGGCGATGGCCGTGTAGACCTGTTCAACAGCCCGGTGGATGCCATTGGCTCGGTGGCCAACTACTTCATCGGCCACGGCTGGACGCCCGGCATGCCCACCCACTTTGGCGTGCAGTTTGATACCAGTCGCCTGCAACTGGACGATTTGCTACTGCCCGACATCCTGCCCACCTTCAGTGCTGCCAACATGCAAGCGCAAGGCGCACTGCTGGATGCAACTGGATTGCAGCACCGGGGGCCGCTGGCGTTGGTGGAGCTGCAAAACGGGCCCGATGCGCCCAGCTACGTGGCAGGCACCGAAAACTTCTACGCCATCACCCGCTACAACTGGTCCAGCTACTACGCCATGGCGGTGATCGAACTGGGGCGCGAGGTGGCTGCCG
>JAUXZO010000139.1 GCA_030692685.1 Acidovorax sp. | reverse complement strand
CGCTGAGGACACCGAGGCGCATGCCGTCAGCATGGCAAAGGTGACCGAGGTCATAAACAGTGCGGGTGATTTGAATGTCATGGTGAGCTCCAAAGTTGGGTGAGCGCAAACAGGCGTTTGCAATCACATGAACACCGGGCGCCGCGGTTTTATTCCCACAGCTTGCAAATAAAAAGACTGAATCCGGCTTTTCACGCCATGACTACAATCCGCGCGAGTCTTTATTCTATGAACATCGTCAAAAAATCTGTTTTGGTTGGCATCAGCCTGGCTGCTTCGCGCTGTTGGGCGGCGCCTTGGTGATCGGGGCGCGGGTGGTTGCCGGTGACCTGATGGACTGGCAGAGCGGGTTGGTGGTGCTGTGAGCCTGCTTAAATCGGCCTCGGTGGTCTCACTTTTGACGCTGCTGTCGCGCGTCACCGGGCTGGTGCGCGAGCTGCTGATTGCCTCCACCTTTGGCGCGTCTGCCATGACCGATGCGTTCAACGTGGCGTTTCGCATTCCCAATCTGTTTCGGCGCTTTTTTGGCGAAGGGGCTTTCAGCCAGGCTTTTGTGCCGGTGCTGGCCGCTGCCAAAACCCAGCAGGGTGATGCCGCCACCCGGGTGCTGGTCGACCGCGTCGCCACCGTGCTGGCCTGGTCGCTGCTGCTGTTGAGCGTGGCGGGCGTGCTGGGCGCGGGTGGGCTGGTCTGGGCCATGGCCAGCGGCATGCAGCAGGACCCGCGCGGCTATGAAGCAGCGGTGGTTCTGACGCGCTGGATGTTTCCCTACATCGCCTTCATGTCGCTGGTGGCGCTGGGCGCCGGGGTGCTCAACACCTACAAACGTTTTGCCGTGCCCGCTGCCACGCCCGTGCTGCTCAACGTGTGCATGATCCTGGCGGCCTGGCTGGGTGCACCCTGGTTCAAAACCCTGGGGCTGGAACCCATTTATGCCCTGGCCGGCGGCGTGTTGCTGGGTGGTGTGCTGCAGTTGGCGGTGCAATGGCTGGCCTTGAAACGGCTCGGGCTTGCGCCCCGTCCGGCTTGGCGCTGGTCGGCAATAAAACAAGCGTGGGCCGATGCGGGTACCCAGAACATCTTGCGACTCATGGGTCCGGCCCTGCTGGGTGTGGGCGTGGCCCACCTGTCCATGATCATCAATACCCAGATTGCCTCCTATCTCACGCCAGGCAGCGTGAGCTGGATCACCTATGCCGACCGTCTCATGGAGTTTCCCACCGCCTTGCTGGGTGTGGCCATGGGCGTGGTGTTGATGCCGCAGCTGGCCATGGCCCGCGCGGGTGGCGACACGGCGCGCTATTCAGCCATGCTCGACTGGGGCTTGCGCCTGGTGGTCTTGCTGGCGGTGCCCTGTGCCCTGGCGTTGCTGGTGTTTCCGCTGCCGCTGGTGGCTGTGCTTTACCACTATGGCGCCATGACCGACTTTGACGTGCAGCAGGTGACCCACGCACTGATGGGCTGGGGTGTGGGACTGGTCGGCATTGTGGCCATCAAGGTGCTGGCGCCGGGTTACTTTGCCAGCCAGGACACCAAAACACCGGTCAAGGTGGCGGTGGTGGTGCTGGTCCTGACCCAGGTCTTGAATTTCTTTCTGGTTCCCATTTTTGCCCAT
>JAUXZO010000126.1 GCA_030692685.1 Acidovorax sp. | reverse complement strand
CTAGCCCCTGTGGTGGTGTTTGGCCCGGTAAGCCTGGTCAACGGCAAGGTGCTGTTTTCGGACTTTTTCATCAAGCCCAACTACTCCGCCGACCTTTCGGAGCTGACCGGCAAGCTCAGCTCTTTCTCGTCCGAAGCCCCGGGTGGCGAGCCCGTGCTGGCCGATCTGGAGCTGCGCGGCCGCGCCGAGGGCTCGGCGTCGCTCGAAGTCACCGGCAAGCTCAACCCGCTGGCGAAACCATTGGCGCTCGACATCACGGGCAAGGTGCGCGACCTGGAGCTGCCACCGCTCACGCCGTACGCGGTCAAGTACGCGGGCCATGGCATCGAGCGCGGCAAGCTCAGCGTAGACGTGAACTACAAGGTGCTGCCCAATGGCCAGCTCACCGCCAGCAACCGGCTGGTGCTCCACCAGCTGACCTTTGGCGAACCCGTGGAGGGCGCACCCAACAGCCTGCCTGTGAAACTGGCCGTGGCCCTGCTGGCCGACCGCAACGGCGTGATCGACCTGGACCTGCCCATCAGCGGCTCGCTGAACGACCCACAGTTCCGCATTGGCCCGGTCATCTTCAAGATCATCGTCAATCTGATCGGCAAAGCGCTGACCTCGCCGTTCAGCCTGCTGGCCAGCGCCTTGGGCGGCGGCGATGCCATGAGCAACGTGCCCTTTGCGCCCGGCAGCGCCACCCTCGCGGCCGACGCGCAGCAAAACCTGGGCAAGGTGGTCAAGGCCCTGGCCGACCGCCCCGCGCTCAAGATCACCGTGACCGGCATGGCCAGCCTGCAGGACGAACGCGAAGGCATGCAGCGCGAAAGCCTGCAGCAAAAGGTGCTGACCGAAAAACGCCGCGCCAACCCGGGTGACACCGCCCCCGTGTCGGCCGCCGAATACCCCGTCCTGCTCAAGGCGGTGTATGGCCGCGCCGACATCCCCAAGCCGCGCAATCTGGTCGGCCTGGCCAAAGAACTCACCGTGCCTGAAATGGAAGCCCTGTTGATGGCCAATCAACCGGCCACCGAAGCCATGGCCACCGAGCTGGCCACGCAACGGGGCCAGGCGATCCGCGCCTATCTGGTGTCGCAAAAGCTGCCGGTGGAGCGGTTGTTTGTGGCCGCGCCCAAGGCGGGCAAGCAACCGGAAAAGTGGACACCGCGAGCGGAATTGACGCTGGGTACACAGTAGCCCCCGAGCCGCTGCGCGGCGTCCCCCAGACGGGGACGCACCCCCTGGTCAGGCAAAGCCGGATCCACGGGTGCACTCGCCCATGCCGCGCCAGTCTTTAAGGCCGGGGCGCCCCCAAGCACAATCGCAACTTCACTGGTATGAAAAGTCGGCCGCCGGAACCAACCGCGCCGCGCCAGCTCCCACACTGCAACCATGTCCTATCGCCTGCTCCACCGCCTCGCAGTTACTCTGCTTTTGATAGCTGCTAGCGCTTATTGGACAAGCGCTAGCGCCCAATTTAGCTCTAAAACCACCGGACAAGGCACCAGCGTGGTCACCACGCCGTATGTGCGGGCCGAGCTGCTGGCCCATGCGCCGCAGGGCGTGTCGCCCGGCCAGCCGCTGTGGCTGGGGCTGCAGATTACGCACCAGCCCGAGTGGCACACCTACTGGAAGAACCCCGGCGACTCCGGCCTGCCGACCGAGCTGGAGTGGCAGCTTCCCGCCGGGCTGGACGCGAACGAGATCGCCTGGCCCCTGCCCAAGAAGATTCCCATTGGCACGCTGGCCAACTATGGCTATGAGGGCACGGTGCTGCTGCCCATCCCGGTCACCGTGGCCAGCACCTTTGCACCCGGCCCACTGGTGCAGGACGCCACCATCAAGCTGCGCGCCTCGTGGCTGGTGTGCCGCAAGGAGTGCATTCCTGAAGAGGGCGAGTTCACACTGCAGTTGCCCATCAAAAGCACCACCGCACTGAACGGTGCCGCGTTCGAGGCGGCCGCCCAGGCACAACCCAAGCCCGTGATGGCGGGCACCAACGGCATCGTGCCCGACAGCCAGGCGCTGTTGGCAGACGACGGCAAGGCGCTGCAGGTCAGCGTGCAGGGCCTGCCCGTGGCGCTGCGCGGCAAGACGCTGGACCTGTTCCCCGAAACCAGCGAGGTCATCGACAACGCGGCGGCGTGGACACAAGCCTGGAACGGCAGCGTGTGGACCGCCAAGATTCCCCTGTCAGCCCAGCGCAGCAACGGCCCCAGCCTGATGCCCGTGGTGCTGGCTGAGCAGACGCCCGCGCACGCCCCCGGCCCCGACACCCGCACCGGCTACCGGGTCGAGCTGAAGGTGCTGGGCACCTGGCCGCAAGCGGCGTCGATGGCGACCGTGTCGCCCGCGCTGGAGGCGGCACTCAAGGCCAATGCGGCGCAGGCGGGTGGATCGGCCACGCCGGCCACAGGCTCTGGCGCATCGCCCCTCACCCTCACCGCCGCGCTGCTGGGCGCCTTGCTTGGCGGGCTCATCCTCAACCTCATGCCCTGCGTGTTCCCGGTGCTGGCGATCAAAGTCGTGGGTTTCACCCAGCATGCGCAGGACCGGCGCGCGCACCGCGTGAGCGGCATCGCCTACACGGCGGGTGTGGTGCTGTCGTTCATCGCGCTAGGCGCGCTCATGCTGGGGCTGCGCGCTGCGGGCGAGGCCATTGGCTGGGGTTTTCAGCTGCAGTCGCCCGCCGTGGTTGCGTCGCTGGCAGCGCTGTTCACGCTGATCGCGCTCAATTTGGCGGGCGTGTTCGAGTTCGGGCATTTCCTGCCCTCTTCGGTGGCCAGCCTGCAGGCGCGGCACCCGGTGGCCGACAGCTTCCTCACGGGCGTACTTGCCGTGGCCGTGGCGTCGCCCTGCACCGCGCCGTTCATGGGCGCATCGCTGGGCCTCACCGCCACCTTGCCCGCACCGCAGGCGCTGGCGGTGTTTGCGGCGCTGGGCCTGGGCCTGGCGCTGCCGTTTCTGGCCGCCAGTTTCATCCCTGCCGTGGCCCGCGCACTGCCGCGTCCCGGCGCGTGGATGGACACCTTCCGCAAGCTCATGGCGTTTCCCATGCTCGCCACCGTGGTCTGGCTGGTGTGGGTGCTGGGCCAGCAAAGCGGCATCGACGGCGCGGGTGCGCTGTTGATCCTGCTGGTGGGCCTGTCACTGGTGGTGTGGGCGCTGTCGCTGGCCGGGCGTGCCCGCCTCTGGATGGCCACCGTATCCGTGGCGGTGATGGCGCTGCTGGTGTGGGCCTTTGTGCCGCACATCACCAATGTGCTCACCACGCAGGGCGCCACCCAGGCGTCGTCAGACACGGGCTGGCAGCCGTGGGCGCCCGGCGCCGCCGAGCAGATCGTGGCCGGTGGGCGCCCCGTGTTTGTGGACTTCACCGCCGCCTGGTGCGTGACCTGCCAGTACAACAAGAAAACCACGCTGGCCAATGCCGATGTGCTGGCCGACCTGCAAACCAAGAACGTGGCCCTGCTGCGCGCCGACTGGACGCGCCGCGACCCGGCCATCACCGCAGCGCTTGCCGCCCTGGGCCGCAGCGGCGTGCCCGTGTATGTGTTCTACCGCCCCGGCCGCCCGCCGGTGGTGTTGACTGAGGTGCTGAGCGTGGACGAGGTGCGGGCCACCATTGCTGAGCTGTAGAGGTTTCCCCCGCGTTCTTTTTTCAACCACCGACCCTTCAGGAGAGCTTGTCATGAAGATGCTTCGCCGTACGTTGATTGCCACCGCCGCCGCCCTGTTTGCCGCAGGCAGCGCCCACGCCGCCACTGTGGGCCAGCCCGCGCCAGACTTCACGCTCAAAGACGCCACCGGCAAAACCGTGCGCCTGTCGGACTTCAAGGGCAAACACGTGGTGCTGGAATGGACCAACCCCGGCTGCCCCTTTGTGCGCAAACACTACGACAGCGGCAACATGCCCGCCACGCAGAAAGACGCCACCGGCAAAGGCGTGGTGTGGCTGGCCATCAACTCCACCGAAAAAGCCAGCAGCGACTACCTGGAGCCCGCCAAGCTGGTGGCCTGGAAGGCCGAGCGCAAGTCCGCCCCCAGCGCCATCCTGATGGACGAGGAAGGCACCGTGGGCAAAAGCTACGGCGCACGCACCACGCCGCACATGTACATCGTCAACCCGCAGGGACAGCTGGTGTATGCGGGCGGCATCGACAGCATCCCGTCGGCCCGCCCGGCCGATATTGAGAAGGCCACCAACTATGTGAAGGTGGGGCTGGCCGAAGCGCTGGCGGGCAAGCCAATCTCGGCGGCGACGACGCAGCCGTACGGCTGCAGCATCAAGTACAAGTCGCCAGCCTGATCCTCGCCTGCGAACCCGAGGGCATGCGTACACTGGCTGCATGCTCCACACCCCCGACACCATCAGCACCCTGCGTGACCTGCTCATGCACTGCCGCACCATCGCGGTGGTGGGCCTCTCGCCCCAGTGGCACCGCCCCAGCTACTTCGCCGCCAAGTACATGCAGGCGCATGGCTACCGCATCATTCCGGTGAACCCTTTGGTGGCGCGTGAGGGCGGGCAGATCCTCGGTGAGACGGCCTACGCCAGCGTGACCGAGGCCGCAGCCACACTGGCGGCACAGGGCGTAAAAATCGACATGGTGGACTGCTTTCGCAAGAGCGAAGACATCCCGCCGCTGGCTGACGAAGCCATTGCCATCAGCGCCCGATGCCTGTGGCTCCAGCTGGGCGTGTTTAACGAAGCCGCCGGGCAACGTGCCGAAACCGCCGGGCTGCAGGTGATTCAGAACCGCTGCGTGAAGATCGAACACGCGCGCCTGTTTGGTGGTCTGGGCTGGATGGGCGTGAACACACGGGTCATTAGCGCCAAGCGTATGCGGCAGCTGCCTTACTAGCAAATTTATAGCTACTAGCGCTTACCACATAAGCGCTAGAGGCCAATTTCATTCAAATTTCGGCACACCCGACCCCACCCATGTCTGACACCCCCGCATCCGGCGCCGACCGCGACTTCGGCTTTGGCACCCGCGCCATCCACGCGGGCGCCCAGCCCGACCCCGTGACCGGCGCACGCGCCACGCCGATTCACCAGACGACCAGTTTTGTGTTCGACAACGCAGAGCACGCGAGCAGCCTTTTCAACCTGCAGACCTTTGGCAACGTCTACAGCCGCATCAGCAACCCCACGGTGGCGGTGTTTGAAGAGCGCATCGCCAGCCTCGAAAACGGTCGCGCCGCGCTCGCCTGCGCCAGCGGCATGGCCGCACAGATGGCGGCGCTGCTGGCCATCTTGAAGACCGGCGACCACATCGTGGCGGCCAGCACGCTGTATGGCGGCACGGTGGGGCAACTGGGCGTGGGCTTCAGCCGCCTAGGCATCGAGACCACCTTTGTGGACCCAGCCGACCCCGAGAACTTTGCGCGCGCCATGCGCCCCACCACGCGCGCCGTGTACGGCGAGACCATCGGCAACCCGCTGGTCAACGTGCTCGACATCGCGGCCGTGGCCGAGGTGGCGCATGCCCACGGCGTTCCGCTCATCATCGACAACACGGTGGCCAGCCCCTACCTGTGCAATCCGCTGGCCCTGGGCGCCGACATCGTGGTGCACAGCGCCACCAAATACATCGGCGGCCATGGCACCACCATGGGCGGCGTGGTGGTGGAGGGCGGCAAATTCCCCTGGGACAACGGCAAGTTCCCCGAGATGGTGGAGCCGAGCCGCGCGTACCACGGCGTCAAGTTTTACGAAACGTTTGGCGACTTTGGCTACACCATGAAGGCGCGCATGGAGGTCAACCGCACCTTTGGCGGCGTGCTCTCGCCCATGAACGCGTGGCAGCTGCTGCAGGGCGCCGAAACGCTGCACCTGCGCATGCGCGAGCACTGCCGCAATGCGCTGGCCGTGGCGAAGTTCTTGCAGAGCCACCCGCAGGTGGCGTGGGTCAACTACCCCGGTTTGCCGGATTCGCCGTATTTCGATCTGGCGCAAAAACAGTTCCGCTCGGTAGATGGCACGCCCGGTGCGTCGGGCATCCTGACATTCGGCGTGAAAGGTGGCGCAGCGGCGGGCGAGAGGTTCATCGACGCCTGCGAGTTCCTGAGCCACCTGGCCAACATCGGCGACGCGAAGACGCTGGTGATCCACCCCGCGTCGACCACGCACCGCCAGCTGAGCGAAGAAGAGCTGGCCCGCGCAGGCGTGAGCGCGGACATGGTGCGGTTGTCGGTGGGGATTGAGGATCTGGATGACATCTTGTGGGATGTGGACCAGGCGCTGGGGCGGGCGATGGCCTGAGTCATCCGTGGGCGTCTTCGAAATTCACGCCCTCTTTTTGCACCGCTCGCCCTGAGCCTGTCGAAGGGCTTTCACCGGGGGTGCTGGCTTAGAAAAGCTCAGCCCGAAAGGTCGGTGGTTGTCGCGGGTGTGGAAACTCTCAAGACGCCGAGGCAGCGGGCGCCCCCAGCCGCTGGGAGAGCATCTGCGCCGCATCCCGCAGATGCTGCGCCGCCACACTCGCAGGCCCAGTCTGCAGCGTCGCAGTCGGCCCAATCACCGCCAGACACAGCACCAGCTGCCCAAACCCGTCAAACACCGGCGTGGCCAGCGCGCTGATGCCCGGCAGCAGCTGGTCCGTGACTTGCGCCACTTGGTATTTGCGCACCGCATCCAGCTCGGCGGCAAACGCAGACTCGTCCAGTGCCCCCGCAAATCCCTCTGCCGCCAGCGCCGCAGCCGCGCGATCGCGTGGGCCAAAGGCCGCAAACACCTTGCCCGTTGCCGTGTGCCGCACCGACGCCGTGGTGCCGTGGCGCATGGCCACGTACACGGCCGTGGGGCCTTCTTCGACGCGGATGATGACGGGGCCAAGGTCGCCCCAGACCGAGGCTGACACGGTGTAGCCGATGCGCTGGGCCAGCGCAGGCAGCTCGGCAATGGCCAGACGCACCGGGTCTACCTGCTGCAGGCTGATCAGGCCCAGCTGCATGGCCAGAGGGCCCAGGCCGTAGTGGCCGCTCACTGCGTCTTGCTCGATCAAGCCCAGCTTGCCGAAGCTGACCAGGTAGGGGTGCGCCTTGGCGGCCGTCATGTCGGCGGCTCGGGCCAGGTCTTTGAGAGCCATGCGGCGACCGGTGCGCGCCAGCACTTTCAGTAACTGTCCCCCCACCTCCACGCTCTGGATGCCGCGCGGCGTGCGCGGGCTGCTGTCGTCTTCGTCGTCGGGGCGGGGTAAGTCGGGTGCGTGGGTGGCCATGGCGTGATTGTCTACGGCGCAGTGGTCGCACTGCTTCTTCGGGTTTTCACCTAAACAAATGCATTAGACATTAACAAACGTTGTGACTAACATCAAAACATTCCGTTTAGTTAAACGCATTCATCCATAGCAAACTCACCCATGACCACCACCAAAACCTTTGCCTCTGCCGCCGACCTTGAAGTGAAGAAGGTGAGCTTTGACAAGCTTTCCGACCACGCTTACGCCTACACCGCCGAGGGCGACCCCAACACCGGCATCATCATTGGCGACGATGCGGTGATGGTGATCGACACGCAGGCCACGCCGGTCATGGCGCAGGACGTGATCCGCCGCATCCGCGAGGTGACGGACAAACCCATCAAGTACGTGCTGCTGAGCCACTACCACGCGGTGCGCGTGCTGGGCGCCAGCGCTTATGGTGCAGAACACATCATTGCCAGCGAAGACACGCGCGACCTGATCGTGGAGCGCGGGCAGTTCGACAAGGACAGTGAGATTGGCCGCTTCCCGCGCCTGTTCCAGAACGTGGAGAGCGTGCCGGACGGCCTGACCTGGCCCACGATGACCTTCAACAAGAAGATGACACTGTGGCTGGGCAGCGTGGAAGTGCAGTTGCTGCAACTGGGCCGGGGCCACACCAAGGGCGACACGGTGGCCTGGCTGCCGCAGGAAAAGATCTTGTTCAGCGGCGACTTGGTGGAGTTCGATGCAACCCCGTATGCGGGCGATGCGTACTTCAAGGACTGGCCGCAGACGCTGGACAACCTGGCGGCTTTGAAGCCCGAAAAGCTGGTGCCCGGCCGGGGCGCTGCGCTGCAGACGCCCGAGCAGGTGCAGGCGGGGCTGGCGGGCACGCGCGCCTTCATCAGCGACCTGTACGAGAGCGTGAAGGCCAGCGCGGCCCAGGGCGAGGACCTGCGCAAGGTGTACGAGGCCACGTTTGCCAAGCTGCAGCCCAAGTACGGCCACTGGGTGATCTTTAACCACTGCATGCCGTTTGATGTGACTCGCGCTTACGACGAAGCGACGCAGTACCCCGACCCACGCATCTGGACGGCTGAACGCGATATTGAGATGTGGAAATCTCTGGAAGGCTAGGCAGAGAACAACCCCCTGAGGCGCTGCGCGCCTTCCCCCTTCTCTCGAACCGCTGCGCGATTCGGGAAGGGGGACGACGCCCTCGCTGCGGGGCGGCCCTTGCTTGGCATCCCTCGATTGGGGCGCGTCAGTTGCAACGGTCAGCTCTCGACATCAGGCAATCGATCAACACGAAGGTCGTAGAACATGAACCCCAGAGACATTCCCGCCGAGGCCTTCCACGCCAGCGGCGCCGAGTTGCAGGCCCTCGACTTCGGCTACGTGCGCTCACCCGACCAGGACAGCGCCGCGCCAACGCAGCACCCCATCGTCATCATCGGCGCGGGTCCGGTGGGCCTGTCGCTGGCCATCGACCTGGCCCAGCGCGGCCAGCAGGTGGTGGTGCTGGACAACGACCACAAACTCTCCATCGGCTCGCGCGCCATCTGTTTCGCCAAACGCACGCTCGAGATCTGGGACCGCCTGGGCGTGGGCCAGCGCATGGTGGACAAGGGTGTGTCGTGGAACGTGGGCAAGGTGTTCCTCAAGGACGAGCAGCTGTACGAGTTCAATCTGCTGCCCGAGGAGGGCCACGAGCGCCCCGCCTTCATCAACCTGCAGCAGTACTACGCCGAGGCGTACCTGGTGGAGCGCGCACTACAGCTGCCGGGCATCGACATCCGCTGGCACAACAAGGTGACGGCCGTGGCTGCCCGGGACGAGGGCGCGCTGCTGAGCATCGACACGCCCGAGGGCGCCTACCAAATCGATGCGCAGTGGGTGACGGCGTGTGATGGCTCGCGCTCACCCATGCGCCAGATGATGGGACTGGAAAGCAAAGGCCGCATCTTTCAGGACCGATTTTTGATTGCGGATGTGAAGCTGGCCGATGAGGCGAACTTCCCGAGCGAGCGCTGGTTCTGGTTCGACCCACCTTTTCACCCCAACCAGAGCGTGCTGCTGCACCGCCAGCCCGACAACGTGTGGCGCATCGACTTTCAGCTGGGCTGGGATGCCGACCCCGAGGAAGAGAAAAAGCCCGAGAACATCATCCCGCGCGTGAAGGCGCTGCTGGGTGCGGACGCACAGTTCGAGCTGGACTGGGCCAGCGTCTACACCTTTGCCTGCCTGCGCATGGACCGCTTTGTGCACGGCCGGGTGGTTTTTGCGGGCGACAGCGCACACGGTGTGTCGCCCTTTGGCGCACGCGGCGCCAACAGCGGCGTGCAGGATGCCGAGAACCTGGCATGGAAGCTC
Organism: Acidovorax sp.; assembly: GCA_030692685.1. Lineage (GTDB taxonomy): Bacteria > Pseudomonadota > Gammaproteobacteria > Burkholderiales > Burkholderiaceae_C > Acidovorax. The sequence goes on along the minus strand of JAUXZO010000126.1, from coordinate 10,249 downwards.
GATTGGGTACTCAAGGGCCGCGCCAGCGCTGCCCTGCTGGCCACCTATGGACCCGAGCGCGAATACGCGGCCGACGAGAACCTGTGTAATTCCACGCGTGCCACCGACTTCATCACGCCCAAAAGCGAAGTGAGCCGCCTGTTTCGCGACGCCGCACTGCACCTGGCGCGCGACCATGCGTTTGCGCGCCGCATCGTGAACAGCGGACGTCTGTCGGTGCCCGCCACGCTGCACCAGTCGCCTTTGAGCACTCCCGATACCGATACCTTTGTGGGCACCCAGGTGCCCGGGGCCGTGCTGATCGATGCGCCGCTGACCAAGCAGTCCCAACGCACCTGGCTGCTGCGCGAGCTGGGGCCAGAGTTCACGCTGCTGGTGTTTGGCCCCGCGCCCACGTGGGCGCGTGATTTGCCCCATGTGAAAGTGCTGCAGGTGGGCCTGGACGTGATGGACTGCCAAACCCTGGCCGCGCAGCGGCTCGACGCCCTGCCACGCACTGTGTACCTGGTGCGGCCCGACCAGCACGTGTGCGCGCGCTGGCGCGCCCCCACCGAAGTGGCCGTGCGCTCTGCCCTGGCGCGCGCCACAGCAACCAGCCTCTGACAAGGAACCGCACATGCTGAACACCCAGCCCCACCTGCAGGCCTGCGACGATTTTTATGAGGCGCTGATCACGGCGCACCAAGGCCTGCCCACGCCCGACAGCCACGCCATGAACGCGCGCCTGGTGCTGCTGCTGGCCAACCACATTGGCGACCAGGCCACGCTGCTACAGGCGCTGCAGCTGGCGCGGGGCAACCCGCAGCACACCGCCGCGCCAGATGCAGCGCCTCTAGCAGCGGTGGAACACCAAGCCATCACCCCCGTAGTGCCCAGCCACGCAACAGCCTGAGCCCAGCGCGCGCAGAACCGCCCCGTTTTTCCACCCCAGCCGCAGCGGCCCCAGCACCGCGCAGACGGTGCAAGGCCCCTCTTTGCCCATTTTTCGACCTTCATCACTACAACCACCGGAGACAAACCACCATGCAGCGCAAACATTTTCTCGCCACCCTCGCCGGGCTGGCCCTCGCCGCCGCCCTTCCCCTGGCCCACGCGCAAGACACCAAACCGTTGGAATGGGTGGTGGGCTACGCCGCAGGTGGTGGCTCGGACATCGTGGCGCGCACGATTGCCGAGTCGATGTCAGCCACGCTGGGCCGCCCCATCGTTATCACCAACAAACCCGGTGCGGGCACCAACATTGCCGCTGAATACAGCGCGCGCAACAAGGACTTTGGCAATCTCATCTTCTCGGCCGACTTCGCCACGCTGGCGGCCAATCCGTTCTTGTTCAGCAAGCTGAGCTACAGCGCAGAAAAAGACTTTCAGCCCGTGGGCCTGCTGGTGCGCTTTCCGATGTTTTTGGTGGTGTCCAACAACGTGCCAGCCAAGAACCTCAAGGAGTTCATGGCCTGGGCCAAGGGCATGCCAGATGGTGTGAACTGGGCCTCGGCCGGGCCGGGCAGCCCGCACCACCTGGTGGGCGAGCTGTTTCGCGAGCAAAGCGGCCTCAAGCTGACCCACGTGCCGTACCGGGGCGCTGCACCCGCCATTCAGGACGTGATTGGCGGGCAGGTATCGGCCATGTGGATCGACAGCGCCACCGTGTACCCGTTTCTCAACGGCGGCAAGGTCAAGGCCATCGGCGTGGCCAGCCCACAGCGTGTGAGCACCATGCCCGATGTGGCCACCATTTCAGAACAAGGCCTGCAGGGTTTTGAAGGTTTTGCGTGGCAGGGGCTGGTCGCCCCCACCGGCACCTCGGCGGACGCAGTGGCGAACTTCAACAAGGCGCTTCAGACCGCCCTGGCCGACACCCGCACCAAGGCCCGCCTGCAGGCCCTGGGGGTGGAGCCCCTGCCCGGCACACCTGCGCAGATGGCCACATTCGCGCGGGCCGAGCGCGAGAAGTGGGGCAAGGTGATTACCAAGGTGGGTGTAAAGCTCGACTAACCCGCTGTGTCGCCTTCGGCGCCTTCCCCCTGAAGGGGGACGCCACCCGTGGCCTGGCGGAGCCAGTTCCACGGTGGCACCGGTATGGGGCCGCGCCCTTTTTTAAGCGCCCTTTTTCAAGCGCCTGCTGAGCTGCAACGTGCGAGCCGCCGCTTGCGCTGCAGGGCGGGGGCCAGCCACAGCAGCTGCACTGTGGCGTAACCCAGCACGGCCAGCAGCAGGCCCAGCGTGGGCAAACCCACCAGCAGCGGCGTGCCCAGGGCCTGCACCCACGCGGCCAGCGCCTGCACCGAGAAATCTCCGCCCGGTGCCACGCTGCCCCAAGCGGGCAAGGTCTGCTCGCCGGGCATCACCAGCGCGCCCAGGTAGAAGGCCAGGGCATACAGCGGCACGGTGGTGAGCGGGTTGGTATAGAAGGTGGCCACGCCGCCTGCCACGATGTTGCCGCGCAGCCAGGCGCAGACCAGCAGCGTGCCGGGGATCTGCAGCGGGCCGGGGATCAGCCCGCAGAACATGCCAGCTGCCACCCCGCGCGCCAGTGGCTGGCGCTGAAAGCGAAACAACGCACGCTGTTCTAGCCAGGGCTGGAACTGGGCCAGCCAGCTGCGCTCCAGATACATGCGCGCCTTGGGCTCCAGCCCGCGCAGCCAGCGGCGCAGCGAACACAGGCTTTGGTGCACCACGGCGGTCAGTCCTTGCGGGGCGCTGCGGAAGCACCGTGGGCGCTTTCGCCCGAGTTTCTCAGCGACAGCAGGATGGACCCTGCAATCAGCGTCGCCGTCACCAGCAGCGCATAGCCAATTGGAATCTTCACCAGGTCGATGAGCAGCATCTTGCCGCCGATGAACACCAGCACCAGCGCCAGGCCATAGGCCAGCAGGTGAAAGCGGTTGGCCAGGTCGGCCAGCAGGAAATACAGCGCACGCAGACCCAGGATGGCGAAGATGTTGGCCGTCAGCACGATGAACGGGTCGTTCGTGATGGCGAAGATGGCGGGAATGCTGTCTACCGCAAAGATGATGTCGGTGGTGCCAATCAGGACCAGCACCGCAAACAGCGGGGTGTAGTGCTTGACACCGTTGACCATGGTGGTGAGCTTTTCGCCGTCAAAGTGGTCGGTGATGCGGATATGCTTTTTCAGCAGCTTGAGCACTGGGTTGGTGGCGATGTCGGGCTCTTGTCCCGCAGCAAACCACATCTTGGCGCCGGTAATGACCAGGAACGCGCCAAACACATACAGCAGCCAGTGGAAGGTGGCCAGCAGCCAGGCGCCTGCCAGGATCAGCAGCGTGCGCAGCACGATGGCGCCGATGATGCCGATGATGAGCGCGCGTTTTTGGTACTGAGGCGGCACGGCAAAGTAGCTGAACAGCATCAGGAACACAAAGATGTTGTCGATGGACAGGCTCTTTTCCACCAGATAGCCGGTGATGAACTGCATCGACACCGTGTTGGCCACCTCCCGGCCCTGGCTGCCGTTGAGATACCACCACAGGATGGCCACAAACACAAAAGCCAGCGAGAACCACAGCAGGCTCCAGCGTACGGCCTCCTTCATGGTGACCTTGTGTGCGCCCTGCCGCTCCATCACTAAAAGGTCAATGGCGATGGCCACGACCACAAAGACGGCAAAACCCGCCCACATCCACCCGGTACCGATGGTTTCCATGAATCTTCACTCCGAGGGGAAATTGGTATGCGCGGCGCAGAGTGCGCCAACGTTGACCCGGCGGACTGTAGGGTGGTCAGCATTTCTTAAAAACCTGTGGTTTCGGTAGTATTGGTTCGGTTTTTACGAACCAAACAGTTCACTTTGAGGGGCGCCCATGAGCCAGAGCTTCAATTACCGCCATCTTTTCTACTTTTGGGTGGTGGCCAAAGAGGGCGGCATTGCCCGCGCCGCCGAACGGCTGGACATGGCCGTGCAGACCATCAGCGCCCAGGTGCGCGAGCTGGAAAAATCATTGGGCGTGAGCCTGCTGCGCACCGAGGGCCGCAATCTGGTGCTGACCGATGCGGGCGTGGCCGCGCTGCATGAGGCCGACCACATCTTTGCGCTGGGTGAGCAACTGCCCCTGCGCGTGCGCGAGGCCGCCAGCGGGCAAACGCTGCGGCTGAACCTGGGCATCTCCGACGGCATTGCCAAACTGGCCGTACACCGGCTGCTGACCCCCGTGCTGGACGAGCCGCACCTGCGGCTGTTGTGCCACGAGGGCGAGTTCCAGCCCCTGCTGGGCGAGCTGGCCCTGCACAAGCTCGACGCCGTGCTGGCCGACCGCGCGGCCCCACCCAACCCTGCCCTGCGCACCACCAGCCAGCTGCTGGGCCCCAGCGCCCTCGCCTGGTACGCGCCCCCGCTGTCGGCCGAGGCGGCGGCCCAGAACTTCCCGCACAGCCTGGCCGTGGTGCCCGTGCTGCTGCCCACCGACCACGCGGCCATGCGCGCACGCATCGACCACTGGATGGAGCGCGAACGCATCCGCCCGCTCATCGCCGGAGAGTTTGAAGACAGCGCTTTGCTGAGCACTTTTGCCGCCACCGGCATGGGCGTGATGCCCGCGCCCGTGTCGCTGGGCGAGCACCTGGCGCATACCCATGGGCTGGTGCAGGTAGGCACCACGACCGACGTGCAGGAGCAGTTCCACCTGATCTTCAGCGCACGCAAGGTGATGCACCCGCTGCTCACGCGACTGCTGAAGGCAGGTCACGGCGGAATGCTACTCAATTGATAGCTATTGGCGCAATATCTACAAGCGCTAGAGGCCAAAAACACTTAAAACTTCAGCGTTGTGGATAGTCTTTGGCCGAATAGCCCAGGCTGACCGTGGCGTCGCCTGGGATGGCAGGCATCGACGCATTCCACGCCTCCCATGCTGCGCGCATGGCCCGCAGCCGCTCGGGCTCCACAGGTGCGCGGTTGGCGCGCTCGCGCTCGTCCTGCGACAGGTTGAACAGGTAGTCGTTGCCATCCACCCGCAAGTACTTCCACACGCCCTGGCGCATGGCGCGCTGGCCCCGGTGGTTCATGCGCCAGAACAGCGGCGGCTCGTCGTGTACGGCGGCACTTGAAGCATCGCGCAGCAGGGGCATCAACGAGCGGCCGTCCAGCGGGTAGCCCGGTGCGGCAGACACACCGGCAGCGTCCAGCATCGTGGCAGACCAGTCCATGGTCATGCAGGTCTGTGCGCTCACGCCGCCGCGTGCGATCACCGCAGGCCAGTGCGCAATCCACGGCACACGGATGCCGCCTTCGGTCAGGTCCATCTTGCCGCCCACCAGCGGCCAGTTGTCCGAGAAGCGCTCGCCGCCGTTGTCGCTGGTGAACACCACCAGCGTGTCGCGTTCGATGCCGTGGCGCTGCAGCGCGGCCATGATGCGGCCGATGCCCTCGTCCATGTGGTGGATCATGCGGCGGTAGGTCTCGATGTTGCCGCCGTGCAGGTGGAACAGGTTCGTCTTCACCTCCTGCGCCAGCGCCTCGTCGTCGCGCGTCTCCCACGGCCAGTGGGGCGCGGTGTAGTGCAGGCTCAGAAAGAACGGCGTACCCGTCTGCGCACCCTGCGCCATGCGCTGCACGTAGTCGAGCGCGTGGTCGGTAATGAGGTCGGTGAGGTAGCCGTCCTGCTGCTTTTCTTCTTCGCCCAAATACAGGTCGTGCTGACCGCCAGAACTGCAGTGCGTGAAGTAGTCCACCCCGCCCGACATGGGGCCAAAGAACTCGTCATACCCCGAGCGCAGCGGCCCGAACGCGGGCGGGTAGCCCAGGTGCCACTTGCCCATCAGCGCCGTGCGGTAGCCGGACGTGCGCAGCAGCGACGGCAGCGTGGGGTGTTCGGGCGGCAGGCCCAGCGTGGTGCTGCCCCGGCTTTTGCTGTTGATGGGCTCCTCGGCTGCGCCGCGCAGGCGGTACTGGTAGCGCGCCGTCATCAGCGCGAAGCGCGTGGGCGAGCAGACGGGCGAGTTGGCATAGCCTTGCGTGAGCTTGAGGCCGTTGGCAGCCAACTGGTCCAGCACCGGCGATACCGGACCAAAGGCTGCCTCGCGCCCGCCATAGCAGCCCAGGTCGGCGTAGCCGAGGTCGTCGGCGACGATGAAGATGATGTTGGGGCGCTGGCCGCTCATGAATACGTCCTCAAGGTTTAAAGCCCGAGCGCTGCACCACCGGCGCCCACTGCGCGCGGTAGGCCTTGAGCATGGCTTCGGTCTGCGCCATGGTCGCCACCACGGGCTCCATCTTGGCGGCCTCAAATTTACGCTGGGTGTCCGGGTCTTTCATCACCTCGTGGATCAGCCCGGCCAGGCGTTCGGCCTGGGCCTTGGGCATGCTCATGGGCGCAAAGAAGGTGTTCCAGCCGGTCGCGGCCACATCCAGGCCGCCTTCCTTGAAGGTGGGAATCTTTTGGTCCAGCGTACTACGCTTGGTGCCTGACACGGCCAGGATGCGGATCTTGCCGGCTTCGTGCTGGGGCAGCAGGGTGTCGAAGGTGTCAAACGCCACAGGGATCTGCCCGCCCAGCAGGTCGTTGAGCAGCGGCGCCGAGCCCCGGTAGCCCACCACCTCGGCACGCACCTTGGCGGCGTCGCCCACCATCAGGCCAAAAAAGTGCGGCAGGCTGCCCGTGGCAGGCACGCCAAAGTTGGCCTTGTCGGGGTTGGCGCGCAGCCACGCCATGAGGTGCGGCAGTTCTTTGACGGGCACGGCGCTGGCCACGGCCACGCCAAACTCGTAGCTGTTGACGTGGCTCACGGGGCGGAAGTCGCGCTCGGGGTCATAGCCCGCGTCCGGGAACACCAGGGGCGCCACCAGCATCACGGCCGGGTTGGCCAGCAGCAGCATGGGTTGGTTGGCGGGCGCGGCTTTGACGGCCTGGGCCGACAGGCGGCCGCCCGCGCCGGTCTTGTTTTCCACAATGACCGGCGTGCCGAGCTTGCTGCCCAGCTTGTCGGCCACGATGCGCGCCACGCGGTCGGTGGCGCCGCCAGGGGCGTAGCCCACCACGATGCGCAGCGGGGCTTCTTGCGCTTGCGCGATGGAAGCGGCCAGGGCCAGCGCGGTGGCCAGAACAGAGGCAAGGGGTTTCCACATGGTCGAAACATCTCCAGGGGCAATGACGGGCCTGCACCACCGTGCAGGTTGATGGGCGCACTGTATTGGCCACACAATCGATTGATCTAATCAACTGTTGCCCGGAAATACCCTGATGCCCACCCCCGAGCCTGGCCAGCGCCTGACGCACCCGGTGGCCGCCAACGACCTGCTGATGTACCGCCTGAACCGCCTGCTGGCCGTGGCGGGCAGCCTGGTGGTGCGGCTGTGCGAAGGGGGCTACGGCATCACGCGGCGCGAGTGGGGGCTGCTGATGATGCTGGCGCAGCACCCCGGCATGCCACCGGCTGAGCTGGCGCAGCGCCTGGGGCTGGACCGCTCGCGCACGTCACGCGCCATCACGTCGCTGCTGGCCAAAAAGCTGCTGACACGCGATGCGATGCCGGGCGACCGGCGCCAGGCTGTGCTGTCGCTCACCGCAGCGGGGCGGGCGCTGCACGACGACCTGTTCCCGCAGGTGAAGGCGCTCAACCTGGATCTGCTGGCGGGGCTGGACGCGGGTGCGGTGCAGGCGCTAGACCATGCGCTGGCCGATATGCAACAGCGGGCGGAAGCACTGGTGGCCCGCCGCACCGATGTGCCGCGCACCTACCGGCTGCGGGGTGGGCGGCATACCGAGTAGGTGGTCGCAGTAGCGGCCGCGGCGGCTGTGACGACTTAAGTCGTTGGACCAAGAGGCGGGCTGTGGTCTGCAAGGGACTAGCGGAACACGATGCCCCAAAACAGGGATGTGGCTATATCCTCGAGCACTCGGGGCGCGCCAGCATGACCAGAACGACCGGTACGCCATCCCCTTTGTCCTACCCAGACCTTTTCTCCTCCCCCCACGTCCTTCATGTCGTCGCACTCAACCTCTTTGTGGAGCCCCCTTCGCCAACCCGCGTTCCGGGGCCTGTGGATTTGCGGCGGCATCTTTTTTGTGGGTAGCGGCATGCAGTCCATGGCGGCCGCCTGGCTGATGGTGGAACTGACGGGCTCGTCGTTTCTGGCGGCGCTGGTGCAGACCGCCGTGTTCATGCCGATGTTTTTGCTGGCGTTGCCCGCCGGGGTGCTGGCCGACACCACCGACCGGCGCCGTTTGATATCGGGCGCGCTGATGGCGCAGGTGTGTGCGTGCACCTTGCTCACGCTGCTGGTGCTGGGCGGCTGGGGCGGTCCGGCGTCGGTGTTGTTCCTGGTGTTCATCTGCGGCTGCTGCACGGCGGTGCTGACACCGGCGTGGAACTCTTCGGTCATCGACCCCGTGCCGCGCGACGAGTGGCCCCAGGCCATCACCGCCGTCAGCATTGCGTACAACGCCGCGCGCGCCGTGGGCCCCACGCTGGCCGGGCTGGTGTTTGCGCAACTGGGCGCGGGGTGGGTGTTTGCCGTCACGGTGGCCACCACGCTGGTGATGTGGGAGTCCATTCGCCGCTGGCCGCCCAAGGCGCACCCGCCGTCCAAACTGCCCGCCGAGCGGCTGTGGGGCGGTACTTTGAGCGGCCTGCGGTTTGCCTGGCACTCGCGCATGATCCTGGCGCAGCTGGTGCGCGTGATGGCGTTCAGCGCGGCGGGCTCGGCCCTGTGGGCGTTGCTGCCCGTGATTGCGCAGCGACTGGGCACCGGGGCGCCGGGGTTCGGCCTGCTGATGGGGTGCCTGGGCACCGGTGCCGTGTGCGTGGGCCTTTTCCTGGGCCGACTCAGGGCGCGTTTCGGCATGGAAGTCATCGTTGGCGTGGGCGGCGTGGTGTTTGCCGCCGCCATGCTGATGGCCGCCCTCACGCAGATCGCCTGGCTGGTCTATGTATCCATGCTGTTTGCGGGCGCGGCGTGGATGTCGGCCATGTCCACCTTCAACACCGCCACGCAGGCCAGTGCCCCGCAGTGGGTGCGCTCGCGCGCCGTGGCCATGCACATGGTGGCGGCGCTGGGGGCGTTTGCCATGGGCTCGGCCGTCTGGGGCGCGGCGTCCGACATCGTGGGCCTGGCGCCCACGCTGTGTGTGGCCGCCGCGCTGATGACCGCAGGCCTGTTGCTGGCACGCCCCATGCCCCTGCGCATGGGCGCCTTGCACGAGGTAACCCAGGCCACGCCCTGGGACGAACTCTTCATCGAAGCCGAGCCCCTGCCCGATGCGGGCCCGGTGGCGGTGGAGGTGGGCTACCGCATTGCACCCGGTGCGGACGCCGCATTTCTGGACACCATCAGCCGCATGAAAGCCCCCCGCCGCCGCGATGGGGCCACGTTCTGGCGCGTGTACAAAGACCTGGGCGACCCCTCGCGCTATGTAGAGCGCTTCATCGTCACGTCCTGGGCCGACTACCTGCACCAGCGCGCCCGCGCCACGATGGCCGACCAGGCGCTGGAGACGGAAGTGCGCACATTTTTGGCGCCGGGCGAGACGGCAAAGATGTCGCACTACATCGCTGAACGGTGAAGCCCCCCTGAGCGGCTGCGCCGCTTCCCCCGTTGGGGGACGCCTCCGGTGGACCGGCGAAGCCGGATCCACGGTGGCGCTGGCGGGTGCCGCACTCACAGCGCGAGGCGGCGCAATTCGCGTGACCGAGCTCGGGCCGGCTGGCGATCCACCCTGCGACAATCGCAGGATGACCTTCGCTCCCCTGCAAAACGACACCTTCCTGCGCGCCTGCCGCCGCCAAGCCACCGACTACACCCCCCTTTGGCTCATGCGCCAGGCGGGCCGCTATCTGCCTGAATACAAGGCCACGCGCGCCAAGGCTGGCAGCTTCATGGGGCTGGCCACCAACGTGGATTACGCCACCGAGGTGACCCTGCAGCCGCTCGAACGCTTCCCGCTCGACGCGGCCATCCTGTTCAGCGACATCCTGACCGTACCTGATGCGATGGGCCTGGGCCTGACGTTTGCCGAGGGCGAGGGCCCACGGTTTGCAAGCCAGGTGCGCGACGAAGCGGCCGTGGACCAGTTGGCGGTGCCTGACATGGACAAGCTGCGGTATGTGTTCGACGCCGTCACCAGCATCCGCAAAGCCCTGAACGGCCGCGTGCCGCTCATCGGCTTCTCGGGCAGCCCCTGGACCCTGGCCTGCTACATGGTCGAAGGCAAGGGCAGCGACGACTACCGCATGGTCTAGAGCCTGATGTATGCGCGCCCCGATCTGATGCACCGCATCCTGGCGACCAATGCCGACG
>JAUXZO010000125.1 GCA_030692685.1 Acidovorax sp. | reverse complement strand
GGGCAGAAGTCAAACAGGGCCGGCGACTTTCAAATTCAATATACCTGCGCATAGATACAGTGTATTGACGTAACTTTATGAATTCAAACGCATTTTTCAATTTTCAGGCGCCACGTTATCTGACTGGCCGCCATGTTATCCGGCAGTTTCGCGGGATATATCAAAGTTAGACCTCATGCTGAAAGCCTCTCTTGGAACCCTTGCCGGAGCTCTCCTTGTTGGATGTAGTGTCGGCGCCTTGCGGCCAGTTGATTCAGGTGAAACACGCCGTATGGAGCCGCCGCACTTAATAGTTCAGGTTTGCCTCCGCTCAGACCCCTCTAGAAAGACTATAGGCTTTCAAACCGTGAAGAGTGACTCGGTGGGAGGCGGAGGCCAAACAGTCACGGGGACAAGCGGGACGGGGCAGCCAATTTTCGAAACCTATACTGCGCCCCTCTCTGAGTTGAAGGCTTTGCTCGTGACACTGCAACGGCCAGCTCACTACGTGTTTCAGCCGCCAGGCGATGCAACTCTTGCGACATGGTCTCAGTGGCAGGCCCCTAGTGCTGTGGCGAGAGATGGGAACTGGGGTGTTGGAGTAGGGATGGTGAATGGCGTACGACCAAACCTAGCCCCTGTCGGTGACGTAGATGCCCCAATGATTCGCTATCGCCTGATGTTCTTTTCAGACTATTTACTGGGCGTGCGGCGGCGTGCGAGCGCGGGGCCGGACGCGGACATCACCCCATGCTGATGCCGCGGTCTAACCCGTCGGCCCACGCGGAGCCGCAACTAGAGGAAGCGGCTTCGCCGCAAGTGTTGCGACCCGGTAGCCTCCAACGTTAGAGCGCAATGTCCGCTTGGTTGCTCCTCGTTCTCACCTGCGCCTGCGCGGCGCTGGCAATCGACGCCTTCCGAATGGGTGAGCCATTGCGTGAGACACCGTGGCGCTTCTGGCCTACGGAATGGAAAAAGGGCCAAGGCCACCTTACCCTCGCGCAACAGGACGAACTGCAGCGCCAATCCAGCGCGAGTCATTGGTCATTTCTTGGTTTGGGCTGGTTGGCGTGGTGTTTCTCCCTAATGACCGTTCTCCTTGCGGTTCTCACGGTGAGAGCCTTCGCGTCATGAGGGTCCGGCAGCCTCTCGTGGAGCGCTCTAACAGGTTGTATATGGACTCCCCCACAAACGCAAGAAACTGACCGATAGATTGGCTGAGTGGGAAGCGCCTGCAGTCGTATATCCGGCATCTGAAGTGGGATCGTATTTGTCCCGTGCCGACATGGAATCTGCGTCACCGAAGCGCCAG
>JAUXZO010000122.1 GCA_030692685.1 Acidovorax sp. | reverse complement strand
TAATATTGCTTCACAAAGGCCCCCAACAGATCACCTCCGGGCAGAGGTTCGGGAAAGTAATACTGGCGGCTGCCGCTGACCAGCCCGCCTCGAACCAGGAGCACCAGGATCAAGGCCCGGCCATCCTCCTGGGCTACTCCCAAGACATCCTGATCCTTGAAGCTGGGCCGGGCCATGTCCTGTCGTTCCAGGGTACCCTTGATGGCCGCGATGCGATCCCGCAAAACCGCGGCCCGTTCAAAATCCAGACCGGCCGCGGCCCGGTCCATCTGAAGTTTAAGGCTCTTTACCGGATTGCCCCCCCGACCCTTCAAAAAGAGGGCCGCCTCGGCCACCGCCTGGCTGTAGGCCTCAGTGCTCACCAGCCCGGCGCAGGGGGCCAGACATTGCCCCAACTGATACTCCAGGCAAGGCCGGGAGCGGGACTGCAGCCGGCGCTCCTTGCAGGTGCGCACCCCAAAGGCCCGTTTCATCACCTTGAGGGTCTCCCGGGCCATGCCCGCCGAGGCATAAGGTCCAAAATAAAGCGCCCCGTCCGGGCTGAAACGCCTGACAAACCTGAGGCCAGGAAAGGCTTCAGCCAAGTCCAAACGCAAACAGAGAAAATTCTTGTCATCCCTAAGCCGCACATTGAAGCGGGGACGATGCTCCTTGATGAGATTGCGCTCTAAGATGAGAGCTTCCCGCTCGGTGGCGGTGAGCAGGAAGTCCACCCGGGCCAGACGGCGCAACATCAGGGCCGTCTTGGCCTCGTGCCTCTGGGGGGTTTTCCTATAAGAATTGAGGCGTTTCTTAAGATTAAGCGCCTTGCCCACATACAAGACCCGGCCGCGATTATCTTTGAAGATATAGACCCCACAGGACCCGGGGACCTGGGCGAGGGCCGCAGTCAGACCCGGATAAGGTGGTGCAAACTTTACTTTGGATTCAAACATCTTATCTTTTACAATAACAACCCACCCCAACCTGTCAAGGCGGGGGGAGGAGGGAGGATGTTTTGGGGGAGGAGGCTAAGGGGCGCAGCCCCTTACCCCCTCGCCCAATCCCTTAAGTTTAATTTGGCCGGGTAAGGCGGGGCCTTTGGCCCCGCCTTACCCGGCCCCCTTAAGCGGGTTGGGAGGGGGGCTTGGGGGGAGGGCAGGGGCCTCAGGCCCCTGGCCCTCCCCCCAACCTCTCCTCCACCAAATCAAAAGGCAAC
>JAUXZO010000109.1 GCA_030692685.1 Acidovorax sp. | reverse complement strand
CTGCTGTGCTCGACCATCATCGAGACCGGCATCGACGTGCCCACGGCCAACACCATCATCATGAGCCGCGCCGACAAGTTTGGCCTGGCGCAGCTGCACCAGCTGCGCGGGCGCGTGGGCCGCAGCCACCACCAAGCGTATGCCTATCTGATGGTGCCTGACATTGAGGGCCTGACCAAGCATGCGCAGCAACGGCTCGACGCCATCCAGCAGATGGAAGAACTGGGCAGCGGCTTCTACCTGGCCATGCACGATCTGGAGATTCGTGGCGCGGGTGAGGTGCTGGGCGAGAACCAGAGCGGCAACATGCTCGAAGTGGGCTTTCAGCTCTACAACGAGATGCTCAACGAAGCCGTCAAGTCGCTCAAGGCAGGCAAGGAGCCGGACCTGCTCAGCCCCTTGTCTGTCACCACCGACATCAACCTGCACGCCCCCGCCCTGCTGCCCAACGACTACTGCGGCGACGTGCACCTGCGCCTGTCGTTCTACAAGAAGCTGGCCACCGCCAAAACGCCTGACCAGATCGACGGCCTGCTCGAAGAGATCGTGGACCGCTTTGGCAAGTTGCCGCCGCAGGCGCAGACCCTCATCGACGTGCACCGCCTGCGCGTGCTGAGCCAGCCCTACGGCGTGGTGAAGGTCGATGCGGCGCCCGGCGTCATCCACATCACCTTCAAGCCCCAGCCGCCGATTGACCCAATGCGCATCATCGAGCTGATCCAGAAGAACAAGCACATCAAGCTAGCGGGCAACGAGAAGCTGCGCATCGAACGCGAGCTGAAGGACCCGAAGGACCGCGCGCAGATGGTGCGGGACATCTTGCGCAACCTGGGTCAACCCCTCGCAGCGGCATAAATTTTTAGTAAAAATGGCCGTTATCGCTTATCCCACAAGCGCTAACAGCTATCAAAACAATAGTAAAAGAGCCATGTGGCTGGAAGCAGCACTCGTCCTCGTCGCCCTTGCCGCCGCTGTGGCTGCGCGGCCGTGGCGCTTGCTGACCAGCCGCAAACCCCTCGCGCACGAAACCCATGGCGCTTTGTCTGCGCTGTGGACGCCGCTGCTCGCCACGCTGGTGCTTTTGCCCTGGATGTGGGCGCTGCCCACGCTGCACGCCATGCCGCTGCAACTTCAGTGGTCGGGCGCATGCCTGGTGGTGCTGATGCTGGGCTGGCCGCTGGCGGTGCCTGTGCTGATCGCCGTGGGTGGTGCCGCTTGCCTGCTGTCCCCCGCGATGGCGTGGGCCGATGCGCTGGGCGCCATCGCGTGGCTGGGGGTGGTGCCTGCCACGCTGGCGCTGGGCCTGGGCGCCCTGGTGCGCCGCTATACCGGGACGCAGCCGTTTATCTATGTGCTTGGTCGGGCATTTCTGGGCACCGTCGTCTGCGTGTTTGCCGCAGGCGCCTTGTCGCAGTGGAGCGGGCGCTTTCTGCCCGGCGTGGGCGATGAGCTCTCGCTGGTGGCACGCTGGCTGATGGCCTGGGGTGACGGATTTGTGACGGGCATGCTCGCTGCCATCTTTGTCGCCTTCAAACCTGAGTGGTTGGCCACGTGGGCCGACCGCCTGTATTTACCGCGACCCAAATGACGTGGGACCTGAAGCAAAGGGGACCAGGCACGATGAATACATGAAACGTATACGTTTCATGTATTATTGGCACCCATGGGTATTGTCAAAATTTCAGACCAGATGCACGAGAACCTCCGCGTTGCCAGCAACGCGTTGTCTCGTTCCATCAACGCACAGGCAGAGCACTGGATGCGCATCGGCATGCTCGCAGAACTGCACCCGCACCTGGACCACCGCGAAATCTGCCAGTTGCTGATCCGCGCCGAACAGGCGGGCGGGTTGGACCTGACCACGGTGACGGCATCGCTGGCTGACCAACCGGCCCCTGCCAGAAGGCGAGTTCAATGAGGTCCGGCATCACCCTCAAATCCCCCGCAGAGATCGACATGGCCCGCGCGGCCGGGCAGCTGGCGGCCGAGGTGTTGCGCATGATCGCCCCGCACGTGCAGCCCGGCGTCAGCACGGAGGCACTGGACCAGCGCTGCAACGACTTCATCGTCAACGAGCTGAAGGTCATCCCAGCCAACGTGGGCTACATGGATTTCCCCAAGACAGTGCTCACTTCTGTCAACCATGTGGTCTGCCATGGCATCCCGTCGGCCGACAAGGTGCTGAAGGCGGGCGACATCGTCAACATCGACGTGGCCGTCATCAAGGATGGCTGGTTTGGCGACACCAGCCGCATGTTCTTTGTGGGCGAGCCCGGCGTGCTGGCACGCCGTCTGGTTGAGACCACCTATGAGGCCCTGCGCGCCGGCATTCACCAAGTGCGACCGGGCGCTACGCTGGGCGATGTGGGGCACGCCATCCAGACCGTAGCGCACCGCGAGCGGTTTAGCGTGGTGCGCGAATACGGCGGCCACGGCATTGGGCAGGTTTACCACGACGATCCGCATGTGCCGCACTACGGCCAGCGCGGGCAAGGGCTGCGGCTTGAGGAAGGCATGGTCTTCACCATCGAACCCATGATCAACGCAGGCAAGCGCGAGGTGAAGGAACTGGCCGACGGGTGGACCGTGGTCACGCGCGACCACTCGCTGTCCGCCCAGTTTGAGCACATGGTCGCCGTGACCGCCGACGGCTTTGACGTGCTGACGCCCTGGCCCGACGGCACGGGGACTTACCCGGCCATCTGCTGAACGCAGCTGCGTCGGCAGCCCGGCGTTGTCGCCGCAGTGTTTGACCCAAAACAAGCCGTCCAGCGCGTGGTCGCTCCATAGTGGTGAAAACCAAACCACCACCCAGGACGGTCCCCATGAAACTGCTGAGCGATCTTTTCTCTACCGACTACGGCCTGATGAGCATCATTGGCATCGGGTTCATGCTGTGCATGGCCGCGTTTTTTGTACGCATGTTTTTGGTCAAGATGAACGAGCCTCCCACACCCAACCCGGCCACGGCGGGGCGTGCGGGCAACGCAAAAGGTCTGCCGCCTTCGCGCTGAGACCCGTGAGCGCCGGTGGGACGACAAAGGCACGAGGGGGTAAAGGTCGGGGCGATACCATTGCGGGTTCTGATCCCTGCATCCATCTGCCCCACATTTGTGCCATGACCCACGCTACCGAATTCGCGCCCGGCCTTGTAATCCAGGGCATTGAAGCCCCCCTGTCGCTGTCGAGCTACAAGCTCATCGCGTTTGACATGGACTCCACCCTCATCAACATCGAGTGTGTGGACGAAATCGCCGACGCCGCAGGCCGCAAGGCCGAGGTGGCCGCCATCACCGAGGCCGCCATGCAAGGCATCATCACCGACTACAAAGAGAGCCTGCGCCAGCGCGTGGCGCTGCTCAAGGGCGTGACGGTGCAGCACATGGAGCAGGTGTTTGCCGAGCGGCTGCGCTTTAACCCCGGCGCCAAAGAGCTGATCACGGCCGCCAAGGCTGCGGGCCTGACCACACTGCTGGTGTCTGGCGGCTTCACCTTTTTTGCCGACCGTGTAAAGGCGGGCCTTGGCATCGACTTCGCCCGATCCAACATGCTCGAAGTTGACAGCAACGGCCAGCTCACTGGCCGCATGGTCGACCAGGCTTGGGGCGACATCTGCGACGGCGCCGAAAAGCGCCGCACGCTGCTCGAAGTGGCCTCGCTCATGGGCATTTCACCGATGCAGGCAATTGCCGTGGGCGATGGCGCCAACGACCTGCCCATGATGGGCGCCGCTGGCTTGTCGGTGGCCTACCACGCCAAGCCCGCCGTGCGCGCGCAGGCCAAGGTCGCCATCAATGAGGGCGGGCTCGACCGGTTGCTGGAAGTGCTGCGCTGAAACACGACGCCCCCCGCATCGCCTCCTGCATCGCCCCCCGCATCGCCCCCATGGTGAAGTCCCGCATCAAACGCGCAGCGCACAACCTGCGCAAAGGATGGAAGCAGCACTTCGTCACCCTCGCACTCGCCTGGATCGCCATCGTGGCAGTGGACACCTGGCGCACGCGCGACCTGCCCCGGGGCCCCGCGCCCGATGTGGCGCTGGTAATGGCCGCCACGGCGGGCGGTGCCGCGCCTACCATCACCCTCGCGCAGTGGCGCGCCCAGCACCCCGGCCAGGCCGTGGCGGTGCATTTCTGGGCCGAATGGTGCGCGATCTGCAAGCTCGAAGAGCCCAGCATTGCCAGCCTGTCCACCACCTGGCCCGTGCTGGGTGTGGCCATGCAGTCGGGCAGCGCAGAAAAGGTGGCGCAGGTGCAGCTACAACGTGGCATGGCCTGGCCCACGGCGGTAGACCCCCAAGGCACGTTGTCGCGCAGCTGGGGCGTGCGCTCTGTGCCAGCGCTGGTGGTCATCGACGCGCAGGGCCAGGTGCGGTTTGCCACCTCGGGCTACACGCCGCAATGGGCCATGCGCTTGCGGCTGTGGTGGGCACAGACCATGCCCCAGTGGAATGCATTGCTTCCAAAATAATAGCTGCTAGCGCTTAATGGATAAGCGCTAGAGGCCATTTTGACCCATATTTCAGCGCCGTAAACCCCACTGCGGCCCTGATCCGGTTGGCGCAGATCTTCAAGACCTGCGCCCTTTGACTTTGCACACTGGCCTCCGTACCCACCACCGGAGCCCGCATGCATGTCACCCTGAACCAAAAACACCAGCCCGTCCCGCCCGGCTGGGAGGACGAACCCCTGCTGTGGCTGCTGCGCGAGCCACTGGGCCTGGTCGGCACGCGCTTTGGCTGCGGCGTGGGCCAGTGTGGCGCCTGCACCGTGCTCGTTGACGGGGTCGCGCAGCGGGCCTGCCTGCACACGGCACGCGGACTGCAGGGGCGCTTCATCACCACCGTTGAAGGTTTGGCTGCCGGGGACGGCACGCTGCACCCCGTGCAACAAGCCTGGTTGGACCTGCGTGTGCCCCAGTGCGGCTACTGCCAAAGCGGCCAGATCATGGGCGCGGTGGCCCTGCTGCGCGCCACGCCGCGGCCTACCGATGCACAGATCGACGCCTCCATGTCGGCCCACCTGTGCCGCTGCGGCACCCAGCACCGGGTGCGCGCTGCCATCCATCAGGCGGCCAAGGGCACGGCGCCATGAAGCGCCGTCAGTTTTTTGCCGCCGCTGGTGCGGGCGCGCTCACGGTCACGCTCTCAGCCACACTGTCGGGCTGCTCGCTGGTGCCGGTGATCCCCAAGCGCCCCACCTCCACCGCCGATGACGCGCTGGGCTGGATACGCCACGAGACAGGTCAAACCGGCCGCTACACCCTGTGGCTGCCCAGCGCCGAGATGGGCCAGCAGATCAGCGCGGCGCTGCAGGGCCTGGCCGCCACCGAGCTGGGCGTGCCCCCCGCGCAGGTGCAACTGCGGTTGCCTGGCACCAGCAACATCACCCGTGTGCGTGCCACGGTGGGCAGCGCCAGCGTGCAGGACTTTGCCCTGCCCCTGGCACGCGCCTGCGCCACGCTGCGCGAGGCCCTGGCCCAGGGCCAGACCACGGGTACGCTGGCCGCACGCGACATCCCGGCCAGTGCGTTGCGCAGCCTGCAGCCAGGCACGCGGCCCGCCGTGGCACAGGCCCATGCGCCGGGCCAGCTGCACGCCATCGTCACCGGCCAACCGCTGTTTGCGGGCGACACACGCTTGCCCGGCCTGCTTTATGGCCGCGTGCTGCGCGCGCCTGTGTCGGCCGAACTCGCATCGCGCCCACAGACCTGGGACGAAACCGCCGCCCGCGCCGACCCGGCCTGCGTGGCGGTGGTGCAGCACCCGCGCTTGCAGCAGATGGGCAGCCTGGGTTTAGGCATCGTCGCCCGCACCCCCTCAGCGCTCGACCGCATCGAGGCTGCACTGGCCGTTCGGTGGCAAGTGGATGACGGCGCGTTTGAGCAAGCGGCCATCGACGAGCGCATCGACATCGACGCCCACCTGCGCCGTGGCCATCTTCCGCACAGCGTGCGCAAGGACGAACTGCCCGCAGACACGGCCTGGACACTGGACCTGCGCTTCGACGTGCCCCTGGCCGCCCACGCCCCCATCGAGCCCCGCAGCGCCACGGCTTTGTGGCTCCCGCCCCTCAGCAACGGCACCGCCCTGCGTGTGTGGGCGGGCACCCAAGACCTGTTTTACGTGCGCGATGTGCTTGCACGCCACCTGGCCCTGGGCGCGGAGCGCATTGAGGTGCAGGCCTGCCGCATCGGCGGCGGCTTTGGTGGCCGCACGCTGTGCACGGTCGAGCTGGAAGCGGCCGTGCTGGCGCACGCAGCGGACGCCCCCGTCAAGGTGCAGTGGAGCCGATCACAGGAGTTTTCCCAAGGCTTTCAGCGCCCACCCTCCAGCCACCGCGTGCGGGCACAGGTGCATGGCGGGCGCGTCACGCACTGGTGGCACGCCTTTGCCAGCAGCCACATCCTGTTCACGCCCGCAGCCATGCCGGTGTGGATGCAAAACCTGGCCGACCTGGTGGGCGACAGCGGCGTGGCGCGGGGCGCGCAGTTGCCCTACAACGTCCCCCACCAGCACACCGAGTTCACCGCCCAGCGCCTGCCCGTACACACCGGCCCATGGCGCGGCCTGGGCGCCGGGCCCAACACCCTGGTGGTGGAAAGCGCCATGGACGAATGCGCGCGCCACGCCCATGCCGACCCCTTGGCCTGGCGCCTGTTGCACACCACTGATGCGCGCCTGGCCCAGGTGCTGCGCCGCGCCGCCACCGAAGCCCGCTGGCACCAGCGACCCGCCAGCGACGCCATCACGCTGCGCGGGCGTGGCATTGCAGGCGGCATCTACAAGGGCGTGAGCTATGCCGCCGCCGTGGCCGACGTGGAAGTGCAGCGCGCCACTGGCCAGGTGCGCGTGGTGGCGCTGTGGTGCGCGCACGACTGCGGCGTGGTATTGCAGCCCGATGGCGTGCGGGCACAGACCGAAGGCAACCTCGTGTGGTGCCTCGGCATGGTGCTGTTCGAACAATTGCCGGTGGCCCGATCGGGCGTGGCAGCCGCCACCTTTGCCGACTACCCACTGCCACGCATGGGCGACGTGCCGCCCCTGCACGTGCACCTGATCGACAGCACCGAGCCCCCCACGGGCGCAGGCGAAACCGCCATGGTGGCGGGCGCCGGGGCCATTGCCAACGCGCTGCGCGACGCCACAGGCGTGCGCTTTACCCGCCTGCCCGTGCGCCGGGCAGATGTGCTGCGGGCGCTGGGCGAGCAGGGCTGACGCCTGCCCGGCAACGGCACAATCCGCCCATGCAAGACTTTGCCAGCGCCGCGATGGTCCGCCTGCTGGTGCGCGCCATGCGCGCACACGGGCTGGAGCCCCCTGCCCCGCCCGATGTGCCGTCCAACAAGCCCGGGCGGGAGCCCCTCGGGCGCAGCCAGGTGCCACTGATCTACAAGCGCAGCGTGGTGCAGGCGGTGCTGCAGCAAGGGGGGCTGGGCACCCTCTTGCAACTGGCGCAACGCGTAGACCTGCTCGCGGGCGAACCGGTGTACATCGCACTGGTGCACGCCGCCAGCCTGCCTGACCTGATAGCACGCTGGCAGCGGCTAGAGCGCTATGTGCATGCACGCCATCAGATCAGCGTACTCACACAGGCGCCGCAGGCGATGGAGTTACGCCACCACGCGCGCGGCGGCATCCCAGAGCACCCGCTGCCCGCCGAAAGCGTGGCGGTGCTGGGCGTCATCCTGGGCGCCAGCCACGCAATGGGGGTGCGGGGCCTGCAAGCGCAGGTGTTGTCCCCGGCGGGCGCATTGCAAGTGCACGGTGCTGCAGCGTCTGGCCAGCGCTTGACGCGCGCAGAAGACTGGAACCGTGCGCTGGTGCCATTGCGGGCAGAGCCAGACAGCAACCACCCCGTGACACCCCCGACCAACCCGGTGGGCCACTGGACCCTGCAGTGGGAGGACTGCAATCCAACCGCTCCCACCACCACCCGACCCCAGCGCCCCACTGCGCACACAGTCGACATGGATTTGTGTGACGCGCTGCCCTGGCCCGCGCTGGCACACCAACTGGCCCGCCAGGTTCTTCACGACCCTGCTGCGGCCCATACCGTGGACGCCCTAGCCCGGCACGCAGGCCAGCCCTCTCGCAGCCTGCAGCGCGCACTGGCAGCCGATGGATTGAGCTGCCGCAGCATCGTGACCGAAGCGCGCACACGTGCTGCAGCGCGGTGGCTACTGGAAGGCCCGTACAGCCTGGCCGAGATCGGCTTTGCCTGCGGGTTTGCGGACCAGCCCCACTTCACGCGCGAATTTGCCCGGCACGTGGGAATGACGCCTGCGCGATACAGGCAAGCGTTTGCCAACGGTGCCTGAAAGGCACGTCACCGGGCACTTGCCGCGAAGGACCTCGATGACGGGACAGGAAAAACGACAGACAGTGCTTTTTTGTCGCACTTCCAAGGCCGAACACGGCGGCTATTTGATCTCCAACTGCAACAGCGCCAGGGTCATAAAAATTGCATCCGAAAGCCTAAAAAAACTCTTCGTGTAGTGCATCACAACGCTGCCCACTGCCGAAGATGGTCCGCATCGCAACACCATCAGTGGTACATCTGATTACGCTTTTCATGGGCGGAACAAGGACTTTCAGGGCTTCTGCAACACAGAATCCGGGCGCCACGCTTTGACCTGTCTGGTCTCTCGCGGGCGTATGGCACCCGCCCCCCGTTTTGCATCTCCCCCCACTCCATGCACACCACATTTCTTGCGCCCCGCTTTCTGGGCATCGTTCCGCTTATGTTGATCGTCCTGCTGGGGTGCAGCCCCGCATCAGACTCGGCCAAAACAGAGGGGCCTGCTACAGCCGCGCCAGCGCCTTCACCCGACAAAGCCGCAGAACAACCAGCGCCCGCTGCGCCTGACAACGTCAGCGCCAAGCTGCAGTCGTACATCACGTGCTACAACAAGCTGGACGGACGCGCCCACCGCACCATCAACCGCTATTCCAGCTGGGTCAAAGACATGAAGACAGGCCCCACGGGCACTGAAAAGGTGGTGTACGGGCTGTACTCCCTCTTCAGCGATGACGTCAAAGAGTGCGTGACAGAGTTTGACCAAGCGTCGGCCACGCGCCCGGCCTTGCCCGCGCTGGACGCGGCCAGCAAGGCGTACATCGCCTCGCTGGCGGCCACAGACAAGCTGGTGGCCGAGGCCTATACCTACTACGACCGCGAGAACTACAAGGACGACCAATTTGCCAAGGGCAAGGCCCTGCACGGCCCCTTGGCGGCCAGTTTTGACACCTTTTTGCAGGCCAGTGCCGTCTTCTCCAAGGCGCTGGACGTGGAAAACGACAACCTGCTCAGCGCCCAGCTGGCGCACATCGAGAAAACCCAGGGCCGCAAGCTGCCCTACTACCAGATGGCGCTGATGGCCAAGGCCAAGCAACTGGCAGACGTGTTGGGCGAGGAGACTTTCGACGCGGCTGCCGCAGCGCCCCGCCTGGAGGCGTTTGAGGCCATCACCGACGAGGCCGTGGCCTTCGCGAAGCCGCAAAAAGACGCGCTGGAGCCCGATTGGTCGAGTTTTGAAAACAGCGCCGAAGAATTCCGCAAAGCGTCCAAAGAGCGCTTTCGCCGTGTTCGTGACAACGTCCCTTACAACTCCGGCGAACGCATGATGCTCAAGCCCGGAAGCGGCTGGATGGTAGACGGCAGCGTTGAGAAGCTGGTCAAAGCCTATAACGGGCTGGTGGACGCAAGCAATCGCATGTAGCAATCGCTTGGCCGCCCTGCGGTGGGTTGGCGGGACGGATGGGTTACCGGGGCATAGGCGTGAAGTACAGCGACGCTACAGCAGCTCAATCGCCCCGGGGTGACTCAGACAGGCACATCAAGAACCTGCGTAAAAACTTAAGTCCGCCAGTGGCGACGACACGGACTCGATCTGGTCGGTAAATGGCGTGGGCTTTGCGCCTGAGCCCATGGACCCCATCAAGCCCGGTTGAGGTGCTTGTCCACCGGGGCACCGCGCCATTACTATGTATTTGATAGCTACTAGCGCTTATCCAATAAGCGCTAGCACCGGTTTTTTACACAAATCTCTCGGCTACACGCGCGCAGCGCTGTGCAGGGCTACAAAGCGTCAGCGCAGAGTGAACACGGCAGATCGCTCTGAAATGTGCCTGCCGTCTCACCAGCCCCGACGGATCACACCTACACCCATCGCTTCTGTGCGCCGCTGCAATCAGGAGCGTCATTACCTCCGTCACTACCGCCGTCACTGCCGCAGTCACCACCGCCGCCATTTCCACCTGTTGGCCCGCACTTCTTGCACCGTCCATGCCCTCATCGCGCCCTGCCCCTCCGCCAGCTACACCGCCGGCCGCCTCCCACCCTCGGCCCACACGGCTTCCAGGCGGACTGGTGTATGTCAGCCCCACCTTGCCCGGCCTGACGCGCGTGCGCAGCGGCGAGAAGAAGTTTCGCTACCGCCACGCCGACGGCCATTGGGTCAAAGACCCCAACGAAATCGCCCGCATCACCCGCCTGGCCATTCCCCCTGCTTACACCGATGTGTGGATCTGCCCACGGCCCAACGGCCATCTGCAGGCCACGGGGCTCGACGCACGCGGGCGGCGGCAATACCGCTATCACCCGGAGTGGCGCCAGCAGCGAGACGAAGGCAAGTTCGAACACATGTTGGCCTTTGGCCGCGCGCTGCCCCGCATCCGCACCCGCGTTGCACGCGACCTCGCGGCTCACCGCAGCGGCCAGCCGCTGGCGCGCACGCTGGTGCTGGCCACGCTGGTGCGCCTGCTGGACACCACCTACCTGCGCGTGGGCAATGAGGAATACGCCAGCAGCAACCGGTCTTACGGCCTCACCACGCTGCGCACCCGCCACGCTCGGCTGCAAGGCAGCCAGCTCACGCTGCGCTTTCGCGGCAAAAGCGGCGTGCAACAAGAGGCCCAACTGAACGACCCGCGCGTGGCCCGCGTGGTGCGCCGCTGCCAGCAATTGCCAGGGCAAGAGCTGTTTCAGTACCTCGCCGAAGACGGCGCGCCGCGCACCGTGGGGTCGAGCGACGTGAACGACTACCTGCGCGAAATCACGCACGGCGGCAATGCCGCAGGCGAACATTTCACCGCCAAGGACTTTCGCACCTGGCACGGCACGACCCAGGCGCTGGAACTGACGCGCCTGGCCTGCAACCCATCCGTGAACGCAGATGGCAAAGATACTGGCGCCCGATACAGCGCCAAGGCCATCCTGGCCGAAGTAGCGCGGCAACTGGGCAACACGCCTGCGGTCTGCAAAAAGTCGTATGTGCACCCCGCTGTTTTGGAGCTGGGCGGGCGCCTGGCCTCGGATACAGGCCCGGGGATGCAGGACGTGTGGCAACGCATTGGCGGCACGGCATCACCGCGTGGACTGAGCGCTGCCGAGCGAAGGCTTGTGGCGTTTTTGAGCAAGCCGCGAAAGAAACGCACGCCGGCAAAGGACTGACCGACCGATGGGGCAAGCGACTGCCCCCCCCGCAGACACCAGGCGTCGAAAAATGCCGACACCGATGTCAGCCATGACCCACCGGCAAACTCGTTGACCGCAGGCATCCTGCATGTGCAGGCTGGAATTCGCCAGCCTCATTTGAATCAGGAGTTCGCACCATGGCAACAAGCATCCTTCTTGGCATCGACCCAGAAAATCTACCCTCTGAGCACAGTTCCACAGGCATCGACAGCCTGGGGCCCAGCGATGCCTCTGATTCCGGCAGCGACAGCGCTGGGGCGTACAGCAGCGACAGCGACACGGATCGCTTCGGCACGGGGGAGCGAACTGGCGTGGAACCCAACGCGTCTCCAACAGACACCGACATTCTTCCCGATCACATTGAGCAACTGGGCCTGGACGCAGAAGACACACCAGACACTCGAGACACAGACAGCGTGGCTGTTGAAGACCTGCCCTCGGAGGACCCCGCAGACTCAGAAGACGAGGAGCTGTGAGAGGCCCAGCGAAGGCTTGAACGCCGTTGGATGCGGTTGGATGCCGTTGGATGCCGATGCTGGGGCTAGTTTCGCAGTGATGCGAATCAGCACAGCTGCGCTCGCCACCCAGGTGGCCCCCCCCGCCAGACCCTCACGCGCAGCGGATGTCCCAGTCTCAACTCCAAGTGCGGCAGACTTCTAGCGGCCCACCATGTTCGCTGGCACCACCCACTGGTCAAACTGCTCGCCCGTGACGTGGCCCGAGGCCACGGCCGCATCGCGCAGACTGGTGCCTTCCTTGTGCGCCTTTTTGGCAATGTAGGCGGCCTTGTCGTAGCCGATGTGGGTGTTGAGCGCCGTCACCAGCATCAGCGAACGGTCCACCAGCTCGGTGATGCGCTCGCGGTTGGGCTCGATGCCCACGGCGCACTGGTCGTTGAAGCTGACCATTCCGTCGGCCAACAGGCGCACGCTTTGCAAAAAGTTGTGAGCCACCATGGGGCGGAATACGTTCAGCTCGAAGTTGCCCGATGCACCGCCGAAGTTGATCGCCACGTCGTTGCCAAACACCTGCGCCGCCAGCATGGTCACAGCCTCGCTTTGGGTGGGGTTGACCTTGCCGGGCATGATCGACGAGCCAGGCTCGTTCTCCGGAATACTCAGCTCGCCGATGCCACTGCGCGGGCCGCTGGCCAGCCAGCGCACGTCGTTGGCGATCTTCATCATGCTGGCGGCCAGGGTCTTGAGCGCTCCGTGCGCGTGCACCAGGCCATCACAACTGGCCAGTGCCTCGAACTTGTTCGGCGCAGTAACGAACGGCAATCCGGTCAGGCGCGCCAGTTCGGCGGCGGCCTGTTCGGCGTAGCCTTTGGGGGCATTGAGGCCCGTACCTACCGCCGTGCCGCCCAGGGCCAGTTCGCACAGGTGGGGCAGCGCGGCGCGCACATGGCGCGCACCATGGTCCAACTGGGCCACGTAGCCCGAGAACTCCTGGCCCAGCGTGAGCGGGGTGGCGTCCTGCAGGTGGGTGCGACCGATCTTGACGATGCCGTCGAAGTCTTTGGCTTTCTGGTCCAGAGTGGCGCGCAGCTTGGCAATGGCGGGCAGCAGCTTGTGCGTGAGCGCCTCCACGGCAGCCACATGCATGGCAGTGGGGAACACGTCGTTGCTCGACTGGCTGCGGTTGACGTCGTCGTTGGGGTGCACCAAGCGGCCTTCGCCGCGCTCGCCGCCGAGGATTTCGCTGGCGCGGTTGGCCAGCACTTCGTTGACATTCATGTTGGTCTGCGTGCCCGAACCGGTCTGCCACACCACCAGCGGGAACTCGCCCGGGTGCTTGCCAGCAATCACCTCGTCGGCCGCCGCCACGATGGCATCGGTCTTCTTCGCATCCTGCAACCCCAAGGCTTGATTGACGAGAGCCGAGGCGCGTTTGACCTGGGCCAGCGCCTTGATGATCTCGCGCGGCTGTTGCTCGCCCGAGATGTCAAAGTTTTGCAGCGAGCGCTGGGTCTGCGCGCCCCAGAGTTGGTCGGCAGGCACGTCGATGGGGCCAAAGGTGTCACGTTCGGTTCGGGTGTTCATATCGGGGAATCTCCGTGTCAAAAAGGGCTGCAAGCCCTGAGGCCGATGGGGCCGATGGGGCGATGGGGGAGCGGCAAAACCGCCGACAGCGGTGATAACAGTGATAACGGTAACAACGGTGAAATGACACCGACGTTGAACGCGCAAGCATACCCAAACAAAAACAATTCTCATCTAAAAACCATTGATGCCTACAAAACTCCGTCCATTGCGGCATGGACTAAGCGGAATGCGGCACTGGACGACACGCTTGCCCGCACCTGCGCATCAACAATGCTCCGTCACTAAACGCAGGAGCACAGCATGCGCATTTCGCCAATCCCCCAATCCGACGTCGAAGAGGCCGAGCGGAAGGTAGGAGCCATCCTCAGCGAGCTTGAAGACAAGACACATTCGGATGTGAAAGACATTGACCTGGAGGACGTGGTGGACACGGACAAGGAAAGCGGCACGCCGCTGGTGCATCAGGCGGTAGACATTACGGTGCAACCGCGGTTGCACCGCAAATGGATCAAGTAACTGTGCAGAGCGTGTGAACGGCACTGCGGCGATGCGCGATGGATGGTGGGCTTTGAGTTGAACCCGAGGAGCAGATGGCTTTCATGCGCGTGCAAGACGCGCCAGCAGCGGGGTGCAAGGCAGGCGGCGATAATTGCGGGGTTTGTACTTCTCTATAAAAACCCCACCATCACCATGACCACGACCACGACCATTCGGTTCAACGACCTCGTCGAGTCTGTTGCTGCGGCCCTGCAGTACATCTCCTACTACCACCCCACCGACTACATCGCCCATTTGGCCCGCGCCTACGAGCTCGAGCAAAGCCCGGCGGCAAAGGATGCGATTGCCCAGATCCTGACCAACAGCAAGATGAGCGCCACTGGCCAGCGCCCCATCTGTCAGGACACCGGCATCGTCAACGTTTTCCTGAAGGTGGGAATGGATGTGCGCTGGGAAGGCTTTGAACCAGACAGCGACGGCAGGCCTTGCAGCCTGGACGACGCTATCAACGAAGGCGTGCGCCGAGGCTACAACCATCCCGACAACACACTGCGCGCCAGCGTGGTGGCCGACCCGCATTTCGACCGCAAGAACACCAAGGACAACACCCCCGCCGTAATCTTCACCGAGATCGTGCCCGGCAACACCGTGGACATCACCGTGGCGGCCAAGGGCGGCGGCAGCGAGAACAAAAGCAAGATGGTGATGCTGAACCCCGGCGACAGCATCGTTGACTGGGTGCTCAAGACCGTGCCCACCATGGGCGCTGGCTGGTGCCCGCCGGGCATGCTGGGCATCGGCATCGGCGGCACGGCCGAGAAGTCGGTGCTGATGGCCAAAGAATCTTTGATGGACGATTTGGACATGTACGAGCTGCAGGCCAGGAAAGCCGCTGGCGCAGAGCTCAGCAAGGTCGAGGCGCTGCGCATCGAGCTGTTCGAGAAGGTCAATGCCCTTGGCATTGGTGCACAAGGCCTGGGTGGCCTGACCACCGTACTGGACGTGAAAATCAAGATGTACCCCACACACGCGGCCAGCAAGCCCGTGGCCATGATCCCCAACTGCGCCGCCACGCGCCACGCGCATTTCGTCATGGACGGCTCGGGCCCCGTTTACCTGGACCCACCGTCGCTGGACCTCTGGCCGCAAGTCAACTGGACGCCCGACTACAACAAGAGCAAGAAGGTCAACCTGAACCAGCTGACGCGCGAAGAAGTGGCGAGCTGGAAGCCCGGTGACACCTTGCTGCTGAACGGCAAAATGCTGACCGGCCGCGATGCCGCACATAAGCGCATCAAGGACATGCTGGCCAAGGGCGAAAAGCTGCCCGTGGACTTCACCAACCGCGTCATCTACTACGTCGGCCCGGACGACCCGGTGCGAGATGATGCCGAGGGACCCGCTGGCCCGACCACCGCCACCCGCATGGACGGCTTCACCGAAATGATGCTGGCCGAGACCGGCCTGATCTCGATGATCGGCAAGTCCGAGCGCGGCCCTGTCGCCATTGAAGCCATCAAGAAGCACAAGAGTGCCTAT
>JAUXZO010000096.1 GCA_030692685.1 Acidovorax sp. | reverse complement strand
TCCCTCGCCGCTGTGGCTGCTTTCGCTTCTTTTGGCGCACAGGCTGACGAAGCCGATGGCTCGCAATTC
This sequence comes from Acidovorax sp., assembly GCA_030692685.1. GTDB lineage: Bacteria > Pseudomonadota > Gammaproteobacteria > Burkholderiales > Burkholderiaceae_C > Acidovorax. The sequence goes on along the minus strand of JAUXZO010000096.1, from coordinate 2,716 downwards.
GCTCTGAAGTTTGATACCAACCGCACCCGTGCTGAAGTGGCTGCAGAAGCCGCCACCGTGGCACAAACCCGCAGCCTCGAGCCAGCAGGTTCGCGCGTGGTGACTTACTCGTCTACCGCTGACCGCGCTGCTGTGCGTGCACAGGCTGCTGAAGCGCTGCGTTTGGGCCAAATCCCACACGGCGAAATCGGCTCCATGTAATTGACTCTTTTGCGGGCCTTCCCATGGTGGTGGCCCTCCGCATTGGCGGGGGGGTGCTGCCATGGGGAGTGTTTTGGCAAAGACTGCACCCACAAAAAAGGCTCCCATCGGGAGCCTTTTTTGCTTGGAGGATGCACATCGAAACCTCCTATCGATTCGGCCCTTTGATGTCTCCAATACCGTTCAGGCTGAGCCTGTCGAAGTCCTTCGACAGGCTCGAGGCGAACGTTTCAAACTTCAGGGGGCCGGATCAATCAACAAGCGCTTGAAGTGACTTCCTGACTTCCTGACTTCCTGACCGACTGTCCGACTGTCCGACTGTCCGACTGTCCGATTGACGACAGAGCCTCCTATGCACTCTTTGCCTACCGTGTTGCTTCGAGCCCTTTGCTCTGAAATTTGAGCCGAAATAACCGCTAGCGCTTATCTCATAAGCGCTAGCAGCTATTATTTAAATAGCATTCAAGACTTTAACCTTCACCAACGCCACGACGTTCCTCGTCTTGCGGGGCGTTGCCGCAGCTACAACGACATCGACGGACGGCCCGCCATGGCCGCACGCCAGCGCAGCAGGTGCGGGTGCTGCTCACCCGGCTTTTGCTTGACCACCCGCGCAAAGTCCACGGCCACCACAGCCGTGATGTCGGCCACGCTGAGGCGGTCGGTGGCAATGAAGTCGCGGTCCGCCAGGCGCTCGTTCAGCAGGGTAAAAAACTGCGCCACCCGCAGCTGCCCGCGCTCGGCGAGCGCCGGGATTTGGGGGTAGTCCACCGCACCCGGCAGCGCCCGGTTGGCCATGGCGGGCGCGCTGTTGCGCAGCGCTTCGGCAATGGCCTGCAGGCCCTCGAACTCCATGCGCCAGTTCCAGCTGGCTACCTCAGCCTTTTCGGCAGGGGTCTCGCCCAGCAGTGCAGGTTGCGGGTAACGCGCCTCCACATAAGCCGCAATGGCCGCGTTGTCGGTGAGCAGCAAACCCTCTTCGGTGCGCAGCGCGGGCACGGTGCACTGCGGGTTGATTTGGCGGTAAGCGTCGCCCATCTGCTCGCCGCTGCGCAGGTCGACTGCCACGGTGTCATGGCGAATGCCTTTTTCAGCCAGCAAGATGCGCGCGCGGCGTGGACTGGGCGCTGTGGCGCAGTCGTACAAAGTGATCATGGCTGCGTCCTGCAATGCGTTCATTGAGCGGGCGAAGAACCAGCCGCTGCGTCCAGCTTGTCCTGCGTCTTGGTGTCAAAGTCGCTGGCCTCATGCCGCTCGCGCAACTGGTTGGCCGGGTCGCCATTGACGCGGTTCACCTTGCGCCCACGCTGCACGCCCGGGCGCTGGGCAATCTGGTCGGCCCAGCGCACCACATGCGTGTACTCGTGCACCTGCAAAAACTCGCCAGCCTCATAGGCCTGGCCTTTGACCATCAATCCATACCAGGGCCAGATGGCGATGTCCGCCACCGTGTACTCACTGCCAATCAAAAACTCGTTGTCGGCCAGCCGCTGGTTCAGCACATCCAGCTGGCGCTTGACCTCCATCGCATACCGGTTGATGGGGTATTCGTACTTCTCGGGCGCGTAGGCATAAAAGTGCCCAAACCCGCCACCCAAAAACGGCGCACTGCCCATCTGCCAAAACAGCCACGACAAACACTCGGCCCGCGCCGCGCCGCTGGCGGGCAAAAAGGCACTACCGAACTTCTCCGCCAGGTACATCAGGATGGCGCCCGACTCGAACACCCGCACCGGGTTGGCGGCATCGCTTCGGTCCAGCAGCGCGGGGATTTTGGAGTTGGGGTTCACACCCACAAACCCGCTGCCGAACTGCGCCCCCTCGTTGATGCGAATCAGCCACGCGTCGTACTCCGCCCCGCTGTGGCCCAGCGCCAGCAGCTCTTCCAGCATCACGGTCACTTTGACGCCATTGGGCGTGCCCAGTGAATACAGCTGCAGCGGGTGACGCCCCACGGGCAGTTCCTTGTCGTGCGTGGCGCCGGCAATCGGGCGGTTGATATTGGCGAACTGGCCGCCGCTCTCTTTGTCCCATTGCCAGATGGCGGGTGGGGTATAGGGGGTCGGATGGGTCATTTGAGAGGCACCAAATAGAGGGTGAAAAGAGAAGGCGAAACGCTAGGCGCAACGGCACCGCTGGGCAAAAAAGTGTAGCGACGGAGCCAGGTGGCGTCTGTCAAAGCCCCATCAAACCCTTCCACCGGCTCAAGTGATGTACCCCCACCCCTCATAGCCAAATACAACCGTTCCTGCCAAGGGCGTGATTCGCCGCAGAAAAGCGGCATTGGATGCCTGTTTGCCCCCGAGCATTTGAGTAAACCCTGGCAAGAGAACCCCGAATTGTTTCCAAAACCAGAACAGTTAGTTTGCGACTAGGTGGTTTTTCTTTAAACACCAACGGCGTACAGTTCAACCCATCGATGAGCCGAACCCGCAAGGCGACTCACCGAACCCGGTTCAGGAATGGTTTTTGACCCGGATTTTTTGAGACGCTTTTTTAACTTCAAGGATTTTTC
>JAUXZO010000095.1 GCA_030692685.1 Acidovorax sp. | reverse complement strand
CCATGTGTATGTTGTGGAAGGGGTCGTGAAGCGCGCCGATCATCATGTCCACCATCTTGGTGTCACCCATGCGGGCGCCCCAGCGCATGTTCAGGCTGACGAAGGGCGCGCGGCTCATATTCTCGGCGCCGCCGCCAATCGCCACGTCGGCATCGCCCAGCTGGATGCTCTGCGCTGCCGACACGATGGCCTGCAGGCCCGAGCCGCACAGGCGGTTGACGTTGAAGGCGGGCGTGCCTTCGCCACAGCCACCGTTGATGGCGGCTACGCGTGACAGATACATGTCCTTGGGCTCGGTGTTGACCACATGGCCGAAGACCACATGGCCGACGTCCTTGCCGTCCACGCCGGCACGCGCCAGCGATTCGCGCACCACGGTGGCGCCCAGCTCGGTGGGAGGAATGTCCTTGAGGCTGCCCCCAAAGGTGCCAATGGCGGTGCGCACTGCGCTGACGACTACGACTTCACGGGTCATGGGGTGGTCCTTTCAGATGGATTTTGGGTAAAAATGGCCTCTAGCGCTTATCCAGTAAGCGCTAGTAGCTATAAAAACAGGAGTTATTAAGACGTTATGCGTCTCTGACATCAGCCACCGGGTTGGTGCCGAAGTCTGCGCGTTCCAGCCAGCCGAGCACGCGGGTAGCGGCGTCGGTGGGCGATGTGAGCTGGCCACCCGTCTTGAGGTTGGCAAAATTCTGTTGGTCCGGGAACGCCTCGGGTGCGGCGCCGCGCAGTTGCACTTGCATGTCGGTGTCGATCACGCCCGGGGCCAAAGAGCATACCTTGGCACCGTGGGGCTTCAGGGCTTCGTCCAGTGCCACGCAGCGCGTGAAATGGTCCATGCCCGCCTTGGCGGCGCAGTATGCAGCCTGCGACGCCATGGCGCGTCGGCCCAGGCCCGATGAGATATTGAGCACCTTGCGTGGCACCGTCCAGCTGTCGGTGGCGCCCAGAAAGGCGGCGGTCAGCTGCATCGGCGCCTCCAGGCCCACGCGCAAGGCGGTGGCCAGGTCGTCAGCGTCACTGTGTGAGAGCGGGGCAATGCGCGGGATCATGCCCGCGTTGTTGATCAAGGTGGCGCTGGCAAACGCCTGCGGGCCCTGGGCGGCCAGCCAAGCCTGCAGCTTGTGCGCAGCCTGCTCGCCTTGCGACAGGTCTTGCTGCCATTGGTCGATGGTGACGCCGGCGGCCTTGGCCTCGTTCGTCAGGTCGGCATTGGTACTGCGGGCAATGCAGATCAGCGTGTTGCCGCTGCGCAGAAGTTGCTGGGCCATGGCCAAGCCCATGCCGCGCGATGCGCCGGTGAGGATGTAGAGGTGGTTTTGAGGCATCCCGCCATGTTACTGCGCAGTACGCATGGCTGGGCACTGCTATTGGCCTGTGGGTGACTCCAGCGCCGCCAGCAGCAGAGCCAGGCGGACTTCCAGCGCGGCCAGGTCGGCCGCTTTCAACGGTGCCAGGATGTGGTGCTCGTTGGCCACGTGGGCGTCTACCGCGCGGTCGATCAGCGCCAAGCCTTCGGGCGTGAGCTGTACCAGAGAGCTGCGCGCGTCCTCAGGGTTGGGCAGGCGGGTGATCCAGCCTTGCGCTTCAAGCTTGCCCATGCGGTGCGTCATCGTGCCGGACGTGACCATGAGCGTGGAAAAGAGCGTGGTGGGTGCCAGGCAGTAGGGTGCGCCATTGCGCCGCAAGGTGGCCAGTACGTCAAATTCCCAGCCGCTCAGACCGAACGCGGCAAAGGTCTCGTCCAGCCGCCGCTGCAGCAGGGCGGCGCAGCGCTTGATGCGGCCAATCGTGCCCATGGGGCTCACATCCAGATCGGGGCGTTCGCGGTGCCACTGGGCCAGGATGGCGTGTACGGCGTCGGGTTTTCGTTCGGTGGCCATGGGTACTGGTGTGCTTCATTTATCTTGATTTCAAGATTGTATGGTAGAGTTATTTGTCTTGAATTGAAGATAAAAATGATTTCTACCCGTTCTTCTCCCTGGCTGGATGCACTCACCACGGCCCTGGGCCCGGTCATCTGGGGCTCCACCTACATCGTCACCACCGAGCTGCTGCCGCCGGACCGTCCGTTTACCGCCGCATTGCTGCGCACGCTGCCTGCGGGGCTGTTGCTGGTGCTGTGGTGCCGCCGCTGGCCCGCATGGGGCGACTGGGTAGGCTGGTGGCGGCTTATGGTGCTGTCGGCGCTCAACATTGGCATGTTTCAGGCGCTGCTGTTTGTGGCGGCCTACCGCTTGCCGGGTGGCGTGGCGGCGGTGGTCGGGGCCGTTGGGCCGCTGGTGGTGATGGGGCTGGTCTGGGCGTTGGACCATCGGCGCCCGCCAGGCATGGCGCTGGTTGCGGGCGCCGTGGGGGTGGCGGGCATGGCGGCGCTACTGCTGTCGCCGGGGGCGCGCTGGGACATGGTGGGGGTGGCCGCTGCGCTGGTGGGGACCGTAAGTATGGCGGCAGGCACGTTCTGGTCGCGGCGCTGGCAGTCTGACTTGCCGGTGCTGGCGTTTACCGGCTGGCAGTTGTTGGCGGGTGGTGTGATGCTGGCGCCTGTGGCGTGGTGGGCGGACCCGCCGCTGCCCGTGCTTACCGCGACCCACATCGGCGGCTATGTTTACCTGGGCGGAGTGGGCGCCTTGCTGGCTTATGCGTTGTGGTTCAGGGGCATTGCGCGGTTGCCTTCGGTGGCGGTGTCGTCGCTTGCGCTGCTCAGCCCCGTCACGGCGGTGCTGTTGGGCTGGGTCTTGCTGGGGCAGGCGATGAGCGGCGTGGCGCTGGTGGGCATGCTGGTGGTACTGGGCAGCATCCTGGCCGTGCAGTGGGCGATGTCGCGACCTGTGTCCCTGGGCGGCTTGCCGGGTGGCGATAAGCCGGCGGGCTAGATGCTACTAATGTAATAGCTGTTGGCGCTTACTAGATAAGCGCTGGAGGCCGATTTTGCTAAAATTATGAGTCTGAACAGACGGCATTCATTCACCCTTCACCGGGTGAATGAATGCCAAGAGCCAGGTGGCAAGCATTCAGCAGCAGACGCGGAAACTGGGGTTGTGGGGTGGCGTTGGCATACAGCGCATCGCCCAAAATGGCGTGGCCCACCGCTGGATGTTGCAAGCAGCACTCACATCTCCAGCTCCTCTCGCAGCTTTAGCTGGCCGTAATTGCGCGCGTTGGTATTGCTAGGGTGTGTTTGGACACCACTTTGTCCGGCTGGGGTGCACGGTAGCTGGTGGGCGCGCTTGATGCTGCGCCCGTCTGTTCCAGTCGAAACACCGCCACGGTTCCTACCAACTCTTGTGCCTGGTTTTGCATGCTGCTGGCGGCGGCTGCCATTTCTTCTACCAAGGCGGCGTTTTGTTGGGTGGCCTGGTCCATTTGCATCACAGCTTCGCCCACCTGGGCCACGCCGTCGCTTTGTTCAGCGCTGGCAGCACTGATTTCGCGAACAATGTCCGTCACCCGCCGGATAGAGGTGACCACTTCGGTCATGGTGTGGCCTGCCTTGTCTACCAGCGCACTGCCTTCCTCCACCCGGGTGACGCTGGCAGAAATGAGCTGTTTGATTTCTTTGGCGGCCTCGGCAGACCGGCCGGCCAAGCCACGCACTTCACTGGCCACCACGGCAAAGCCCCGGCCCTGTTCGCCCGCGCGGGCCGCCTCTACGGCGGCGTTCAGTGCAAGGATGTTGGTTTGGAAAGCAATGCCATCGATCACACTGATGATGTCTGCAATCTTTCGCGAACTCTCGTTGATTCCTTTCATGGTTTCGACAACCTGGGCGACCACCTCGCCGCCTTGTACCGCAACGGTATTGGCGTTCGCTGCCAGCTTGTTGGCGGCCTGCGCACTGTCAGAGTTTTGCTTCACGGTAGCGCCCAGTTCTTCCATCGACGCTGCTGTCTCTTCCAGCGCGCTGGCCTGGCGTTCTGTGCGTGCAGACAAGTCGTGGTTGCCCTGCGAGATTTGCACGCTGGCCGTTGACACGCTTTCTGCACTCTGGCGCACGTTGGAGACGATCTCCGCGAGCTTGCTGCGCATGATGGAAAGCTCGGTCAGCAATTGGCCGACTTCGTCTTTGTTGCCCTGGGGAATCGGGGTGGCCAGATCGCCAGACGCGATGGCGGTGGTCACTTTCACGGCTTGCTGCACGGGCACGGTGATGGAGTGGGTGGTCCAGTACGCGAGAAAAAGTCCCACAAAAATAGCCAAAGCAGTGCTGCCACCGACCCACAGGACGCTGTTCTCCGCCTTGCCAGTGGTTTCTTTCAGCGTGGCGCTGACGCCATCGTTCAAGGTTTGGGTGAGGTCTTGCAGCGTGCTGGAATACTTGTTGAAAACGGGGGCCAGTGCCGTGTCTGTTTGCTCAGAAACGGTTTCTCCTGCCTCCTTCGCTTTGACAAGCTGCGTGCGTTTGATTCGGTAGGCGTCGCGTGCAGCAATCGCGTTGTCGTACAGATCTTTTTCCTTGCCGGGCAGCAAGTAGGTGCGTATTTCTTCCATCCGCTTGCTTTGCACCTCAACCACGGCCGACATGTCCTTCTTGAGCTTGCTGGTGTATTGGGCGTCATTGGCCTTGAGCAAGGCCTCCGTGCGCAGCCAGTTCATCTGAATGTCGGTTTGCCACTGCTGGACCATGTCCTGGCGCTTGAGCTCATGGGTCGCAAGCTGCTCATTGCTCTTTTGCAGGGCCCATATATTGGCTATCCCCAGCAGGGCGACGATGACGGTGATCAGCAGCAGCAGTCCAAATGCTACTCCGAGGCGGATACCCAGTTTCAGGTCTTTGATACGCATGGCGTTTCCTTGGAGGCTGTCTAAAAGGCGTTTTAGGGTGCGGCGAGAGGGTTCACTCAGCAGGCTGTCTGCAGGTTGGCTTGCGCATCTAGAGTCGATAAATGGCGCTGGCGCAATTGCTCCAGGTAGTCGGCCCTCACGCGGCGGGCGGCATAGTCGCTGGGCGCGCTGACCCGAAGCTGTTCCCAGGCTGCGGCGCGCAGCCTGCCAGAGTTGGCGCGGAGTTCTTCAATGGCTGCTGCTTGGGGCAGGCTGGCCTTTGCATCGGTCATGCATTGGTAGCCATAAAGTTGCATGTAATCGAGCGTCAGCGTCTCAATGGTTTCAATCTCTTGCGGCTGCAATTGGGATTTGAATTTGTCCTTGTTGGCTGCAATGGGTGCAAAGCAGTTGGACTCCCACAGCGCAGACATGCTGGAAAGCTCTTTGGCCTCTTGCGAGGCACCGATGTCCAGCATCGCAGGCAAAAATTCAATCCCAATGAACTGACAGACCCTGCGCAAAATGGCCTCTTGATCGCTGAGGAAGTCTTCGTAGCGGATGGTGAGAACGCGCTCAGGATGGCGCTTGGCCAATGCATGCCCGGCATCGTGCGCTTTGACCCAGGCGAGGGCGTTCAAGGTGGTGTCAAATTCGTGGATGATCGCGCGGTTCATGGATGCAACCTGCGCCCGGGGATCGCGCACCACGTTCAAAAAACGCATCTCTGGGAACAGCTCCATCAAGTCGTGCGCGTAGTGAATGCTGTCGAGTGACTTGTCCATGACCACGCTTGCTCCGTGGTGCTCGCCGCTGCGCAGCAGCAGTTCCCAGACGATCCGGTGCACGCTGCGTGGCTGGTTGCGAAGCCCCTCAAAAATTTCATGGGCATCGAACATCATGTCGGGCCACTTCACCATGCTTGCAGCTTGCAGACCCACTACATCTTTCACCAGTTGCAGATAGGCATCGTCATCACGCAAATCCCCATACAGCGGCACGAGCGGCATGAAGTCCACGATGTGCAGAGGGTAGGGTGAGTGGAACTGTGGATTGGTATTGAGCCGCAGACGCAGTGCATGGCTACCGCAGCGCCGCAGTGGCACCATCAGCAGCGGGAGTGGCCTGGTGTGGGCGCTGACCGTTGTGTTGCTCATGACGTGTGCTCCTGCAAGTAGTTGAAAAATTCGTTGATGAACTGGTCCAGGTCGCCAGGAGGCAAGCGGTCAATGCCTCCGGCGGTGTGGCGCCCCCCGCCCTCTGGGTAGCGGCTGCAGAACAAATCAGCGCGACAGGCTGCGTTTTTTCCTATGCGCAGACTCACCAGGAAATCGCCGTCAGATCGCGGGGTGAGAACGGCTACGGACCGCCCGCCCTGGCTGGTGACGAGCTTGTTTGCCAGCAGGCCGCAAAGGCGCCTGGCCCAGGGCCTGTCGGGCAGCAGGTACACGCAAGCGTGCTGGTTGGATGCATAGGGCTGCACATCATGTAAGGCCCGCTGGTCGTCGGCGTGGCCTTCCTGCAGACGGTGGTATTCATAAGCCTTGGCAATGAAGTCCAGCGGGCTTTCAAAGCGGTGCAATGACCGGTACAGCTGCGCTGGGTGGAAGTGCAGGTCTTCAGCGCTTTCACCGTAGGCGTTGTAGTTCAGTAAATAGCCCAATTGCATGAGGGCACCGCGTGTGCCTGCGGTGCATCCGTGGGCGCGCGCCATTTGATCGGCAACGGCGTCCAGGTTGTCTCCGTAGGCGGCAACAATGGTCCACTGGTGCATGGCACCGTTCAAATGCCGGTCTACCAAGATGCTGGTGCAGACATTGGCCGCAGTGTCGATGTGGCTTTTGAGCCGGGGGTGATGGGTCAGCGTTTGTGCGGCGTGGTGGTCAAAGTAGGTCACGCTGCCTCCCGCGTTCAGCACCTTGGCCGCGTTGTGCGCATTGCGGTCCCACGAAATGTCCAGCGCAGTCACTTGGAGCGGAAGACCCTCGGGCAACTGGTCGAACAGTGCGATGTCTCGCTTTGTGCCGGTGACCAAGACGGCTTCGCATGGCTCGATGGTGCGCAACTGGTGCAGCGCGCACAGGCCATCGGCATCTCCGTTGAAGATGTCATAGGCCGTTGGGACTGCGCGGTGGGAGTGTGGTTCGACGGTCGTGGTCGTGGTCGTGGTCATGGCTGGGCAATGAATCCGCGGCGGGTGAGGAGCGCCAAAACCTGCTCGATCGCAGAGTCAAGGCTGATGCCCTCTGTGTTGATTCCAAGATCAGGGGCCTCTGGGGCTTCGTAGGGCGCCGATACGCCGGTGAAATGGGGAATGACCCCCGCACGGGCTTTGTCGTACAAGCCCTTGGGGTCCCGTTCTTCGCACACCGGGAGCGGGGTGCTGACGTAGACCTCCAGAAACCGCTCTTCCCCGACAATGGTCCGGGCCATGGAGCGGTCGTCCTGCTGAGGGGAAATCAGGGCGGTGAACACCATGAGCCCCGCCTCGTTCATGAGTGCCGCCACTTCGGCCACGCGTCTTATATTTTCGGTGCGCTCGCTGGCACTGAAGCCCAAGTCGCGATTCAAGCGGTGCCGCAGGTTGTCACCGTCGAGGACAAAGCTGGCAAAGCCTCTGGCATGCAAACGTTCTTCCAGTGCGTAAGCCAGGGTGGACTTGCCCGCGCCACTCAGGCCTGTGAACCACACTGTGACGGGGCGCTGCTGCAAAAGGTGCTGGCGCAGGTGTGGCGTGACTTGCCCAGTGTGTGGAACGATCATGCGTTGACCCAAGGCAAGCTGACCGGTGGCTGCTGCAACAGCGGGTGCATTGGCGGCTGCGATTGCGCTGGGGGGTGGATCCAAGTGCCTGAGTGCGTTTGTCATGGCGTTCCTCGCCTTCGTTGGAGGGCAATGGCTTGAAATGCGGGGAGTGCAGGGTGTTGCTGTGCAGCTACTCGCAGCGGATGGAGCACGCAAACACGGGTTGATGATTGACCACCATGGGTGGTCCCAGCCTGTGCGCCTTAAAGCCAGTTCTACGCAGCAATCGCTCTACTCCCAGGGGCGATACCGTGACCATGCGCTGCGCTCCTTGCGCCATGGCGCAGTGGCTTGCCGCGCGCAGAAGACCAGTGGTAATGGGGGACGAGAATTGGTCCAGGGCAGACCCCGTCTGACCCGAGAAGTCCATGGTCGCAAACCGAGACAGCTCCCACACGTCAGGCGACTGCGGGGGCGCTGCGCCGTTGAGCAGGTTGGGAAAGACTTCTGACAGTAGATAGGGGCGGGTGGTTGGGAGTAACCGTGCTGTGCCAATCACGTCACCGCTCTCGTTCTGGGCAATCACATACAACGTGTCGTCGCGATCGAACTGGTCGTATTCCAGTGCGTCACGGCATTTCAGCTGCCAGCCCAAGGTCTCCACAAATACACGATGGCGGTAGCGCGCCATGCGGTGCATAAGGGGTGTGGATATTTCTGCCGAACAGCCGGATGTGATGCGCATTTGCGTTTCCCCTGACAAGTTTTGTCCATTAGAGAGTTGCGCAAAGAAATTTGTAACTACCAACTTTGGTAGGGCAATGCCGCGAGCGACAAAATCTTGTCGCCAAAACCTTCGACTACCCCCAAAATGTTCCTGAACGTTACAGCGCTCGGTTGGGGTGGTGAAGCTGCGAAAGCGATAGGCCGGTGGTTAGGTGTTCATTGGTTCGGTATGTTGGTGGAGTCATGTATGGCAAGCTGGCAAGAGGATCTGTTGGATGTATTCGACGAAACGCAGTCGGAGCGCGAGGTGTTTCACAGGATCGAAGCAGCCGCGCGGTCACTGGGTTTTGAATATTGCGCCTATGGGTTGCGCGTTCCGCTGCCTCTGTCCAACCCGCAGACTATTTTTCTGAACAACTACCCCGCGCAGTGGCAGCAACGCTATGTGCAGCAAGGCTATGTACAGACCGATCCGACGGTTCAGCATGGTTGCCGCAAGAACACGCCGCTGTTGTGGGCGGATGATGTGTTTGCGCAGGCGCAAGATTTTTGGGAAGATGCCCGCTCTTTTGGTTTGCGCTTTGGCTGGGCGAATGCCTGCATTGATGGAGGCGGTGTCCGAGGGATGTTGACGCTGGCGCGATCCGAAGGTGCACTGACTGCGCAAGAGGTAGATCACAACGAGATGAAGATGCGATGGCTTTCGCACGTGGCGCATGTGGTGCTATCGCGGATTTTCACCAAACGGCAAGCGGAGCAGATGCAGCCCCACTTGACCGCCAGAGAAATCGAGGTGCTCAAATGGACTGCCGATGGCAAGACATCTGCCGATATTTCCTTTCTGCTCGATGTGTCGGAAAACACGGTGAACTTTCACGTGAAGAACGCCGTGGTCAAGCTGCAAACCAACAACAAGACGGCGGCCACTGTTCGTGCGGCCATGTTGGGTTTGTTGGGTTGACGGCCGTTTTTGCTTCAGGCGTTGCTTTTGCGTTGTCAGCGGTTTTTTCGATGCCCGCGAAGCCCTCAAAAATTCACAAACCTGCAGATACCGGCCATGCGGCTGTCCTGTGACGGGCTTTTGCGCTTGTCGATTGACGAGCTGCTCTCTCTGCATATTGAGCACTTGCTCTCAGGGGTAGACACTGAGTTGGCGGGTGCTCATTCCCTATCTGTCAAACGGTGTGGTCGTGAGACCGTGATCAGCGGCTACACCGAGTGGGTCAGTGCCTCATCGCCAGCCGTTTCTATTGGCTGGGATTGGCAGTTGCAACTGTCGATGTCGCAACAACCGTTTCGTTGGAAACGCATAGGCCCACCACGCACCAACGTCATGTTGGTCTACTCTGCGGGGGGTGAAGCTGGGTGGGCTAAAAATTTAGAGCTGCTCTCTACCGTCGTAGACGCATTGCCTTGGCAAAACCGCTTGTTGCTGGCGGTTGGCCTTCAGTCAGCATGCGTGTGACCTTGAATGACCAACGTGCATGGAGCCATCTCATCGCGAGATTCCACGCGATGTAAACGCCCCAGGCAGTCGTTTTATGGAGCCGGTAACTTTGAACTTGAAACATCCGTTCAAGTTGCTTCATGCCGACTCAATGATTGGTGAATTGCTTTGGCTTAAGCCCGCATACATCCCTTGATGCGGTGTAGAGAGTTGCCATTGGCGGATTTTCGGCTGGGCTGGCTAAAACTCCGGTGCCCAGGTCATCTCCATAGTCTTACCCGAGACGGGGTGCGTGAATACGAGGTTGCACGCATGCAATAGCAGGCGGGGCGCTAGGGCATGGGTAGTGGCGTCTGCGTACAGCGAATCTCCCAAAATCGCGTGGCCGATGGCTGCGAGGTGCACGCGCAACTGGTGGGTTCGACCGGTGACAGGTTCCAGTTCAATACGGGTGGTCTGCGCCACTGCGTTATTTGTCAACACCCGCCAGCGTGTGAGGCTGGGCTTGCCGATGGTGTGGTTGATCACACGCAGCGGGCGCCGTTCCCAATCGGCCGCAATGGGCAAGTCGATCTCACTCCATGCGTTGTCTTCTGGGCCCAGAACACCTTGCACCACAGCTTGGTACCGCTTGTTGACTTGGCGCTCGGCGAATGCATGGCTTAGACGGCGTTGGACTTCGATGTTGCGCGCCATCAGCACCAGGCCCGATGTGGCCTGGTCCAGCCGGTGCACGATGAGCGCGCCGGGCCAGCGGTGCTGCGCGCGGGCGCTCAGGCAGTCTTGCTTGTCGGGGCCCCGGCCGGGCACACACAGCAGACCCGAGGGCTTGGCCAGCACCAGCAGGTCGGCGTCTTCATACACCGCCTGCACGCTGCCCTCCAGCGGCTCAGGCAGCAGGGTCATTGCCTGCGATCAGCCGCTGCACGGTGGCGCAGAGTTCTTCCACGTCGTTGGGCTTGTGGATCAGCGCCTGCGCGCCTTCGGCCAGAGCGGCTTGTTCGATCTCTGCCGTGACGTAGCCGGAGGCCAGGGCCACGGGCAGGTCTGGGCGGATCAGGCGGGCCTCTCGCACCAGGTCCACACCGCAGAAGCCGGGCATGTTGTAGTCGGTCACCAGCAGGTCGTAGTTGTGTGGGGCGGCGTTCAGCGCAGCGCGGGCCTCGTGCGGGTCGGTATAGCCGCTGACCTCATACCCGCGCCGGCGCAGCAGGCGCTGCACCAAAAAAACCAGCGCCTGGTCATCGTCCACGTACATCACGTGGGGCTTGCGGGGCGGTGGGGCGCAGTCAGAAGGGCTGGGGGTGGCCGGGGTTGCCTCCACGGGGTTGGTTGCGGTGGGCGCGGGCAGGGCGGACGTGGACGCAGAGGTGGTGGCTGTGGCGTCGGCACCCCCTGGCACCACCGGAAAGTACAGCGTGAACTTGCTGCCATGGCCCGGCGTGCTCTGCACGTCTACCCCGCCTTCGTGCGTACGCATCACGCCATGCACCACCGCCAGGCCCAGGCCGGTGCCCTGGCCCACGGGTTTGGTGGTGAAGAAGGGTTCAAAAATGCGCTCCAGCGTAGCGGCTTCCATGCCGGGGCCGCTGTCGCGCACGGTCAAAGCTACGTAGTCGATGGGCGCCAGGCCCAGCCGTTCGCTCAGCCGGTGGTCGGGCTGCACGGTGGCGGCCTCGACATGGATGCTGCCGCGCTCAGTGCCTTGGCTTTGGATGGCGTGGACGGCGTTGGTGCACAGGTTGAGCAAGGCTTGCTCCACCTGGGTGGCGTCTGCCAGCACGGGGGGCAGGCCGACTTGCAGCTGCATGTGCAGCTCGATGGCGGGGGGCAGGGTCACGCGCAGCAGGCGCTCGGTGTCGTGCGCCACTTCGGCCAGTGACACGGCCGAGCGTTGGGGCGGCTCGTTGCGGCTGAAGGTGAGGATCTGCCGCACCAGGTCGCGCGCGCGGCGGCCGGCCTTGTCGATCTCCAGCAGGCTCTCCAGCACGGTCGAGCCCGGTGCGTTGCCAGCGCAGTCGGCCTTGGCCAGTTCGACATTGCCCAGGATGGCACCCAGGATGTTGTTGAAGTCGTGCGCAATGCCGCCTGCCATGGTGCCCACGGCCTGCATCTTGTGCGACTCGCGCAGTTGGGCTTCCAGCTCGCTGCGGTGTGCCTCGGCCTTTTTGCGACCGGTCAGGTCGCGGGCGAACACGGTGGTGGTCTCGCCGTCGGCATGGCGCTCGAACGAAACGCTCACTTCTACCGCCAGCTCTTTGCCGCTGGCGGTGAGCGCGGTCATCTCGCCCAGCAGCGCCTGGGTGGTGAGCTGTGCAAACGCCAGGGCCTGCGCGGCGTCGGGCAAAAACCGGTCGAGCGGGCTGCCCATGGCATCGCTGGCGCTGCACTGGAACAGCGCCGCTGCCGTGGGGTTGAACACGGTGATGCGCTGGTGCTGGTCGACGCAGAGGATGGCGTCGAGCGCGGAGTTGATGATGGCCTCCAGCCGCTTTTCGCTGGCGCGGATCTGCTCGTTGCGCTGCTGCAGGGTGACGGCGCTTTGCTGCAGCGCCTGGCGCTCTGCCAGCAGCGGGCCCTGGTCGATCACCGCGCACAAGAACTGGGGCAGGGGCGGGCCGCTGGCCTGAGGCGCCTCGATGTGCGCAATGTGCAGGTCGCCCGTGATGTGGGTGTCGGCGCTGATGGCAAACACCACCTCCTTCACCTCGCTGCGGCCCAGGTCTTTTGCCAGTGCAAAGGCTTCGCGCACGCGTTTGGCATCTTGGCGGCGCACAAAAGGCATCAGGGCCGTGAGCGGGCGGTCGCGTTCGCTGGGCTGAAACGAGCGGTGCGCCATCGAGTTGGCCTGCACCACCATGTCATGTTCGTCCACCACCATCAGGGCCAGGGGCACGCTGGCAAACAGGGTTTCGAATCGTTCGGAGGCACTTTCAGCCACGGTCTGGCTGTAGCGCAGGACCTTGTTCTGGCTTTCCAGCTCGGCTTGGTAGGCGCGCAGTTCTGCCACCAGGCCGTCAGCCGATATACCGGGCGCGCTGGCGGAAGATGCCGCAGAGGTGGTGGGATCGGTGGGAGCGGTGGCCGCGCGCGCGGGCGCCACCTGGGCGGGCTGCCGTCCAGCCGGTTCCAGAAAAGACAGATCGGGTTCGCTCATGGAAGGTCGGGTCTATGGCGTGGCACCCAGGGTGGGCGCGCAGTGTGCCTGCACTATCGTTGGCTCGGCACAGGGCGATGAGTGTACGCCTGCAACCCGTGCTGCCCGCTGGATGCGGGCTTTCCGTGCGTGGGCGCAGCCGGGCAGGTACAGCGCCGCGTTGGCTGACAAAAGTCTGCGGGCTTGCGAATGGCCATTTGAGTCTGTACAGGGCGTGTTTGGACGGTTTTACGGGGCGATTGTTGACGTATTGCGAACAATCCTTTTCTTTGAACGCTCTTACTGAAGTGCAACGGCAGGCTTAGAGTTCATACACGGCGCACTTTGCTGCGTAACCCTCTCAATCGATCACAGGATTTTTATGACCGCTTCCACCACTCCCTCTGCCTCGCAGCCGCTGCTGAACCAACTTCAATGGCGCTACGCCGCCAAAAAGCTGAACCCCGCCAAGCCCGTTCCGCAAGACAAGGTCGAGCGCATTCTGGAAGCCGCCCGCCTGGCGCCTACATCCAGCGGCCTGCAGCCGTTTGAAATTTTCGTGGTGACCGACCCCGCTGTGCGCGCCAAAATCCAGCCCATCGCATGGAACCAGGCCCAAATCACCGACGGCTCACACCTTCTGGTGTTTGCCGCTTGGGACAACTACACGGCTGATCGCATCAACATGATGTTTGATCTGACCAATGAACAACGCGGCTTCAAGAACGAAGGCTGGGAAAACTACCGCCAGATGCTGCTGGGCATGTACCCACAACGCGATGCTGAAGTGAATTTTCAGCATGCCGCCCGCCAAGCCTACATCGGCCTGAGCGCATCCCTCATTGCTGCTGCTTTTGAAGAAGTTGACTCGACGCCGATGGAAGGCTTTGACCCGGCCGCTCTGGATGAAATTTTGGGCTTGCGTGCCAAGGGCCTGCGCAGCGTTGCCATCTTGCCGCTGGGCTACCGGGCGGATGAAGGCGATTGGCTGGTGAACCTGAAGAAGGTGCGCCGCTCGCGCGAGCAGTTCGTGACGGAAGTTTGAGGCCAAGTCTTTAGAAACTTGCCCGCCTGCGCAATGACAGGCAGGGCCTTGAACACAGCCCGGCCGCGCGTTCAACGTGCGGCCGGGCTGTGGCGTTTTAGCGCACGGCTTTGGGTGCATCGGTCACATGGCGCATGGGTGTCAGCACCAAGGCCAGCGCTGCCAGCACCAGCAGCGTGCCACCACTGGTCGCAAACAGCTGCGGGAGCGTGATGCTTTTCATCACCCAACCCGTGACGGCTGCCGATATGGGCGCCAGGCCCATGAAGATAAACATGAACAAGCTCATCGCGCGGCCCAGCAGGGCGGGCGGTACACGTTGCTGAATCCAGGTGAAAACGCTCACCTGCATGAAGCCGCCCAAGAGGCCAATCAGCAACATCAGCCCCGCGCCCTGCCACACGGCGGTGATCAAGCCCATGGGCATGAACAGCGCGCCGATGATGGCGTCGAACGCCAGGATGGTCATGCCCAGGCTGCCAATGCGCAGCCGCTGCACGGTGCCCGACACCACCATGCCCAGCAGCGTTCCCGCACCGTGGGCGCCCAGCATGGTGCCGAAAGCGGCCGCGCCCAGTTGAGGTGTGCTGCTGGCCAGCACAGGAATAGCGATATGGATGGGGCCCATGATGAACAGGGCAATGGCACTCCAGTACAAAAAGCAGGTGCGCAGTTCGCTGTCGCGCCAGAAGTGCGCCAGGCCCTGCGCCACGGATGCCAGTACCGCCTGGGGCGCTGCCGCGGGAGCCAGTGCGCTGGCGTGGGTGCGCACTTTGGACAAGGTCCATGCCGACAAGGCAAAGCTCAAGGCATCGAGGGCAAAGGCCAAGCCGATGCCCGTGGCGTTGGCGTGCGCCGGAACACCCGTGTTGCCACTGCCCGCACTACCGGACACGCCCACACCAAACAGCGCGATCAGCAGCCCGGCCAGCAAAGGCCCGAGGAACATGGTCAGCTGGCGCAAGCCCAGGCTGATGCCGTTGGCTGCCTGCAACTGCGAGCGCGCCACCACGTGCGGCATCATGGCCGTGCCTGCGGGGATGCTGAACGCCGTGGCCAGCCCAATGCCCAATGACAGCGCGTACACCATCCACAGCGTCAGCGTGCCCGCAAGCACCAGCCCCGCCAGCGCAGCGAGCAGTAGCAGGTTGATGTACTTGGTGACCATCAGCACCTGCTTGGGTGAATGGCGGTCCACCAGGGCACCCCCCACCAGGATGAACACCGCGCGCGGAATGCTGATGAGCGCCAGTACGGTGCCCAGCACCAAGGTGTCTCCCGTCATCTGCAGCACCAGCCAGGGCAGTGCAATCAGCGTGAACTGGTCGCCCAGCATCGACAGGAACGAGCCGCCCGTCATCCAGCGAAAGTTAGAGTCCTTGAGCAGCGCGGCGCGCGGATCGTCCGGAGGGGTGGCACGCTGGTCCAGCGGTTTGTGGGTGGGGGGAGATGCATTAACAGTCATGTGTCGTTCCATTCATGGAGACCGACTGTCGGCCCTCACGTTGCGTGAGGGTCAAGTGCTTTGCAATGCATTTCAGCGCTTTTTTTGGCGCGTCTTGCAATCAGCAACGAGAAGGGGCGGGAACTGGCGCCGGAGCCGTGTGAGTCGCAGGCATGGTGGGCACTGCGTATGCCAGCGCTATTCCAAGGTAGGCGCGCACGGGTGCGCTCAAAGGAGAGCCTGCTTGCAACAAGGGCTCGTTGGCCGATGCCATGCGCAGTTTTTGTCGCAGCGCGGGGTTGTGGCGGGTCAGTGTGTCGAACAACGTGTTCCAGCGCAGCGCGGCGGCCACCGCGTCGGGGTGCTGAGGTGGGACGGCTCTGGCCAGAAGCTGTTGTACATCAGTCTCCATCGCCGCCCATTCGGTATGAGGCAC
The DNA here is from genome assembly GCA_030692685.1 of Acidovorax sp. Lineage (GTDB taxonomy): Bacteria > Pseudomonadota > Gammaproteobacteria > Burkholderiales > Burkholderiaceae_C > Acidovorax. Next base: position 34,345 of record JAUXZO010000095.1, on the reverse strand, counting down.
ATGGCCCAGCATGCGCAGGTCGTCACGGGTCAGGTATTTTTCCAGCAACGCCATGCGCAGCTTGATGGCCGTTTCGATGTATTCGATCATGTCGCCTGGCGGTGCATGGTTGCGCCCCTGGGTGCTGGGCTCGGTGCGAAACATGTGGCCCCAGCGCTCCAGCAGGTCCACGTCGCCCTTCATCCAGTGCAGCATGAGCGCCATCCATCGGTAGGCCAGCGCTTGTACTTCTGGCGTGTCGGGCGCCAGTTGGCGGTCCATGGCGCTGCGCACCAGGTCTTTGACGACCAGCCAGTCGGCCTCGATGAGGTGCCAGTTCTGAAAGATGTGCTTGAGTTCGGACGAGCTGAAATACTTGCCGTAAGTCGTCATCAGTGCCAGTGTTTCCAGCCAGTTGCCCATGTCCGGCTCGGCGCCTGCCATCAGGCCGTCGCGCAGCATGGTCAGGCGTCCGCGCAGCTCGGTGGCCTGCACGATCTGCTGGTCCAGCGAGCGGATTTGCTGCGCGATGATGTGCTCGGGCGCCATGCCGTTGCCGGCCAGAAGCGCGTCGATGTCGGCGAGCGCAAGGCCCATCTGGCGCATGGTCTGAATGCCGTGCAGGCGCTGCACGTCGGCCTGGCTATACAGACGGTAGCCTGCCTCAGACCGGCCTGAAGGCTTGAGCAGGCCGATCTCGTCGTAGTGGTGCAGCGTGCGCACCGTGAGGCCGGTGCGTCGCGCGAGATCACCAACCTTGAGCAGCATGGCGGGCTCCGGCGGTGGGATCAGCGGCTGACCGCGATCAGTTCGATCTCGAAGTTGAGCGTGGCGTTGGGCGGGATCACACCGCCCGCACCTGCTGCGCCGTAGGCAATGGCAGGCGGGCAGGTGAGCTTGGCCTTGCCGCCCGGCTTCATGCGCTGCACGCCTTCGGTCCAGCAGGGGATCACGCGGTTCAGCGGGAACGAGGTCGGTTCGCCGCGCTTATAGGAGCTGTCGAACTCCTTGCCATCCAGAAACATTCCCTTGTAGTGCACCTTGACCGAGTCGGTGGCCTTGGGCGAATCGCCGGTGCCGTCCTTGAGTGATTCATAGACCAGACCACTGGCCGTGGTGACGGGGCCTGCGGCCATGACAGATGCGAAAGGGACAGCCAGCAGGCTGGCGAATACAAGGGCGGAAGAAATGCGCACGGGGTGTCCTTGAAACAAAGAAGAAAGGGAGAAAAAACGTGGAACGCTAATTTGCTCGGCAGCAAGGCGTGTGCTGCCAGCGGCGCGCCAGTGTAAAGGGCTTGGCGCCCAGGCTCGCGCCAAGCCGCAGCGGACGCGTTAACCAACGTTAATGCGCGGCGGCTTGCAACCCGCAACACTGCAACTGCGGCCGATGGGTGCCGCGTGTTTGTTTTGCGGAGACGACGGATGCGTTCATACAGCGGCCCCAGCGGACTGGGTCGGAGGACTTTTTTGGGGGGGCTTGCGACGGGAGGCATCAGTGTGGCGGCGGCGCGGGCTGCGCCGCCGCAGCCACTGGCCGCCCGCTTACCCGATTCGATGACCCGCCCCGGCGGGGCCGATCTGTCGTACGGCCTGCCCGCAGTACACGAGGCGCAGGTGGAACGCAGCTTGTCCGTAGCGGCGGGCTTCCCCGTATGGCGCACACCGCTGCAGCACCAGCGCGGCATCATCACCCCCAGTGGCCTGCACTTTGCGGTGCACCACAACGGCGTGCCCGACATTGCGCCGGAGCGACACACGCTGAATGTGCACGGGCTGGTGCACAAGCCGCTGCGGTTTGATCTGGAGCGCCTGCTGCGCTACCCCATGGTCAGTCGTGTGCATTTTCTGGAATGCGCGGGCAATTCGGCCGCCAATGCGCTGTCGCCCACGGCGCTGGATCAGACGCTGGGCGACATTGCGGGCGAGGTGTCGTGTTCGGAGTGGACCGGCGTGCCGCTGGCATATTTGCTGAACGAGGCGGGCCTGAAAGACAGCGCCCAATGGGTGGTGGCCGAAGGCGCTGACGGTGGATCGCACAGCCGCAGCCTGCCCCTGAAGGCCTTGATGGAGCACGGCGTGGTGGCGCTGTATCAGAACGGCGAGCGGCTGCGGCCCTCGCAGGGCTACCCCATGCGCCTGTTCATGCCCGGCTGGGAGGGCAACGTCAACGTCAAATGGCTGCACCGGCTGGAAGTGACCGACGCGCCCGCGTACACCAAGGACGAGTCGGGTTTGTACACCCAGGTGTTGGCCGATGGGCGGATCGAGCGCTTTGCCTTCCACATGGAGGTCAAGTCGGTGATCACGCATCCTTCGGGGCAGCAGCGTTTGCCGGATGCCCATGGGTTCTACGAAATCTCCGGGCTGGCATGGTCGGGCCGGGGGCGCATTGCGCGCGTGGACGTGTCGGTGGATGGAGGTCGCACTTGGGTTCCGGCGCAGCTGCACGGCCCGGTGCTGGACCGTGCCTTTACACGCTTCACGCTGCCTTGGCAATGGAACGGCCGCAAGGTCGACCTGATGAGCCGCGCCACCGACGAACACGGCCGCACCCAGCCGCTGCGCAGCGAATGGAAGCGCCGCTACGCGATGCACTCGTTCAACCACTACAACGCGGTGCAGGCCTGGCGTGTGCAGGCAGACGGCCGCGTGGAGAACGTCTATGCGTGAACACATGTGTTGCCATGTGCTGCTCGCCGCGCGCGCAACTGTGCGGCTGGGCGTGGCTGTGGTGATGGCAGCGGCGGTGCTGACCGCTGGTGGCGCTAGCGAGGCGCAAACTCCACCAAGCTCCATGGCCATCGGCCTGGGGCTAGCGCTGTCACCCGCCGACATTGAGCGCTATGCCATCACCGTCTTCCCCGATGGCCGCAACCTGCCACCCGGCCGGGGCAGTGTGGAGCAGGGTTCGCGGCTGTATGCCATGCACTGCGCGGCCTGTCATGGCGCCCAAGGCATCGAAGGGCCTGCCGCGCGGCTGGCGGGCACGGATGGTTTCATTGGCTGGAGCGACCCGCTGCGCCCCTTGCGCGTGCGCAAGTACCCGCTGCAGGTTCTGTCGGTGGGCGCGATGTGGCCCTATGCCACCACGGTGTTCGACTATGTGCGCAGGGGCATGCCCCTGCATGCCCCCAAGAGCCTCACCGATGCTGAGGTGTATGCCGTGACGGCGCATTTGCTGCATCTGAACGGGCTGGTGCCGGGCCACGCTGTGATGGACCGCGAAACCCTGCCCTTGGTGGTGATGCCAGGGCGCGCCCGCACAGTCAACGCGTGGGCGCTGGAGCCGTGAGGCACTTAACGACCGTTTGCCACGTCAATCATGCCCAGCCGCGACCGGATGCGTGAGAGCGACACCGGCGAGATGCCCAGGTAGCTGGCCACATGGTGCTGCGGCAGATGCGGGGCCAGATCGCCATGCGTGGCCAGAAAGGACTGGTAGCGCACCTCGGGTGGGTGGCTGAGCAATTCGGCCTCTCGCAGGGCGTGCTGCTGAAAGACATAGCCCAGGGCCTCTTGCAGGGGTGTGCCAATGTGGGGGAAGGTGCGCAGGCACTGTTCCAGTGTGGCATAGGGCAGCTCCACAGCCTCCACCATCGACAGGGACTCAATGGCGTAGGGGCTGGGCAAGACCTGTGGTGGCAGGCTGCCCGCAACCCAGTTGCCAGTGCCGTGGAATGAACGGTTGCGCTCTGTGCCCTGATCGTTAAGGTAGAACAGACGAACCACACCGCTGCGCACCTGCCAACAGCGCGTGCTGGTCTCGCCCGCTTGCTGCAGCAACGTGCCTGCGCCGAACTGGCGCACGGGCAGCGCCTGCCACAGCGCGGCCAGAGCGGGTTCAGACTGGACCAGCGCTTCCAGCGCGGGTGGCCGGCAGACGGTACAGGCGCTGGTGGAGACGTTCACGGTGCTTCAGGCGTAGTCCGACACCGGGATGCAGCTGCACGATAGGTTGCGGTCACCCCACACGTTGTCCACACGGCCCACGGGCGACCAGTATTTGTTGCTGCGCAGGGCGGCCACGGGGTAGGCGGCGGCCTCGCGGGCGTAGGGTCGAGCCCATTCGCTGCCCAGCAGGCTTTCAGCGGTGTGTGGTGCGTTCTTCAGCGGGTTGTTGTCCTGCGGCCAGGCGCCGGATTCGATCTGCCGTATTTCCCCGCGGATGGCAATCATCGCGTCGATGAAGCGGTCAATCTCGAAAAGCGTTTCGCTCTCGGTAGGCTCCACCATCAGCGTGTTGGGCACCGGGAAGCTCAGCGTTGGAGCATGGAAACCGTAGTCGATCAGGCGCTTGGCAACATCCTCTGCCATCACGCCACTGGTGTCTTTGAGCTGGCGCAGGTCCAGGATGCATTCGTGTGCCACGTGGCCCGGCTTTCCATCCTTGCCTTCCGAAGCGTACAGCGTGGGGTAGTGGTCCTTGAGGCGCGCGCTGATGTAGTTGGCCGAGAGGATGGCCGTTTCGGTCGCAGCCTGCAGGCCTTCGGCGCCCATCATGCGGCAGTACATCCAGCTGATGGGCAGCACTGCGGCATTGCCCAGGGGCGCGGCCGACACGGCACCGACGCCGCCCTTCACACCACCCGTCGCGTGGCCGGGCAGATAGGGCACCAAATCTTCGACCACACACACGGGGCCGACGCCCGGCCCACCACCGCCGTGGGGAATGCAGAAGGTCTTGTGCAGGTTCAGGTGGCTTACGTCGCCACCGAATTCGCCGGGGGCGGCCACCCCCACCAGGGCGTTCATGTTGGCACCGTCTACGTACACCCGGCCGCCGTGGCTGTGCACCAGGGCGCACAGCTCTTTCACGCTGGTTTCAAACACGCCGTGCGTGCTGGGGTAGGTGATCATGATGCAGGCCAGGTTGGCGCTGTGCTGCTCGCACTTGGCTTGCAGGTCCACCATGTCCACGTTGCCGTTGTCATCGCACTTCGTCACGACCACCTGCATGCCCACCATCTGCGCGCTGGCGGGGTTGGTGCCGTGGGCGCTGCTGGGGATGAGGCAGATGTTGCGATGGCCGTGGCCCTGCGCCTCGTGGTAGGCCTTGATGGCCAAGAGGCCTGCGTATTCGCCTTGTGACCCGGCGTTGGGCTGCAGGCTGATGCCGGCGTAGCCGGTGGCTTGGCACAGCCAGGCGCGCAGCTGTTCGTCCAGCTCTTTGTAGCCCAGCAACTGGTCGGCCGGTGCAAACGGGTGGATGTGGGCGAACTCGGGCCAGGTGATGGGGATCATCTCGCTGGTGGCGTTGAGCTTCATGGTGCAGCTGCCCAGCGGGATCATGCTGCGGTCCAGCGCCAGGTCCTTGTCGGACAACTGGCGGATGTAGCGCAGCATGCCGGTCTCACTGTGGTGGGTGTTGAACACCGGGTGCGTGAGGTAGCTGCTGGTGCGACGCAGCTCGGCGGGGATCAGCGGCTCCACGCCTGTTTCAAACGCGTCAAACGTGGGCAGGGCCTGGCCGTCCTTGGCGAAGATCTTCCACAGCAGTTCAATGTCGGTGCGGGTGGTGGTCTCGTCGAGCGAAATGCACAGGTAGTTTTCGAAGTAAATCCGCAGGTTAGCGCCCATCTGGATTGCGCGAGCAGCTATGGATTTGGTAGCTCCGTCGGTTTTGAGCGTCAGCGTGTCAAAACACGCTTGCGGGCGCACGGGCGCGCCCAGTTGCTCCAGGCCCTGGGCCAGGATGGCGGTGTAGCTGGCCACGCGCTGCGCAATGCGCTGAAGGCCTTGCGGCCCGTGGTAAACGGCGTACATGCTCGCAATCACGGCGGGCAGCACCTGCGCGGTGCAGATGTTGGACGTCGCCTTTTCGCGGCGGATGTGCTGCTCGCGCGTTTGCAGGGCCAAGCGGTAGGCGGGCTTGCCGTGTGCGTCCACGCTCACGCCCACTAGGCGGCCGGGCAGGCTGCGCTTGAACTCGTCGCGGCAGGCCATGTAGGCGGCGTGTGGGCCACCGGCGCCCATGGGCATGCCCAACCGCTGCGTGGTGCCCACCACGATGTCGGCGCCAAACTCGCCAGGCGGCGTGATGAGTGCGAGGGCCAGCAGATCGGCCGCTGCGATGAAAGCAGCCTGTTTGGCATGCGCCTTTTCCACATCGGCGCGCAGGTCGCTTAGTTCGGGAAGGCGGCCACTGGTGGCGGGGTATTGGGCCAGCACGGCGAAGTAGTCGCCGTTCAGCGCGGCATCCCATTCGGCGGCGGAGTTGGCCAGAACGACCTCAATGCCCAGAGGCTTGGCGCGGGTCTGGATCACTTCAATCGTCTGCGGGTGCGCGTCGCCCGCCACCACAAACACGTTGCTCTTGGATTTGACAGAGCGCTTGGCCAGTGTCATGGCCTCGGCAGCGGCCGTGGCCTCGTCGAGCATGGATGCGTTAGCAATCGGCATGCCGGTCAGGTCGCAGACCATGGTCTGGAAGTTGATCAGCGCTTCCATGCGGCCTTGGGAGATTTCGGCCTGGTAGGGCGTGTAGGCCGTGTACCAAGCGGGGTTCTCCAGAATGTTGCGCAGGATGACGCCCGGCGTGTGCGTGCCGTAGTAGCCCTGGCCGATGAAGCTCTTCAGGACCTGGTTTTTGGTCGCCATGGCCTTGAGTTCTGCCAGCGCAGCCGCTTCGGTGATTGGAAGGGGCAGGTCCATTGCGGTGCTGCGCGCGATGGAGCGCGGCACGATGGAGTCGATCAGCGCGCGGCGCGAGGCCTCGCCAATCACGGACAGCATGTGGGCCTCATCCGCTGCGTCGATGCCGATGTGGCGGGGCAGGAATTCGGTGGCGTTCTCCAACGCGGCGAGCGACAGGGCGGCGGGCGCAGTCATAGGGCGGGCAATCCGGTTTGCTATTAAAAAAGAAGCTGCTAGCGCTTGTTATTAAAGGGTTCCAAATACATTTCTATCTGAAACGCACTGTTTTCAAGCGCAACCAGCTATGGTTTTTGGTGTGAAGTGTTCACACCCGTTTACATCTGTTCAAGCGTTGGCGGCGAACGCGCTGTAGGCGGTTTCGTCCATCAGTTCATCCAGCTGGGCGGCATCGGCCAGCTTCACTTTAAAGAACCAGCCCGCCACCAAGGGGTCGCTGTTGGCCAGCGAGGGGTCGGCACGCAGGGCTTCGTTCACTTCCACGATTTCGCCGGTCACGGGCATGTACACGTCGGCGGCGGCCTTCACGGACTCGACCACGCCCGCGACATCGCCTTGGGCAAATGTGGTGCCGACGGCAGGCAGGTCGACAAACACCACGTCGCCCAGCGCGTCTTGCGCGTGCACGGTGATGCCGACCACCGCCGCATTGGCGTCAGCGGCGTTGATCCATTCGTGGTCTTTGGAGAATTTGACGGTCATGGGAGGCTCCTCAAGCAACTAGAAAAATGAAAGGGATGAATCTGCAATGTAAGCGGCTTGGCGCCCTGCGTGACTACGACTGAGTGCTGCACACAGAGCCCGCGCGTTCTCTCGGCGAGGGCCGCCGCGCAAGGGCCGCCCCGCCGCGCTGGGGGCGTCCCCCTTCCAGGGGGAAGGCGCCGCAGGCGACTCAGGGGGTGGGTCATTTCTTCAGCCGCGGAAATAGTTGGCAGGCAGGAAGGGCATGGCGCGCACCTCCATCGGCACAGCCTTGCCACGCACGATGGCGTTCACCCGCGTGCCGATGGCGGCAAAGGCGGGTGCCACATAGCCCATGGCCACAGGCTCGTTTACCGTGGGGCCCAGCAGGCCGCTGGTCACTTCGCCGATCTTCTGGCCATCGGTACTCTGCAGCTCGGTGTGTTCGCGCACCGGCACACGCTCCAGCGCCACCAGGCCGACGCGTTTGCGGGGCAGGGCGGCGGGGTTGTCGATCTGCGCCAGTACCTTGTCGGCGCCGGGGAAGCCGCCTGCGCGGGCACCACCGGTGCGGCGCACCTTCTGGATCGCCCAGTTCAGTGCGGCCTCGGGCGGGGTGGTGGTGGTGTCGATGTCGTTGCCATACAGGCACAGCCCGGCTTCGAGCCTCAGCGAGTTGCGCGCACCAAGGCCGATGGGTTTGACTTCGGGCTGGGCCAGCAGGGCGCGGGCCAGGGTGTCGGCCTGCGCGGCAGGCACGGAGATTTCAAATCCATCTTCGCCGGTGTAGCCGCTGCGGGTCACAAAACAGTCGCAGCCTGCGATGGAAAAATCGCCACCCGTCATGAACACCAGCTTTTCGACGCCCGGTGCCAGTCGCGTCAATGCCGTGACAGCCTGCGGGCCTTGCAGTGCCAGCAAGGCGTGGTCGGGCAGCGGGATCACATCGCAACGCTGGCCGATGCGCGCCTTAATGTGGGCGATGTCGCCGACTTTGCACGCGCCGTTCACGATGACGAAGATCTCGTTGTTGCCTTTGTTGAAGAACATCAGGTCGTCAATGACCGTGCCGTCATCTGTCAGGAGAAGACCGTAGCGCTGCTTGCCCACGGGCAGGTCAATCACGTCTACGGGCATCAGGGTTTCAAAAGCGGCAGCGGCATCAGGCCCGACCAGTTTGAGCTGACCCATGTGCGACACATCAAACAAGCCTGCTGCGCTGCGGGTGTGCTGGTGTTCGGCCATCAGGCCTGCGGGGTACTGCACGGGCATGCAATAGCCGGCAAACGGCACCATGCGGGCGCCCAGCTCGATGTGCAGGGCGTTCAGGGGCGTGGTGAGCAGGGGGGCGGTAGTGGCGAATGACATGGCGGACTCCGGGCAAATGGGGGCCGCGACCATCACAAAGAATGATCACGGGATTTGCCCTGCTGTCCGCTGTACCTGAGAGATTCACCGCAGCGCCCTGGCTGGCCGTGCGGTTTGCTCCTTCGGTGGATGGCCTCATCACGCGGTGCGGTGGGCCATCTCTCTCCAGCAAGGGAACGCCCGCATCACTGCGGGCGGTTGTCAGTCCTTTTGCCTGAGCGTTTGGCTGCTGCCTGCGCCTTCGGCGGCGCCGTGACCTGTTGGGGCCTGGCGCTCTCTCCTGACCGGACGATTCTAACTACTTTGCGTAGACCAGATCGCGCAAACCCAGCGACAACTGCGGCACATAGGTGACGATCATCAGGCACGCCATGATGACCAGCACAAACGGAATCAAGTGCCCCACGATGCGGTCCAGCGATATTCGCGCCACCGTGCAGGCTGCAAACAGGTTCACCCCAAACGGCGGCGTGATCATGCCCATGGCCAGGTTCACCACCATGATCAGGCCGAAGTGCACCGGGTCTACCCCAAAGTGCATGGCCACAGGCGCCAGGATGGGCGCCAGCACGATGATGGCGGCGCTGGTCTCGATGAACATGCCGATGATGAACAGCGCCGCGTTTACCCCCAGCAGGAACAGTGTGGGCGACTGCAGCACTGCCTCCAGCCAGCGGCCAATGGCATCGGGCACGCCAGCGCGTGTGATCAGGAAGGCAAACAAACCGGCGTTGGCAATGATGAACATGATCACGGCCGATGAGATAGCCGACTTGCGCAGAATGCCGAACAGGTCTTTGAGGCGGATCTCGCGGTAGATCACCACACCGATGATGAGTGCGTAAAACACCGCCACCGCCGACGCCTCAGTAGGCGTAAAGATGCCACCGTAGATGCCGCCGAGGATGATCACCGGCATCAGCAACGCCCAGCCGGCCTGCAGCGTGGCCTTGCCCAGCGGCATGCGGCCATCGCCATCGTTCTTGCCCCAGCCCTTCCACTTGCAATACGCCCACACAAACAGCATGAGCGCACCAGCGATCAATAGACCGGGCCCAAAGCCCGCGATGAACAGCTCGCCAATCGACACTTCGGCGCTCACGCCATAGAGGATGAGCGGAATGGAGGGCGGAATCACCACCCCCAGTTCGGCGCTGGTGGCCTGCAATGACGCGGCGTAGCTAGTGGGGTAGCCATGTTTGATGAGTGCAGGGATCAGGATGGCGCCAATCGCAAACGTGGTGGCCACCGACGAGCCCGAGACGGCCGCAAAAATCATGCAGGTCAACACGCAGGTCATCGGCAATCCGCCTTGCACGCCACCCACAATGCTCTTGGCAAACTCGACCAGGCGGCGCGAGATGCCGCCCGTTTCCATCAGGTTGCCCGCCAGAATGAAGAAAGGAATGGCAGCCAGCGGAAACTTGTTGATGGAGCCAAACATCTCCTTCACCGAGATCAGCATGTTGGCGTTGGCCACCTGAATCCCCAGGATGGAAGCCAGCCCGATGGAGACGGCCACGGACACGGTGAGTGCAAAACACAGCACCATGGTGGTGATCATGACGGGGGTCATTGCGCGGTCTCCAGCTCAAGGCGTTGGGGGTCTATGAGATTGCCGATGATGCCAATGGCGCTGAACACACCACCGACCGGCATGGCCACGTAGGCCCAGAACATGGAGACGGATTCAAGCCCCGCCATCGACTGCACACTGCCGCGCTGTGCGTAGTCCCAGCCAAACCAGATGATCACGCCAATCAGTGCCAGCGCTGCCAGCGCCACCACATAGTCCAGCACCCGGCGCACGCGCGGCGGGCTCCAGCGGTACACCACATCCACGCTCACCATGGCGCCTTGGCGGAACGCGGTGGGGATGGCCAGAAACACCATCCAGATCAGGGTGAAGCGGATCAGCACCTCGGTCCACTCAGCGGGTTGTTCCAGCACAAAGCGGGTCAGGATCTGGAACATGCCCAGCGTGGCCGCAGTGACCAGCATGGCGCATGCGCCCAGCAACGCGGCAAAGGTGGCGCCGCGTTCAAACATCAGAAAAGCTTTTTTCATGGGGCAGAGGACGCCATGGAATCCATGGGTTCAGACAAACAAAAAAACGATTCAATAAAGATAAAAACGCCCGTAGCGCTTATGCTACGGGCGTTATGTGCTACTAAAAATATAGTAACCGGTGCACCGCTTGATGATTACTTGACGTCGCGGATCTTGTCGAGGGTGGCCTTGCCAAACTGCTTTTCAAACTCGGCGTTCACAGGGGCCAGGGCCGCCACAAACTTGGACTTGTCCGGGTTGTCCACCACCGTCATGCCCTTGGCACGCAGGTCGGCCACGCCCTTGGCATCGTCTTCGTCCACACGGGCGCGGTTGGCCTTGGTGCCTTCCTTGGCAGCGTCGATGAAGGCTTGCTTGTCGGCGGCCGAGAGCTTCTCGAACGAGGCCTTGTTCATCACGAAGATGGCGGGCGAATACACGTGTCCGGTCAGTGTCAGGTGCTTTTGCACCTGGTCGAACTTGGCCGAGATGATCACGGGCAGCGGGTTCTCCTGGCCGTCTACGGTGCCTTGTTGCAGCGCGGTGAACACTTCCGGGAATGCCATGGGCGTGGTGATGATGCCAAAGCCCTTGTACGCCGCGATGTGCACCGGATTTTCCATCGTGCGCATCTTCAGACCCTTGAGGTCTTCAGGCGTGTTGACCGAGCGTTTGCTGTTCGTCATGTGCCTAAAGCCGTTTTCGGCCCAGGCTAGCGCCTTGAAGCCCTTGCTGTCGAACTTGGTCAGCATCTCCTGGCCGATGGGGCCGTCCAGCACGGCGCGGGCATGGGCCTTGTCGCGGAACAGGAAGGGCACGTCAAAGATGCGCGCCTCGGGCACAAAGTTGGGCACAGGGCCGGTGGAGCTGAACGCCAGCTCTTGCGTGCCAAGCTGCACGGCTTCAATCGACTCGCGCTCGCCACCCAATGCGCCGTTGTAGAACGTCTGCACCTTGTAGCGGCCAGCCGTGCGCTTTTCGACTTCCTTGGCAAACGTGTCGATGGCAATGCCCTGATGGGAGTTTTGGGCCGTCGAGATGCTGATGCGCATGGTGGTCTGCGCGGCAGCGGTGGCCACAAAGCCGAGCGCAAGGCTCAGGCCGACGACGAGTTTGGTCAGTTGCATGCTGTCTCCTGTTGGGGTGTTGTAGGGGCCGCCTCGGGGCGTGCGCCTTAGGGGAGGGTGGTGACACAGGGTGCCAGCCTCGCGCAAATTATGGCGGTGCCCCTCTTGATGGGGCATCGGGGTTTGTGCTGGTAAGCGTGCTTATTAAAGGCGGTCCGTCAGCTTCTTGTCATGCTCTGGCGGCGCTTGTGCCGTCGTGTGGACTGCCTTGTGGATGCGCCCACATGCCAAGGGCCCCGCGCTGGCGGTAACCAGCCGGGGCCTTGTCAGTTTGTGCGATCCGGTAAGAACGCCTTGATGTAAGAAGTATGCGCGCCTGGGTAGAGATGAATTTGCTGAATTCGCTTTGAATATTGAGAAATGCAGAATAATTTTCTGCAGATCGATGGATTGGTGAATAATCCGGCCAATGGATCGACTCGATAGAAAAATTCTCGCTGTGCTTCAGGGCAACGCCCGCGCCAGTCTGCAAGAGATTGGCCAGGCCGTGGGCCTGAGTGCGTCGCCCTGCTGGGGTCGCATCAAGAAGATGGAGGAGGCGGGTGTCATCCAGGGTTACACCGTGCGCATCAACCCGCAGTCGCTGGACCTGGCGGACACGGTGCTGGTGCAGGTCACGCTGGACAGCCATTCGGACAACACGCTCGAAAAATTTGGCGAAACGCTGGCCAGCATTCCCGAAGTGATCGAAGCGCATTTGGTGTCGGGCGACTACGACTACCTGCTGCGTATCGTGGTGAAGGACACGCGCGACTACGAGCGCCTGTTGCGCGAGAAGCTTTACAAGATCAAGGGCATCCGGCACAGCCGGTCGAGCTTTGTGCTGCGCACGCTCAAGAAAGCGGATCTTCCGCTGTTTGCGGGCTAATTCTTGGTAAAAATGGCCGCTAGCGCTTATCCCATAATCGCTAATAGCTATCAAATTAGTAGCTTGCGTGCTGCGATGTTTGCAGTCAGCGTGCATCTACCATGGGTTTCTTTTTGCTGACTGCTGCGCCTTGCACCCCGTTGATTGCTTGCAGAATGGCGCCGCCGTCGTTGCGTAACCTGCGCTGACAGCGGTTGGCTGCACTGCCCTGGTGCACCTTACGACCAGTCACTTGCCGGCCCGGCCGGAGTACATCCATGAACCTGCGTTTTGTTGAAGCCTTCTACTGGGTGGCCTCCCTCAAGAGCGTGACGCGCGCAGCCGAGAAGCTGTTTTTGACCCAGTCGGCCATGTCCAGCCGCGTGGCCGCGCTGGAGGAAGAGCTGGGTGTGTTGCTGCTGGACCGGCGCGACAAGCACTTCAAGCTGACGGTGGCGGGCACGCGCTTTTTGACCTACGCCAAACGCATGCTGGAGCTGCAGCGCCAGCTCAAGGCCGAGATGGGATCGGGCGGCCCGCTCGAGGTGTCGATACGCCTGGGGGCCATCGAGTCGGTCCTGCATTCATGGCTGATTCCGTGGGTGGAACAACTGCGCAAAGACAACCCGCTGCTGGAGCTGGAACTCACGGTCGAATCCACGCCCGTGCTGCTCGACCAGATCCGCCGGGGTACGCTGGACGCCGTATTTGCGGCCTTGCCCGCATCGGCCGAAGGCATTCGCAGCCAGGCGTTGACGCCCATGGAAATGGTGTTTGTGGGTAACAGCAAGATTCACCGCAAACGGCGCTATGCGCCCGAAGACTTTGTGGGCACCGACATCCTCACGTTTCAGCGGGGCTCGCAACCCCATGTGTACCTGCTCGACACACTGCGCCAGGCGCAGGTGGAGCCCCGCTGCGTGCACACCATTTCGTCGATCTCTGCCATGGTGCAGCTGGTGCAAGGCGGATTTGGTGTGGCCACGCTTCCGCGCCTGGCCGTGCAGCGGATGCTGGCCTTCCCCGATCTGCGCGCGCTCGCCTGCGACATTGCGCTGCGGCCACTGCCCATCCACGTGAGCTATCGCGAAGACCCGTCGTCGCCCGCGATGGAGGCCGTGGTGCGGTCAGCGCTGGGCTTTATCGACGCACAGCAGCCGCAGCCCAAGACGCGCAAAGCCCGCAGTTGAAGCAGGGGCGCGCAGCCCTCTGCATGCGTTGAACCTGCGCTTAACCTGGACCGAGTCTGAGTGACCCTTTGCACTGGGGTCATGCCAGCACATGCCATCACGCGCCATCCGCGCTGCGATGGAGCACGTGTTTACGGTCTGCTTTTGGTGTTCGGGTTTACCCGAATTTCCACCTCCGGGTTATCCCTTGGCACCAACTTGGTTCGGCTGTCCCCAATGAAGTGCATCGAAAAAATCGATGACCTAAGAGAAATTTTTTGAATTTGCCAGCGCATGGCACACCCCAACACAATCCGTCCAACGTCATGCAATTGACATGTCTCAATGCAAGGAAACACGGTGGATTCAATACAGGACAAAGCGCTGGCAGCGTTTGGCCCGGGCGGCATCAACAACCCCGGCCATGTGCGCAGCGTCATACGGCAAGGCGCCTGGGCATCCCACACCAGCGGTCTGGCGCACGGACGGGTGCAGGGCAACCTGGTGATATTGCCCGAGGTGCTGGCCGGTGACTTTTTGCGCTTTTGCCAGCGCAACCCCAAGCCTTGCCCAGTGCTGGCCGTCAGCGAGCCGGGGCAGACAGCGTTGCCATCACTGGGCGAGGGCATCGACATCCGCAGCGATGTACCCCAGTACCGCATCTGGCGCCATGGCGAGTTGACGCAAGAGGTATCCGACATCAGCGACCTGTGGCGCGCTGACCTGGTGACCTTTGTGCTGGGCTGCTCGTTCTCGTTCGAGTCGGCGTTGCAAGAGGCGGGCATCAGCCTGCGCCACATCAACGAGGGCAAGAACGTGGCCATGTACCGCACCAATGTCGCCACCGACCCTGCCGGCCCCTTTGGCGGTGCCATGGTGGTGTCCATGCGGCCTATGCCGGCCGCTGATGTGATTCGGGCCGTGCAGGTCACCTCGCGTTTTCCCAACGTGCACGGAGCGCCGGTGCACATCGGCGACCCGGCGCTCATCGGCATCTCCGATATCAACGCGCCTGACTACGGGGACGCCGTGACGCTGCTGCCCGATGAAATCCCCGTGTTCTGGGCCTGCGGCGTGACCCCGCAATCGGCCATCTTGAATGCCCAGCCGGCGTTCTGCATCACGCACGCACCGGGCTGCATGCTGGTCACCGACCTTCTCAACCACCAACTCGCCAGCTTCTAAAAAGCGGCATTTATCAGGAGCCTCACCATGAAAAAATTCGCCCTCTCACTGACTGCCGGCCTCTCGGTTTTCGCAGCCCAGGCCCAGGTCAAGTGGGATCTGCCCACGGGCTACAGCGCCAACAGCTTTCAGACGCAGAACGTGCAGCAGTTTGCCGATGAAGTGGACAAGGCCACGGGTGGCAAGCTCAAGATCACGCTGCACCCCGGCGGCTCTTTGTACAAGGCCAATGAGATCAAGCGCGCCGTGCAAACGGGCCAGGTGCCGTCGGCCGAGTTCATCCTCTCAGGCGCCTCCAATGAGAACCCGTTGTTCGGGGTGGATTCAATCCCCTTCCTGGCCACCAGCTACGCAGATTCGAAACGCCTGTACCTGGCTGCCAAGCCCGCACAAGAGAAACTGCTGGCATCGCAAGGCGTGAAGGTTCTGTTCACCGTGCCATGGCCCGGCCAGTCGCTGTATTCGCTCAAGCCGGTGAGCACCCCCGCAGATTTTTCGGGCACCAAGATGCGGGCCTACAACCCGGCCACCACGCGCATTGCGCAGATGCTCAAGGCGCAGCCGGTAACCATACAGCTGTCCGAGCTGGGCCAGGCGCTGGCCACCAACACAGTGCAGAACTTTCTCACGTCCAGTGCCAGCGGTGTGGAATCCAAGCTGTATGAGCAGGTCAAATATTTCTACCCCGTCAGCGCCTGGCTGCCGCGCAATGCCACCGTGGTGAATCAGAAAGCGTTTGACGCACTGGACAAGCCCCTGCAAGACGCGGTGCTCAAAGCCGCAGCGGCGGCCGAAGAGCGCGGCTGGGCCACGAGTGAGCGCGTGGACAAGGAATTCATCAAGGAACTTGCCGCCAAAGGGATGACGGTGGCGGAACCCAGCGACAGCATCAAAAAGGAACTGGCATCCATTGGGGAAGCCATGACAGCCGACTGGATTAAGTCGGCCGGGGCGGACGGCCAGGCCGTCATTGACGCCTACCGCAAGAAGTAACGCGGCGCCCGGTCTTCCTCAAGCCCCTGCAGGGGCGGGGCAACGCCTGTGTAGCGCATTGCCCGTTTCTTCCAACCCTCCGACTTTTAAAGCGGCACAGGAGCACGCGATGGACAACTTCGTCCGAACTTTCTACAAGTTGCTGATGGTGCTCTCCGGCATCTCGATGGTGGCAGCGTTTGGCGCAGTCATTCTGGGGGTGCTGTCCCGCGAAATTGCGCACTTCAGCATCGACGGACTGGACGCTTACGCCGGTTACGCCATCGCTGCAGCGTTGTTCTTTGCCTTGCCTGCCACCTTGCAAAACGGCGACCACATCCGCGTCACCCTGGTGCTGGACCGCCTGCCAAAGCGGGTGCGTGGGGCCTTTGAATGGGCCTGCCTGGGGTCTGCGCTGGCGCTCACGCTCTACATCGCCTGGTATGCCGTGCGGGCGGTGTGGATCTCCTACATCACGCACGACATATCACCCGGCGCTGATGCCTCGCCCCTGTGGATTCCGCAGCTGAGCATGGCGATGGGGTGCATCGGGTTTGCGCTGTCGTTTGCCCATGCGCTGGTGCTGCGGGCACGTGGTGAGGTGTTCATCACCGCCGCGGGCGAAGCCAACCGCTCCGAATAAACAAAACCACAGGAGAACCACACCATGGACTTCGTTATTGCCATCGGGCTCATTGCACTGCTGTTTGCCGTGCTGGGCTCGGGCCTCTGGATCGGTCTTTCGCTGCTGGGCGTGGCCTTGGTAGGAATGGAGCTTTTCACCAACCGCCCCGTGGGCGACAGCATGATGCTCACCATCTGGGGCGCCAGTTCGGCCTGGACGCTGACCGCGCTGCCGCTGTTTTTGTGGATGGGCGAAATCCTGTTTCGCAGCAAGCTGTCGGACGACATGTTCAAAGGCCTGGCGCCCTGGCTTGATCGCTTGCCAGGCCGCCTGCTGCACACCAACGTGGTGGGCTGCACCATCTTTGCGGCTATCTCCGGCTCGTCGGCGGCCACCTGCGCCACCATCGGCAAGATCACCTTGCCCGAGCTGAAAAAGCGCGGCTACCCCGACGACATATCGGTCGGCACCCTGGCGGGCGCCAGCACCCTGGGGCTGCTCATTCCACCGTCGATCATCATGATCGTCTACGGCGTGGCGGCCAATGTGTCGATTGCCAAGCTGTTCCTGGCCGGCGTGATTCCGGGACTGGTGCTGGCGCTCCTGTTCATGGGCTACATCATCGTGTGGGCCTTGTTCAACAAGGACAAGGTGCCTGCCGCCGATGCGGCCATGACGTTCTGGCAAAAGGTGCACGCGTCGCGCCACCTGATCCCTGTGGTGTCGCTCATTGTGCTGGTGCTCGGCGGTATATACAGCGGCATTGCTACGGCCACCGAGGCAGCTGCCGTTGGGGTGGCGGGATCGCTGTTGCTGGCCAAGCTGGAAGGCTCGCTGAACTGGGCGCGCTTCAAGGAAGGGCTGGTGGCCGCGTGCCGTGTGTACTGCATGATCGGCCTCATCCTGGCGGGCGCCGCGTTTCTCACGCTGGCGATGGGTTTCATCGGCCTGCCACGCCACCTGGCCGAGTTCATTGGCGCACTGCATCTTTCGCCCTTTGCGCTGATGCTGCTGCTGATCGTGTTCTTCATCGTGCTGGGCTGCTTTCTGGACGGTATCTCGATGGTGGTGCTGACCATTGCCGTGCTGCTGCCCACGGTAGAGGCCGCGGGGTTCGACCTGGTGTGGTTCGGCATTTTCATCGTGCTGGTGGTGGAGATGGCGCAGATCACGCCCCCGGTGGGGTTCAACCTGTTTGTGCTGCAGGGCCTGACCCGGCGCGAGGTGACCTGGATTGCCCGCACCGCGCTGCCACTGTTCTTTTTGATGATGGCGGCCGTCATGCTGACCTACTTCGTCCCGGACATCGTGCTCTGGCTGCCGCGCCAGATGCAGGGCTAGCCCACCGCACACGCCCCCCGTTTCCGCACAGGAGTTCCCTCATGAAAACCGTTGTGTTGCTGGCCGCGCTTGCCGTGGCCCCGGTGCTGCACGCCCAGACCCAGTGGAAGTTGGCCACGGGCTACCGCGCAGAGTCCTTTCACACCCGCAATGTGGTGCAATTTGCGCAGGATGTGGAGCGAGCGTCAGCGGGCGCTCTGCGCATCGAGGTGCATGCCAACAACGCACTGTTCAAGCTGGGCGACATTCCGCAGGCGGTGCAGGACGGTAAGGCCCAGGCGGGCGAAACCATCATGACCAGCCTGGTGCGCGACATGCCCATAGCGGGTGCCGATGCCGTGCCGTTTGTGGTGCGCACCTACGCCGATGCGCGCCGCCTGTGGGACCTGCAGCGCCCGCTGATCGAAGGGCACTTTGCGCGCAAGGGCCTCAAGGCGCTGTACGCGGTGCCCTGGCCGCCCCAGGGTCTGTTTTCCATTGCACCCGTGCGTTCGGCGGCCGACTTCAAGGGCACTCGCATGCGCACCTACAACCCGGCCACCGTGCGCATCGCCCAAATGCTGGGCGCGGCACCGGTGGATGTGCCCATGGTCGAGGTCAACACCGCCCTGTCGGCGGGCAAGCTCGATTCCATGATCACCTCGGCCCTGACCGGGGTGGAGAACCAGGTCTGGGGCCAGATCAGGCAGTACTACGGCATCAATGCCTGGTTCCCCAAGAACATTGTTTTTGTGAACCAGCAGGCCTTTGATGCGCTGCCGCCGCCGGTGCGCGACGCAGTGACCAAGGTTGCGCAAAACGCCGAGGCACGCGGCTGGGCGATGAGCGAGGCCATCGCCGAGGAGTCGGTGGGCGAGCTGCAGCGCAAGGGCATCAAGGTCGAGCGGGCACCGGCCGAGCTGGAGGCCGAGCTCAAACGCCTGGGCGAACGATTTTCCCGTGAGTGGGTGCAGTCTGTGGGCAACGAGGCCAACAAGATCTTCATCCCCTACTACTTTCAACGTTAACCGACCGCTTTCAATTTGATAGGGCGCAAAACCATGCAAACCATACCCACCACCCATGGCACCCGCTGGCAGTTCTGGATAGACCGGGGCGGCACATTCACCGACATCGTGGGCAAGCGGCCCGACGGCTCGCTAACCACGCACAAGCTGCTGTCCGAGAACCCCGAGCAGTACAAGGACGCGGCCGTAGCCGGCATCCGCCATCTGCTGGGCTTGAAACCCGGCGAGCCGGTGACCCCCGAACTGGTGGAGTGCGTGAAGATGGGCACCACCGTGGCCACCAATGCGCTGCTGGAGCGCAAAGGCGAGCCCACACTGCTTGTGACCACGCGCGGATTTCGCGATGCGCTGCGCATTGCCTACCAGAACCGCCCGCGCCTGTTTGACCGCCATATTCAGCTTCCCGAGCTGCTGTACCAGGAAGTGATCGAGGCGCGCGAGCGCATGGGTGCCCATGGTGATGTGCTGCAGAACCTGGACGAAGCCACCCTGCGTGGCGACCTGCTGGCGGCCTATGGGCGTGGCCTGCGCAGCGTGGCCATAGTGTTCATGCACGGCTACCGATATGCGCAGCATGAGCAGGCTGCCAAGCGTATTGCCAAGGAAGTGGGCTTTGCGCAGATCAGCACCTCGCACGAAACCAGCCCGATGATGAAGTTTGTGAGCCGGGGCGACACCACGGTGGTGGATGCCTATCTGTCGCCCATCCTGCGCCGCTATGTGGAGCAGGTGGCCAGCGAGATGCCGGGCGTGAAGCTGTTCTTCATGCAGTCCTCCGGAGGCTTGACCGATGCCGGCACCTTCCAGGGCAAGGACGCCATCCTGTCGGGCCCTGCAGGCGGCATTGTCGGCATGGCGCGCACGGCAGGCCTGGCCGGGCACGAAAAAGTCATCGGCTTTGACATGGGGGGCACCAGCACGGACGTGAGCCACTACGCCGGTGCATTCGAGCGCGAGTTTGAAACCCATGTGGCCGGTGTGCGCATGCGTGCGCCCATGATGAGCATCCACACGGTGGCGGCGGGGGGCGGATCAGTGCTGGCCTACGACGGGGCGCGCTTTCGCGTCGGCCCCGAGAGCGCTGGCGCCAACCCCGGCCCGGTCAGTTACCGCCGCGGCGGCCCCTTGGCCGTGACGGATGCCAACGTGATGGTGGGCAAGGTGCAGCCGCGCTACTTCCCCAGCGTGTTCGGCCCGGCTGCCAACGAAACACTGGACGCTGACGCCGTGCGCGCCCGCTTTGAGGAGATCGCCGAGCAGATCCAGCGCAAGCCCGAGGAAGTGGCCGAGGGCTTCATTCAGATTGCCGTGCAGCAGATGGCCAATGCCATCAAGAAGATCAGTGTGGCACGCGGCTATGACGTGACGCGTTACACCCTGCAGTGTTTTGGGGGCGCAGGTGGCCAGCACGCCTGCCTGGTGGCCGACGCTTTGGGCATGTCGCGCGTGTTTGTGCACCCGCTGGCGGGCGTATTGAGCGCCTACGGCATGGGGCTGGCCGACCAGACGGTGATCCGCGAGCAGGCGGTGGAGACGCCGCTGGCCCAGGCTTCTGTGCCCTTGATTGCCGAGCGGCTGGACGCCCTGGGCGCTGCCGCCCAGGCCGAGCTGGAGCGCCAGCAGGTCAGCGCCAGACCGGTGCAGGTGCGGCACAACGTGCACGTGCGGTATGAGGGCACCGATTCGGCTCTGGTCGTCCCGTTTGGCGGCTTGGCAGCCATCCAGACTGCGTTCGAGGCGGCTTACCGCCAGCGCTTTGCGTTTCTGATGGCGGGCAAGGGGCTGGTGGTGGAGGCCGTGTCGGTGGAGGCCATGATTGCAGGCGATGCCCCCGCCGAGCCACGCCAGGCCGTGCACCCGCACCGCAAACATCCGCAGCGCGAGACCGTAAAGATGTACTCGGGCAGCGCATGGCACGATGCGGCCCTGGTGGTGCGCGAAGACCTGCACCCGGGCGACGTGATCCCCGGCCCGGCCATCATTGCCGAGAAGAACACCACCACCGTGGTCGAGCCTGGCTGGTCGGCACGCCTCACCGACCTGGACCACCTGGTGCTCGACCGCGTCACCGCGCGCAAGCTGCAGTACGCCGCCGGCACCACCGTCGACCCGGTGCTGCTGGAGGTGTTCAACAACCTGTTCATGAACATTGCCGAGCAGATGGGCCTGCAGCTGCAGAACACCGCTTACTCGGTCAACATCAAGGAGCGCCTGGACTTCAGCTGTGCGCTGTTTGATGCCACCGGCAACCTCATCGCCAACGCGCCCCACATGCCGGTGCACCTGGGCAGCATGGGCGAGAGCATCAAGACCGTGATCCGCGCGAACGCGGGCAGAATGCACCGGGGCGATGTGTACATGCTCAACGACCCGTACCACGGCGGCACGCACCTGCCCGACGTGACGGTGATCACGCCGGTCTACGTGGCGGAGGGCAGTGAGCCCACGTTTTACGTGGGCAGCCGAGGCCACCATGCCGACATCGGCGGCACCACGCCTGGCTCGATGCCGCCGTTCTCCACCCGCATTGACGAAGAGGGCGTGCAGATCAACAACGTGAAGCTGGTGGACCGCGGAACCTTGCTGGAAGAAGAAGTGCGCACCCTGCTGGCCACTGGCGGCGGCACCACGCCGTACCCCAGCCGCAACCCCGAGCAGAACCTGGCCGACCTGCGCGCGCAGGTGGCGGCCAACGAAAAAGGTGTGCAGGAGCTGTCGAAAATGGTGGACCAGTTTGGCCTGGATGTCGTGCAGGCTTACATGCGCCATGTGCAGGACAACGCCGAAGAGTCGGTGCGCCGCGTCATCACCCAGCTCAAGGACGGCCAGTTCACCTTGCCGCTGGACAACGGCGCACAGATCAGCGTGTCGGTGAAGGTCAATGTGGCCGAGCGCAGCGCGGTGATCGATTTTGCGGGCACCAGCGCGCAGCAGACCAACAACTTCAATGCCCCGCGCGCCGTGTGCATGGCGGCCGTGCTGTATGTGTTTCGCACGCTGGTGGACGATGACATCCCGCTCAACGCCGGGTGCCTCAAACCTCTGCAGGTCATCATTCCGCAGGGCTCCATGCTCAACCCCAACCCACCGGCCTCGGTGGTGGCGGGCAATGTGGAGACCTCCACCTGCATTACCAACGCCCTGTTTGGCGCCCTGGGTGTGATGGCGGGCAGCCAACCCACCATGAACAACTTCACCTTCGGCAATGCGCAGTACCAGTACTACGAAACCATTGCCGGCGGCAGCGGGGCGGGTGCTGTGTTCGATGCTGCGGGCCACGCGGTGCGTGGGTTTGACGGCACCAGCGTGGTCCAGACGCACATGACCAATTCGCGCCTGACGGACCCAGAGGTGCTGGAGTTCCGCTTCCCGGTGGTGTTGGAGAGCTACGAGATCCAGAGCGGCTCGGGCGGGGCGGGCCGGTGGGCGGGCGGCAACGGCGGCGTGCGCCGAGTGCGCTTTCTGGAGGCGATGACGGCCAGCATCCTCTCGAACGGGCGCATCAACCCTGCGTTTGGCATGGCGGGCGGCCAGCCTGGCAGGCCGGGCGCCAACCGGGTGTTGCGCGCCAACGGGCAGGTGGAAGAGCTGGGCCACATCGGCGCAGCGCTGATGGAGCCGGGCGACGTGTTTGAGATATCCACCCCCGGCGGTGGCGGCTACGGGCAAGAGTGCGCCGTGCACTGATGCAGTGCAAGGGGGCGCCCGCCCGCTGGCGCCCCGCCTGCAGCGCAGTGCGGTGCGGTGCGGTGTTGCCGCGCGCGCGGTTCAGGGGCTTCTTCGCGCGCGGTGTTGTGGTCAGTCGGGTGCAAACCCAGGAGCAATTCATGAACTATCTGCCAGCCACTTTCCCTGCCGACGAGGCCCCGCAGCAGGCTGCGGCAACTTCGGCAACCGCTGCCACTGCAGCGCCCGGCGCGGCATCGTCGGCCTCGTCCGGCGCCATGGTTGCATCAGCCCGGGGGCGGCGCAACCTGAGCGTGGGGCAGAAGCTGGCCGCCAGCTTTGGCTTGCTGGGCTGCGCCGTGGCTCTGCTGGGCGCGATGACGTGGACAACAGGCGAGGGCACACGCCGCCAGGCCACCTTGCTGGCGAGCGAGCAACTGCCCATTGAACGCGCGGTGCGCGACTGGAAGACGCAGTCGGTAACGATGGGCCAGATTGCACTGCGCACCACGGTGTCATCCGACGTGTTTCCGCTGGTGACCGAGATGCGCAAGCAGCTGGACACCGAAGCCGCGATGCGCAAGCGCATTGAGGAGGCGGTAGCCCGCTCGTCCACAGCCCAGCGCACCCAGCCCTTGTGGGCCGAGGCCCAGGCCCAGCGCCAGCAGTACGCGGCGCTGCGCGATGCGCTGGTGCAGAACGCGCTGGAGGCCAAGATCATCAGCCAGAAGGAGCTGCAGGACCACGCCGCCGCCTTGACCCGCTACCTGCAGGCCATCGACCAGCTGCTCGCTGCGTCCGAGCAGTCGTCCCTGCAGGCGGCCGATGCCATGATTGCCGACGCCTCGCGCGCCCAGTGGATCAGCGCCACAGCGGTGCTGGTGGCGCTGTCGGCGCTGTTTGGCTGGCTGCTGCGGCGCTCCATCGTGCTGCCGCTGCGCCAGGCCTGCGATGCGGCAGACCTGGTGGCGCGGGGCGACCTGACGGTGCGTGTGCAGACGCAGCGCACCGATGAAATCGGCCAGCTGCTCACGGCGCTGAACCAGATGGTGGAATCACTGCACTACGTGGTGACCGAGGTGCGCGACTCAGGCGAGTCCATCCACGTGGCCAGCTCCGAGGTGGCAGCCGGCAACACCGACCTGAGCATGCGCACCGAACACGCCGCCAGCAGCCTGCAGCAGACCGCCGCCAGCATTGCCCAGCTGGCGCAGATGGTGGCGGCCAATGCCGACAGCACACGCCAGGCCAACGCGCTGGCGCTCAGCGCCACGCAGGTTGCCAGCAGGGGCGGCGAGGTAGTCAGCCAGGTGGTCAATACCATGGACGAGATCAACGCCAGCAGCAAGAAGATTGCCGACATCGTGGGCATCATCGACGGCATTGCGTTTCAGACCAACATCCTGGCGCTCAACGCCGCGGTAGAGGCTGCCCGCGCAGGCGAGCAGGGGCGCGGCTTTGCGGTGGTGGCCAGCGAGGTGCGGGGCCTGGCCGGGCGCAGCGCCAACGCGGCGCGAGAGATCAAGGCGCTGATTGCTGCCAGTGTCGACAAGGTGAGCGACGGCGCCCGGCTGGTGGTGACCGCTGGCTCCACCATGGGCGACATCGTGCACAGCGTGGAGCGCGTGACCACGCTAATGTCCGAAATCCACGAGGCTAGCAGCGAGCAGAGCATACAAATCGGCCAGGTGAGCCAAGCTGTGGACCAGCTTGACCGCATGACCCAGCAGAACGCCGCACTGGTGGAGGAGGGCGCCGCTGCCGCCCAGAGCCTCAAGGACCAGGCGCACCGGCTGGCCGGGGCGATGGGTCAGTTTCAGCTCGCCCGCGCGGTCGTGTAAAACCAAGAAAATCAATGAAAAAGGCCTGCAGCGCAGGCCTATAAAGCGCTATGCGCTATGAATGCAGGAGCTATTACATCCCTGCGTAGTTCGGTCCGCCGCCGCCTTCCGGCGTCACCCACACAATGTTTTGCGTGGGGTCCTTGATGTCGCAGGTCTTGCAGTGCACACAGTTCTGCGCATTGATTTGCAGGCGCTGCGCATCGCCACCCTTGGTGGTGTCGGGTACGAACTCGTACACACCCGCCGGGCAGTAGCGCGCCTCGGGGCCTGCATATTTGGCCAGGTTGATGTTGACGGGCACGCTCGCGTCCTTGAGCGTCAGGTGCGACGGCTGGTTTTCTTCGTGGTTGGTGTTGCTGATGAACACGCTGCTCAGGCGGTCAAAGGTCAACTTGCCATCGGGCTTGGGGTACACGATGGGCTTGCACTGGGCCGCAGGCTTCAGGTACGCGTGGTCGGGCTTGTCGCGGTGCAGCGTCCAGGGGATGTGGCCGCGCAGCACAAACTGCTCGATGCCGTTCATCAACGTGGCGGTGGTCAGCCCGTACTTGAACCAGTTCTTGAAGTTGCGGTCCTTGTTCAGTTCGGTGTACAGCCAGCTCGCCTCAAAAGCCTTGGGGTAAGCGGTCAGTTCGTCGTGCTGGCGGCCCGCCACGATGGCGTCGTAGGCAGCTTCGGCGGCCAGCATGCCGGTCTTGATGGCGGCGTGGCTGCCCTTGATGCGGCCCACGTTCAGATAACCGGCGTTGCAGCCCACCAGCGCGCCACCGGGGAACACGGTTTTGGGCAGCGCGTTGATGCCGCTGGCATTGATGGCGCGGGCGCCGTACGACAGGCGCTTGGCCGTGACCTCGCCTTTTTCGTTTTCGAAGTAGTAGCGGACGTTCGGGTGCGTCTTCCAGCGCTGGAATTCTTCAAACGGGCTGAGATAAGGGTTTTGGTAACCCAGGCCGGTGACAAAACCGACGGCAACCTTGTTGTCTTCCAGGTGGTACAGGAAGGCGCCGCCGTAGGTGTCGTTTTCCATGGGCCAGCCAGCGGTGTGCATCACAAAGCCGGGCTGGTGGCGCTTGGGGTCAATCTCCCACAGCTCTTTCACGCCCAGGCCAAAACTCTGGGGGTCGCGGTCTTTGTCGAGCTGGTAGCGGGCAATCAGCTGCTTACCCAGGTGCCCGCGGGCACCTTCGGCAAACACGGTGTATTTGCCCAGCAGTTCCATGCCCAGCTGGAAGTTTTCGGTAGGTTCGCCATCCTTGCCGATACCCAGATTACCGGTGGCCACGCCCTTGACCGAACCATCGTCGTTGTAGAGCACTTCAGCAGCAGTAAAGCCGGGGAAGATTTCCACGCCCAGGGCTTCGGCCTGTTCGCCCAGCCACTTGGTCAGGTTACCCAGGCTGATGATGTAGTTGCCGTGGTTTTGCGCAAACGGTGGCAGGAACATGTTGGGCACGCGCGCGCCGGATTTTTCCGACAGGAAGATGTACGCGTCGTCCGTGACAGGCTGGTTCAGGGGCGCGCCGCGTTTTTTCCAGTCTGGAATCAGCTCGCTCAGCGCCTTGGGGTCCATGATGGCGCCCGACAGGATGTGGGCGCCCGGCTCGGAGCCTTTTTCGAGCACGACGACCGAGACATCCTGGCCCTTTTCAGTGGCCAGCTGCTTCAGGCGAATCGCAGTGGCCAGGCCGCCGGGGCCACCGCCCACGACCACCACGTCGTATTCCATCGATTCACGGGGGCCATACTGGGCGATGATTTCTTCGTTTGTCATGGGCTTCTCGTTGGGGTTTGATAATGGCTATTGGACCAAAGCGGGGCACACAGCCGTGCTAGAACCTGTTCAATGTCTTTTTGGAGTCGCACAAGTGCTTTGCCGGGATGGGATGCTAGGCGCGGTGCGCAGCCGATAGCCCGTGCTATCGGCAAGCGCCGCAACGCCGCAGACCGCCCGGCAAGGCACTTGCCCGAAGGGTTGGAGTGAAATCGGGTGATTAGACGCCTCGGCTGCTTGCATGGGCACCAGCCCATGCAGCGCATCCGAAGCATCCACTCATCCCGATTGCACTCCAATGCGATCTCCAAAAAGACATTGAACAGGTTCTTAGACAAGGGACTGATTGTATTCACGGGCGCGCGACAATCGAACGACCGTTCTATTTTGATCCAGTAGGGAGACTCTAAATGACATACAGCATCGATTTGTCCGGCCGCGTGGCTTTTGTCACCGGCGCCTCCAGCGGCCTGGGCGCCCAGTTTGCCCGCACGCTGGCCCGCGCTGGCGCCGGTGTGGTGCTGGCCAGCCGCCGGGTCGAAAAGCTCAAAGAGCTGCGTGCGCGCATCGAAGGCGAGGGCGGTGACGCCCATGTGATTGAACTGGATGTGACCGACCACGCTTCCATCAAGTCCGCCGTCGCACACGCCGAGACCGAAATGGGATCGATTGACATCCTCGTCAACAACTCGGGCGTGAGCACCACGCAGCGCATCCAGGACGTGACGCCCGAAGACTACGACCTCATCTTCGACACCAATGTGAAGGGCGCCTTTTTTGTGGCGCAAGAGGTGGGCAAGCGCATGCTGGCCCGCTCGCGCGGTGCAGCGCCGGGCAGCTTTACGGGCGGGCGCATCATCAACATCGCGTCCATGGCGGGCCTTAAAGTGCTGCCGCAGATCGGTGCCTACTGCATGAGCAAGGCCGCCGTGGTGCAGATGACCAAGGCCATGGCCATGGAATGGGGCAAGTTCGGCATCAACGTGAACGCGATCTGCCCCGGTTACATCGACACCGAGATCAACCACCACCATTGGGGCACCGAGCAGGGCAAGAAGCTCATCGACATGCTGCCCCGCAAACGTGTGGGCCAGCCGCAGGACCTGGATGCGCTGCTGATCATGCTGGCCAGTGACCAGAGCCATTTCATCAATGGCGCGGTGATTGCGGCCGATGACGGCTTTGCGGTGTAGGACACCCCTGAGTCGCAAACCGCTCGGTGCTCCCGCCTGAGGCGGCAGCTCTTCGATGCCTTCCAAGCCTGCGGACGCAGGCTCTGAGCCGAGGCATCTCAGCCCCGGAGGAGGACGCCACTGGAGACTTTGCAAAGCCAGTTCCACGGTGGCACTGGCTTTGGGCGCGCCAGTTGCTTAGACCGTGGTAACGCTATAACGCGATAACCGAGTCAACGATGAAGATAGAAATTCCTGAAGTCAAAAAACGGGTCTTTGAAATGCGCTTTCCCGTGCGCTGGGGTGACATGGACGCCATGGGCCATGTCAACAACACGGTGTATTTCAGATACCTGGAAACAGCGCGCATCGAATGGATGGTGTCCGTGGGCTGCAACCCCGACCCGCGCGGGCAGGGGCCCGTCATCGTCAATGCGTTTTGCAACTTCTACAAGCAGCTTGAATACCCGGCCGATGTGCTGCTCAAGCTCTACGTCAGCGACCCGGGCCGCACCACGTTCGAGACCTGGGCCACGATGGAGCGGGTGGACCAGCCGGGTGTGGTCTGCGCGGCAGGTGGTGCCACCACCATCTGGGTGGACTTCCCGCAGCAGAAGGCAGCGCCTTTGCCCGACTGGATGCGGGCGCTGGTCACTGCAGACTGATATTTTGAATGAAATGGGGCTCTAGCGCTTATTTAATAAGCGCTGGTAGCTATCAAATAGATAGTAAGTGCGGCACAAGATCTATTTCTGCTTGGGCACTCGCCCCATCAGATAAAACTCGGGGTTGGGCTGCATGCCCGCAAAGCTGGCCATGCGGTTGCTGAGGCCAAAGAACGCGGTGATGGCGGCGATGTCCCAGATGTCCTCGTCGTCAAAGCCATGGGCGTGCAGTGCCACAAAGTCGGCGTCCTCGATCTCGTGTGCGCCAAGGCAGACCTTCATCGCAAAGTCGAGCATGGCGCGCTGGCGCGGGCTGATGTCGGCCTTGCGGTGGTTCACGGCCACCTGGTCGGCCACGAAAGGCTTCTTTTCGTAGATGCGCAGGATGGCGCCATGCGCCACCACGCAGTACAGGCACTGGTTGGCGGCGCTGGTGGTGGTGACGATCATCTCGCGCTCGCCTTTGGTCAGGCTGCCTTCTTCCTTGACCATCAAAGCGTCGTGGTACGCAAAGAATGCCCGCCACTCGGCCGGGCGGCGCGCAAACGCCAGGAACACGTTGGGAATGAAGCCCGCCTTCTCCTGCACTTCCACAATGCGTGCGCGGATGTCCTCGGGCAGGGTGTTCAGGTCGGGAAAAGGGTAGCGGTTCACGTGGGTCTCCTTTGGTTTTGGGTCTTCGCCAGTATCACGGATGCTGCTGGTTGCTGCGGCCCGCGGGGCGCCAAGAGGGATTGGTAGCGCTCGGGGTGCCGGTGTTTTGTATCACCGCAGGCGTTTGATTGGAATTGGCTATCAATCAAATTCGATTGATTCAATTTACATATTTGCCGCTGCTTCGTAACATCCTCTTCAGCCTCACGGCTCCTTGCCCCGTTTCACAGGAGATACCTCATGACGACAGAAGCCAAATGCCCCTTTGACCACACCCAGGCCGCTGCGCCCAAGGGCCGCGCAAACGCAGACTGGTGGCCCAACCAGCTCAACCTGCGCCCGCTCAACCAAAGCTCTCCGCTGGTCGACCCCATGGGCGACGGCTTTAACTACGCCGAAGAATTCAACAGCCTGGATCTCGCTGCTGTCAAAGCCGACCTTCGCACCCTGATGACCGATTCGCAGGACTGGTGGCCCGCCGACTTTGGCCACTATGGCCCCCTGTTCATCCGCATGGCCTGGCACAGCGCGGGCACCTACCGTCTGGCCGATGGCCGGGGTGGCGCGGGAGCTGGGCAGCAGCGTTTTGCGCCGCTTAACAGCTGGCCCGACAACGCCAATCTGGACAAGGCGCGCCGCTTGCTCTGGCCCATCAAGCAAAAGTACGGACGCAAGATCTCCTGGGCCGACTTGATCATCCTGACGGGCAACGTGGCGCTCGAATCCATGGGCTTCAAGACCTTTGGCTTTGCCGGAGGCCGTCCCGACGTCTGGGAGCCCCAGGAAAACGTGTATTGGGGCGCGGAGGCCGCCTGGCTGGGCGGCGACAAGCGCTACAGCGGTGAGCGCGATCTGGCCAACCCTCTGGCCGCCGTGCAGATGGGCCTGATCTACGTCAACCCCGAAGGCCCCAACGGCAATCCGGACCCCATCGCCGCCGCACGCGACATCCGCGACACCTTTGCGCGTATGGCCATGGATGACGAGGAAACCGTAGCGCTGATCGCCGGAGGCCACACCTTTGGCAAGACCCATGGTGCAGGCGATGCCGCGCTGGTGGGCCTGGAGCCCGAAGGCGGTGGCATTGAGGACCAGGGCTTTGGCTGGATCAGCAAACACGGCAGCGGCTTTGGCGGAGATGCCATCACCAGCGGCCTGGAAGTGACCTGGACCACCACGCCGACGCAGTGGAGCAATAACTTTTTCGAGAACCTCTTTGGTTACGAATGGGAGCTGACCAAGAGCCCTGCGGGCGCGCACCAGTGGACGGCCAAGAACGCCGAAGCCACGATCCCGCATGCGCACGACCCGTCGAAAAAAGTGCTGCCCACCATGCTGACCACCGACTTGTCGCTGCGGTTTGATCCGGCTTACGAGAAGATCTCGCGCCGCTTCCTGGCCCATCCCGATCAGTTTGCCGACGCCTTTGCCCGCGCCTGGTTCAAGCTCACGCACCGTGACATGGGTCCCCGTTCGCGTTACCTGGGCCCCGAGGTGCCCGCCGAAGTGCTGGTGTGGCAAGACCCAGTTCCAGCGTTGGACCATGCTTTGGTGGACGCGCAGGACATTGCGGCGCTCAAGGCCAAGATCCTGGCATCCGGTTTGTCGATTGCCGAGCTGGTATCCACCGCATGGGCGTCGGCCTCCACCTTCCGGGGCGGTGACAAGCGCGGTGGCGCCAACGGGGCCCGCATTCGTCTGGCGCCGCAGAAGGACTGGGACGTGAACCAGCCCGCACAGCTCGCCAAGGTGATGGGCCAACTCGAAGCGATCCAAAAGGACTTCAACGCCGTGCAAACCGGTGGCAAGAAGATCTCGATCTCCGACCTCATCGTGCTGGGCGGCGGCGCAGCCATTGAAGCAGCAGCGAAGAAGGCGGGCCAGGATGTGACCGTGCCCTTTGCGCCGGGGCGCACAGATGCGTTGCAGGAGCAGACGGACGTGCCTTCGTTCGAGGTGATGGAACCTGTGGCCGACGGTTTCCGCAACTATGTTCGCCCCGGGCTGGAAGGCGCTGTGGCCGAGTTGCTGATCGACCGCGCCAATCAGCTTACCCTGACGGGGCCTGAGATGACGGTGCTGGTGGGCGGGTTGCGTGTGTTGGGAGCCAATGCAGGGCAGGCGGCCCATGGCGTCTTGACGCAGCGCCCTGAAACGCTGAGCAATGACTTCTTTGTGAATCTGCTCGACATGCGCATCAAGTGGCAGAAGTCCACTGCGACTGCGGGCGTGCTTGAAGGCCTGGACCGCAAGACCGGTACGCCCAAGTGGACTGGCACCGTGGCGGATCTGGTGTTTGGCTCTAACTCGCAACTTCGTGCACTGGCCGAGGTGTATGGCAGCAGCGACGCGCAGGCGGTGTTTGTGCAGGACTTCGTCAAGGCCTGGACGAAGGTGATGAACCTGGACCGTTTTGACCTCTCGGGCCCGACCTCGAACGCCTGAGCGATCTGACAACGCCACCGACTTTGCCTGTTACAGGGCATCGCCGGTGGCGTTCTGCTTTGTGCATGCGCGTGGCGGCTACCATGGCGGCCCCAACCGAACCGGAGAGCCCCGCATGACGCAACAACCCCCATCCAACAAAGATTTCGACAAAGGCCTGGCCACGCGCAAGCAGGTCATGGGTGAGGACTTTGTGGCCAATGCCTTTGGCAATGCCACGCAGTTCACGCAGCCCATTCAGGAGTTCATCACACGCAATGCGTGGGGCGACGTGTGGCAGCGTCCGGGCCTCGACATGAAGACGCGCAGCCTGATCACCGTGGCTTTTCTCACTGCCTTGGGCAAGCAGCACGAGCTAAAAGGCCATGTGCGCGGCGCGCTCAACAACGGTGCTACCGCACAAGAAATTCAAGAAGTGTTGCTGCACGCCAGCATCTACTGCGGCCTGCCCACGGCGGTGGAGGCTTTTCGCACCGCTGCCGAGGTGATTGACGGACCTAAAAAAGGCTGACTGGGAAAAGCTTCTCGATGCAGTGCATCGGAATGAGCCCGCGGCGCGTGAAACTCGCGCGGTCGAGGCCAGGGCCACCGTGGAGCTGGCTTTGCGAGGCCACTGGTGGCGGTGTCCCAAGGGGGAGACGCGAAGCGGC
Organism: Acidovorax sp.; assembly: GCA_030692685.1. Taxonomy (GTDB): domain Bacteria; phylum Pseudomonadota; class Gammaproteobacteria; order Burkholderiales; family Burkholderiaceae_C; genus Acidovorax. The sequence goes on along the minus strand of JAUXZO010000095.1, from coordinate 2,475 downwards.
TCAGGGGAGGCTTAACCCCCCGCGAGCAGTTTGTGCACCAAGTCTGCGGCTGTGGACGCGTTGTACTTGCGCATAAGCCGTGCTCGGTAAATCTCCACCGTGCGGTGGCTGATCTCCAGAGTGCGGCCGATCTCCTTGGAGGTCAGCCCCTCCAGCAGGCGCGCGGCCACTTCGCGTTCGCGGCCTGTCAATTCGGCTTTTACGGGGCGTTGGGCACTCAGGTCTTCAAAGCTCCAGATGCCCGATTCGTGCGGCGCTTCGCGGTTGAGTGCGCGGCCCGAAACGTGGCACCAGAAGACCTCGCCGTTGGCGCGCTTCATGATCCGGTTGTCGGCGTAGTGGCCTTTGGCGTTCAGGATGGGCTCCATGTGCGCGCCCAGGCGTTCGTACTCGTCAGCGCTCGGATAAAGTATCTGGAACGACTGGCCGATGAGCACTTCTCGCGAGGCGCCGAACATCTCGCAGACATGGCGGTTGCAATCGACCATGGCTCGGTTGCGTGACAGCACCAGGCCCACAGGGGCCATGTCGAAAGCAAGTCGGTAATCAACGTCCATAGTGCAAGTCTTTACGGAAAACTACTTATTCAGATACGTAGTATCGTAGCGCATCCAAATTCACAAGGAGATCGTGGTGAACAAGTTATTCCCCTCCGCAGCCGAGGCCCTCAAGGGCGTAGTTGCAGACGGACAGCTCATGGCCGTGGGTGGTTTCGGTTTGTGTGGCATTCCCGAAGCGCTGATCGACGCACTGCGCGACACAGGCGTCAAAGACCTCACCGTGATCTCCAACAACGCCGGTGTTGACGGCTTTGGTCTGGGCAAATTGCTGGAAACGCGCCAGATCAAAAAGATGATTTCGTCGTATGTGGGCGAGAACAAGGAGTTCGAGCGCCAATACCTGGCCGGTGAGCTGGAGCTGGAGTTCACCCCCCAGGGCACGCTGGCCGAGAAGCTGCGCGCAGGCGGCGCGGGTATCCCGGCGTTTTTCACCAAGACCGGCGTGGGCACCATCGTGGCCGATGGCAAAGAGCTGCGCGAGTTTGACGGCGAAACCTATGTGATGGAACACGCGCTGGTGCCCGAGGTGTCCTTGGTCAAGGCCGACGTTGCGGACAAATCGGGCAACCTGCGCTTTAACCTCACAGCACGCAATTTCAACCCCGCTGCTGCGACCGCTGGCAAGGTCTGCATCGTGGAGGTGGAGCGCATTGTGGAAGTGGGTGAACTCGCACCGGACGACATTCACTTGCCTGGCATCTATGTGCACCGCATTGTGCTCAACGCCAACCCTGAAAAGCGCATCGAAAAGCGCACCGTGACGGCCGCCCCCGTGGACGTCGCCGCCGCCAAGGCCGAGGCACAGGCCGTAATTGCCCACGCCGCTGCCACCAGCGAAACGCCTGTGATTCCGACCGTGCCCGTCAGCAAGAAAGAAGGAGCCTGAGATGCCCTGGACCCAAGACCAGATGGCCGCACGCGCGGCGCAAGAACTCGAAGACGGTTTTTATGTGAACCTGGGCATCGGAATCCCCACGCTGGTAGCCAATTTCACGGGCGACAAGGAAGTGTGGCTGCAGTCCGAAAACGGCATGTTGGGCATTGGCCCGTTCCCCACCGACGACAAGGTGGATGCCGACCTGATCAACGCCGGTAAGCAGACGGTCACCACGATCAAGGGTTCGTCCATCTTCGGCAGCGATCAATCGTTTGCCATGATCCGTGGCGGCAAGATCAACCTGTCCATCCTGGGCGCCATGCAAGTGAGCGAAAAGGGTGACCTGGCCAACTGGATGATTCCCGGCAAGATGGTCAAGGGCATGGGCGGCGCAATGGATTTGGTTGCAGGCGTCAAACGCGTGATCGTGCTCATGGAGCACGTGGCCCGCAAGAAGGACGGCACCGAAGACATGAAGATCTTGCCCCAGTGCACGCTACCCCTGACCGGTGTGGCCGTGGTGGACCGGATCATCACCGACCTGGCCGTGATGGACGTAACCCCTGAAGGCCTGAAGGTGGTGGAACTGGCCCCCGGTGTCACTTTCGAAACCCTCCAGGCCAAGACAGGCGTCACGCTGATCCAGTAAGCCGCTCAGCCAACCGATCTTCGGCGCAACAAAAAAGGGTGGGGCTCCGTGAGGAGCTCCAGCCTTTTGCATTTGCACTTCACAACGGGTTGCATGCGTTTGCATGCAGCCCCTGGAAATTACATGGCGCTGAATTCGCCCGAAGGGATCTGACCCGTGCGCAGCGCTTCAGCAGCTTGTGCACGCACAGCAGCGCGGTCAGCGGTAGACGAGTAAGTCGCCACGCGCGAACCTGCTGGCTCGATGGAGCGGGTTTGTGCCACGGTGGCGGCTTCTGCAGCCACTTCAGCACGGGTGCGGTTGGTATCAAACTTCAGAGCGAATTGCGAGCCATCGGCTTCGTCAGCCTGTGCGCCAAAAGAAGCGAAAGCAGCCACAGCGGCGAGGGA
>JAUXZO010000083.1 GCA_030692685.1 Acidovorax sp. | reverse complement strand
CAGCGCGCCGAGCAACTTCCTGGCGCTCAATGCCGAAGCGCAGCAAAAAGCGATCGAGACCAAGGGTGAGAGCCTGGCCAAAGGCATGCACAACCTGCTGCACGACCTGCAGCAGGGGCATGTGAGCATGACCGACGAGAGCCAGTTTGAAGTCGGCCGCAACGTGGCCACCACCGAAGGCGCTGTGGTTTACGAAAACGAGCTGTTTCAGCTGCTGGAATACAAGCCGCTCACCGCCAAGGTCTACGAGCGCCCGTTTCTGCTGGTGCCACCGTGCATCAACAAGTTCTACATCCTCGATCTGCAACCCGAAAACTCGCTGATCCGCTACGCCGTCGAACAAGGTCACCGCACCTTTGTCGTGAGCTGGCGCAACCCCGACAGCAGCCTCTCTCACAAGACCTGGGACAACTATGTCGAAGACGGCGCCATGGCGGCCATCGACGTGGTGCAGAACATCACAGGCGTCGAGCAAATCAATGCGCTGGGTTTTTGCGTAGGCGGCACCATTCTGAGCAATGCGCTGGCTGTGCTGGCAGCGCGGGGTGATGAGCCGGTGGCGAGTGCCACGTTTCTGACCACGCTCATCGACTTTTCGGACACGGGCATCCTGGACGTGTTCATCGACGAAGCGTTTGTGAAATACCGGGAAATGGAGATGGGCAAGGGCGGGCTCATGAAGGGACAGGACCTTGCCTCCACCTTCAGCTTCTTGCGGCCCAACGATCTGGTGTGGAACTACGTGGTGGGCAACTACCTCAAGGGTGAAACGCCGCCACCGTTTGACCTGCTGTACTGGAACAGCGACAGCACCAACCTGCCGGGCCCGTTCTACGCCTGGTATCTGCGCAACTTTTATCTTGAAAACAAGCTGGTGCAGCCCGGCAGGCTCACGGTGTGTGGCGAGAAGATGGATCTGTCCAATCTCACCATGCCCGTCTACATCTACGGCTCGCGCGAGGACCACATCGTGCCCATCAACGCCGCCTATGCGTCCACGCAGGTGCTGCCCGGCAAGAAGCGTTTTGTGATGGGGGCCTCGGGCCACATCGCCGGGGTGATCAATCCGCCAGCAAAGGGCAAACGCAGCCACTGGATTCGCGCCGATGGCAAGTTGCCCGCCACCCTCGACCAATGGCTGGGCGGAGCCACCGAGCACCCTGGCAGCTGGTGGACCGACTGGTCAGGCTGGCTCAAAGGCCATGCGGGCAAACAGATTGCAGCGCCCAAGGCCTACGGCAAGGGCACAAAGTTCAAGGCCATCGAGCCAGCGCCGGGCAGCTACGTTAAGCAAAAGTCCTGAGCTGAAGGCCTGCGAGAATCATTGAGCGAAAGCCCGGGCTTTTCATCCACACCACCAAAGACAACGGGCCCACTGGTGGGCTCGGACCGATCCACTCAGAAAGAAGGACATTCCATGGAAGACATCGTCATCGTTTCGGCCACCCGCACCGCTGTGGGCAAGTTTGGCGGCGCACTGGCCAAGACGCCTGCCACCGAACTGGGCGCCATCGTGATCCGCGAGGCCATTGCCCGTGCAGGTCTGTCGTCTGACCAGATTGGTGAAGTCATCATGGGCCAGGTGCTGGCGGCGGGCGTGGGGCAGAACCCAGCGCGCCAGGCGTCGATGAAGGCCGGTGTGGCCAAGGAAACCCCGGCGCTCACCATCAACGCGGTGTGCGGCTCTGGCCTCAAGGCCGTGATGCTGGCCGCCCAGGCCGTTGCCTGGGGCGACAGCGAAATTGTGGTGGCCGGTGGCCAGGAAAGCATGAGCCTTTCGCCGCACGTACTGCCAGGATCGCGCGATGGCCAGCGCATGGGCGACTGGAAGCTGATCGACACCATGATCGTGGACGGCTTGTGGGACGTGTACAACCAGTACCACATGGGCATCACCGCCGAAAACGTTGCCAGGGCCTACGACATCACACGCGAGATGCAGGACGCGCTGGCATTGGGTAGCCAGCAAAAGGCAGCCGCCGCACAAGATGCAGGCAGGTTCGCCGACGAAATCGTGGGTGTGAGCCTGGCGCAAAAGAAGGGTGACCCGATCCTTTTTAATGCCGACGAGTACCTCAACCGCAAAACCAACGCCGAAGCGCTGGCAGGCCTGCGCCCCGCTTTTGACAAGGCGGGCAGCGTGACCGCTGGCAACGCCTCTGGCCTGAACGACGGCGCTGCTGCTGTGGTGGTGATGAGCGCTAAAAAGGCCGCTGCCCTGGGCCTCAAGCCCCTGGCACGCATTGCTGCATTTGGCACCAGTGGTCTCGACCCTGCCACCATGGGCATGGGCCCGGTGCCAGCGTCCCGCAAGGCCCTGCAGCGCGCGGGTTGGAACGCTGCGGATGTGGACCTGTTTGAACTGAACGAAGCTTTTGCTGCACAGGCCTGCGCGGTGAACAAGGAACTGGGGATTGACCCTGCCAAGGTCAACGTGAATGGCGGCGCCATCGCCATTGGCCACCCCATCGGCGCGTCTGGCTGCCGTATCCTCGTCACGCTGCTGCACGAAATGCAGCGCCGCGATGCCAAGAAGGGTTTGGCCGCTTTGTGCATTGGCGGCGGCATGGGCGTGTCGTTGGCGTTGGAGCGTTAAGCAGCGGTTTTTTCCCGTACTCAAAATCAGGCCGCGCTGTGACGCGGCCTTTTTTTTGCGTCGATGTGGTTTTAGACGAATGCGTAGCGCTTGATAGGAGCGCCAAGGAGAAGCCCACCCATGTGTGCTTCTGGGTAATCTTGCGTTACGATGGTGCGGCATGACTACGACGATCTTTGCCGAACCCTTTGCACCGGTGGGTTGTAAATCCTGTCGCGACAAAACCCAGCTGCCGTTTGAATTCACGATGGCATTTCAGCCCATCATGGATCTGGAACTGGACCGCCCGTTTGCCTACGAGGCCCTGGTGCGCGGAGTGGATGGTGAATCAGCAGGCACGGTGTTGTCGTGGGTAGATGACACCAACCGCTACCGCTTTGATCAGGCCTGCCGCGTGAAGGCCATCGAACTGGCCTCCCGTTTGGGCCTTGCGTCCGTGGCAGATTGCAAGCTCAGCATCAACTTCCTGCCCAACGCGGTGTACCGTGCCGAAACGTGCATTCGTGCCACGATGGAAGCGGCCCAGGAGTTCAACTTTCCGCACAACCGCATCATGTTTGAGGTGACGGAAGGCGAGCAAGTGACCAATGGTGCTCACCTCAAATCCATCTTCAACGAGTACCGCCGCCAGGGTTTGATTACTGCTATCGACGACTTCGGCGCCGGGTATGCGGGCCTGAACATGCTGGTGCAGTTTCAGCCGCATGTGCTCAAGATAGACATGGAACTGATCCGCAACATTGATCAGGACCCTGTTCGCCAAGCCATCGTGTGCGGCATTGCATTGGTGTGCCAGCGCCTGTCCATCGACATCGTGGCAGAGGGCATAGAAACCTCTGCGGAGTCGGTGTACCTGCGTTCCGTAGGGATCCGATACCAGCAGGGCTATCTCTTCGCCCGGCCCGGGTGGGAAGTGCTTCCCTTGGCTCCGCACACTGTTTGAAATGTAGGCTTGGCGCTCGGCTGCCAAACACCTGAGTCCATATCGGAATTGACGCGCATCAAGTGCCGCTGAGCAATGGTTGTAACGCGTTGTACGCACCAAAACATGGCGCCACCCTTGTGAATATCTTGCGTCAGCTGTGTGACGCATCAGGATATGCCAAAAAGGAAACGGCTTCAGTGTTTACCTTCACGGCAGCGCATCATTTCTTGGGTAGAGTGGGCGGTGAGCACATTACTAACAAGGAGAAATCACATGAGCCAAAAAGTAGCGTACGTCACCGGCGGTATGGGCGGCATTGGAACTGCCATCTGCCAGCGCTTGCACAAGGAAGGCTTCAAAGTCATCGCGGGTTGCGGCCCAACCCGTGACCACGCCAAGTGGCTGGGGGAACAAAAAGCGCTGGGCTATTCCTTTTATGCCTCGGTTGGCAATGTGGGCGACTGGGATTCCACCGTGGACGCGTTCAGCAAAACCAAAGCCGAACACGGCAGCATTGACGTGCTGGTCAATAACGCAGGCATCACCCGTGACCGGATGTTTCTGAAAATGTCCCGCGAAGACTGGGACGCTGTCATTGAAACCAATCTCAACAGCATGTTCAATGTCACCAAACAGGTGGTGGCAGACATGGTGGAAAAGGGCTGGGGCCGCATCGTCAACATCAGCTCGGTCAACGGCGAAAAAGGCCAGGCAGGTCAGACCAACTATTCGGCGGCCAAGGCGGGCATGCACGGATTCTCCATGGCCCTGGCACAGGAGCTGGCGACAAAGGGTGTCACTGTCAACACGGTGAGCCCAGGTTATATCGGCACGGACATGGTGAAAGCCATCCGCCCGGATGTGTTGGAAAAAATCGTGGCCACCGTGCCCGTCAAGCGCCTGGGTGAGCCCAGCGAAATCGCTTCCATCATTGCCTGGCTGGCGTCGGAAGAAGGGGGCTATGCAACAGGCGCCGATTTCTCGGTGAACGGTGGCCTGCACATGGGGTAATTCTGGAAGGGGCAGAAACCCCTTCGCCAGACAACAAAAAACCCCGCATTGCGGGGTTTTTTGTTGAGAGGAGCAAAGAGCCTGGGAAGGGGCCGCTTCGAAAGCGACCACACCTTCAGCAGCGGGCGGGCGCGCGCTTGCGGTCGCGTTCGTCTTCGGGCCAAGCAGTCAAGATTGCGGTGGTATTCATACTGGAAAACTCCTGTGATACACCAACAACGCGATCACTTAGCAGTCCGTTGACAGCGTTTCGCAAAAAAATGCAACCGTAAGTGCCTGGGTATTCAGGATGTAGATTGCTACAAAATTTGTAGCAATCTATTCAAAGCTAATCAGCGATGAGACCACTTATTGCAACTTTTCGCTTACACGGTTTTACATTTTCAGGCGGCTGTGGAAACCTCGATTTCTTCCAGCGACGCAGAAATTTCTAACCAACGCTCTTCGAGTCGGGCCGTTTCGTCATGCCCGGCCTTGAGGCGACGGCCACACTCTGCGATCTCTGCAGGTGGCAGCGCTTCGGTGAGTTTTTGCTCCAATCCGGCGCGCTCTGCGGCAAGGTCCGCAAGCCGTTTGTCGATTTGTTCCCGCTCTTTCTTGAGGGGGCGTGATTTTTCAGCCTGTTGTTGGCGCGCGTGGGCATCGAGCTTGCGCTGGTCCCGCCCATCACGAGAGGGAGCGGTGGCGGAGCCGGGTGCTGGAACGGAGGCCACAACAGGGACTGGTTTGACTGCGGGTGATGGCGTGGAGACCACCTGAGGGCTAGCGTTGGCCAAAGCCGTTTGTGTTTGTGCTTGCTCGGCCAGACGTGCCTCTTCGCGCAAGCGCTTGGACTCTTCCAGCAGGTACCGCTGGTAATCGTCCAGGTCGCCATCGAAGGGGCCCACGACGCCACGGCCGACCATCCAGAAGTCCTCGCAGACCGAACGCAGCAGCGCACGGTCGTGGCTGACCAGCATGACGGTGCCATCGAAATCGTTGATGGCCATGGCGAGGGCCTCGCGGGTGGCCAAATCGAGGTGGTTGGTGGGCTCGTCGAGCAGCAGGAGGTTGGGACGCTGCCAAACAATCATGCACAGCACCAAACGGGCTTTTTCGCCCCCGCTCATGGTGCCTACTGCCTGCTTGACCATGTCGCCTGTGAAGTTGAAGCTGCCCAGGTAACTGCGCAGGTCCTGCTCTCGGCTGGGTTGCTTGGCGTCAGGTCCCAGCTCTTTGGCCAGGCGGATCATGTGTTCCAGCGGGTTGTCAGCCGGGCGCAGCACATCGAGTTCTTGCTGGGCAAAGTAGCCAATGTTCAGGCCCTTGCCTTCGGTCACATCGCCTCCCAGAGGCTTCATGGTGCGCGCAATGGTTTTGACCAGCGTGGACTTGCCCTGGCCGTTGGCGCCCAGGATGCCGATGCGCTGGCCTGCCAGCACAGAGCGGTTGACGCCCGCAAGGATGGTGGTGGGCACGCCTTCATCGTCGACATAGCCGAACGATGCATTGCTGATGGCCAGCATCGGATTGGGCAGGTTGGCCGGTTCCTTGAATTCGAAAGTGAAGTCGGCCTCGGCCAGCACGGGCGCAAGCTTCTCCATGCGGTCGAGCTGTTTGACGCGGCTTTGGGCCTGCTTGGCCTTGCTGGCCTTGGCCTTGAAGCGGTCAATGAACTTCTGCAGGTGGGCCATCTTCTCTTGCTGCTTGGAGAAACTGGCTTGTTGCAGTTCAAGCTGCTGGGCGCGCAGTTCTTCAAACTTGCTGTAGTTGCCACCGTAACGGTTCAACTCGCCTTGCTGGATTTGCAGGGTGACGTTGGTAATGGCATCCAGAAATTCGCGGTCATGGCTGATCACGATCATGGTGCCCGCATAGCGCTTGAGCCAGGCTTCAAGCCACACCAGGGCGTCCAAATCCAAGTGATTGGTGGGTTCGTCCAGTAGCAGCAGGTCGCTGGGGCACATCAGGGCGCGCGCCAGTTGCAGGCGCATGCGCCAGCCGCCAGAGAAGCTGTTGACCGGCTGTTCCAGCTCGCTGACGCGAAAACCCAGGCCCAAAATCAGGGCTTGCGCGCGTGCCACTGCGTCATGCGCGCCAGCATCGTGCAGGTCCGAATAGGCATGGGCGATGGCCATGCCGTCGTCGCTCGCCTCGGCCTCCACCAGTTGGCGTTGTACCTCGGCCAGACGGGTGTCGCCGTCCAGTACAAACGCGGTCGCAGATTGCTCGGTCTCGGGCATGTCCTGCGCGACTTCGGCCATGCGCCAGCTCGTGGGGATATAAAAATCGCCGCCGTCTTCATGGAGCTTGCCGCTGAGAAGCGCAAACAGGCTGGATTTACCCGCACCATTGCGGCCCACAAGCCCGACGTTTTCGCCGGGGTTGATGGTGCCGGAAATGTTGTCGAGCACGACTTTGGCGCCGCGTCGCAAGGTAACGTTCTTAAGGGTAATCATCCGGAATCCGCAAAAAAGCGCACCCGCGCTGGGGCGGGTGGCAGGAAAAAGCTGGGGGTTTCAGCGCTTTTGCAACCGAGGCAAAAGGCTGTGGCGCAACCCTCTATTGTGCCGTGAGCCGAGAATGAGCGGTCAACGCCTGACGAGTGACCAGTAAAACCTGGTCCTCCCCGGCACTCGTTTCGAGCCAGAACACGGGTAATAGGGGGTAGGCCGCTTCAAAGTAAGCACGCTCATTGCCGATCTCCAGCACGATCACCGCATCCTCCCCCATACATGCGGGTGCAGCGGCGAAAAGCAGGCGGATGAAATCCATGCCGTCATCGCCACCGGCCAACGCGAGCGCGGGTTCGGCTTTGTATTCAGCAGGCAGCGCAGCCATGCTCGCGGCATTGACGTAGGGCGGGTTGCACAGGATCAGGTCCCACGGGCCGGGAAGGGCGGCAAGGCCGTCGGAGAGCTGCAACTGGATGCGGTCCTGCAGGCTGTGTTTGCCGACATTGATGTGAGCCACTGCCAGGGCATCAGCGGAGATGTCGGCGCCGGTCACCTGCACCTCGGGCCAGGCCATGGCGGCCAGAACGGCGAGGCTGCCGTTGCCGGTGCACAAATCCAGCACCTTGTGGGTTTGATCACTCAAAAAGTCATCAATGCTGCCATCGGCCAGCAGTTCTGCAATCAGGCTGCGCGGCACGATGGCGCGTTCGTCCACATAAAACGGTACACCCTGCAGCCACGCTTCTTGCGTGAGGTACGCGGCCGGCTTTCGGGTGCGAATGCGTTCTTCAAAAAGTGTAGCTACCAGCGCTTGACTGGCGGGCGCTACAGGCTGAATTGTTATGGAGTCGGGTGCATCAGACAGGTCACTGTCCAGCGGCAGGCCCAGGCGCCACAGCACCAACCAGGCGGCTTCATCACGGGCGTTGGTGGTGCCGTGACCGAAGGAGACCCCGGCTGAGGCCAGCCACTGCGCACCGGATTCCACCAGGGCGCCCACGGTAGCGCCTGATAGCGCGCCCACTGGTGTTGACTCGGTCATGCCGACACCGCAACCGAAGCCAGCGCCTGCGCGTGCAGGTTTTCAAGCGTTCGGCGGTAAATGTTCTTGAGGGGTTCGATGTCGGCCACCACCACGTGTTCGTCGATCTTGTGAATGGTGGCGTTGGGTGGGCCCAGCTCTATGACCTGGGGGCAGACCTGGGCGATGAAGCGGCCGTCGCTGGTGCCGCCTGTGGTGGAGAGCTCGGTGATGATCCCTGTCTCTGCTTTGATGGCCTGTTGAACGGCGTGAACCAACTCACCGGGTGTGGTCAGAAACGGCTGACCGCCCAGTGTCCAGCGCAGGTCGTATTCAAGCGCGTGGCGGTCGAGGACGGCGTGCACACTTTGTTGCAGGCCCTCGGCGGTGGATTCGGTAGAGAAACGGAAGTTGAAGTCCACCACCATGTCGCCCGGAATGACATTGGTGGCACCGGTGCCGCTGTGGATATTGCTGATCTGCCAACTGGTGGGTGGGAAAAACGCATTGCCTTGGTCCCACGCAGTCGCAGCCAGCTCCGCCAATGCAGGCAGGGCCTGATGGATGGGGTTGCGCGCCAGTTGCGGGTAGGCGATGTGACCCTGAATGCCACGCACCGTGAGCTTGCCACTGAGTGTGCCGCGCCGACCGTTTTTGATCATGTCGCCGGTTTTTTCGACCGAGGTGGGTTCGCCGACGATGCAGTAGTCCAGCGTTTCGCCACGCGCCTTGAGTTGTTCGACCACCACTTTGGTGCCGTCCACCGAGGGGCCTTCTTCGTCGCTGGTCAACAAAAACGCGACGGCCACCAACGGATCCGGCGTGGCGGCCAGGAACTCCTCTACGGCCACGACAAACGCGGCAATTGACGTTTTCATGTCGCTGGCGCCGCGACCGAAAAGCTTGCCGTCCTTGTGGGTGGGCACAAACGGGTCGCTGCTCCATTGCGCCAGCGGGCCCGTGGGCACCACATCGGTATGGCCTGCGAATACTACTGTTTTGATAGCTGGTAGCGATTTATGGATAAGCGCTACAGGCCGTTTTGCCCATAAATTGCTGACCCGGAAGTCATCTGGGCCACTGTCCATGCGCTCGCATTCAAAACCCAGCGGGGACAGTCGGTCTGCCAGCAGTTCGAGGCAACCCCCATCCTCGGGCGTAATGGAGGGCAAGGAGATGAGCTGTTCGGCCAGGTGCAGAGTGCGGGACATCGGGGGTGTCGAAAAAGTGGATGACATTCAAATAATCAGGAGCCAGGGCGCGGTCCTGGAACGGCGCGGCCCCGGCGAGAGACGGTAAGCCAAGATCCGCCCCGCAGCAAGGGCGTCGTTACCCCTGCGGGAAGGCGCCGAAGGCGACTGAGGGGGGTCAAGCCGCCGGCTTGACGTCCAGTACGATCTCGGTGAAAGACGGCTGATCATCGGGCGCGTCGCGTGCTTCTTTCTGGGCTTTGGCTGCATTGGCCGCCAAAGAAAAATCGTTTTGCAGGCGCCACATCAAGTTTGTGGGCGAGTCGGCGTAGGCCATGCCTTCCTTGCGGTCGATCTTGGCGTCCATGATCAACCGGGCCAGGGCCTCTTCAAAGGTCAGCGAGCCTTCGGCCATGGACTTTTCCATGGCTTCTTTCACGCCAGAGAAGTCGCCTTTTTCGATCAGTTCAGACACCAGTTTGGTGTTGAGCATGACCTCTACCGCAGGCACGCGGCCGCCGTCCACCGTGCGCACCAGGCGCTGGGACACGACAGCCTTCAGGGCCGATGCGAGGTCGCCGAGCATGGTGGGTCGCACTTCGACGGGGTAGAAAGACAGGATGCGGTTGAGCGCGTGGTAGCTGTTGTTACCGTGCAGCGTGGCCAGGCATAAATGGCCCGACTGCGCATAGGCAATGGCGGCCGACATGGTTTCACGGTCACGGATTTCGCCGATCAGGATCACATCAGGCGCTTGGCGCAGTGCGTTCTTCAGGGCGGTCTGCAGGGACTGGGTGTCGCTGCCGATCTCGCGCTGGTTCACGATGGATTTTTTGTTCCTGAACTGGTATTCGACCGGGTCTTCAATCGTGAGGATGTGGCCGGTCAATACCTCGTTGCGGGTGTCGATCATCGACGCCAGCGAGGTGCTCTTGCCCGAACCCGTGGCACCCACCATCAGGATAAGGCCGCGCTTTTCCATGATGAGATCGCGCATCACGGGCGGAAGACCCAGCGAGTCGAATTCTGGAATGGTCTGCGAAATGAAACGGATCACCACCGCATAGCTGCCGCGTTGGCGCATGGCGCTGATACGAAAGCGGCCGACACCGCTGAGCGGCACGCCCATATTGAGCTCACCCGTTTCTTCCAGCTCTTCGATGCGGTCCGGCGGCACCACCTCGGAAAGCAGGTTGCGTGGTGCGTCGGGCGGCAGGATCTGGTTGTTGATCGGCACACACTCGCCGTTGATCTTGATCAGCGCCGGGGCATTGGCCGACAGGTAAACGTCTGATGCCTTCTTTTCGCTCATCAGGCGAAGAATCCTCTCCATCGTGCTCATGGTGTTTCCCTCTTGTTGTCGGTTTTTGTCGGGGCGCTGATCATGTCGTCTAGCACGCTGATGATCAACTGCGATGCGCTGGGATCAGCGTTGCTCAGTCGCGCAGCAGGTCATTGATGCTGGTCTTGGACCGGGTCTGTGCATCCACCTGCTTGACGATGATCGCAGCGTACATGCTGTAAGGCGCGCCATTGGCGGCCGTCTTGGGCAAATTGCCACTGACCACGACCGAACCCGAAGGCACACGGCCATAGCTGATTTCGCCCGTGGCGCGGTTGAAGATGGGTGTGCTCTGGCCCAGGTACACGCCCATGCCCAGCACGGAGTTTTCTTCGACAACCACGCCTTCGACGACTTCGGAGCGGGCGCCGATAAAGCAGTTGTCTTCAATGATGGTAGGGCCGGCCTGCAGCGGCTCCAGCACGCCGCCAATGCCCACGCCGCCGGACAGGTGCACATTGGCCCCGATCTGTGCGCACGAGCCCACGGTGGCCCAGGTGTCCACCATGGTGCCTTCGCCCACATAGGCGCCGATATTCACGTACGACGGCATCAGGATCGCGCCCTTGGCGATGAAGCTGCCGCGGCGGGCCACAGCCGGGGGCACCACGCGCACGCCGGTGGCCTTCATTTCTTCTTCCGTCAGGTGGGCGAACTTGGTTTGCACCTTGTCATAAAAGCCCAGGTCGCCAGCCTTCACGACTTCGTTGTCCTTCAGGCGGAACGACAGCAGCACGGCCTTCTTGATCCATTGGTGCACGGTCCACTGGCCCACGCTTTCGCGGGTTGCCACACGCAAAGTGCCGTTGTTCAACTCGGCGATCACGTGCTCGACAGCATCCTGAAACTCCTTCGGAGCGGCGGCGGGCGAAAGGCTGGCGCGGTTGTCCCAGGCGTTGTCGATGATGGTTTGGAGTTGTTGGGTCATTTGATGTTCAGTTGATTCGGTCTGTACGTCAGGCAGTACGGGATTGGATGAATTGCACGATGCGCAGCGCGGCTTCCGCGCATTCTTCGGTTTCGGCCACCAGGGCCATGCGAATGCGCTGGGCGCCGGGGTTGCTGCCCTGGGCCTCGCGGGCCAGGTAGCTGCCGGGGAGCACGGTGACATTGTATTGAGCCAGAAGGGCGCGCGCGAACTCGACGTCGTCCATGCCCAGCGCCTCCGGAACCTTGGCCCACAGATAAAAACCTGCGTCCGGCAGCGCCACTTCCATCACGCCCGCCAGCAAGGGGGTGACCTGGGCGAACTTCTTGCGGTACATGGCGCGGTTTTCGACCACATGTTTTTCGTCACCCCAGGCGGCAATGCTGGCGGCCTGCACGATGGGGCTCATGGCGCTGCCATGGTAGGTGCGGTAAAGCAAAAACGATTTGATCAGCGCTGCATCGCCCGCCACAAAGCCGCTGCGCAGGCCTGGAACGTTGCTGCGTTTAGACAGGCTGGTGAAGGAAATAAGGTTCTTGAAATCTCCACGGCCCAGTTGAGACGCTGCCTGCAGTCCCCCGAGCGGCGGTTCGTCGCGGAAGTAAATCTCGCTGTAGCACTCGTCCGAGGCGATGACAAATCCATAGCGGTCGCTCAGTTCGAACAGTTTTTTCCACTCCGCAAGCGGCATGACGGCGCCGGTGGGGTTGCCTGGCGAGCACACAAACAGCAGTTGGGTGCGCTCCCATACCGCCTCCGGCACCGAGTCCCAGTCCACCGCAAAGTTGCGCGTGGGGTCGCTGGGTGCGTAGTACGGCGCGGCGCCAGACAGCAGCGCGGCACCTTCGTAGATTTGATAGAAAGGATTGGGGCAGACCACCAGCGGCTGGCCTTGAGACGGGTCGATGACGGTCTGGGCGAACGAGAAAAGCGCCTCGCGCGAGCCATTCACGGGCAACACCTGTGTGACGGGGTCCAGCGTAAGCGCGTAGCGTTGTTTCAGCCACTGCGTGAAGGCCTCACGCAACCGTGGATCCCCGGCGGTAGCGGGGTAACTGGCCAGGCCGCCGAGGCTGTTACAAAGTGCGTCTTTGATGAACTGCGGTGTAGGATGGCGTGGTTCACCCATGCCCAGGCTGATGGGGCTGTAGGCCGCAGGGGGCGTCACCCCCGCAAAGAGCTGTCGCAGCCGCTCGAACGGGTAGGGCTGGAGATGAGAAAGCAGGGGGTTCATGGGGCCACATTATGGGCGAATGACTTGTATCAACTGCCAGTTTGAAGGGGCGGATCGGTTTGACGGGCAACGCTGGGCGTACCTATCGGAAACCCTCGCTGGGCCTCAATTGTCAATTAGACGTAAGAGCGCACCCCTAGCATCGCCCGGCACTCGCAAGAACGATAAGGGAGACAAGATGGCAGGATTTTTTGCATTACGGCCGGGCCTGTGGTGGATGCGCCGTTGGCATTTGCCGGGAAAACTGCTGACGCTGGGACTGCTGACGGCGGTGGCACTGGCGCTTGCTGCGGTGTCTGCCCCCGCGTGGGCTGTGGCGGTAAGCGCCATTGCGGTTCTGTACGCGTTGGCTGCTTTGTACAGCAGTTTGTCGTCGGACCTGGCGAGCTTGGCGCGTGCCATGGACCTGACAACAGGGGGTGATCTGCGTGCCCGTGCGGGTGTCTACGGCAGCGACGAAGTCGGCGAATTGGCCAGTTCACTGGACCGCATGGTGCTGACGCTGTCGTCCATGGTGGCCGATATCCGCAGCAATGCGGCGCTGGTGGCCCATGCCGGGCAGAGTTTGGCCGAGGGCAATCGGTCGCTTGCGGACCGTACCGAGCAACAGGCGGCGAACCTGGAAGAAACCGCTGCCAGCGTGGAGCAGTTGTCATCCGCCGTACAAAACAATGCACAAACGGCCCAGGGCGCAGATGTGCGGGCCGCCGCCGTGCGCAAGGCGGCCGATGCGGGGTCTGAAGCCATGGCCCGTGCCGTCCAATCGGTCGAAGCGATCCAGCAGGGCGCGCGGCGCATGACCGAAATCATCGGCGTAATCGACAGCATCGCATTTCAAACCAACATCCTGGCCCTGAACGCCGCCGTTGAGGCCGCCCGCGCGGGTGAACAGGGACGCGGCTTTGCGGTGGTGGCGGGCGAAGTGCGCACGCTGGCCAAACGGTCGGGCGATGCGGCTCGCGAGATTCGCGAGCTGATCAGTGCGTCCGTGAGCCAGGTCGAAACAAGCGCCGGTCTGATCCGGTCGGCAGGCACGGGTATTGCTGATATGGCCGGCGGTATCCGCAGCGTGGCAGGCAGCATGAGCGAGATCTCCGGGTCAAGCGCCGAGCAGAGCACCGGCTTGCGCGAGGTCAGCGCTGCGGTGCAGCAGCTCGACCAGATCACCCAACACAATGCGCAAATGGTGGGCCATGCCGTGCAACAGGCCGAGGCGCTGGAGGTTCGCGCCTCCACCCTGTCCCGTGCGGTGTCTGCATTTCGCCTGCAGCAAGGGACGGCAGAAGAGGCGGTGGTGTTGGTGAACAAGGCGATGGCGCTGCACAAGACCACGTCGCGTGATCAGTTCTTGCGCAGCATCACCGACAAAAATCAGCCTTATCACGACCGGGACATGTACGTGTTTGTGCTCGACACTGTCGGCACCTACCTTGCGTTTGGTGGTAACCCGGCCAAGGTGGGTACGCGGGTGCAGGACATTCCTGGTATTGCGGGTGACCGTCTGGTGAGTGACATCGTTACACAGGCAGAGCACGCGCCTGGCTGGGTGGAATACGACATCACCAACCCTGCCACGGGAGCGGTGCAGACCAAGATGTCCTACGTCAGTCGCGCAGGGGATGGGTACGTGGGGTGCGGCGTGTACAAGGCCCTCGCGGCCAAGTAGTGATGTGCGCAGGGCGGCGGCAGGCAGACGGGATCAAAACCAGCCCCGCCCCCCACAGCGTGGTTGTTCAGCCCGGGCTTTGCGCCCGGCGTTGACGAGCCCGCTCCATAGCGGCCGCAATCGCCGCCTGGCGCGCAGCAGCGGCGTCAGGTTTCGTTTCAACGTCAGCATTAGCGTTAGCAGCGGGGGTTGCGTTAGCCAACGCCTCTTCAGGGTCCTCCAGCGGCACGCGCACCCGGTGTGTTTGGTAACGCTGGCGCGCCTGTTGCGCTAGCGGTGCTGACCACGCCGCCCAGCCAGTAGCTGTCCCACTCACGTTGGCCAGCTCAATGCAGTCCACCGGACATGCAGGAATACACAACTCGCACCCGGTGCAATAGGGCTCGATGACCGTGTGCATCATCTTGTTGGACCCCACGATGGCATCCGTGGGGCAAGCCTTGATACACAGCGTGCAGCCAATGCACCAAGCCTCGTCAATGATGGCCACAGCGCGCGGGCCTTCTACACCATGCTCAACATTCAGCGGTATTGCCGGATGGCCTGTAATGGCGGCAAGCCGCGCGACACCCTCCGTCCCCCCTGGGGGACATTGGTTGATGGGCGCTGCACCCTCGGCAATGGCTTGCGCGTAGGCCGCGCAATCTGGGTAACCGCAGCGCGTGCACTGCGTCTGCGGCAGCGCAGCATCAATTCGCGCCGCAAGCTCAGCCAGTGCGGTCGGGTTCTGAGTTTCCGGCGCGCGGGTCAACCTTTTCGCGCTGCGCTAGCGCGGGGGCGGGTAGTGGGTGCTGCGGTCACGGCGGCCTTGGCGGTGCCAAGTTCAGCCGCAGGCGCTGCAGCGGCCCCGGTCGGCTGTTCACCCGCAGGCTTCACCCAGCGGGTCGCCACGGCAGAGGCTGTGGCTGCGGCCGTGGCAGCCGCTTTGGGCACCGCTTTTGGCGTGGGCTTGGCAGCAGGTTTTGTGGTTGCCGCGGCTTTGACGGGTTTGGTTGCCGCTGGCCTGGTCGGCTTCGGGGCTGCGACCGGCTTGGCTTTGGCGGCAGGGCGGGCCGATGTTTTGGCGGGAGCGGCTTTCAAAGCAGGTTTTGCAGCCGGCTTGCTGGCAGCAACCACCTGCTTGCGGGCCGGAGGATTGTCATCCGGGATTTCGATGGCGGTGGCTGCTGCGTTCTTTTGGGGCACTTCGTGCTCCAGGATGAAGGCGCGTACTTGGGGGTACACCAGATCGCGCCAGCGGCGGCCACTGAAAATGCCGTAATGTCCTGCGCCTTTGGCCTCCAGGTGGCGCTGCTCCTTGCGCACCACGCCGCTGCACAGGCCGTGTGCCGCTTCGGTCTGGCCCGAGCCGGAGATATCGTCCAGTTCGCCTTCTACCGTGAACAGGGCCGTGGTGGTGATGTCCTGCGGTCGCACTCTTTCGACCTTGCCATCGGGTGAGCGCACGTCCCAGGTGCCATGCACCAGCTTGTAGTCTTGAAACACGGTCTGGATGGTTTCCAGGTAGTAGTCCGCGTCCATGTCCAGCACGGCGTTGTATTCGTCGTAGAACTTGCGGTGGGCTTCGACACTGGCGTCGTCGCCCTTGATCAAGTCCTTGAAGTAGTCGTGGTGACTGGATGCGTGGCGGTCGGGGTTCATGGCCACAAAGCCGGTGTGCTGCAGGAAGCCGGGGTACACGCGTCGGCCAGCGCCAGGGAAGTTGTCCGGCACCCGGTAGATCACATTGTTTTCAAACCACTCGTAGCTGCGGTTCGTGGCCAGGTTGTTGACTGATGTGGGCGACTTGCGGGCATCGATCGGGCCGCCCATCATGGTCATGGTCAGCGGCGTGGTTTCACCACGGCTGGCCATCAGCGACACCGCGGCCAGCACCGGCACCGTGGGCTGGCAGACGCTGATGACGTGGCAGTTGCCGTAGATGCCCTGCAGGTGGCGAATGAAATCCTGCACATAGTTCACATAGTCGTCCAGGTGAAACTCCCCGTCAGACAGGGGCACCAGGCGGGCATTCTTCCAGTCGGTGATGTAGACCTTATGGTCCTTGAGCATGGTGCGCACCGTGTCGCGCAGCAATGTTGCGTAGTGGCCTGAAAGCGGCGCAACGATCAACACCACGGGCTGGGTTTTGAGCTTGATCAGCGTGTTCGTATCGTCCGAAAAACGCTTGAAGCGGCGAAGCTCGCAAAACGGTTTGTCCACCTCGACGTGCTCATGCACCGCCACACCTACACCGTCCACATCCACCGTGTGGATGCCAAACGTCGGCTTCTCGTAGTCTTTGCCCAGGCGGTACATCAGGTCGTACCCAGCCGACATGCGCTGTGCCATCGGGCTCTGGCTGAGCGGGGACATCGGGTTGCTGAAGAGCTTGGCAGCTGCTTGCGCAAAGTCGGTGAAGGGCTCCATCAAAGAGCGCTGGGTTTCGTAGATGTGATAGAGCATGGGGCGAAACTCCGTTATGTTGCAGTGCAATATAGCAGCACTTGGTAACCAGCGCATGGAGGAAAACCACCAATGACGAGTCACCTTTGTGACAAGGCGAGGGGTTTCTGGGAGGACGCGCTTCTCTCGCGCGCACCTCCTCAAGAACATCAAAAAAAATAGCTATCAGCGCTTTATCCATAAGCGCTAGAGGCATTTTTTGCTCAAACCTACTGAGGTTTGGGCTCCGCGTGTTCCTGCAGCCACGCTTCAAACGATTCGCGGGCTGAATTGCGCAACGCCGGGCGAAAGGCGACCTTGTTACTGAGGTACAGACAGTGTCGGATCACCGTGTAGGGATTGAAAGTGCCCTGCGGGTTTTGCTCCTCCAGGTACTGCTTGTAGCGTTTGACCACACCTACCGTCTCGCGCATCAGCGCGTTAAAACGCGCCCGGGTCATGCCCGGTGACCAGACCTGGATGTCGTCCACAAAGCCGTCTACCTTCGACGGTTCGAACTCGAAATCTTTGAAGAAGTGGGTGCCAATCTTGAGAAACGTGAACGCATTGAGCTCGCTGCTGCTGCTGCTGGCCGCGGTCTTATGGGGCGCTAGTGCGTCGAGTTCGGCATCAAAAGCCGGCTCGGCAGTTTCGTCCGGCGCCTCCAGCAGCTCGGCGGCTGTGGCGTCGCGGATCTGGCGAAATTCCCGGTCGGCCAATTCGAACAAGGCCGACAGCACATTGATGCGCCGCTTGAGCTGGCCCGGGATGGATTTTTTGTACTTTATCTTGTGGTCCAGCACGCTCCACGAGTCCTGAATGATGGTGCGTACCTGCAACTCGAAGGGGATGTGGGCATAGGCTGCATGCTCGGGCAGGTCGCGCTGGGCCGCGCTGAGCTTGAGGTCCAGGTGCAGGCCCTTGTAGCCAAACGACGCCTCGGTACTCTCGACCGCGGTGACCTTGTCGGTGACATCAATCACCGCAAAATGCGCTCGCACGATCTGTGCGATTTTTTCCAGTTCGTCTTCATACAGGCACACCACACGCACGCCGACGAGGTCGGTAATGTAGCTTTGTATGTCGAACGGGGTGTTGCTTTCTTCCAGCGCGGGCCGATACTTGCGCACAAACTTGCGGATGCACTCGTCCGCGTCCTTCACGCGTCCCTCGACCTTGGCGACGTCAACGCCACCCGCCTGCGCCAACACCTCGGTCACCATGTCGGCGAGGGCTTCGCAGGCGTCGTTCAGGGCGGCGCATTGCTGTGCATAAAAAGCGCGAAAAAGGGATTCCTCCCGGTCGAAATCAAGCGATGGCATGCCGTTCAATGTCCCATGGGTTGTGATTGAAGCTCCGTGCGCAGCACGCGCAACCAGGGTCGCCGCCAAGCATATCCAACAAGCCGTCAACCCCGGCGGCAAGTCTGCATGCAAATGCAACTTGGCAGTGCGGGACAGATGCTCATAATGGTGCAGTGATCCGGCTTGGTGAGAGCCCTGCCCGGACCCGTGGGCTATGCCCACTTAAAACCGGGAGCGCAATGACCCCCTCCACCCCGTCCGGCACGGTGACCTCGCCTGGCGATAGGTCCAGCGGCCTTGCGCCTGAGAGCAGCGCCAACGGGGCCGTCAGCCATCGCTGGGTGCCCTTGTTGTCCCCCCCGTTGGTGGCGCTGCTGACGCTGGGACTGACCTATCTGTACTGGCACAGTGAAGAGCGCGGGGCGCTGGCCAAACGGGAGCAGAACTTTCAGGTCGCGGCCGACCACATTGCTTACAACCTCAAAGACCGCATGGCGACCTACGAAGTGGTTTTGCGTGGGGTTAAAGGCTATGCCGAGGGTTCTGAGCGCATCGACCGACAAGAATTCCAGGCGTATGTGGGAGCGCTGCAGCTGCAGGAGACACGGCCAGGGCTGCGGGGCGTGTCGCTTATCCAGCGGTTCCCAGCGGCCCAGCTGGACGCGCACATTGCCGACATGCACCAGCGCGGCTTTCCTGGTTACACCGTCTGGCCTGAAGGCAAGCGCCGCTTTTATGCACCCATCACCCACATCGAGCCTCTGAACGGCGACAACCTGAAGGTCCTGGGGTTTGACGCGCTCACCCTTCCTGCAGCGCAAGCGGCGATGGACCGCGCGCGCGATACCGGTGAACTGTCCCTGTCTGCGCCATTGGCACTGCGGCAGGATGACCCCGAAACCGGTCTCGCCACCCAGTCCCCAGGCGCGACCCCGGGGCTGGTGATGTATCTGCCCGTCTACCAGGCGGGCGCCAATGCCACCGACGGCCCCAGTCGCCAGGCGTATCTGGCGGGCTGGGTGTCGGCACCATTCAGGCTGGCCGATGTAATCCAGGGCATGTCGAAGGAATTTGACTCGGACATCGGCCTGCAGATCTTTGACAGCGGCGACGCGGGTGCAGGGGCCCGCCTCTACGGTGGTTCGGTGGCCACCATGACGGAAGGCGCCGCAGCCCAGGATGCGCAAGGCACCCGTGTGCTGGCCGTAGGCGGGCGCGAATGGTTGCTGCAAATGTCGCCTTTGCCCGCTTTCGAGCAGCGCTACCAGGACGACGGCCACCACGTGGTGGCGGTGGCGGGTGGCGCGCTGAGCCTGTTGCTGGCCTGGTTCACCTGGGTGCTTGCGACCGGACGCGAACGCGCGGTGGCCCTGGCCCACGGCATGACGGCGGCGTTGCGCGCTACCCGTGACGACCTTGAGAGCACACTCAACGCCATTCCCGACTTGCTGTTTGAGCTGGGCCTGGATGGCCGCATCCACCACTACCGGTCTGCACGCTCAGAGTTGCTGGCGGTCTCGCCCGACATGTTTCTGGGGCGCCTCATCTCCGATGTATTGCCCCCAGAGGCGGTTGGGGGGTGCCATGCTGCGCTGGACGCAGCCCACCGCACGGGCTACTCGGCAGGCCACCAGTACAGCCTGGAGCTGGATGGCGTTGCGCACTGGTTCGAGCTGTCCGTCGCCCGCAAGCAAAGCGCTGCGGCGGACGATGACCCCCGTTTCATTGCGCTGTCGCGCGACATCACCGAACGCAAGCGCGCTGAGGCGCGCACCCACCAGTTGGCCTATTTCGACGCGCTCACCGGCCTGCCCAATCGGCGCATGTTGCTGGACCGCATGGAACACGCCCTGCTCAACGCCCAAAAGGCCGCGCAGGTGGGCGCCGTGTTGTACATCGACCTCGACAATTTCAAACAGATCAACGATGCCCGCGGCCACACTGTGGGCGACGCACTGCTGATGCAGGTGGCCCACCGGCTCACCCTTCAACTGCGACCCGGTGACACCCTGGCGCGCCTGGGCGGCGACGAATTTGTGGTGCTGGCACACAACCTGGCGCCCGACGTGGAAACCGCTGGCCGCGCCGCGCTGCTGGTGGCCGAAGATCTGCGAACCGTGCTGGAGGCGCCGTACGCCATCGACACGCACCTGTACAGCAGCACCGGCAGCATCGGCATCACCCTGTTCCCCAAGCGCGGCGAGGGCGTAGAAGACCTGCTGCGCGAGGCCGACACCGCCATGTACCGCGCCAAAGACCTGGGCCGCAACCGCATCCGCTTTTATGAAGCCGCTATGCAAGCCGACGTGCAAGAGCGCCTAGCGCTGGAGCAAGACCTGAAGAAGGCGCATGCCGAAGGCCAGCTGGCCGCGTTTGTGCAAAACCAGGTGGACGCGTCCGGCACCGTGGTGGGCGGCGAGCTGCTGATGCGCTGGACGCACCCCACGCGCGGCAACGTGCCACCCAACCGCTTCATTCCCATTGCCGAAGCATCGGGTCTCATCCTGCGCATGGGCGACTGGATGATCCAGCAAGCCTGCGAGACCCTGGCCAGCCTGCAGGCCGCCGGGCGCGAGCTGTCACTGTCGGTCAACGTGAGCGAGCGGCAGTTCCGCCAAGATGATTTTGTAGAACGCGTGCGCCATGTGCTGGCCCACACAGGCGCCCACCCGGCCAATCTGATTCTGGAAGTGACCGAAAGCCTGCTCATCGAAGACCTGGACGACACCATCGCCCGCATGACCGAAATCGTGCAACTGGGCGTGCGGTTCTCTATCGACGACTTTGGCACCGGCTATTCGAGCCTGGCCTACCTCAAGCGGCTGCCGCTGTACGAACTCAAGATCGACAAGAGTTTTGTGGACGACACCCCCGACGACCCCAACGACACCGCCATCGTGCAGTCCATCATCTCGGTGGCCCGCCACCTGCACCTGCGCGTGGTAGCCGAAGGCGTTGAGACCCGCGCCCAGGCGGACTTTTTGGTGGAAAGCCAGTGCGAATGCCTGCAGGGCTACCTGTTTGGACGGCCAGAGCCGCTGGGGGTGTGGTTGGCGCGCTTGATCCCGACCACGTGAAGAAACTTGGGCACGGTGTGACCGTGATGGAGGTGGTTAACCGGCCACGATGGCCCAGCGCTCGTGGTCGCACCAGCGGCCGTTGATCTTTAGATAGCGGGGCGAAAAGCCCTCTTGCGTGAATCCGCAGGCCCGCACCAGCGCGATGGAGGCGGTATTGCCGGGCTGGATATTGGCCTCCAGTCGGTGCAGCTTGAGATGGGCAAAAGCATGGCGCACCGCCTGTTGCAGCCCCGAGCGCATAACGCCCCGGCGTTCGTAGCCCGCAAAGACGTAGTAGCCAAGGTACGCACTGCGAAAGTTGCCCATCACCATTTGCGAAAGATGGACGGCGCCGGCGATCTGCTCACCGACACCATCCCTCACTGCCGGGCCCGGCAGACAAATGAGAAAGCTTTGGTTTGAGGGGGATTCCAGCTGCGCCAGGTAGGCTGCAAATGCTTCTGGCGTAGATGGAGCAGAGGTCCAGGGGGCATGCAGTGCGCGACTGCGCAGGGCAAGCGCGGTGAACACGGCCTCATCCGCCGCCACTGGCACGCGCAAGACAGTACGCATCGGGGTCACTTTGGTCATCGCGGCACATCCTTTTCTTTGCTGGAACCAGCCGTAGCCAGTGCCGTGTCAAACCGGCAAAGTCTGTGCGGTGTGGTGCTCTGAAGAGGATTCTGGTGCAGCGCTGGCATACGCCTGGACCGCCAGCGCATGCACCTCCCGCGCAGGCCGGTCCTTGAGCAAATGGTTGCTCCACACCTGGCGCCAGATGCGTGCGCCGGGCAGGCTGTGGCGCAGGCCCAGCATGTGGCGGGCAATGTGGGGCCAGGGGGTGCCGTACTGGGCGGCCTCGCGTTCCATGTAGTCGACCATGGCCAACTCGACCTCTTCGCGGGTCAGGGTGCAGGGCACACCACCTTGTTCGCCGTAGTACAGCTGGTCCCAGCGGGCCATCCACCAGGGGTTGTGGTATGCCTCGCGGCCGATCATTACGCCGTCCAGATGCTCCAATTGTTCTTGCACCACCGTATCCGCGGTGATGCCACCATTGATGGCGATGGTGAACTGCGGGAACTCGGCTTTGAGCTGGTGCACCATTTCGTAGCGCAGCGGCGGGATGTCGCGGTTTTCCTTCGGGCTCAGGCCCTGCAGCCAGGCGTTGCGCGCATGCACGATGAACACGGTGCAACCGGCGTCGGCCACGGTGCCGACAAAGTCGCGCACAAAGCCGTAGTCCTCCACCTTGTCGATGCCGATGCGGTGTTTCACGGTGACGGGCACATCCACCACATCCTTCATGGCCTTCACGCAGTCGGCGACCAGTTGGGGGTCTTTCATCAAGCTGGCGCCAAACGCACCGCGCTGCACGCGGTCGCTGGGGCAGCCGCAGTTGAGGTTGATCTCGTCATAGCCCCACTGCGCACCCAGGCGCGCGGCCTCGGCCAGTTTGTCGGGCTCATTGCCGCCCAGTTGCAGAGCCACGGGGTGTTCTTCTGCGTTGAAGCGCAGGTGCCGCTCGGTGCCGCCGTGGATGATGGCGCCCGCGTTCACCATCTCGGTGTACAGCAGGGTCTTGCGGGTCAGCAACCGGTGAAAGTAACGGCAGTGGCGGTCGGTCCAGTCCATCATCGGGGCGACGGACATGCGCCAGGGGCTCAGGGTGGGTTCCACGGGCAAATTACAAAGGGGGAGGGTGGGGGTTGTCGGGAGCGCCTGTGGGGAGGACAGCGCCTGCAGGGCCGCAACTGGAAAGCCGCGATTATCCCACCGACCTTGCGGCCAGTGTCAACGTGTGGTTTTGAATGAAAATGGGCTCTAGCGCTTATCCATCAAGCGCTAGTAGCTATCAAAAACAAAGTATCTGGGTGGCTTGAGCCCAAGGGCTGTGAGGTTGTGTGCGTCGGTCTGTCAGTCCACCGGCTGCGCGCTGTTGCTCAGCCCATAGCGTCGCACCACCCACGCACGGTGCCGCGGGTCGATGTTGATGCGAGTGACATCGCGCCCGGCCATGGCCAGCAGGCGCGGGTCCATCACACGGCGCCACAGGGGTGGCACGTAGGCCAGGGTGAACATGCCGAAGTAGCCAATCGGCAGCTGCGGCACATCCGCAAAATGCCGCAGTGACTGGTAGCGCCGCAGCGGGTGCGCGTGGTGGTCGGAGTGCCGCTGCAGGTGGAACAGCGCCCAGTTGGAGAACAGGTGGTTGCTGTTCCACGAGTGGTGTGGCTGGCAGGGCTCGTAGCGTCCGCTGGCGTCCTGCGTGCGCAGCAGGCCGTAGTGCTCGACATAGTTGGCCGATGTGAGCTGAAAGTTGGCCCAGAACGACGCCACCACCAGAAAGAGCAGCACGGCCGGGCCCAGCCACAGGACCAGTGCGGTCCACAGTAGAACGGTGACCAGCGCGGGCTGCAGGATTTCGTTGTGCCAGGACAGCAGGGGCTGCTTCTGCCGCGCCAGCCGGTCTTTTTCCAGCGCCCAGGCGCGGCGCAGGGCACCGGGCATTTCGCGCAGCACAAAGCGGTAGATCGACTCGCCCATGCGCGACGACGCCGGGTCGGCCGGGGTGGCCACGTCGCGGTGGTGGCCCCGGTTGTGTTCGATGAAGAAGTGCCCGTAGGCGGTGGGCGCCAGCACCAGCTTGGCCAGCCAGCGCTCCGGCTTGGAGTTTTTGTGGCCCAGCTCATGCCCCAGGTTGATGCAGAACCCGCCCACGGTCCCCGTGGTTAACACCATGGCCAGCACACCATGCCAGGGCAGGGGCTGCGTGGCCACAAACCAGGTGCTGAAGACGAAGGCGGCCCAAAGCACCGGCACCAGCAGGTAGGTGATGCGACGGTAGTAGCGGTCGCGCTCCAGCGCGGGCACGGCGGATTCGGGTGGGTTGCTTGGGTCCACACCCAGCAACCAGTCCAACAGGGGCGCCACGAGGTAGAAAAACGCCACGGGTGTCCACAGTGCTAAGGCCTCGCCGCTCCACCACATCAGCGCCGGGCCCACTGCCACCGTGCAGGGCACCAGCAGCGACAGCAGCCACGCGTACCGCTTGCGGTCGCGGTAGGGGGTGTCGTTATAGCGATCGGCGTGCAGCATATTCGAAGCGTTGTGAGTCGGCTCCAGAAAATGTGAAGCCATGTCGGCCATTCTGGTCAGGCACGTTTGAAACGCCAGATTTTTCTGACCAAATTGCGGCGCGGAAAAGATTGTTGACAATGCTGCCGCTGGCGCGTTTCGAGGCAAAGTTGCCCTGCCTCATACCCGGGCATATAGGGTATCGGCGATACTCCCGGCGCCTTTGATGCCTGCGGCACAACTGCCGCCGCCTTGTTTCCTGCCCCACCCCCCATGCACCACACCATTTTTGACACCCCGGTGGTCAACACGATCTTGCGCGCTGTGTCCCGATTCACCTTGCGCATCACCGGCTGGACCATCGAAGGCGCGTTGCCCGCTCATGCCGCCAAAAGTGTGCTGATCGCCGCGCCGCACACCAGCAACTGGGATCTGCCGTATACCTTGATGCTGGCGTTTTCACTGCGCCTGCGGGTGTACTGGATGGGGAAACAAAGCCTGTTCAACGCGCCGTTTGGGGGCGTGATGCGGTGGCTGGGCGGCATCCCGGTCAACCGGGGCCAGTCGAGCAACCTGGTGGCCACGTCGGCCCAGGCCATGCGGGATGCAGACGGGCCCATGCAACTCATCGTGCCGCCCGAGGGCACGCGCGGCAAGACGCGGCACTGGAAGACGGGCTTTTACTTCATCGCCCAGCAGGCGGGTGTGCCCATCGTGCTGGCGTTTGTGGACTATGGCCGCAAGGTGGGCGGCCTCGGCCCGGTGTTTGAGCCCACCGGAGATCTGGAGGGAGACATGGCACGCATCAAGGCGTTTTATGCGCCCATCCAAGGCAAGAACCCTACGCAGTTCGACGCCTGAGTTTGGTAGTAGAAATTTGAATTAAATTGGCCTCTGGCGCTTATCCATAAAGCGCTAGCAGCTTCAATATTCATAGCAAATAGAGGTTGACTTCGGGCGCACTGGTTGTGACTGGCGCGGCCCAGGCCAGGGATGCCAAGCAAGGGCCGCCCCGCAGCGAGGGCATCGTCCCCCTTCCCGAATCGCGCCAGCGAATCGAGAGAAGGGGGAAGCGGCGTAGCCGCTCAGGGGGGATGTCACCCAATACTCCGGCGATCAATCTTGCGGCTGAGCACGATACTGGTCTGCGTCTGGTGCACACCGTCGAGTTGCCCCACCTTGTCGAGCAGGGTGTCAAGCTGCTCATGGCTGGTGCAGCGCAAGAACACCAGGTAGTCAAACGGCCCGCTCACGGCCGAGACCTCTTCCACCTCGGCCATGGCCTCCAGCGCTCGCAGCACGGCGGGCGCTGTTTTGGGCAACACGCTGATGGAGCACCACGCGCGCACCGTAGTCGCATCCAGCCGTGCGCCCAGCCGCACCCCGTAGCCCGCCACCACACCAGAGCGCTCCAGCCGCGCAATGCGCGCCACCACCGTGGTGCGGGCCAGCCCCAGCTTGCGCGCCAGCGTGGCCGTGCCCTCGCGGGCGTTGGCCTGCAGCAGGCTTAGCAGCTGTCGGTCGGTGTCATCCAGCGTGGGCAAAGGCGTGTGAGGGGGCGTAAAAGTCATAGCGGCCATCATATTCGCCGTTATGACAAAACAAAGAGCAATTTTCGACGTTCTGGGCACTACACATTGACAGTACCCTTGTCTAGCATCAAGGCATCTTTATCCCGCTCGTAGCCCCTGGACACGAACACCCACCGGAGTGCCAACATGACCCATCTTTCCGCCCCCTCCCACGCAGCCACCCGCCACGCCATCACCATCCTGGGCGCAGGCCACATTGGTTTTGCCATGGCGTTGCTGCTGCAGCAGGCCGGCGACTATGACGTTTTGGTGGTAGACCGCGACCCTGCGCGCCTGGCCGAGGTGGCGGCCCTGGGCGTGTCGACCCGCCTGGCCACGGACGATGCCAGTCTGCAAGCCGCCATCGATGGGCGTTTTGCTGCGCTCAATGCGCTGCCGTTTCACCGCGCCGTGCCCGTGGCCACCCTGTGCGCGGCGGCAGGCGTGCACTACTTTGATTTGACCGAAGACGTGGTCAGCACCCAGGCCATCCGCGCGCTGGCGGCCACTGCCCACAGCGTGCTCATGCCGCAGTGCGGCCTGGCGCCCGGCTTTATCGGCATCGTGGGCCACGACTTGGCCCGGCGTTTTGACACCCTGCACACGCTGCGCATGCGCGTGGGGGCGTTGCCGCGCTACCCGCAGGGTGCCCTGCGCTACAACCTGACCTGGAGCACCGAAGGCCTCATCAACGAATACTGCAACCCCTGCGAGGCGATCGTGGACGGCGTGCGCACCACGGTGCCTGCGCTCGACGGCCTGGAGACGTTTGCGCTCGATGGTGTGGAGTACGAGGCTTTCAACACCTCGGGCGGCCTGGGCACGTTGACCGAAACCTTGGCGGGCAAGGCGCGGCAGGTGGACTACCAGTCCATCCGCTACCCGGGCCACAACGCGATCCTGAAACTGCTGCTCAACGACCTGCGCCTGCGCGACCGGCGCGACCTGCTCAAGGACATTCTGGAAACCGCCATCCCCACCACCGACCAGGATGTGATCGTCGTGTTTGCCACCGCTTCGGGGCTGAAGGGTGGGCGGCTGGTGCAGGACTCGTACTCTGCCCGCATCGTCGGTACCCAGGTGGCGGGGCGCACGCTGAGTGCGATCCAGCTCACCACGGCAGCGGGCATCTGTACGGCGCTGGACCTGGTGGCCCAAGGCCGGTTGCCACAACAAGGTTTTGTGGGGCAGGAGGCGGTGGCGCTGGAAGACTTTTTAGCGAACCGCTTCGGAGCGGCGTACGCCGAAGAAGGCGTGCTGACCCTATGACCTTGTGACCTCGTGACCTAGCGGCCGCCAGGCTTTTGGTACATCCCGTCAATCGCTTGCGCAAAAAACGCCATCAGGTTGTTGCGCTTGAGCTTGAGCGTAGGGGTCATGAAGGTGTTTTCAATCGTCCATGGCGTGAGCGTCAGGTGCACGGCGCGCGGCACGGCGTAACGCGCGAAACTGGCCGTGTTCTTCTCGATGCGGGCCAGCACCGCGCGGTGCACGCTGGGGTGGTTCAGGCTGTCGGCGTCTTGCGGCGAGAGGCCCAGGTCGGCAGCCAGGCGCTGCCACTCGTCACGCTTGAGCACGGCCACGCAGGCGATGAAGGGGCGGTTTTCGCCCACCACAAAGGCTTGCTCCAGCAGCGGGTCGGCTAGCAGGGCCAGTTCCAGGTCGCCGGGTGGGATCTTTTCGCCGGTGGAGGTGACGATGATTTCCTTGATGCGGCCCTTGATGTAGATGCGGCCGTTCAAGATCTCGGCCTGGTCGCCCGTGCCCAGCCAGCCGTCTGCGCTCAGTATCTTGGCCGTGTCTTCCGGTCGCTTCCAGTAGCCCTTCATCACGATGGGGCCGCGCACCTGCAGCTCGCGGTTGTCGCCAATGCGCACTTCTACACCCGGCAGGGGCTTGCCTACGCAGGCGGGGTCGTTGTCAGCCAACGAATTGACCGACACCACCGGGGCGGTTTCGGTCATGCCATAGCCCTGGATGAGCGGCAGGCCCAGGCCCAGAAAACACTTGGCGATGGTGGGCGAAAGCGGCGCGCCACCGCTGACCGCCACCCGCACGCGGCCGCCAAACTGTGCGAGCAGCGGCTGGGACACCAGCGCCCGCAGCACCGGCCAGGGCAGGGCTGCCATCCAGCCTGCGGCCTGGGCGTTTTCAGGTGCGGGGGCAGGCAGACCCTGTGCGGCACAAAAGCGGGCCCAGCCCTTGTGCTGTGCAGCTTCATACAGCTGCATTTTCCATGGCGTGGGCGAGAGTTTTTCGATCAGCTTGGCGTGAATGCGTTCGTAGATGCGGGGCACCGACACCAGCACCGTGGGGCGCACGGTGCGCAGGTCTTCGGCCAGTTGCTGCACCGAGCGCGCATAGGCCACACAGCTGCCTGCGGCAATGGGCAGGTAGTAGCCGCCGGTGCGTTCAAAGGTGTGCGACAGCGGCAAAAACGACAGGAACACGTCGTCTACTGTGGGCGCAATGCGGTCGAGCACCGCCTTCACGTCGCTGACCACGTTGTGGTGCGTCAGCATTACGCCCTTGGGTTTGCCGGTGGTGCCCGAGGTGTAGACGATGGCGGCCAGGTCGTCGGCCTGTGGGTCCGTGGGCGCAGGAGCGCTGCCTGCATGCGCCGCGCCCGCCAGCCACTGCGCCAGCGATCCCACCGCCAGGCCCTCGCCAGAACCCGCTGAGGCCTTGAACGTTGACGTGTCTTCGTCGGTGATCACCACCGCCCGCAAGGCCGGAAACGGCGTGCCCACCGCCTGAATTTTTTCCCACTGCTCGGCTTGGCTCACGATGAGCATCGACGCTTCGCAGTCGGCCAGGATGTACGCAATGCTGCCGGGGTTGTCGATGGCATGCAGCGGCACTGGCACGCAGCCCGTGGCCAGTGTGGACTGGTCCGCACACATGGCGTTGAGCCCGTTGGGCAGCAAGATGGCCACGCGCGCGGCGGCGGGCAATTGCATGGCGGCCAGGGCTTGGGCCCAGGTGTTCACGCGCTGCGCGGTGTCGGCCCAGGTCAGGCTGACCCAGGTGTTGGTGTGTGGATCAAAGGCGCGGTAGGCCTCTGAATGGGGTGTCTTGGCTGCGCGGTAGGCAAGCAGCTGGGGCAGCGTTTGCACGCTGGCGATATCGGGTGGGGTGGGGGTCATCAAACTCTGCGGTGGAGGCCGAGATGGCTGGCTGCGCCATGGCCTCAGTGGAAACCCGAAGGATCATAACGACCGAATCCGCACCCATGCGGGGCGCTGCGCGTTGTTGTGTTGCAAATGGTGCATTCCGATTTTCGGAATGGTGGCGTCGCTGCTCAGTTGGGGCAGCGGCGACTGACAGGGTGGAGCAAGCTGCCTCAGCGACTCCGGCCCCGTCGGGTTCAGGTGGCCGCTTCCAGCCCCTGCGCAAAATGCGCCTTCATGGCCTTCACCGTGGCCTTGGCATCACGCGCCACCATGGCCGCCAGGATGGCGCGGTGCTCGTTCAGCGAATCTTCGATGCGCCCCTGCTTGAGCAGCGAGTTGTGGCGGTTGAGCTTCATCACCTTGCGCAGGTCGGCCACCATCTGGCTGCGCCAGCGGTTGTCGGCCAGCTCCAGCAGCAGCATGTGAAAACGCTCGTTCAGCGCAAAAAAGCGCTCGCGCTCGGCGGCGGCGGCTTCCAGTTCGGTGTGTACATCCTGCAGGTCTTGCAGTTGGGCTGGCGTAGCGGTGGTGGCCACCACACCGGCAGCATCGCTCTCTAGCAGGCTGAGCAGGTGGTAAACATCGCGCAGGTCTTTTTCACTCATCTCGGTCACATAGGCGCCACGGCGCACCTTCATCGTGACCAGGCCTTCGGCGGCCAGCACCTTGAGGGCCTCGCGCAGAGGGGTGCGGCTGATGCCGAATTCTTCGGCAATCTTCAGCTCATCGATCCAGCTGCCGGGCTCCAGCTCGCGGCGGAAGATGCGCTGGCGCAATTGCTCGGCCACTTCTTCATAGAGCGCGCGGGGAGTGAGGGTGACAGCGGACATGGGGCGGATTGTAAGCTGGGTGGAATATTTTGAATCAATAATTATGAATGATGTAAACTCGCCGCCACATTCGGGCATGCCCTTACAGTTATCTGCGCCCCAACGCCATCTTCGGAGAAGCCTTCGCCATGAGTGACACACCCACCAACAACGCCCCAGAGTTCGCTGCGTCTTCGCTGGAAGCCTGGGCCAAGGCTGCTGCCAAGTCCGCCCCCGGTGGCGATGTGACCGCCCTGAACTGGGTCACGCCCGACGGCATCACCGTCAAGCCGCTGTACACCGCAGAAGACACGGCCAACCTGCCGTACGCCAACACGCTGCCCGGTTTTGAGCCCTACCTTCGCGGCCCGCAGGCCACCATGTATGCGGTGCGGCCTTGGACGATTCGCCAGTACGCCGGTTTTTCAACCGCCGAAGAGTCCAACGCTTTCTACCGCAAGGCGCTGGCCGCAGGCGGGCAGGGCGTGTCGGTGGCGTTTGACCTGGCCACCCACCGCGGCTACGACAGCGACCACCCCCGCGTCACGGGCGATGTGGGCAAGGCGGGCGTGGCGATTGATTCGGTCGAGGACATGAAGATTCTGTTCGACCAGATCCCGCTCGACAAGGTGAGCGTGTCGATGACCATGAACGGCGCCGTGCTGCCGGTGCTGGCGGGCTATGTGGTGGCGGCAGAAGAGCAGGGCGTCTCGCAAGACCAGCTCAGCGGAACCATTCAGAACGACATTCTGAAAGAGTTCATGGTGCGCAACACCTACATCTACCCGCCCAAGCCCAGCATGCGCATCATTGGCGACATCATTGGCTACACGGCCAGGAACATGCCCAAGTTCAACTCGATCTCGATATCGGGTTACCACATGCAGGAGGCCGGGGCCAACCAGGCGCTGGAACTGGCCTTCACGCTGGCCGATGGCAAGGAGTACGTCAAAACCGCCATCGCCACGGGCCTGGACGTCGATGAATTCGCCGGGCGCCTGAGCTTCTTCTGGGCGATTGGCATGAACTTCTACCTCGAAGTCGCCAAGATGCGTGCCGCCCGCCTGCTGTGGTGCCGCATCATGAAAGAAACCGGCGCCAAAAACCCAAAGAGTCTGATGCTGCGCACCCACTGCCAGACCTCTGGCTGGTCGCTGACCGAGCAAGACCCGTACAACAATATCGTGCGCACCACCATCGAGGCCATGGCGGCAGTGTTTGGTGGCACCCAGAGCCTGCACACCAATGCGCTGGATGAAGCCATTGCGCTGCCCACCGAGTTCAGTTCCCGCATCGCGCGCAACACGCAGCTCATCATTCAGGAAGAGACGCACATCACCAACGTGGTGGACCCCTGGGCGGGCAGCTACATGATGGAAAAGCTCACCCAGGACATGATGGATGCGGCCTGGAAGATCATCGAAGAAGTCGAGGCCATGGGCGGCATGACCCAGGCCGTGGACAGCGGCTGGGCCAAGCTCAAGATCGAAGCGGCCGCCGCTGAAAAGCAGGCCCGCATCGACAGCGGCAAGGATGTGATCGTCGGTGTCAACAAATACAAGCTGGCGAAGGAAGACCCAGTCGACTTCCTGCAGATCGACAACGTGAAGGTGCGCGACGGGCAGATCGAGCGCCTGAAAAATATCAGGTCAAAACGCGACCCAGCGCTTGTCCAGCAAGCGCTGGATGCTCTCACTTCTGCAGCAGAAGACGGCAGCGGCAACCTGTTGGACCTGTCCATCAAGGCCGTGCGCCTGCGCGCCACGGTGGGCGAGGTAAGTGATGCACTCGAAAAAGTTTACGGACGCCACCGCGCCGATACGCAAAAGGTGACCGGTGTGTATGCAGCAGCCTATGACTCGGCCGAAGGCTGGGACAAACTCAAGACCGAAATCAACGATTTCGCCGAAAAAGAAGGCCGCCGCCCACGCGTGATGATCGCCAAGCTGGGCCAGGACGGCCACGACCGTGGCGCCAAGGTGGTGGCCACGGCGTTTGCCGACCTAGGTTTTGACGTGGACATGGGCCCGCTGTTCCAGACGCCCGAAGAATGCGCGCGCCAGGCGATTGAGAACGACGTGCATGCGGTGGGCGTGAGCACCTTGGCTGCGGGCCACAAGACGCTGGTGCCCGCCATCATCCAGTCGCTCAAGGACCAGGGCGCGGACGACATCATCGTGTTTGTGGGCGGGGTGATCCCGGCGCAGGACTATGGTTTTTTGTATGAATCCGGTGTGAAGGGAATCTACGGCCCTGGCACCCCGATCCCGGCCAGCGCGAAGGACGTGCTGGAGCAGATTCGCAAGGCTCTGGCGGCCTGAGCTGCCTCAGCGGTCGTCGATCCGTACTTTCCTGTCGCATTCAACCAGAGGAGTCGCATGAAAAAGCAATTGAGCCCGGCAAACCGCGTACTGTCTGCGGTATGGGAAGGCCTCATCCTCGGTGGGATCGGCGCTGCTTTGATCCAGAACGGCTGGAGATTTCTCGGTGTTTGCGTCATCTTGGCCGCAGTTGCCTTTGCGGTTTGGATCGTGCTGCCTTCATCTGATGATTGATCTTGGATGATGAAGCCTACCCCTACCCTGACTTCCGTAGCAGTAGAGGCATTTGTATGAGCCTGTGCATGAGCCTGTATGTGGGCGTCGTCGGAGAACCCGGCCCCATCCAGCGCCGCGCCATCTCCAAAGCCATCACCCTGCTCGAATCCACCCGCGCGGACCACCGCGCCCAGGCCGACGAACTGCTCACCCAACTGCTCCCCCACACCGGCAAGGCCTTCCGCCTGGGTATCAGCGGCGTGCCGGGCGTGGGCAAGTCCACTTTTATTGAGACACTGGGCCTGTACCTCATCGCCCAGGGCTACCGCGTGGCGGTGCTCACCATCGACCCGTCCAGCACCGTCTCGGGCGGCTCGATCCTGGGCGACAAGACCCGCATGGAGCACCTGTCGATGCGAGAAGAGGCCTACATCCGCCCCAGCCCGTCGAGCGGCACACTGGGCGGAGTGGCCGAAAAAACGCGCGAAGCCATGCTGGTCTGCGAGGCTGCGGGCTATGACATCGTCATTGTCGAGACCGTGGGCGTGGGCCAAAGCGAGATCGCCGTGGCAGGCATGACGGACATGTTTGTGCTGATGCAGCTGCCCAATGCGGGCGACGACCTGCAGGCCATCAAAAAAGGCGTGATGGAGATTGCCGACCTGGTGGTCATCAACAAGGCCGACATCGACAAAAATGCAGCCACCCGGGCCGAGGCGCAGATCACCTCCAGCCTGCGCCTGCTGGGCATGCATGGCAACTTCGAGCGCTCGCCGGGCCGCCCCAAGAACGCGAGCGCCCCCTTGGGGGGCAGCGAACATGGTGAGCTTGGGGGCGAGGATCCTCACGCGACCTACGGGGCGCTGTGGCAGCCGCGCGTACTGCAGATCAGCGCATTACTCGGACAGGGCGTGGATGCGTTCTGGACAACGGTGACGCTGTTCCGCGAGATGCAGACCACCAATGGCCGCCTGGCGTCTCGCCGAGAAAAGCAGTCGCTCGCCTGGATGTGGGAGCGCATCGACGCGGGCCTGAAGCTCGCGTTTCGCCAGCATCCAGAGGTCAAAGCACTGCTTCCCCAGTTGCAGGCCGATGTGGCCGCAGGGCGCGTTGCGGCATCGACTGCAGCACGAAATCTGCTGCTAGCGCACGCCAGTCAAGCGCCAGCAGCTATCAAATAAATAGTAATAACAAAGCAACCAAATTCACCAAAGGACGACCATGCAAGACATCCTGGAACAACTGGAGAAAAAGCGTGCGCAGGCACGCCTGGGCGGCGGGCAAAAGCGCATCGATGCGCAGCATGCCAAGGGCAAGCTCACGGCGCGCGAGCGCATCGAGCTGCTGCTGGACGACGGCACGTTTGAAGAGTGGGACATGTTTGTCGAGCACCGCTGCACCGACTTCGGCATGGAAGACAACAAGATCCCTGGCGACGGCGTGGTGACCGGCTACGGGATGATCAATGGCCGCCTCGTCTTCGTGTTCAGCCAGGACTTCACCGTGTTTGGCGGCGCTTTGAGCGAAACGCATGCCGAAAAAATCTGCAAGGTGATGGACCAGGCGATGAAGGTGGGCGCACCGGTCATCGGTCTCAACGATTCCGGCGGCGCTCGCATTCAAGAAGGCGTGGCCAGCTTGGGCGGCTATGCCGACGTGTTCCAGAAGAACGTGCTGGCCAGCGGCGTGATCCCGCAGATCAGCATGATCATGGGCCCGAGCGCCGGTGGCGCCGTGTACTCGCCCGCCATGACCGACTTCATCTTCATGGTCAAGGATTCGAGCTACATGTTCGTGACCGGCCCCGAAGTGGTGAAAACCGTGACGCACGAAGAAGTCACGGCCGAAGAGCTGGGCGGCGCCATCACCCACACCACCAAGAGCGGTGTGGACGACATGGCGTTAGAGAACGACGTGGAGGCGCTAATGATGCTGCGCCGCCTGTACAACTACCTGCCGCTCAACAACCGCGAAAAGGCCCCCGTCCGCAAAAGCAACGACCCGGCCGACCGTATGGACCTGAGCCTGGACACCCTGGTGCCCGCCAACGCCAACCAGCCCTACGACATGAAGGAGCTGATCGTCAAAACCGTGGACGACGGCGACTTCTTTGAACTGCAGCCCGAGTACGCCAAGAACATCATCATTGGCTTTGCCCGCATGGAAGGCCAGACCGTGGGCATCGTTGCCAACCAGCCGCTGGTGCTGGCAGGCTGCCTGGACATCAAGTCCAGCATCAAGGCCGCGCGGTTTGTGCGCTTTTGCGACGCGTTCAACATCCCCGTGGTCACGTTTGTGGACGTGCCCGGCTTCATGCCCGGCACATCCCAAGAGTACGGCGGCATCATCAAACACGGCGCCAAGCTGTTGTATGCATATGCAGAGTGCACTGTGCCCAAGATCACCGTCATCACCCGCAAAGCCTACGGCGGTGCATACGACGTGATGAGCAGCAAACACCTGCGCGGCGACGTGAACCTGGCCTGGCCCAATGCCGAAATCGCGGTGATGGG
This sequence comes from Acidovorax sp., assembly GCA_030692685.1. Lineage (GTDB taxonomy): Bacteria > Pseudomonadota > Gammaproteobacteria > Burkholderiales > Burkholderiaceae_C > Acidovorax. The sequence goes on along the minus strand of JAUXZO010000083.1, from coordinate 44,275 downwards.
CGCCAAGGGCGCGGTGGAAATCATCTTCCGCGAGGACAAGAACGACCCGGTGAAGCTGGCCGCGCGCGAGGCGGAATACAAAGAGCGGTTTGCGAACCCGTTTGTGGCAAGTGCGCGGGGTTTTATTGACGACGTGATCCTGCCGCATGAGACGCGCAAGCGGATCTGCCGGTCGCTGGTGATGCTGCGGGATAAGAAGCTGGAAAACCCCTGGCGCAAGCACGGCAACATCCCCCTTTGAGCGGCACTGCCACAGCCTTTGGAAAGAGACAAAACATGTTCACCAAAATCCTGATCGCAAACCGCGGTGAGATCGCCTGCCGCGTCATCGCCACCGCCAAGAAAATGGGCATCGCCACCGTCGCCGTCTATTCCGACGCCGACAAGGAAGCCCGCCACGTCAAGCTGGCCGACGAGGCCGTGCGCTTGGGACCCGCGCCCTCGCGTGAGTCGTATCTGCTGGCCGAGAAAATCATCGAAGCCTGCAAGCAAACGGGCGCGCAGGCGGTGCACCCCGGCTACGGCTTCCTTTCGGAGAACGAAGCCTTTGCGCGGCGCTGCGAAGAAGAGGGCATTGCCTTTATCGGCCCCAAGGCACATTCGATTGCGGCCATGGGCGACAAGATCGCGTCCAAGAAGCTGGCATTGGCAGCCAAGGTCAACACCATTCCTGGCTACAACGACGCGATCAGTGGCCCCGAGCAAGCGGTAGAGATCGCCAAGGGCATTGGCTACCCCGTGATGATCAAAGCGTCAGCGGGCGGCGGGGGCAAAGGCCTTCGCGTGGCGTACAACGACAAGGAAGCGTTTGAGGGCTTCACGAGTTGCCAGAACGAGGCCCGCAACAGCTTTGGCGACGACCGCATCTTCATCGAAAAATTTGTACAGGAGCCGCGCCACATCGAGATTCAGGTGCTGGGCGATTCGCACGGCAACGTGATCTACCTGAACGAGCGCGAGTGTTCCATCCAGCGCCGCCACCAGAAGGTGATTGAAGAGGCGCCATCGCCCTTCATCAGCGACGCCACGCGCAAGGCCATGGGCGAGCAGGCGGTGCAGCTGGCCAAGGCCGTGCAATACCAGAGCGCGGGCACAGTAGAGTTTGTGGTCGGCAAGGACCAGGACTTCTACTTTCTGGAGATGAACACCCGCCTGCAGGTGGAGCACCCGGTAACGGAATGCATCACCGGCCTGGACCTGGTGGAGCTGATGATCCGCGTGGCAGCGGGCGAGAAGCTGCCCCTCACGCAAGCCGATGTGAAGCGCGACGGCTGGGCCATCGAGTGCCGCATCAACGCGGAAGACCCGTTCCGCAACTTCCTGCCGTCCACCGGCCGTCTGGTGCGCTTTGCGCCGCCGGAAGAATCCATGTTCCAGTCCGATACCAGCAAGAAGCTGGGCGTACGGGTGGACACAGGCGTGTACGAGGGCGGCGAGATCCCGATGTTCTACGACTCGATGATCGCCAAGCTCATCGTGCACGGCACCGACCGCAACGACGCGATTGCCAAGATGCGCGCAGCGCTCAATGGTTTTGTGATTCGCGGCATCAGCAGCAACATCCCGTTCCAGGCAGCGCTGCTGGCACACCCGAAGTTTGTGACGGGCGAATTCAACACCGGTTTCATTGCCGAGAACTACGGCAAGGGCTTTCACGCCGAAGACGTGCCGCACAGCGACCCGCTGTTTTTGGTGGCGCTGGCCGCGTTCATGAACCGCCGCTACCGCGCCCGCGCTTCGGGCATCAGCGGACAGCTGGCGGGGCACGAGGTGAAAGTGGGCGAAGCGTTTGTGGTGGTCACGCTGGGCGCCGAGGGGCAAAACCAGCACCACGACGTGACAGTGTCTGACTTTGAAGACAAATCAGGCTCTAGCGCTGTGCTGGTGGGCGGTACCAGCTATCAGATCAGTAGCACTGCAACGCTGGGCCAGATCCGCGTGCAAGGTGCGTGCAATGGCCAGGGCTTTACGGCCCAGGTGGAGCGGGGTGTGGGCAAGAACCCGCTGGCACTGCGCATTGCGCACAACGGAACGCAGATCGACGCGCTGGTGCTGTCGCCGCTGGGTGCACGGCTGCACAAGCTCATGCCGTTCAAGGCCCCGCCAGACCTCAGCAAGTTCTTGCTCTCGCCCATGCCCGGTTTGCTGGTCGACGTGGCGGTGCAGCCGGGCCAGAAGGTGCAGGCGGGCGAAAAGCTGGCTGTCATTGAGGCCATGAAGATGGAGAACATTTTGTTTGCCGCGCAAGACGGCATTGTGGGCAAGGTGCTGGCGGGCAAAGGTGAGTCGCTGGCGGTGGACCAGGTGATTCTGGAGTTCGCTTGATCCAGGCAAGGTCGTCGGCGGTTGTTAGGGGCGCACGCCCTGCTCAGCCGCCAGCGGTTGCCAAGCCTGATTGGCCCTGGGCACGCATTGCCAGCATGCTGGTGGGCGGCCTGCTGCTGGCGGATGCCTTGGCGCTGCTGGGCAAGGGCTTTTTCATGGTCGGCGTGACCGTGCCTGCTGTGCTGGGGTTGGCGCTGTGTGCGCTGGGCGCGCGTTGGCATAGCGTGCGAACCTGGCTGCACGGCAAACGCTGGGGTACCTTTGCTTGGCGAGGCTGCTGGCTGCTGCTGGCCGCATGGGTCGTCAGCGTGGCTGCCTTCTGGGCCTGGCTGGCGCAGCAGGTGCGCGGCTTTGAAGGCGCTGCCACCGCCGCGCCGGTGCAAGCCATTGTGGTGCTGGGCAGCGGCACGCCCAACGGGCAGCCATCACCCGCGCTGCGCGCCCGCCTGGACAAGGCGCGCGAACTGGCCGCCACGCATCCCCAGGCCTGGGTGGTGGTGTCAGGCGGCGTGGACTTTGGCGAAACGCTGAGCGAAGGCCAGGTGATGGGCAACTACCTGCGCGAACAAGGCATGGACCCGGCGCGCATCCTGCAAGAAGAACGCAGCACCAGCACCGAGTTGAACCTGCAATACAGCCTGCCTTTGTTGCAGCAGCGCGGCCTGGGTTTGAACGCTGCCGTGGCCGTGGTGACCAGCGACTTCCACACGGTGCGCGCACAGCGCATCGCCCGCAAGATCGGATACACCCGGGCCATCCCCGTGCCTGCACCGACACCGCTGTACATCCGCTACAACGCCTGGCTGCGCGAGTATTTCGCCATGGCCAGCAGCTGGGTGCTGCGAGAGGTGTAAGCGGGCCGGGGACACCAATTTCAAGCCAAATTGGCCTCTAGCGCTTATGAATAAAGCGCTGGTAGCTATCAAAACAGGAGTAATCAAGACATGACTGCCAGCACCCGCCCGTTCAAAGTTTTGGGCATCCAGCAAGTCGCCATCGGCGGCACCGACAAGCAGCGCATGAAAACCCTGTGGGTGGACATGCTGGGCCTTGCACAGACCGGCACGTTTCAGAGCGAGCGTGAAAACGTGGACGAAGACATCCTGTCCATGGGCAAGGGCGCCTTCAAGGTCGAGGTAGACATCATGCAGCCGCTCGACATCGACAAAAAGCCCGCCGTGCACACCACACCGCTCAACCACATCGGCCTGTGGATTGACGACCTGCCCACGGCGGTCGAGTGGCTCACGGCCCAGGGCGTGCGTTTTGCGCCGGGCGGTATCCGCAAAGGGGCTGCGGGCTATGACATCACCTTTTTGCATCCCAAAAGCAATGACGAATTTCCGATTGCGGGGGAGGGGGTGTTGATTGAACTGGTGCAGGCGCCGCCCGACGTGATTGCTGCGCTGAGCTGACCACACGGGCAAAACCAGGTGCGCGCGGAAGCCGCCAATGAACTTCAAAACAATCTGCTGCCTTGTGTCTGCCGACGCCCGGGACGCCAGCTTTTTGCATACGTAAATTGGCACGCATCCGCTGCCAACGCCTGCGCGAACCTCGCTCATCTCCAAGTACCCGCCTGGAAAGTTGCCTGCAAGTTCGCCACCAATCCCTGCCGTTGTCGCCTTTGTAAAAAGACCGCAACGCGCCCGTAGCTAAAAGTCGGTAAATACACATCAAAACCAACCATCTACGCTGGAAGGTGATGCGCTTTTGATGTGCGTTGCAGCGGCTTTTTTCTTGGCACTTTTTGTGACCCTACAGCGCGCAGTTGCACCAGCTTTCGCTTGAAAATCCGCGCACCGCTGCAGCGCAGCAAGACAGAAGGAAAGAACCGCCATGTCCACGACCGTATCCACCATGACCCCACCGCCCGCTGCCCAGCCCGTGCAATTGCACCGCCGCGCACCCGCAGCCCAATCGGCTGCTTCTGGCGCATGGACGATAGACGCCATCCAGACGCTGCTCGACAAACCGTTGATGGACCTGCTGTTCGAAGCCCAAACGGTGCACCGCCAGCACTGGCCTGCGGGAGACATCGAGCTGGCCACCTTGCTCTCCGTGAAAACCGGCGGCTGCCCCGAAAACTGCGGCTACTGCCCGCAGGCCGCCGAATTTGACACGGGCGTGAAGGCCGACAAGCTGATGGAAGTGGACGAAGTGGTGCGCGCCGCCCAGGCCGCCAAAGATGCAGGCGCCACGCGGTTTTGTATGGGAGCCGCCTGGCGTGCCCCCAAAGACCGCGACATCGAGAAAGTCAGCGCCCTGATTGGCGCGGTGAAGGGCCTGGGACTGCAAACCTGCGCCACCCTGGGCATGCTCGAGTCGCACCAGGCGCAGGCCTTGAAAGACGCGGGGCTTGATTACTACAACCACAACCTCGACACCGCGCCGGAGTACTACACCGATGTGGTCAGCACCCGCGCCTACCAAGACCGGCTGGACACCCTGCAGCATGTGCGTAGCGCGGGCATCAGTGTGTGCTGCGGCGGCATTGTGGGCATGGGCGAGGCGCCCGTACACCGCGCCGGGCTGATTGCCCAGCTGGCCAACTTGCAGCCCTACCCAGAATCTGTGCCCATCAACAGCCTGGTGCGTGTGCCCGGCACGCCCCTGGCCGACAGCGAACCCATCGATCCATTCGACTTTGTGCGCATGATCGCCGTGGCCCGCATCACCATGCCCAAGGCACGTGTGCGTCTGTCCGCAGGCCGCCAGCAGTTGGGCGATGCGGTGCAGGCGCTGTGTTTTATGGCGGGTGCCAATTCAATTTTCTACGGGGACAAACTGCTGGTGACTGGCAACCCGGATGCCGACGCCGATGTGCGTTTGCTGGCCAAACTGGGGCTGAATGGTCACCGGACCACGACCACGGATGCGGATGCGCAACAGTTGCACCCTGCTTGAAGCCCGCGCTGAGCGCCGGTTTGCAACCCAAATGTCTGAAGGGCAGGCGACTGGTTGAGCCGCCGCGCAATACCGTCGTTTTTGCGGGCTCTCTGCGCACTACCCCTTGTCGTCGCGCGCCGTCAATTCAATGTGTTCCGTTGACACATCAGCGGCAAGGCGTGCTGTCTGGGCCTTAAGCACCGGGGAGCTGTCAGCAAAACGCTGGGCAATGGCCCGGAAATCTTCAGACAGCACCAAAAAGGCGTCCACCATGTCTGGGTCAAAGTGGCTTCCCCGGCCATCCCGGATGATCTCGACAGCCGTTTCGTGGGTGAACGCTGACTTGTACACACGTTCTGAGATGAGCGCGTCATACACATCCGCCACCGCCATCAACCGCGCCGACAGCGGAATGGTGTTGCCCATCAGTCCTTGAGGGTAGCCGGAGCCATCCCATTTTTCCTGGTGGCTGTAGGTGATTTCCTTGGCGTAGCGAAAAAACGGGTTGTCCAGCATCGCATCCGTCTCCGCAGCCACGATGGCGTCCCGGCCGAGGGTGGTGTGGGTTTTCATGATCTCGAACTCTTCGGGCGTCAGCTTGCCGGGCTTGAGCAGAATGCGATCTGGAATCCCGACCTTGCCAATGTCGTGAAGAGGGGCGGACTTGAAAATCGTCTCGATGGCTGTGTCGGTCAACTCGTCTTTGAAGCGCGGGTGGTCTTGCAGCTTGCGCGCCAGGGCTTCGACGTAGTGCTGCGTGCGGCGGATGTGGTTGCCGGTCTCGTTGTCGCGTGTTTCGGCCAAGGACGCCATGGCGCGGATGGTGGCGTCCTGCAGTTCGGCCAGCGCTCGCGTGCGGTTGGCGATCTCCTGCTCCAGAAAATTGTTGTGGTGCGCCAGATAGTCGCGTGCACGCTTGAGTTGCAGGTGGTTGCGTACCCGGGCCATCACGATGGCGGGGTTGATGGGCTTGGTGATGTAGTCCACCGCGCCCAGCTCCAGGCCGACGCTCTCGTCCTCGGCCGCACTCATGGCCGTCAAGAAAATCACGGGAATGTCTTCGGTGTCCGGGTTGAACTGCAGGCGGCGAAGCACTTCGTAGCCGTCCATTTCCGGCATCATGATGTCCAAAAGGATGAGGTCGGGCTTGCTTTCGCCCGCGACGATCTGCAGCGCACGCTCGCCGCCGTTGGCCAACTTGACCTTGTAGTCCGAGCGCAGCAGATTGCTCATCAGCGACAGGTTGTCGGGGGTGTCGTCAACGACCAGCACCGTGCATTTACCGCTCAATTCCAGTGGGTTATTCATGAACCGGTTCCTCCTTGTTGTGTGTGTTGTTGACGGTGGCCTGGCGCAGCATGCCCAGCGCTTGCACAAAGTCGTAGTTGTCTAGCGCTCTCTTGACGTCGGCGTGGGCCGCACCCAGCACGGCTTTCAAAGACGTCGATGAATCTCTGAAGAGTTCGATGGCGTCGGAGTCGTCATCGGCCAGCAGTGCTTCTAACTGCGTCACCAGCTTTTGCGCGTCCACCGGGTCTATCGGCTCTTCTTCACGGGGTGGGGCGCTGTCCTCTTCGGCTGGCAAAGTCTGTTGTAACGCGTTCACCAATGTCTGGCAGGCATCGTCTACCGGTTGCAGCAGTTGTTCCAGCGCTTGGGGCGTGGCGTTGTGCCCGATGGCGTGCTCCACCGCCTGGGCAAGTTCGGCCAAGGGGCCGGCGCCAATGGTGCCCGCGGTGCCTTTGAGCGTGTGCATGGCCCGCAAGGCATCTTCCCGCTGGCCGGCCAAGAGCGCAGCGCGGGTGGTTTGCACCGCGCTCGCCTGCCCGGCAACGAATTTGCGCAGCATGTCCTCGTAGGCGGCGCGCCTGCCCAGCACGCGCTTGAGGCCCGCGGCTGCGTCCAGTCCGTCGATGTTGCGCAGTGCTTCGTCGAGCGCGAGGGACTCCACGGAGGCACTTTGCAGGGATGAAGCCTCCCCGTGAGGCGCTGTGTAGTGCGGTGCGATCCATTGCAGGAGGCTGGCAAACAGCTCGTCCGGGTCGATGGGCTTGGTCAGGTGGCCGTTCATGCCCACTTCGATGCACCGGTCTCGGTCGCTGCTCATGGCGTTGGCGGTCATCGCCAACACGGGCAGGGTGGACCATGCTGGGTTTTCTCGCAGTCGCCGGGTAGCGGTCAACCCATCCATCACAGGCATCTGCATGTCCATCAGTACCAGGTCATATTGCGCACGGGCCAGCATGTCGAGCGCGACCTGCCCGTTGTAGGCCACCTCCACCACCAGTCCCGCGCCGGTCAGCAGTTCGGCGCCCACTTGTTGGTTGAGGTCGTTGTCGTCCACCAAAAGCACCCGCGCACCGCGCACCGCCGACATGTCCAGCGCCGTTCCTTTGCGTGGTGCGTGTGGTGCGTCGGCCATAGGTGCGCCCCCCCCAAGCGCACGCAGGGCAGTGTCAAACAACTGCGACGGACTGACGGGCTTGGTCAGCATCAGCGCGATGCCCGCGCTGGAGAGTTCTTTGAAAACATCTTCCCGTCCATGCGCAGTGACCAGAACGGGGCAGGGCGGGTGCGTCAACAGAGCGAGCTGGCGGTGGGTCTCGAACCCATCCATGCCCGGCATTTTCCAGTCAAGAAACGCAATATCAAAGGGGCGCCCCGCTGCGTCGGCCTCTTTTGCAAACACAAGCGCTGCTCCGCCAGAGCTGGCCGTGACCACGTCGAAGCTCATGCTTGCCAGCAGGCCAGCAAGAATCTGCCGTGCCTGCTCACTGTCATCCACCACCAGCATGCGACGGCCTCGCAGGTCGGGCTCGGGCAACAGTGCGTGGGGTTTGGCAAGACCCAGCCCCAGGCCCAGCCGCGCGGTAAACCAGAACGTGCTTCCCTGGCCCGGGGTGCTCTCCACACCCACATCGCCCCCCATCAGTCCCGCCAGCTTTTTGGAGATGGCCAGGCCCAGCCCCGTGCCACCGTATTTGCGGGTGGTCGAGGTGTCGGCCTGCTCAAATGACCGGAACAGGCGGGATTGCTGCTCTTGGTTCAGGCCGATTCCCGTGTCGTGGACTTCAAAGCGCAGCAGAACGCCACCCGCATCGCGCGCCGCCTCCCGCACACGGATGACAATCTCTCCCTCGTCGGTGAACTTGACCGCGTTGTTGCCGTAGTTGACCAGTATTTGCCCCAGGCGCAGGGGGTCTCCGCGCAGGGCGTCGGGAAGTGTGGGGTCCACATCGAACATCAGTTCCAGACCCTTGCCGGAGCATTTCTGACCGATGAGGTTGGCTACGTTGTCCAGCACGCTGCGCAGATCAAAATCGACCACCTCGACTTCGAGCTTGCCTGCCTCGATTTTGCTGAAATCGAGAATGTCATTGATCAGCCCCAGCAGATGCTGGCCTGAACGCTGGATTTTCTCGACGTAGTCGCGCTGGCGGGGCGTGAGGTCAGTGCCCAAAGCAAGATGGCTCATGCCAATCACCGCATTCATGGGAGTGCGGATCTCATGGCTCATGTTGGCCAGAAAGTCCGACTTCATTTGAGAAGCGTCTTCTGCCTTGGCCCGCGCAATCTCCAGCTCTTCCTCGTGCTCGCGCAAGGCCACATTGAGCGTATGTAGTTCTGTGGTGCGCTGCGCTACGCGGGCCTCCAGCGCCTCTTCGTTGCGTTTGAGGGCTTCTACCAGTTGAGCCTGGGCTGCCAAGGCCAAGGATTTTGCTTTTTCTCGTTTGAGAAACTGCCGGGCCATGGCAAACGCCAGCAAAAACGTGAGCACGGCCTGAAAGGCGGTGAGGCCGGTGGTGAGCAGGGTCTGCTGCTTGACCTCCGCGTTGCGGGTATCACCCAGAAGTGCAGTAACGCGAGAAGCGTTCAATGAAAGCTCTTGCACTGTGTCACGCAAGGTATCGAGTTCTATACGCAATAGCCCCATGTTCTTCAGGGTGGAGGCGGTGTCGACGCTCTGCCCAAAGTACGTGTCACCTGCGGCCACAAATTTTTGCAACGCGGCCAACGCCTTTCCGTAAATCGCCTCCTCTTGCATGAGCGTGCGCGCGGTGCCGCTTTCCAGTGCACTGAACCGACTCAGAAAAAGGTCGTAGCGCAGCTCAAGCCGGTCCAGCGGCAGGCTGGCAGGGTCCAGTGTGAACTGGTGCAGCGCATGGTCGAGCTTTTCGTACTCGACATTGAGCTGCAAAAACGACCAGAGCGCGTTGACATCGCCCCGGCGCATGACTGCTTCGACACTGCGATATTGGTGGTACTGAACCGCTGCAATGGCAACGTAGGCCACCACCAGGCCCGCAATGATCAGTCGCAGAAGGTGTTTGCTGCGCAGCATGCGTCAATAGGTCCAAGTCCGTGGAGCTGACGGCGTTATTTGATTCGCAGCATGTTGAGTTGCCAAGCCGCACGGTTGTAGTACAGCTCGGTGCGCAACTCGGCCTTGGTGTCAAAGGGAAACACGATAAAAAGCGGTCCCTTCTCGCGCACGGGCATGGGCCGGTTGTTCATGAGCCGGGCCACGATCACATCGTGCCGGGTGGCATCGTCAAACGGGATTTCGGTCTTGTAGTCGTTCAGCGCTACTGCCGTGATCTTGGTGCCCTTGGCGCCTACTGCGGCCAGCACGTCGCGCAGAAGAGGGCCCGTGAAAGTCACGGCATCGGGGTACCAGGGTGTTTTGGTCGAGAAGCTGTGCTGCGGCAGCTTCTCCAGCATCTTCATGTCGAACTGCGCCTGCGGGCCATGGTTGGTCTGGCTGATCGTGCCCTCGATGGTCAGGATCACCCGCTCCGCGGGTTTGTCGAGGGCAAACGCTGCTGGGGTTGCCAGTGTAAGCACACCAACGATGGTTTTTCCTGTCCACCGCGCAACGCAGCGCGTTATCGAAGCTCTGGTGATTGCGAACATGTCGACCTCCCCTTAGATGCAACAGTTTGATCGACTGTTGATCAAAATGTAAACTGATTTTTACCAACCGGTGGCTATTTCAGTCGGGGAGTTGCTGCGTCGCAGCGGTCGTATCGCGTGTCGGTGGCTAAGGAGGCACCGTGATCGAATCTGCAACCGCCTTGTCAGCCCTTGGCCATGGCGTCCCATGCCGTCAATGCCTCGGCGGTGTACATCAACGCTGGTCCGCCGCCCATGTAGACGCACACGCCCAACATTTCCTCCAGCTCGGCGCGGGTGGCGCCCAGCTTTTGCAGCGCTTTGACATGAAAGCCAATACAGCCGGAGCAGCGCTGGGTGACGCCAATGGCCAAGGCGATGAGTTCCTTGTGTTTGCTGCTGAGCGTTCCCTCTGCCATGGACGCTTGCGCCAGCTGCGAAAAGCCCCGCATGGTGTCAGGTTGTGCCCGTCGAAACGTGCTCAGGCCTTCATTGATATCTTGGATCAGACCTGCGTGGTCGAATGTGCTCATTGCAAAATCCCTCCGTCAAAATGCGGCAGGCACCGTCGCTTATCCGCGCTGTGCCTGCCAGTTCATCTACTTGTTCATGGGGCAGGTGTTGATGCCGAGCAGCGTGTAGGCCGGGCAAAAGCGAAAGAGGCCGGTGGCTAGGGGCACTACGCCCAGCCAGCCCCACCATCCCACGGTGTTGGTCGCAGCCAGTGCGATGAGCACCAAGCCTGCCACGATGCGGGCTACCCGGTCCAGATTTCCGACGTTGATCTTCATGGTGTTTCCTTTGGGTGACAACGGCCCCCGGGACGAGGGCCCTTCTTGCACGTATGGCCGAATGCCCTGCGGCACACTGAGCCGTTAATCAAACGACGGGGGCGAGGGCGACACCACTGGCCGACCGGCAGCCACCCAGGCATCCATACCGCCTGCTATGGACTCCACATGGAGGTAGCCCATGTCTCGCATGGCGCAGGCCGCCAGCGCGGCGCGACCGCTGGTCTTGCAGTACAGGAGCACTTTCAGATCGCGCGCGCTGAGTTCGGGTGTGCTGCTGAGCTTGAACTCCAGCACTCCCCGGGACGCATGGATCGCACCGGGAATGTGACCCGCCTGGTACTCGTCGGCCTCTCGCACATCAATCAGTACATCGGCGGCGCGGATGGCCTCTTCGGCCTGCTCGACCGCTACCTCGCGGACATGGGCTTTGGCAGCAGCGACAAGATCGTGAGCGGTTTTCATGGGTTTCCTGGGTCTGATGACGCCGGGGTTGCAAACCCGTGCGTCGGTTGAAGGGTGTCACAACGCGTTGACGGGTATCTTGAGATAGGTCACGCCATTGGCTTCTGCGGGAGGCAACTCGCCCGCGCGGATGTTGACCTGCACCGAGGGCAGGATCAGCACGGGCATTTCCAGTGTGGCGTCGCGCCGGGTGCGCAGTTCCACAAATGCGTCTTCCGTTACTCCGTCGTGCACGTGGATGTTGTGGGCCCGTTGGTCCGCCACCGTGCTTTGCCATGTGGCTTCGCGCCCGGAAGGCGGGTAGTCATGGCACATGAACAAGCGCGTTTGCGCGGGCAAACTCAGCAGCTTGCGCACCGACTGGTACAGGGCATGCGCATTGCCCCCAGGGAAGTCGCAGCGCGCTGTCCCCACATCGGGCATGAACAGGGTGTCGCCCACAAAAACAGCATCTTCCACCTGATACGCCATGCAGGCCGGGGTATGGCCTGGCACGGCGAGCGCTTTGGCGGTCAACACACCGATGTGGAACTCCTCGTCGTCGTGCAGCAATTGGTCGAACTGGCTGCCGTCGGGGCGGAATTCTGGCTCCAGGTGGAAAACGCCTTTGAACACGTCCTGCACTTGGGTGATGGCCGCGCCAATGGCAATCTTGCCGCCAATTTTTTTGCGCAGGTAGTGCGCGGCTGACAGGTGGTCGGCATGGGCATGCGTTTCCAGAATCCACTGCACGGTCAAGTTTCGGCTTTGAACAAACTCGACGAGGCGCTCGGCAGAACGCGTACTGGTGCGGCCGGACTTGGGGTCGTAGTCGAGCACCGAGTCCACCAAAGCGCAATGGCCGCCCGGCTGGTCAAAGACTACGTAACTGACGGTCCAGGTGGCATTGTCAAAGAAGGCTTGTATCTGCGGCTTCATGTGGGCTCCGTGTTTCGATTTCTATGTTTATAGTTTATTGACAAACATATTGTTAGTCAATAGAATATGAACAACGAAATTAAAAAGGAGTGCATTCGCATGCTCACCGATACACCGATCGATCTTGAAAGCCTGCGCAGTTCGGCAGACAGCGCGTGCCGGCTGATGAAGGTTTTGTCCAACCCGGACCGCCTGCTGTTGCTGTGCCAGCTCAGCCAGGGTGAAAAAAGAGTGGGGGAGCTTGAAGAACTCGTCGGCATCTCGCAACCCACGCTGTCCCAGCAACTGGGTGTGCTGCGTGAGGAAGGCTTGGTCAACACGCGCCGCGACGGCAAAAACATCTATTACGAAATCGCCAGCCCTCAGGCGATGGCCGTGATGAACGTGTTGTTTGAACAGTTTTGCAGCCCGGCCAAGGAGAGTCCCACATGCTGATCGACTGGAACCATTTCACTCCTTGGACTGCGCTGGCAGGGGGCGTTCTGCTGGGCCTGGCGTCGGCAGCGTTCGTTCTACTTAATGGCCGCATTCTGGGTATCAGTGGCATCGTGGGTGGTCTGCTGCGCCCTCGCGTGGGCGACGTGGGCTGGCGCGTGGCGTTTGTGCTGGGCATGCTGGCGGCCCCCGCGCTTTATTGGCTGGTTGCGGGGCCAACGCAGCCACGCATCGATGCGGGTTGGGCAATGGTGGTGGCAGCAGGCCTTTTGGTGGGTGTCGGAACGCGCTATGGCTCAGGCTGCACCAGTGGGCACGGGGTGTGCGGGTTGTCGCGCATGTCGCCCCGTTCCCTGATTGCCACGCTGGCTTTCATGGGGGCCGGATTCGTCGCGGTGTTTCTCATGCGCCATGCGTTCGCCTGACCGACCCGTACTTCACAGGAGAATTGCTTTGAAACATCGAATCTCGGAATTTTTGGTCGGCCTTGTGTTTGGCCTGGGCCTGATCGTGTCTGGCATGACGGACCCCGGCAAGGTGTTGGGGTTTCTGGACCTCGCCGGTCTGTGGGACCCTTCTCTGGCGTTTGTGATGGGGGGCGCCATCGCAGTGGGCGTTTTTGCGTTTGCTGTTGCCCGAAAGCGCACAACGAGTTTTCTGGGTAGTGGCATGCATTTGCCGACCTCCAGCGATATTGATCGCCGCCTGGTGATTGGCAGTCTGGTCTTTGGTGCAGGCTGGGGGCTTGCGGGCTTCTGTCCAGGCCCGGCCATTGTGTCGGCAGGCGCAGGCCAGCCCAAAGCTATCGCGTTTGTCGTGGCGATGCTGGTTGGTATGTGGCTGTTTGAACTGGCCGAACGCCGCACCCTCATCCGATCCTCCAGCAACCAAGGAGCACACTGAAATGAACTCGCAAGCCATTGCACTGGCCCCTGACTTTGCCGTGTCGCCGCAGCTGTCGGCGGGTGACTTCGCCTGGGTGGCCGCTCAAGGATTCAAAACGGTTATCAACAACCGTCCAGACGGGGAGGGCGGGAGCGAGCAGCCTGCAAGCCCTGAACTGGAGCGCGCGGCCACAGCTGCAGGGCTGCACTATGTATACCTCCCGGTTGTGAGCGGCGCCATCACGGCGGCGCAGGTGCAAGCGATGCGCGATGCGCTGGCGTCTTGCCCGGGGCCGGCCCTGGCGTTCTGCAGATCAGGTGCGCGGTCAGCGCAGATGTTCGGATTGACGCAATCCCAAGACTGACAAGCAATCCCACCGAGGCAGCCCCCAAGATGAATGTCGTACCGACCTGGATTCGCAACTACCAGAAGTCCTGGCTGTCTGGCGATGTGGTTGCCGGGGTGATCGTCACGGTGATGCTGATCCCCCAAAGCCTTGCTTACGCACTCCTCGCAGGTTTGCCGCCTGAAGTGGGGCTGTACGCCAGCATCCTCCCCATCATTGCCTATGCTTTGCTCGGTTCGAGCATGACCTTGGCTGTAGGCCCGGTGGCTGTTGCGTCGCTCATGACGGCCAGTGCGCTGCAACCGCTGGCGGCCACTGGGTCTGCCGACTATGTGGCCATGGCGATGCTGTTGTCGCTGTTGTCAGGTGGCATGTTGTTGGTGTTTGGCGCGCTCAGGCTCGGTTTCTTGGCGCATTTTTTGAGCCACCCGGTGATCAGCGGCTTCATTTCGGGTTCGGCCATCCTGATTGCGGTCGGGCAGCTTAAACACCTGCTCGGCGTACAGGCAGGCGGGGCGAGCGTGTTCGACACGCTGACCCAGTTGGTGCAGGCCATCCCCCACACCAACGGCGTCACGTTGGGCCTTGGGGCAGGGAGCGTAATTTTCTTGGTGTTGGCGCGCAGATACCTAGCGCCATTGCTGGTTCGCGCTGGGGTCAGCACCCAGTTGGCGGATATTGCCTCCAAGCTGGCCCCCATGTTGGCGGTAGTCGTCTCCACCGCATTGGTCGCTATGTGGCGATGGAACGAAACCGCCGGCGTCAGCATTGTGGGTGTGGTGCCTCAAGGCCTTCCAACATTGGGTTTGCCCCACCTGTCTGTATCAGCCATCGGGCAATTGTGGTTGCCTGCCTTGCTGATTTCTTTGGTGGGATTTGTCGAGAGTGTGTCGGTGGCGCAGTCGCTTGCGCTCAAGCGCCAGCAGCGCATCAACCCCAACAGAGAACTGCTGGGCCTGGGCGCAGCCAACGTGGCCAGCGCACTGTCGGGCGGGTATCCGGTGACCGGCGGGTTTGCGCGCTCGGTGGTCAATTTCGCGGCGGGTGCCAATACGCCCTTGGCGGGCGTGATCTCTGCCGTGCTGATGGGGGCCGTCATCGCCGCGATGACGGGCCTGTTTCACTATCTGCCCCACGCGGTGCTGGCAGCCACCATTGTGGTGGCCGTGGTTTCGCTGATTGACGTACCGACCTTGCGCGAGGCCTGGCGCTACGACAAGGCCGATGCGCTGTCCCTGTTGGCGACGGCGGGTGGGGTCATCGTGTTCGGTGTGGAGGCGGGCATCCTGATGGGGGTTGCCCTGTCGCTGGGCACCCTGGTTTGGCGCAGCAGCCATCCGCACATTGCCGTGGTGGGGCGCATCCCGGGCACCGAGCATTTTCGCAACGTGGCGCGCCATCCGGTGGCCGTTGAACCTGGGCTGATTGCTGTGCGGGTGGACGAAAGCCTGTATTTTGCCAACGCGGATGTCCTGCAAGACACTGTCGAATCGTTGGTGTCTGCGCAGCCAGAGGCCCGATCGGTGCTGTTGGTGTGCTCTGCCGTGAACCAGATCGACGCCACCGCACTGGGCGTGCTGACGAATCTGGAGCGCAGCCTGTCGCAGCGCGGCATTGCTTTGTTGCTGGCTGAAGTCAAAGGGCCGGTGCTCGACCGCCTGCAGAACACCGTTTTTGGCGAGCGGATGCAGGGAAGGGTGTTTTTGAGCACCCACGATGCCTTTGTATTCGCGCACGGGGACACCGCGAAGCGTCGGCCGATTGTCGATCGGACGTCTACTTCACCACTGTGACCTTTCAATGCCTGGTTGCGGCGGTATTCTTGGCCTTCTTTTTTCCAGACAATCCGCCGAGCCTCTCATGCGCATCAACCTGATCACACCTTTCGCAGAAAAAGACGCGGCCAAAGCCCTCGGCGCCCGCTGGGACTCAGCCCGCAAGAACTGGTACGTGGTGGATCCTCAAGACCTCACACCATTCATGCGTTGGATTCCGGATATGGATGCGGCGACAGAAGCTGCAGCGGTCGTTGGTCAAGGTACGACTGGTGCAGCCGCGATAAGCGCAGCCAAGGTCGCGCCCAAAGCCAAAGCCAAAGCCAGCGTTGTCACGGGGCCTGCGGGTGAGATTGCCCACTGCGGTTGCGATGTACTGCCGTGGGCCGATTGCGCGCATACAGCCAGATGAGGGCGAAGGCGAAAGCGCTAGGCAACGTACAAACAGCTGTCCGACACAACTTTCCCCGTCCATCCCCAAAGCATCGACTAATAAAAACAATCACTTAGCGGCGGTGTGGGCTGGCGGAAGAGGGTAAATCCTGGCGCAGTCAGCGACATAAGTGTCCTACCAGAATGACGCGCGTCGCGATTGTCCTTGCAGATCCGCATCTTTGTCGGCGCCGATCCAAATATGAGCCACAAGTGGCTCAGTTTTCGGTCGGCGCCAACAAGCCAGGCTCATACATGCGCCGCATCCCCATGGCGGCCGCCTGCACCAGCTTGCCCGTGTCAGCCGTGGGCCTGCGCAGCGGCACCTCCACCGACTTGTTGAATCGTGGTCCGGGCCTGAACGGCGATGTGTGGGCAAACGCCAGCAGCTGGCTGGCCAGACTGCCTTGCTTGCGCAGTTTCTCGGCCGCCCGGCTGGCGAACTTGCTCACAGCTTCCACCAGCGGTGGCAGCTCGGTGATGGCTTGGCCGAACGACCGGGTGCAGGCGATCTCTTGCTTGGGTTCTGGTGCGTCATCCAGATCAATGCACTGCATGCCCTGCAGCTCGCGCACCGTCGCTCCAGCACCACGATACAGCGGCGGCGGATGGTGGCCGGGTCCATGCGGGCCAGGTCCAGCACGGTGTGGAGGCCAGGTGAGGGCGGCAGCACTGCGTGACACCGACGAGTGCCCTGTGCTGGTCGTTTAGGACCGGTCTTTGTGAACTTGGAGACTTCGATATATCGAGGGAAGTCACACCCAGCCCTCCGTCCGTGCTGCAGTGAAGCCCCGATTTCCTGAAACGCTACTCCGCAGAATGCGCCAAGTTTGGCAACGAAGACGTGAAACACAATTGTTTAAAAATGTGACTTTCCGTCGTTAATTGCACTAATTGTCGGCAACCTGCCGCCGCGCTGCGCGACTCCTCGGCTATCGTCGCTGGTTCTAAAAAACCCTACAT
This sequence comes from Acidovorax sp., assembly GCA_030692685.1. Taxonomy (GTDB): domain Bacteria; phylum Pseudomonadota; class Gammaproteobacteria; order Burkholderiales; family Burkholderiaceae_C; genus Acidovorax. The sequence goes on along the minus strand of JAUXZO010000083.1, from coordinate 27,158 downwards.
AAAAGAAGTCACAGGGGGGAGGGATATGCGGCGCAAACAATGCACCGCTTCAGCCGTTGCTTCGCTAGCGAAACGGCTGGGGAGTGGCGCGACAAAAATTCGTCGAACGGAACCTGGTCACACCCGGCTTAAGGCTGAAAGCCGTTTGCAAGTGTCCCTGAGGGACTGCTCGTGCGTGCTTGCTCTGGCAGTCGCGTGCGCCTTCCCACTTTCTTCCTTTGCAGAAGACCATAGTCGCGGTGAGCCGCCAGCAGCGACGGGCCGCTGGGTTTGGGCGGCGCCTGACCAAACCAGACTGCGCATCCTCGCCTTGGATTCCACTCGCCAACAGGTTGTGGCAAAAGTGGGCGATGGAAAAATCATGGTGCTCAACAACGGCGAGCAGATCCCAAGTCTAGCGATTCGTCTCTCGGCAGTCTCGGTGAACACAGCGGTCTTCCAACCGTCTTCCGGGCCGGGGAGCGAAGCCATTGAGCGTATCGCCATCACCCTGGATCGCAACGGGGGGCAGTTGACTTCAACATTTTCCCTAAGCGCGCCACGACAAGGAGTGATGGGCGGATGGTTGGCCTCACCCCGATGATCGAGCGAATGATGCGTAGCGCTCTGGCGCAACGGTACAGGGCGGAGCCGGTGCGGAGGCGAATTCCCATCTGGTTGTGGATCGGATGTCTCATCTTGCTGGCGATGTGGCCGCTCTGGTATTCGCCTAGTGCGTGGGCTTCATCTCAGCACCACACGTCCTCCAGCAAGAGTGCCGCGGAAGACCTCCCTGGTAGCGCTCGTTTCGTTCGAGACGAGAAGGGTGTCAGCATCATCGAGTTCACTGGCGAGTACGGTATTGACCTTGTTGCACCGCGGAAGACAGTTGCGCAAGAGTTTTTCCGTACCCATGCGGACGTTTACGATTTTTTGGTGGTGTTCTCCAGTTTTGAGTTCCCCACTGTTGCTACGGGTGGAGGGCACGACAACGAGGAAGTGCTCGCTTTCCATCGTGGCGTCCGAAACGACGTAAAAGGCATCGGGATCGAATTGTTCGACAACTCGCTGCGCTACGGCAGCCAGGGAGTGCTCCAGAGCTACGTGGACATGGCTGCTGTCACACGTTGGTCAAACTCTACGGCTGATCCGAAATATGACCTGCTGCTCTCGGTTTTCGCGCACGAGGTGCAGCATCGCTGGGGCGCGTTCGTAAAGTTCCGCGATTGGAACGGTAAAGTCAGTACTGCGTTGCTCGGAAAGGATGGCGCCCATTGGAGCAGTCTGCTCGATACACAGGCTTCGGTTCTCTACGGAGCCAACTGGCGAGACAACGGCGATGGCACATTTACCGCGACGGCGACGACAAGCACATATAGCCCGCTGGATCTTTACCTGTCCGGCTTAATCGACAAGTCCAAGGTTCCACCTCTCACTCTCATAGAGTCCTCGGATCTCGATCCTGAGGACCTCCCGCCCCCAGTGGGTACGACCATTCGCGGGATCAAGCGCACGGTCACCATCGAAGACATCATCGCCGTAGAAGGTCCACGCATACCCTCGGCCGATGTATCGCAGAAATCCTTTCGCTTCGGATTCGTCTATCTGGTTCGCCCGGGAGAAACAATTGATCCGACGAAGCTGGATGTGGTTGCGCAGGCTCGTCGCCAAGTGGGGCTGCGCTTCAATGCGCTTACCCATGGTGTCGGTACCGCCAACGTATTTGCTGAGCCGCCGAGCGCTTCTTTACCAGGTGGGCCGTCTACGGTCCTGCCCTCCCTCCCTCCTGCTACCAATCCTGGTCAGAATTCAGCTGGATTGGCTTGGCTCAAAAGCCAACAAAAGCCCGAAGGCTCCTTCATGGATGCTGCGGGATTGGCCCCTCGCGACACTCTTCTGGCGAGGTCATATCTTCGGGCGGTCGACCCAGTCTACGGCGGGCTGGGCCCTGCGACATCCTGGATTTCCGGTCAGCAGTTACAAAACACCGACTTCCTCGCGCGAAAACTGATCGAAAGTTCGGCAGGTGAGCGAAGTCCGAGCGACCTGGCAGCCTTGGCTGCATTACGCAACACCGATGGTGGTTGGGGCCTCGGAGCAGGCCTGCGCAGCAACCCCCTCGACACAGCCTTGGCCTTGCTTGCATCGCGGTTGGCGAATGTCGATCAGAACGGATTGAAAGGCGCCGTGGACCTCTTGCTTGCCTGGCAAAACGCCGACGGCGGGTGGGGTAACGCAGCCGCCAGTCCAAGCCGTGTCCATGTCACGGCCCAAGCGCTGAAGGCTTTGGGGGGAATCGCTGGCGTGGAGGAGTCTGCAGCCAAGGCGAGGGCATTCGTGAAGTCACGCCAAAACGCTGACGGGGGGTTCGGTGATGGCGCAAGCTCCATTCACGAAACAGCGCACGCCCTCTTGGCAATGAACGACACTGGCTTCGGCGCGGAGGTCAATCAGACCACAGCACAGCGCTTTGTGGCTGAGAACCAAAGGCTCGATGGTAGTTGGCAAGGCAGCGTCTACAGCACGGTACTGGCCTTGCAGTTGATGCGCAACGCGGCGGCGCCCAATCTGGCGATCTCCGCTCTACAGGCATTGCCCTTACCTGTCCATGACGGACAGCGTGTGACGCTATCCGCCAAGGTGACGAATGCTGGGTCGCTTCCGTCGCAACCTAGCACTGTGCGCTTTTTCGATGGTGATCCCACGGCGGGAGGCCTGGCCATAGGCGAAGCAGTTCCAATTTCCGCTCTCGTATCAGGTGACAGCAGAAGCGTGCAGGTTGTCTGGAATACGACCGGCCGCGGAGGTCAGCGCACGGTGTACGCGGGCGTCGACTTCGAGCAGTCCAACGTGGAGCTGACTCGTCAAGACAATGTCACATCGCTGAACCTCAAGATTGAGGGCGCCAATCCGCGAGCCGACTTGCTCCTCGCGGATGGAGACGTGCTTGCCACCCCCTCCACCGTTTCCCGCCTGCCTGCCGAGATCAAGATCCAGGCGCTCGTCAGCAACGCTGGACTTGCTGCTGTGAGCAATGCCAAGGCCGTTTTGTGGTCGGGAACGGGAGCCGCCCGAAAGCGCATGGAGGAAGCCACCTTCAGTGTCGCAGCCCGGGCGACTACGGGAATCCAGTTCAATACCACGCTGACCGAGTCAGGGACCACGGTCTACACGGTTGAGCTGGATCCCGATGGACTTCTCGACGAGGCATCACGTTCAAACAACAGCGCGTCGGTGACCGTCAAAACTACCGGAGGTATTTCGCTGGCGGTTGCGGCAACGGATATTGGCATAGTTCCCAAGCCACCAAAACCCGGTTCCGACGTCGTGTTCACCGTTGGTTTGCGCAATGATGGAACGCAAGATTCCACGTCGTTCAACGTTCGCTACAGCATTCGATCAGGCGCCACGACGACGCCGCTCTTGACGAACGTTGTGCAAATCGAAGCAGGTGCATCCGTTGAGCAGAGCATCCCTTGGCGGGCAGGTCAGGGTGGCAGCTACAGCTTCATCGTCGAGATGGATCCCGAGAAGACCAGCGGTGACACCGACATAGCCGACAACACGGCCACGCTGGCCTTCACGGTGTCTGCGACTGCTGGCTTGAACCTGGCAGTCAGCTATAGGGATATCGCATTTGCTCCCACGCCTGCGCTGGAAGGTGAGAACCTAGCGCTCAGCGCTCTTGTTCGCAACACGGGCGATGTCGATGCCACGGGTTTTGAGGTCGAGTTCTACGACGGCGATCCCAACGCAGGGGGCACCATCATTGGCTCTTCCAACGTTGCGGCCCTGCCAGCTGGCGGCAGCAAGACTGTGTCGATCAACTGGCTGGTGCCCACGTCCAGTGAACGGCTGGTGTTCGTTTTGTTAGACAGAAAACGTACCCAGGCGTCTGAGGGGTCTTTGGAGGACAACGTTGCTTTCACTAGCCTCAAGGTTGTCGCACTGCCTGATTTCGCGATTTCGCAAGGGGCGCTCAGTCTCACGCCGCGGGTGCCGCGGCCTGGAGAAGCCACTCAACTGGAGGTAACCGTCGCCAACCTGGGCGAGCAGGGTGCGAGCGGATTGGTCGTGAGTGTATTCAGGGGCTCTCCAACCGACGGAATCAAGTTGGCGTCGGACGGTGTAATCCCGACCCTCGCCGCCAAGGCAAGTGCTTCCATTCAGTTTTCGTTCGACGCACCCGCTGCCGCGGGCACTACGACGATCACGGTGGTCGTCAACCCGCAGTTTGCGATCAAGGAGCGCGTTCGTGACAACAATGCCGCAACGGTCGCCCTGGGTACGCAAGAAGGTAATTTCTCGGTGTCCGAGCCATTCATCTCGCCGGATGGTGATGGCGTCAAGGACAACACTATCCTGACGTACCGGCTCGTAGCCGCGGCGCCCGTCACGGTCGCGGTGCTCGACGAGCAGGGTCGTGTGCTGCGAGCGAGTGGCACACGCGCGTCAGACTCGTCGGGGGCGTGGAGTTGGGACGGCTTGGACGGCGAAGGCCGCCTGGTGCAAGACGGACGATACGAACTCGTTGTGCGCAACGCCGACGGGGTCGTGCTGGGCGGCGCCACCGTGGAGGTGGATACCAATCGAAGCTCGCTGCTTGGCGCCATTGGTACCGCGGCAGCAGTAAACGCCGGGTTGACTTGCGGAATCCCGCAGGTGTCAGACGTGCGCTCGATTCTCGACGGTGCAGGCTTCTTCCTGAATGTGCCATCCGCAAGGGATCCGGCGGTGGACCTTCCTGCCGGAATCTACAGGCAGGATGACTGGGGTCGCGGTACGCGGATGGTTCTGAGTGGGCCGCTGGACACCGTCACTGGGCAACCGCGTCCGTGGGACATCTTTGTCGCCAACACCCCAGGTACCCGGCTTGTCGCGTATGACTGGACACAGCGCCAACTCTTGTCTGCAGGCGGCGAAGGCGAAGGTCGACGCGTCATTTCCACGAGGCGCATCACCCAGCTGATCGATCTCATCAAAAACGGAGAAGAGGTACTCGTGCAGCCAGAAGAGGGTGGGCTGCTTGCGATCAATACCGAGACCGGCGCCCATCGGATACTGACTAGTGCAAACATTTACAACATCAAGGTTTCGCCAGATAAGCGTCGTCTTGTAGGCAATACGTCGAGCGGAGAGCTGTGGTTGGATCTGGATACTGGAAGAACCCGCGAGTTGTCTTTCCAGGGCGAATATTACTGGTCTCCTAAAGGAGTCTTTGTGGTGGTCCGTCAGGAAGGCAAACTACTTTTACTGGACTCCAACGGGGATCACTACGGCGAAGTCAACACAACCGGTCAGAACGGAAGAGAGGCGTGGTCGGAAGATTCATCAGAGCTCTACCTTCCGACATCGTCCGGCTGCCGCGTAACTCAGGATAGGGTGTACTCCCAATGTGTTTCCTCGCTCTACCGGATCGACACGGTTTCGGGGGTGAGGACGCAGATTCAATCCATCTCTGAGAGATTTGACATCAGCAAGTTCAGCCCGACTGGGATGGGTGTGGATTTGGCTATCGTGCCCGGCAGGTATGAATTGCTTGCCCACCTGTTCGTGTTGTCAGGGGAAGGGCGCCGGGGAGTCCTGCGCAATGCCAAGGCGGACGCCGACGGGGACTTCGCAACCACCGGTTCGGAATACCGGCTAATTGACCTGCGCGCGCCGAATGCGATGCGCACGATTCGGTTCGATCAGGTTCCGCCGCCAGACGAAACGGATGGGTATGGCGCCTTTAGCCAATTCATCGAGTACGGACGCGCTCTGCAGTACCGCTCTACGTCGAATCCGACGAACTTGCCAGCGTGCGACGCAAATCCTGACCGACCGCAGCAGCAGACCTACGCATTCCGCACGCTTGCGAACATGCAAACCGATCTGGTTCTGTCCCGGCGTGCCGATGGTGTGTCGGTCCGGATCCACGGTGGCATTTCTGACAAGCACTTCGCGCGCTACTGGCTGGAGTACGCCAGTGAGGCGACACCGAACGTGTGGCATCCAATCATCGCGCCCAGCACAACGCCGGTATGGGGCAAGGATCTCGCCAACTGGATCACCCCGGGCGTGGGGCGCTACATTGTTCGCCTGAACGTCGAAGATCTCGCTGGGAATCGAAAATCGAAGCTGCGCCGGGTGACCATCGGGCAAGCTGGGCCTCCAATCACCAACGTCGTCCGCGAACCGGCATTTTTTTCGCCCAACGGTGATGGCGCGAATGACGACATGAGACTCAGCTATCGGGTGTTGGAGTCGGTCAACCTTGAGTTCTCCATCTTCAACCGCCAAGGCGCCTTGGTGCGAACCATTTCGCGCAACCATCCGGTGGCGGGCGTGGATGCTGCGATCGTTTGGGATGGTCGGGACGATAACGGTCGTGTCGTCGTGGATGGCGAATACCGGATCAACGTCGTCGGTTTCGATTTCTTCGTGACTGTTGACAACTCGGCTCCGACCGTCCACGCCCTGCGCAGCGGTGAGCCGTTCGCTGAATGTAGAGGCATCAGCTGCAGGGTTTCCGAGCTGCGGTGGTCTGTTTCTGATGTGAATTTCGATTCAGTCCAGCTCGAAGTGGGTGAGGGCGCGGCTCCAAACAAGTGGCGTCCGTACCAGCGCGCGATACGACTCTCCAACAACTTGATCGGCACAGACGCCGTTTATCTGCCGCTCTCTGAGTACGTTGGTCACAGATATCGTCTGGTTGCAACCGATTTGGCTGGCAACAGAACTGTCGCGCAATTCGACCCACCTGTGGAAAAAGTGCAGGTCCTGTCCATGGCACAAATTCTCAGCCGCGATCTTCAGCGGGACGAGCTAACTCCCCATCCTGGCTCGGAAATGCCTTTGAAATGGAAGTGGCAATTGAAGCAGCCTCAGGATATGCGGCCAGCCGCAGGCATCGCGCTCATGTTTGCCGAATCGCTCAATGACCCTATTGTTTCGGTCTCGGTGCAGTTCAATGAGACAGCGTTGGCAGAGAAAGGGGAATGGCTAGAGCAGCCGAACATGCAGGTCTATCCGTTGCTTGAAGGTGAGCACGTCCCGTTTCTCAGCGACAACGCCCCGGGAGCTAGTTTTCCACTGGGCGCGGCAGGCGAACGATCTTCGCTGGATGAGGGATCTTCTGTCCCACAGAACTATGGCATGGTCGCGTTTTCAAATCCCAACATCCCTGCGGATCAAGGAGTTCGGCTGCGACTGAAGCTCGTTGGCCGAAGTGGCGTGGAATATTTGACCAATCAGGCCACCGTCCTCGATACCAACCTTATAGATATTGAAGAACAGCTGTCTAGCGATTTACTCTCTGGCAGGGTCAGATTGAAAACAGTGAGCGTAGCGCGCAAGCTGGAGGTTTTTATTTCCAGCACACAGGACCAGTACTTCGCCATTGAGCGAAAAATTCTCGATCAAGAGCTGAATTCGGTCATACCCAAAGATACGTTTTTTGGAATCCGCTACGAAGGTCGATACGTATCGTGTGCCAACTACCAGCTGCGCGCAGTGGCCACGCTGGAGAGCGGACAAGAATTGACAGCCCGTAGCACTGTAAGCAACTGCGGTGGCGTGGAGTTCGCAGTCCGTCCGAACTTTGGCGCTTGTGATGCTGGCGCCCCTGGCCAACTGCATGGCTATGTCACTCCGGTGAGTCTTCGCCGCGAGCCGTTGCTGTCGCTAGAGGTCTATGCAATAACTCCACTGGGCGGCCGCACGCTGGTCTTCAACGTAGTCAATCCCTCTTACCAGCCGTACGAGTTTACTTGGAGCCACTCTGGGTTTCCCGAGGGCATGGCGAGCCTGGAGGGAATCACGACGGACCGGGATGGAGTGCAGCGCAAAGGGACTTTCTCCGTTCCTGTAGACCGTACCCCCGCCACGTTGAGAATCACTTATCCCCAAGAAGGGCAACGCGTGTGCGCTGCGCCAGAATGGCATAGGCGCGGAATGGGACTGGACAGAGAACTCGTGAACGTTCTGCGCCCCGTCGCGGAGATCGATGACTCGGCCGGTTTCGACTATCTCCTGGAGTTTCGCCGCGATGACGAAGATGCCGCTTGGCAGTCGGTACGTGGAAACCTGCCTAGTCTGAAATACCCGGATCCCCTCGAATCCGAGGAACAGCGCTCCGCAGCGTCTCCATACGAGCTAAGCGAGTATTCAGAAACGAAGTCTGGCGGGCGCCCTTACATGAGCCGCCAACGGATCGCTGGAGAGCTCGGTCCCATCATCAATTTTTCCGGATCGGTTGCGGCTCGGGTGACTGCATTCGACTGGTCTGGAGCCAAAGCCTGCCGTCAGGTGAGCTTTTATCTGGATGGAACTGTTGACGTGGGCCCTGCGGCTGTGGACCGTCGATTGTTCTCGCCAGGTACCAGTAGCAGCCTGCACAGTGTTTTCCTTACCCTGACGCCGCTAGAGCCTTTGTCGGTCACGGTCAACGTTCGACGGATTGTTACTGTCGGCGGGGCCCAAGCGGTGGAAGAAGGTTATGTGAGGCGCTTGGCGAACAGGCTTTCTGTGCCAGCGGCGCTAACAAACTTGACCTGGGACGGAAAGGATGACGCCGGCAACTATGTGGCCGATGGAGACTACACGTTCGACATCACCTACGAGGATGGGTGCGGCAATACCAAAGCGCCAATCTTGGGCCGAGTGATCGACCTCGTCCGTGGCAGCCTGCGTGTACAGGTGGACCGGACGCCACCCACATTGACACTGGAGCGACCCCTTGCCGGCGAGGTAACGAGCTCGTTCCTGGATATTTTGGGCAGCGCCAAGGACAAGAATCTCCAGCAGTGGACCCTGGAATACCGGCTGGACAGCGAGCCCGACAGCTGGACCTTGCTTGCATCGAGCACGACGGGCATTGACGCGCGCAAGCTCGCGACCTTGAACACGACCTTCATGCAAGGTGTGGTCACCCTCAGGCTGCGCGCCACCGACAAGGTGGAACTGGCCTCGGAATTGACCAGGGACCTTCGGCTCAAGCCACACACTGAACTGATCAAGACGTTCAGTGCACAGCCGACCCCTTTCTCACCTAATGGCGACGGCCGACGCGAAAGCCTGGTCGTGGCTTTTGATGTGATTCAGGCAGTCTCTTTAGACTTGGCGGTCAAGCGGGGCAGTGTTGTCGTGCGTCGCCTGCTGACGCAGTCTCCAGCCGTGCCGGGACTGCGCCAGGTGACGTGGGATGGCCGGGACGATGCAATGACGCGGCTCGCAGATGGGCCGTACACCGTGGAGATCAAGGCGACTTCAACGACTGACGAGACGCACTCGCAGACAGAAGAGCTCATGGTTCTTCTCGACAACACGCCTCCGCTGTTCACGCTTGACCCAGCGCTGCAGCCCTACTTGGCGTCCAACGCTGTGCTTCGAGGATCCATCGCTGATTTGACGCTGACTGACTACCAAATCTACGTTGAAGGGCCATTGCCAGGAAACCGGCGCGTACTGCTGGCAGAAGGCTCGGAACTGCTGAACAAACAAGCGCTGGGTACGCTGGAGCCCATGGGCCTGGACGATGCACGCTACCGCATCCGGGTGAGCGCGCGCGATGAAGCAGAAAACTCGCTGGAGTATGTTTCTTCGGAGTTTGAACTGGACTCCGTGGCTCCCGTCGTAGCTTTGTCCAATCCTACTCCGGGCACTTTTGTCAGCCGGGTACGGCCCGCGGATATTGCTGGGCAGGTTGACGACCGCAACTTGTTTAGCGTGGATCTGAAGATTGGCGGAGCCACTGCCGCCACGCCCGCCGTAGTTGGAAACCCAACCACGCTTTCTTTCACCTTCGACGGCGCAGGTGTCGCCGATGGCGCTTATCCGATCCAACTGATAGGGACCGACAAGGCCGGCAACGTGGGGATTGCAAACGGTGCCATTCATGTCGACAACACGCCCCCCCTTGCAGAAATCAGTTTCCCCGCCGCCAACGCCGCTATCGGCACGATGGTTCCAGTCGTGGGCACTGCTAGCGACGCCAACATGGAGGTCTGGAAGCTCGAACTGGGAAGCGGTGTCGGTCAGAGCATCGACAGCTTGACGGTCATCGCGCGAGGGACCGCAAACGTCGCAAATGCTGAGATGACGAAGCTTGTCGGCTTGCCGCCAGATGGCCCGGCAACGCTGCGCCTCACTGTGCAGGACAAGGGCGGCAACATCTCTACCTTCGATGTCCCGCTGCAGATCGACGCGACCCCGCCCAATGCACCCGTGCTCTCGGGGCAGCGCGAGCAACGCAGCGATGTGCGGTTGAGCTGGACTCATCCCAATGAAGCTGGCCGTATTGTCGGCTACCACCTGTATCGCAACGGAGTCAAGATCAATCCCTCTGTGTTAACGGCAGTCGAGTACCAGGACAAGGCGTTGCTGGACGGCGCCTATACGTACACTGTGACTGCCGTTTCGCGAAGCGGCGTGGAAAGCGTGCCATCGAACGCGGTCAGGTTCGACATCAAGGCCACAGGACCGTTCGTGCAGATCACCAGACCTGCCGCCAACACGTCCGTTAGCGGGCTGGTTTCGATTGATGGCAGCGCCTACGCCGTCACCAACTTCCGCTCCTACCAGGTCGCGGTCAGCGCTGAAGCGGAGCCCACGAAGTGGACGGTGATACGCACCTCCGCAGTGCAAGTGCGAGGCGATGTCCTTGCCACGTGGTCCACCGCGGGATTGCCCGAGGACGCTGTCTACAAGATCCGTCTTACGGCGGATGATGTCCAGGGCGGCGTGTCCGAAACCCTGGTTACGGTCAGCATCGACAACGTGGCTCCCGCCAAACCCCAGGGCCTCAAGGCTCAGCTGTCCGGACCGAATGATGTCCAATTGAGCTGGTCCCCCAATACTGAGCCGGATCTCGCAGGCTATCTGCTGTACCGTGACAACCAGTTGGTGAATCAGAAGGATCCGAGCGATAACTCGCTTGTTCCCTACTTGCTCACTGGCACGAGCTACCTCGACAAGTCGCTGCCGGACGGCACGTTTGTGTACACGCTGGTTGCCATGGACAAGGCCGGCAATACAAGCGAAAGCTCTGCCCCCGCCAGTGTCCTGGTGGAAACGCGCGCGCCCCAGGCTGTGATCGTGCAGCCTCTCAATGGCGCTCAGGTGGACGGCGTGACATATGTCCGTGCGGAAAGCAAAGACCTGGACGTCGCATCGGTTCGATTTGAATACAAGCACGCTGATGCTTCTGCGTGGAACACCATTTCTGGAGCGAGTACTAAAGCTCCCTACAGTGTCAACTGGAACACCCAAGGCTTGGCCGACGGAAGCTATCAGTTGCGCGCCGTTGCTACAGATTTCACCGGCAATACTGATCCAGCGCCGGTCATCATCACGGTGGTGCGCAAGAATTTACAGAGGCCATTACCTCCGTCGGACCTTACAGCGCTGGTAGATGGCGCTGTTGTCTCCCTCAGCTGGACTGCGAGCGCGAGCAGCAACGTTCGTGGCTACCACGTCCAGCGTACCGATGCGTCGGGCGAGAGCGTGCGGGTGACTTCTGCCACAGTGGCAGGGACTGCGTACGTCGACGCAGGGCTTTCCGATGGTCGCTACACGTACCAGGTCCTGGCTGTGAATGCAGACGACAACGAGTCTGATCCCGCGCCGGAGGCGGCTGCCGTTGTGTATACCACCCGCTTGAAGCAGCCCTATACCCCGCTCGCCCAAGCGACGTCGCCGCTCAAAGGTTCCACTCCGAACGCGACCATTGAAGTGGGCGTTGCGAGCACCTCAGACGCTGGTGTTGAACAGAGCCTGACGTTGGCTCCTGACAACAAGGGCGACTTTGCTTCGGATACTGTCCCACTGGCGATGGGCGCCAACACCATCTCGGCGCGTCAGACAGATCCTGCCGGTAACCGTAGCCGAGCAGGGCGCGTACGGGTCGCCCGCGGCGATCTCCCCGCCGCCCCAGGCGCTGTTCAAGTGACGGTCTCCGGGAACACCTATCACGCCACATGGTCCGCCAGCACGAGCGCGGATGTGGCTGGCTACGTCGTCCGCGTTGACGGCAAAGACGATCCAAGGCCGTTGAACTTTGTCACCGCAACAGCCACCTCGGTCGCCGGTTCGTACGCTAGTGCAGAGCGGGCGATTGATCCCTATGACTACACAGCGTGGATGCCAGATGGGGCAGACTCAGCTCCTTCCATCGAGTTGGCGACGGCCCGTAAAGAGCTGGTGACGGAGCTCTCGATTGCCTGGAGCCAGTACACACCTCCCCCCAGCGACTATGCTGTGGAGGCTTGGGATGGTTACGTCTGGGTCCCGCTGAAGGAAGCATCGCAAAACACTGAGCTAAAGCTTCAGCTTCCACTGAGTCCGCCGTATTACACGGATCGCATCCGCATTACTCTGCCGCCCGGCTTCAACGGAAATGCGGCGGCCGGCATAGGCGATGTCCGCGCCAAGTCACTCGAAGTCGTAGCTGGAACTGCTGCAAATTTAGTGGTCCCCGATGGCAGGCATACCGTTTCCGTACGATCTCTTAGTACGTTGGGTCTCTTGGGTAATCCCACCGACGCAGCTCCAACGCCGGTGGGCGATGTCACGCCTCCGCCGCCGGTAGTGGTCAGCGCGGCAGTTTCCGGCGCGATGGTCACAGTGAGTTGGACAGAGAGCGTGGCAACCGATCTTGCTCGATACGAGGTCTTGCGCAACGGCACGGTTGTCGCCAGCGTTCCTGGAAGCGCCCCGCGACAGCACGTGGACGGCCCCCTCGCCAACGGCGTGTATAGCTACACCGTAAGGCCGATCGATCAGGTCGGCAATGTCGGTGGGCTATCCAATGAGGCAATCGCCAACATCGCGAGTGCCACCCCCGGCACGCCGAGGCTGCTGTCTGTCGAGGCCCCACGCACTGGCGGAGAGCTGCGCCTCTCCTGGATGGCGCCAACGTTTGGCACACCGGTGTCAGCGTATGCGGCCTACCGTAGTACGACTGCTGGTGGGCCCTATGTTCTTCTGGGCACTACCAGCTCCGACACCCTGGTGTATTCCGATGTCCCCGTCGCGAACGGAGTGCGTCACTACTACGTGGTGCGCGCCCGCGATGTGAACGGCGTCGAAAGCGAACCGTCGAACGAGGCAAACGGGGTAGCTTCCGACCAATCTGCTCCAGCCATTTTCTACCCCACCAGTAGTGACAAGCCGATCTCAACGTTCATCGGAAGCACGCCCGTGCGCATGTTCTCCGAACCCGCTGCGCGCGTTGAACTCAGCCGCGACGGTGTTTCACTCGGATCTGTGATTGCTCTCGCGAACCTGCACTCAACCTCCGTGTATGCCGGTTCGGGGACGTGGGAGCCTGCGCCAGTCGCCGATCTGGTTGCGAACGTTCACAACGGTAAGCTTTCCATCTGGCGAGTCATCCCTACCTTGGACGGCAGCACCAACTCGACGCTGGTGCACTCCGTACCGCTCGATTCGTGGTCAGGTATCCCGACATGGTCACCCGACGGTTCGCAAGTTGCAGTGCCCAGTGGCTACACCCGTACCACGGTCGTTCGGGCCGCAAGTGGAATAGCTGAAACGAGTGCTTTTGCTGCGCCGGTCGACCAACTGGCATGGCACCCTGACGGAAAGCGCTGGATCGCCACAGTGAACGGCACCGACATAGTGGAGGTCGAAGTAGAGACAGGTGTTAGCCGGGTCATCGGATCAGCGGTCGAGTGGCCATCCCGGCTTTCCATCTCTCCTGATGGCGAGCACCTGGCATACCTGGATGGCAGCCATCTGTCGGTGCTGTCGCTCGCCGATGGAAACACGCAGCGCGCAACTGGCCCGCAGCCTGACGTGGAAGAGCCCTTGGCTTGGGCCGGTGACGGGCGCTCGGTGTACTTCCTGGGCAAAGAAGCCGGTGATCCGCTGAAACAGTTGTACCGGCTTCCTGTCAGTGAAAGTTCTCCCCAGGCGGTGACAGACCACCCTGGGGGCGTGGACCATTTTGCGGTTTCTCCATCTGGCGCGCCCGCCTTCCTCAGCGGCAACCGTTTACATGCGTTCAATGCCGATCAAGTTAGTGCGTCGTCGTTCGTCGGTGAGATCCAGCCCGATGTGCGTTTGCTTAAATGGGCCCGCTCCGGGGTACTCTTTGCCGAGGACGCCGTGGGTCTTTGGGCGAACCTGCTACCGGGTACGGCGGTGTTTCCTCCCATCGCGCTGAAGCCGGGGCAAAACTCGTTGAGTGCAAAGGCTACCGGGGTGTCTGGAAAAGTGGGGCAGGCGAGCGCGATCAGCGTGACTTACGTCACCCAATCCAGCGCTTTGCCAGACCTGTCCGTGCAGACCAGCGATGTCATGACATTCCCCCTCGTGCCACAGCAGGGCGCGTCGGCGCGCATTACGTTGGTTGTGAACAACCTCGGACAGGCGGCGGCAGCAGATGCGGGCGTGCGGGTATTGGCGACATCCCCGACTGGCACACGGGTTGATCTGCTCAATGCTCGTACCACTGCAATTGCAGCAGGGGCCAGCCAGGTTTTCCGGGTCGACACGGTATTCGACGCCGCAGGCGAGTGGCAGTTGAGCGTGGCAGTCGATGCAGCTGAGGAAGTCGAAGAAAGTTCCGAAGACAACAACCGCGTCGTGGTACCTGTGCGCGTGGTCTCACCTACCTCGGCGCGGTCAGTGGCTGTCAACTTAGACAACTCCGCTTACAAGGTTGGTACCACGCTGAGCGGCGGTGTCACGATCTTCAACGGACAGGCAGACATCTCGGGCCAGCTTCAGCTTGCAATCGAAGACGAGCAAGGCCAATCCGTGGCGACGCTGCCCACATTGCCCCAGCCGCTACTGTCCTACGGTCAGAGCCGGACGGTGGAATTCACGTGGCAGGTTCCCTCCATATACGACGGTCCTTACAAGGTGCGCGCGGTGTGGGTGAGCGGGGGCAGCGTACTCGCCCAATCCACTGCCACATTCCTGGTGAGGCCGCACGTCCATGTCAGCGCCAAGGTCAACAGTGACAGCTCTTCGTATCCGCTTGGCACGACGGCGCGAATCGTTGCGCAGGTCGATCCCGCAGGAACGTCGCCCACGATCAGTTCCGCAGACGTTTCCCTGAGGGTGTTCAATGCGGCCGGAACTGTTGTGCTGGACACCTCGGACAGCGTAGGCCTGGTTACAGCGACGCAACTGGTCAAGCAATTGAGTACGGCTGGTTTGGCCCAAGGGGTCTATACCGTTGAGCTCAGGGTATCGGTGAAGGCTGAAGAAGTGGCCACCGCCACGGCTTCCTTTGTGGTGGTGGCGCCGACCGTGCCCACTGCTTCGCTTGATGGCGACATCGTGTTGGAGCGTGCCAGCGCTGTTCACACGGGTGTCATTGCCGGCACGGCTATTCTCCGCAACACTGGCGGGGCCGACCTTGGCGCCTTCCAGTATGAAGTGGCCATCCTCGATCCCCGCACGAATGCGGTGTTGGCTCGCGCTATCAATGACGTTACTTCCTTGTCCAGCGGCAGTGAAACTCGCTCAAGCTTTAGTTTCTCTGCACTCGGTATGCCGGTCGGCACCCTGTGGATCCAGCTGCGCACATCCCTCGCCGTGCAGCGTGCGGCGGTCAAGAATGGGCCGAGTCCGAACTTGCTGAGGCAAAGAGAGTTCTCTCTGTTCGAACTGGATCCGCCCACCGTGAACATCAAGCAGCCCGTGGATGGAGCGCACCTGCGCGCTGCCCAGTCGGTGCAGGTTGCAGCCTCCGACTTGCTCTCGGGCGTGCGGTCGGTCGAATTCAAGACCAATGTCGGCGCTTGGACGGGCATGATGCTGTCCGACCCTGTGAGCTCGACCTACTCGGGAGTCTTGCCCGCACTTCCCGATGGGGTGCATCAGGTCCAAGCCCGTGCCACCGACAACTCGGGCAACCTGTCAGCGCCTGTGCAAACCAGCTTTGTTATAGACAGCGTGGCGCCTGTGATCGCCATATCTGGCGTTTCCGAGACCGCGTACACCGGCCCTGTCACTCCGTTGATCGAAGTCACTGACCTCAATCTTTGGGTCTCACATGCACAGCTGAACGGAGCGGACTTCGCATCTGGGACAACCATTTCCCAGCCTGGCGCACACGTACTGCAGGTAGATGCTATCGATCGGGCGGGCAATGCGGCCAGCCGTACTATTCGGTTCACGATTTCTACGGGCTCGGCGGACACCACACC
Organism: Acidovorax sp.; assembly: GCA_030692685.1. Lineage (GTDB taxonomy): Bacteria > Pseudomonadota > Gammaproteobacteria > Burkholderiales > Burkholderiaceae_C > Acidovorax. The sequence continues at coordinate 11,019 of JAUXZO010000083.1, read as the reverse complement.
GCCAGTGATCGATATCAAGACCCCGCAGACGGATTCCTATATCCGGCGCGGGACGACAGGCTTGACCGCAACCGTCGTGGACGCGGAGTCCCTGGTCGCAGCGGCCGAGTTCAGTCTTGATGGCGGTGGGTTCGCGCCCATGGCCATTGACGGGGCCCAAGGAACCCCGGACTTGTACTCTGCTTCCCTTGACGCTCTGGCGGACGGTGCGCACAGCCTCACAGTGCGCGCCCGCGACGTGCACGGCAATGAGTCGTCCTCCCCCTTACGCCGTTTCACGGTAGACAATACGCCGCCCGTGATCACCGTCTCCGGTGTTGCTGCGGGTCAGTACAGCACTAGCGTGACGCCGGTTGTCAGTGTTACCGACGCTGCATTGCAGGCCAGCGCCATCACGCTGAACGGCGTCGCCTACGTGAGCGGAACGCCTGTTTCGGAAAACGGGGACTACCTTCTGTCCGTCAGCGCGATAGATAGAGCAGGCAACGACGCCACCGCGTCGTTGCAGTTCTCCGTTCGGGTGCCCGCCGCGGACACAACACCACCAGTCCTCTTCATTGAACACCCGGGAGACGGCGCGCATATTCGCGCTGGAGCAGCCCTGACAGTTTCCGCGACAGATGCAGGTTCCGGCGTTGCGGGCGTGGAACACCGGCTCGATGCCCAATCTGCCTGGGCAGGGATGAGCCTTTCCACCACCACCGGCAAGCACACCGCCGATGTCGGCAGCCTGCCTGATGGAGCGTATTCGGCATTTGTGCGCGCCACCGATCACGCAGGCAATACGTCTGGTGTCCAAGAGCGTCGCTTTGTGGTGGATAACACGGCGCCCGTGGTTCTGGTCAGCGGCGTTGCTGACGGCGGTCAGTACCCGGGATCGGCCAATGTGTCGGTCACCGTCAGCGATACGCATTTGGGCACGATGTCCGCCATGCTCAACGGTAGCCCGTACGTTTCCGGAAGTGCCGTGTCCACTGCGGGCTCGTACACACTGGTCGTGGCAGCAAGAGACATTGCAGGCAACGAAACCATCGTGTCAATTCAGTTCAGGATCACCAGTGGATCCGTGCAGGCACCGGTTGTTACCATCGTCTCGCCGACCGCCAACGCTGTGGTGAAGTCGGGATCATTGCTGGCGGCATCCGTTCAGCCGATGGCAGGTGTCAGCCGACTTGAGTTTGCCACTGGAGCCAGTGCGAGCTATGCGGGCATGCAAGCAAAAGGCAGCGGGATGCATGAGGCGTTGGTGCCGCAACAAGCGGATGGGCCGCTCACGCTCCGCGTCCGTGCCGTCGATACTCAGGGGGTGCCGCACGCTGACACGGTACGTACCATTACCGTGGACAACACGCCGCCGGTGATCGACCAGAGGAGCGTCTCGGACGGGGCAACCTATCCCGCAGGCCAGATGGTCACGTTCCGCGCTACCGATGTCCATTTAGACACTGTGACGAGCACGCTCGACGGTCTGCCGTTCTCCTCTGGCCAGCGCGTCGTGGCGCCGGGGCGGCATGAGTTGCAGATCGTGGCCCGTGACCGCGCTGGCAATGAAACCCGGCAGGTGCTTGTTTTTACGACCACAGCGGCGGCTGTGTCGCAACAGCCTGTTCCGGTGCCGCTGAGCATGAACGCGGCCCTCTTGACCCTGATGAGCCTTGCCATGGTGTTCCTGGCATCCCGCTCTCCCCGAACAAAACAAAAGAAATGAAGTTTTCAGTCGCTCTTCCCGCGCGTGCAATTCAGACTGCGTGCCTTTACCCCGCTGTGATGCTCGCTGCCATGGCGTGTGGCATGGCAGCCGCGCTGCCTGCTCGGGCCGCGCAGCCGGTCACGCATGAGGCGGTTATCAATGCCATTGCAGGCGGCAAAGATGCATCGGCGTTGCTTCAGAACGTTGAGAACCGCGGTTCTGGCGGAGCAGCCGTACGCAACACCAACGGAAAGCAACTGGCCCATGCGTTGAATGCCATGGCAAACGCGGTCAATGGAGGCGATGCCGCCCGCATTGTGCAAGCCCATGAGGCCGTCATTGCCAGCGCAATGCTGGTGCAAAGCGAAAGCCGGGAGCTTAAAACCCGGCTTGCAGATCCGGCACTGCCCTCGGACTTTGAAACGCGCCGAGCCGCTGTGGAGCGCCAGATCGAGCTATTGCTGCAAAGACTTGCGGGGGCAATGCCCGGGCTTGCCGGCACTGTCCAGCAGAAGGCGGAGTCGCTAGCCGCGTTACGCGCGGCTCTGGAAACGGGTGCCCGGGCGCGACGCGCCGATGTGCAGGTGTTGCGTGCGGCATCCTTGCCGGTACGTCCTCTGGCCCTTGCAGCTCGGGCACCGCAGACCAGCCCGGCCATCGTGCCCTCCTACCAAAGCACGCAAGAGGTCGCGGCCGAACCCAAAGACATCGCTGATGCGCCCGAAGCGCCGCTGAGTGAGGAAATTCTCGCCAAGGCCAAAGAGTTGGGCTACGACTATGTTCGCATCTACGAATACGTACGAAACAACGTCCGCAGTGAGTGGTATGCGGGCAGTAGCAAGGGGGCACTGGGGGCGCTGCGCACCGGCCGGGCCAATTCCGTCGACCAGGCGTCGTTGCTCATCGCATTGATGCGAGCCGCAGGTGCGCCAGCACGCTACGTGCGCGGCGTTGCCGAAGTGGATGTGGCGACTATTGCCAGTGCTGCTGGCCTTCGGGACGCGAACCTGGTTCCAGACATGCTGACGAAGGCGGGTGTCGCGTTCGCTCCAGTCATCCAGGGTGGGCGAGTCGCTTTGGTGCGCATTGAGCACACCTGGGTGGCGGTGCAAGTACCCTACACCAACTACCGAGGTATCGTGCTCGACACGACGGGCAAAACCTGGCTCCCGCTGGACGTTTTCTACAAGGCGCTAGAGCCGCTCCAGGCTGCAGCGACCTTCACGAGCCTGGGCGTGGATCTACAAGGCTTGGCGGTGCAGTACCGGGCACAGGTTCAGTCGGGTGATTTTGGTGGTTTCGTGCGTGAACGGGTCAACGCGACCTCGCCAACCGCCTACGAAACGGCGACGGCCCCGGCAACCATCAGAGCACAGACCCTGGGGTTGCTTCCAAACACGCTGGGATTCTCCGTCATCGCGGTGACGGGCGAGTCTGCGGCCTTGCCCAGTGCCTTGCAGTCCACAGTACGCCTTCGGTTGTTCAACAACGCAGCAGGCAGTGGAGATGCAGGATTGGACGTGACCTTGCCTGTTCACGAGCTGTTCAACCAACGTGCCACCATCAACTACATTCCCGCAGACCTCGCGGACCACCGCGCCATCTTGCTGGCGGGAGGCTTGGACCTCGCTCCTGCCTATCTGTTCCGCTACCGGCCGGAGTTTCGGCTGGATGGGTTTCAGCGCAACGTCGGGTTGACGCCACTTGGGGGTGGCGACCAGGTCAAGTTCCGGTTGGATATACAGACGCCGGCAGCCACCCAAACGGTCGAGCAAACGTTTATCGTTGGCGCCTACCATGCGATCGGGGTGGGGCAGGGTAACGTCGCACGCAACCCTCAGCGCTCACCGAGGGATGGTGAATACGACGCGGCCCGTCTGTTGGATGGAATCGTCCAACGCTACGAAAACCAGCTGGACAGCTTTGAGCAAGGCGCACGGCACCTGAGTGCCGCAGCTGTGGTTCATCCAACGCCATCGGTAACCATCGTCAGTAATGCGCTCAATGTGTACAGCGTGAATGCGGTTCCGTTCACCCTGGAGTGGAAAGGCGTCACGATGGACGCCGCAACACGCGCCACTGAAGTGACTGCAGCCGATGCGGCAACCGCCCGCACGCTGCAAAACGCCATTGGCTTGGCAGGGTCCTCCCTGGAACAGGGCGTGTTCGCTTCTCAGTTCGGGGTGAATTCCATATCAGCAGACAAACTGATCGCCTTGGCTCGCTCCCAAGACATCAAGGTGCTCACGCTGACCTCTCCCAGCGCCCCTGAGATCGCCAATCTCCCGCTGGCAGATGCCATCAAGGCCGACTTCCGGGCCTGGCTTCAATCGGGGTACACCGTGGAAGTCCCGGTCCAGCCGGTGACCTATGAAGCTTGGAGTGGCATGGGCTGGATCGTCAGCGACCCCGCCACTGGTGCAAGCGGCTACTACCTGTCCGGAGGGATCGCGGGGGGGGCGACAGCCCAACTTCCATGGACCAATCAGTTCCTGGCCGACGCGCTGGCGGGTGCGCATTCGGATGCTCCCAACAACGATCCCTCGTCAGGCGTCAGCGTGGAGATATTGGGTGTCGACGGCGATCTGAGGGGAACAGCGGGCCAGGTTCTGGCTGGCAAGCCAATGTCCGTAAGAGTGCGCGACAAGGAAGGCCGCCCAGTCAAGGGCGCCACCGTGACATTTATGGCAGTGAGAGGCGGCGGCAGCGTCAATCCCACGTCCGCTACGACCAATGCGCTGGGCGTGGCCACCACCATGCTCACCCTGGGGCGTTCTACGCGCGAGGCCCCTGTCTATATTCAGCGCAACCCCGCAGACAAGCACGTCACGCAGGTCGGGCTGAATTTTTTTGATGCGACGGCCGCATCTTCCATCGGACTGCTCCGGCCGCCCACGCCATTGGGCGTCTTGGCACTGCCTGGAGCACCTTCCCAGATCAAGTCCAAGCAGGTGCTCGCGGGTTCCGCAACCCCTGGAATGGCGACAGTAAACAGCAATTTTTCCATTGAGGTGACCGATCAGTACGCGAACCCTGTTGCCAACGTGCCAGTGAGCGGGGTGGGACTCCCGCCGACTTCCACTTGCGATCCGGTGGTACCGACCAGCCCGGCAACTGTTGACGGGCCTTACGAAACAAACACCTTCGGTGTAGCGTTCCTCAGTGTTACGCCGGGGCCAACCAATGGGACGGTGTCCCCCGTGCAGGTGACCGCAGGTGGTCTGAGTACAACGGTCAGTGTGCGGGTCGACGAGGCTTGCGATGCCAGTGCCGCAAATCTGCACGTCTTTACGTATGGGTACTTTGACAAGGATGGCTCACTCGCAGCAGCCACCGGGCTCGGCAAGCGCTTCGATAAGCCTTTCAGAATTCAGGTGTACCAAGAGCGTGCAGGCGGTCCCGCACGCAACTCACGCAATGAATGCGTGTGGACTGGAACGCGCACGTTTCAGCCCGCTACCAACGCCACTGTCTCGCCCTCGGTGACCTCCGGCGGTCGCGCGCTGGGCGCGGCGTCTATCGGCCCCGGTGCTTGGGAAACCTTTGTAGCAACCGGCGCGAGTCCCGCAGAAAACCTTCTGCGCTGGAGCGTGGGTGGCAAGTACACCGTCGACACGCGCGGGAGTGACTGTGCTACGCGCGTTCCACTGGAGGTGCCCATTGGCAACGCCACTTTTGGCAACCTCGGCAGCGGGGTCTTTGGTGTCCGCGCTACCGTCAGTTCCATCGCGTCCGCAGGGGTTCCCGCAGGCATTGACCCGTCCATTCTGCATCTGTCAGACGCCGGGTTGAATGTTTACCCCATCAAGATCGATTTCACACTTGAACCGCCGACCTTCAAGGCGCCTGCAGTGCAAATGCGCATTTTTGAGGACGCGCAGCTGATCGCTGTTCGGCCCTCAACGGACAGGCAGCAACGTGGTGAGGTGCCCATCGAGCGCGGCAACCGCTTCGACATTGCCAGAAACTACTACGCCGATGCCTACATCAGCGACGACATCATTTCTGAAAAGGTGTTATTCCCGTTCAAGCAGCGGATCGTCACCACTTACGAGAGGATGCTGCGTCTTGCGCGCGACGTGGACATTGCCAACGACAGGTTCTGTGCGCAGGGCAGCGCGCTCAATTTCACACTTGCCCAGAGCGCACGCATCACGCTGGAGGTCACTCGGCTCAGCGATGATGTAGACCCCGTGCCCACGGGCACTCCCATTCGCCTCGTCCAGTCGCAGGCCTTTGCGGCAGGCCCCAACAGCATCCCGCTGGCGCCTGACGCCTTGTTGCCCACCAAAAACGGCTATGTGTTCAAGCTCATCGCCGTCAGCGACAAGGATGGCACCGTCGAGCCCAATGAGGGCCGGGTTGTTTCCACGCTGCTGCTCAACGATGCACTGCCCGTAGGCAACATCCTTGTCAACGGTGTGAACGTCAAGTCGGGCCGGATCAACCTGTCGGGCATGGGCTTTGGCGTGGCAGCACGCGGGCCTCAATTGGCGCTGCGCCCCACCTATTCCTCAGGCGGCCCAGGCAACGTGGGTGTGCTGGGCGTGAACTGGGGCCACAACTTCGATGCATCGCTGGCCACAACGGCGTGCGGCGATATTCTGATCAACGCGGGCGACGGCGGTTTCGTGCGTTTCCTGCCTCAGCCCAACGGCACGCTCACTCCTGCCAAGGGTTATCACGGCACGCTGATCGCCAATGGCACCGATCAGAGCTACGACTTCTACTCCAAGGATGGGACACGCTACCACTTCACGTTCATCGGCGGCAAACGCCAATGGGCCCTCAAAACCATCACGGACACCAACGGCAACACACTGACCTTGACCTATGACACAGGCGTTGATGCGCCGCTTCATAGCGTACAGAACAGCTACGGCCAGTCCCTTGCATTCATATACCAAACCCGCTCCTTCATCGGCGCGGGCGCACCGGCCACAGTGCTCCAGTCCATCCAAGGGCCGGAGGGCCTGGGCCTCGCGTTCGACTACGACCCCCTGGGCAACCTCACCAAGATCACGCGCACCGATAAGCCAGAGGCCAGCGAGACGTTCGCATACTCTGACCAGACGGGGCCGATGGGTGTGCCCAACCTGCTGCTGAGCCATTCCAATGCGCTCGGCCAGAGCACTCAGTTCAGCTACAACTCCGGCCCCGTCATGCGCACGTTTGGCAACGGGCAGATCCCATCATTCGAGTCCACGGTGATTGCTGTCACAACGGCCGACAACGCAAAAACCACCTTCGACTACAGCGGCGACCCCAGCGCTCCGATCACAGCCGTCACCGATGCTCTAGGCAACGTCACCCGCTACACGTTCAACAAGTACGGCAACCCGCTCGCCATCACGGGGCCGGCCGGGACCACCAGCATGACCTGGGCATCCCACGATGTGGTCATGCTGAGCAAGACCGACGCCAACGGCGTGGTCACGAACTTTACCTACGACGAGAACGGCAACCAGACCAGCGAACAGGTCATGGGCCCGGATGGCGCCACATCCGCGCAAACCTGGATGTCGCAGACGGCGCCCCCGTTCATCAAAAACAAGCGCCTGAGCTTGACCGACCGCCGCAGCCTCACCGCCAACTACAGCTATGACGCGCGTGGAAACCTGACCGGCGAACAACTGCCCGACGGCAGCCGCATCAGCCACAGCGTGGCGGCCAACGGCGACCGCCAAAGCACGACCGACGCGATGGGCAAGACCACCAACCTGCGCTATGACGAACGCGGCATGCGCAACGCGGTGATTGATGCCTTGGGCGGCACCACCAGCACCCGCTACGACAAGCGGGGCAGGCCAGTGGCTGTGGTGGACGCCGAAGGCCGCACCACCGAGATGCAATACACCACGCTGGACCAGCTGACCAGCGTCAAACAGGCCACCGGATCCCCCGTTGGCGGCACCAAGACGGCCACCTGGGACGTGCTGGGCAACAAGCTGACCGAAACCGACGAGGAAGGCCGCAACACCAGCTACAACTACGACGCAATGAACCGCGTCGTGCGCAAGGCGCGGCCGATTGGCGCCATTGCCATCACCTACGATTTGCTGGGCAACAAAACGAGCGAATCCAACCTGCGGGGCGACGTCACCACCTATGGCTATGACGGCGCAAACCGCCTGGTGCGCCGTACAGAGCCCGCCACACCGCCCAAAGTCACAGGTTACGCCTACGACGGCGTGGGCAACATCACCACCGAAACCGATGCACTCGGGCGGCAAACCACCCACACCTACAACACGCTCAACCAGCTCACGTCCACCAAGTACCCGGACGGCACGACCAGCCGAACCAGCTACGACGGCAACGGCAACAAGACCAGCGAAACCGACGCGCTGGGCCGGGTCACGACCTATGCCTATGACAACCTGAACCGGCTGACCAGCCAGACCCTGCCGGGCCAGAGCACGCGCAGCATGGTCTATGACAACAACGGCAACCTCACCAGCCGCACGGACGCCAACGGCAACAAGACCAGCTTCGAATACGACGCCTTGAACCGCTTGGTAAGCGAGACCGACGCCCTGCGGCGCAGCACCTTCACCGACTACGACAAAGTTGGCAACAAGCTGCAAGCCACCAACCCCCTGCGCCAGGCCCGCAAATGGCAGTACAACGAGCGCAACTGGATGGTCGCGACCCAGGACGAAGAAGGCCACCGCACCCAGTACACCTATGACCGCGTCGGCAACCAACTGACCGAGTCCTGGCCGAACGGCAACACCGTCACCCGCCAGTACGACGCACTGAACCGGCGCACCCGAAGCAGCGACAACCTGGGCCAGCTCAGCGCCACCACGTACGACGCAGACGGCAACATCACCAGCCAGAGCGACGGCCGGGGCAACGCCACCACTGCTACGTGGGACGCCATCGGCAGGCAGCTCACCCGCACCCAGCCCACCGCAGCGGGCAATGCCACCACCAGCACGGCCTACGACGCGGCGGGCAACGCCACCAGCGTCACCACACCCAGCGGCAACGTCATCACCACCCAATACGACCAGCGCAACCGCCCGGTGGAGGTTCGCGACAGCGTGGGCGCCGTCAGCGCCACCACCTACGACGACGTCGGCAACGCCCTGACCCAGACCGACGGGCGCGGCCGCGTGCTGACCCACCAATACAACGAGCACAACCTGCGCGCCAGCACCCGCGACACCCAGGGGCTGTTAAGCAGCGCCGTGTACGACCCCCACGGCAACAAAACCAGCGAAACCGACGCCAACGGCCACACCACCGCATACCGGTACGACGCACTCAACCACGTCACCCACACCACGCGCGCGGGCGTCCAGCTGCAGGTCACTGAATACGACGAGGCTGGGCGCGTGCAGTTCGAGACCGACGCGCGGGGCAACAAGATCGGCCACGAATACGACAAGCGCGGCCTGCCCGTTAAAACCAACCGCAGCCTGGGCGCTATCGACCAACTGCAGCGCGACAGCATGGGTGACGTCACCCTGGCTACCGACCCCGAAGGCCGCACCACAGCCACTCAATACGACGCACGCCGACGCGCCATCCGCGTGACCGACGGCGTGGGCAACGCCACCCACAACACCTACGACCTCGCGGGTAACCTCACCGAGGTCAAAACCCCCCTGGGCGGCACCACCAGCTACACCTACGAAAGCGCCAACCGCCTGGCCACCATCAGCCAGCCGCTGGCCAGCGGCCCAGCGCAAGCCAGCCGCACCTACGACACCAGCGGCAACCTGGTTGCGCAAACCGACCTCAACGGCCACGCCACCGGCTATACCTACGACGCCCGCAACCGCCGTACTCAAAAAACCCTGCCCGGCGGCGCTGAAGAAACCAACGGCTACGACCAAGCCGACGGCCTGACCAGCCACACCGACGCCAACGGCAACCGGTTTGCCCACACCCTGGACACCCGGGGCCAGCGCACCCAGACCGTCGCCACCCCCAGCAGCGCCAACAGCGCAGGCAGCATCACGCAAACCACCTACGCCTACGACGCCAACGGCAACCTCACCCGCACCACCCAGACCGACCCCTGGGGCGCGCGCACCGAAACCACCACCTACGACGCCTTCAACCGGCCCGTACAAGTCACAGACGCCTGGGGCAACAGCCTCACCCACAGCTACGACGCCCAGGGCAACCGCACCGGCACCACCGCCCGTGCACAAACTGGTGGATCAGGCAGCGCAGCAGGCAGCCTCACCACCATCGAGTACGACGCGCTCAATCGCATCACCAGCCAAAGCGGCGCAGGCGGCCTCACCCGCATCAGCTACGACAGATCCAGCCGCGGTACCAGCGTCCTGCACCCCGACTACAGCAGCACCACCACCAGCTACGACCGGGCAGGGCGCGTGGCCACCGAGGCCAGCAGCACCCAGGCCAGCCCAGGCGCAGGCAACACCATCCGCAGCAGCGCCTACAGCTACGACGCCAACGGCAACCGCACCGCCAGCACCACCGTTGAATCTTTGAGCGCCACCAACCGCAGCGCCAGCCTGAGCGCCCACCTGCCCGGCGGAGCCAACCCCGGCAGCCACAGCCGCACCCGAGCGGAAACCTGGACCTACGACCCCCAAGACCGCCTCACCAGCCACACCACACCCGAGCGCACCACCACCTGGCAACTGGACGCAGGCGGGAGGCGCATCCAGCAAACCGTGGTCGCCACCGCAGGCGCCACTGGCCCGCCCGGCAATGACCTGGAAGCCGCCACCTCCGCCCCCGCAGGCACCCTCAGCTACAGCTACAACAGCCGCGACCAGCTCACGCAGATCAGCGGCGTCTTAAGCGCCAGCTACACCTACGACGCCAACGGCAACCGCCTGAGCCAGACCAAGACCCGTGGCGCCCAGACACAGACCACCCGCTACCACTGGAACGCCCAAGACCAACTCGTCCAGGTAGAGCAGGGCAGTGGCAGCACCCCCCCAGACCTGCTGGCCAGCTACCGCTACCCCGCAGACAACCTCAGAGCAGAAAAACTCCTCACCGACCTGGGCCTCACCCAAGCCAGCCAAAGCAGCCCGGCAGCCCAGCAGGCCAGCACTCCCCTGGCCTACGAACGCACCCAATGGGACGGCCTGCACGCCCGGCGCAGCTATGAAGTCACGGGGGCTAACAACAACCTGCAGACCCTGCGCAGCGACACCGACGCAGCCGTCATGCCCGGCAACACCGCGCCGATCCTGTTCAACCGCACCACGTACGCCAACGGCCTGGGCAGCGCCAGCAGCACCACACAACTGCACGCAGACAGCCAGGGCACCCTGATCGCCACCGTGGTCAGCGAAGCAGGATCGCCCAAAGCCAACAGCCTGCTGCACTAC
>JAUXZO010000152.1 GCA_030692685.1 Acidovorax sp. | reverse complement strand
GGGGGTGGGGGCTATGGGGCACCCCCCCTACCCCTTACAAAAACCCCCCCAACCCCCCCCCCCCCAATCCCTTATTTTTTCCTTTGGTTGTGGATGGCGGGGCCTTTGGCCCCGCCTTCCACAACCTGTATGCGGGTTGGGAGGGGGGGTTTGGGGGGAGGATTGTAAGTGGACCTCAGGCCCCTAACCCTCCCCCCAAGATCATCCAACAAAAAAGCCCCTGCACGCACCCAGGTGAGAGCAGGAGCCATCAGCATCAACGCGGTTCGGATGGAGCTGGCTCCACCCCGGCGGACCCCATCGCCAGTTAAAGATTCATCTACCTTTAACTCATGGGGTTGGCTTGGTCAAGGTTAAACTTAAAGGCTTGGGGGAGGGGGCGTGGGGGAGGGGGGGCGGGGGCCAGTGGCACAGGCGTCTCGCCTGTGAAACCCCTACCCCAAATTCCGTTCCCCACTCCTTTAAAAAGTGAACGCTTTATAATCCGGGCTGGCCATTATGTCCACCAGGACCGGGGCGGGGGAGATTTTGGCCTCATTGATCAGGTCCTCCGCAGTAAAAACTTCGTGAGCCTTTTAACCCAGACTTTCTAAGTTGCCCCGGACCAGCCGGGTGTCAGGGTGGTCTTCCCCGAGGAAGTGCTTGCAGATGGCGAAAGCCCGCTCATAGCAGGCCCGGGCCCCGGCCGGGTCCCCCAGGTCCTTCAGGACGCCCCCCAGGTTGTTGACATCTCTGGCCACCGCTGGATGATCCGGGCCGTAAGCGGCCTCGTCAATGGTTAGGGCCCGCTCAAAATGGGCCTTGGCACCCGCTGGGTCCCCCAGGGCCTTCAGGACGCCCCCCAGGTTGTTGACCCCGGCGGCCACCTGGGGATGATGGGGGCCATAAGCGGCCTCGTCTATGGTTAGGGCCCGCTCAAAATGGGCCTTGGCCCCGGCCAGGTCCCCCAGTTCCTTCAGGACGCCCCCCAGGTTGTTGACATCGGTGGCCACCGTGGGATGGTTCGGGCCGTAAGCGGCCTCAGCGATGGCCAGGGCCCGCTCAAAATGAGCCTTGGCCCCAGCCAGGTCCCCCAGGTCCTTGAGAACGCTCCCGAGGTTGTTGACATCTCTGGCCACCGCTGGATGGTTCGGGCCGTAAGCGGCCTCGTCTATGGCCAGGGCCCGCTCAAAATGGGCCTTGGCCCCCGCCAGGTCCCCCAGGTCCTGCAGCACGCTCCCCAGGTTATTGACGTCAATGGCCACCTCTGGATGGTTGGGGCCGTAAGCGGCCTCGTCAATGGCCAGGGCCCGCTCATAAGCCTGGCGGGCCTGGGAAAATTCGGCACGGTCCCGAAGATAAAGGCCGGCCTGGTTGAACAGGCGCCCGGCGGCTGCCGGGGCCGCCTGGAGGTCCTGGGCGTGGCCCGCCGCGGCCAGGGCGTGGGGCAGGAGGCGGGCGCATACCGGCCAGTTATCTACCTCGTCCGAATCGTAAGGAAAGGCCCGGTTCACCAGGCGCACCGCCACCCCGGCCCATTTTTTCCGGTCCTCGCCCGTCAGGCGGTCCTGCACCACCTGCTGCACCAGGCGGTGCATGGTCAGGGCCTCATCTCCCACCTCCAGGAGGGAGTAGCGCCGGAGCGCGGCCACGGCCCGGTTCCAGGCCAGGTCATCAGCTACGATGGCCTTAAATGACCCAGGTAAATTCTCCTTTGCTTCCCGAAAAAGGGCCAAGGGCATGTCGTCCGGCGCTAGATAGGCGCAGACATTCAACAACTCCCCAGCCCCCGGGGCTTCCTGTTTGATGCGCTCCAGGGCCAGGCTCCAGGTGGTGGCCACGGTGTGCTCATAATCCAGGGGAGTCTTTTCTTCACCCCAGAGCTCCTCCCGGCGGGTCTGGAACAATTTTAGGTACTTGGCGAAAGGCATTTTCGTCTCAGAGATATAGGCCCCGGCCTGCTCCAGGGCCAGGGGCAGGCGACCCAGGGCCTCGGCCACCCGGGCCGCGGCGTCCCGGTCCGTCCCCCCGGTGCGCCGGAGCAAAAAATCCACCGCTTTATCCGGGGGCAGCACCGGCACTTGCAGGGCCGCGGCCAGGCTCCCCCACTCGGGGTTGCGGGAGGTGATGAGCACCCGGCCCAGAACCTGGCCGGGCAGGTAGCCGGCCACCTCCCTGGGCGCCGGGGCGTTATCGAAGATGAGGAGCCAGCCTTCGTGTTGCCCCAGCCAGCGGCGCACCGCGGCGGCCACCACCCCCTGGTCCGGGTGGTCCTTCTCTTTCAGGTCCAACTCCCGGGCCAGGGCGGCGTAGTCCGCGGCCAGGGCTACGGGCTCCTCAGAGCGCAGCCACCACACGAGGGAATACTCCGGGCCGTGCCGGTAGGCGTACTCCACCGCCAAGCCGGTCTTGCCCACCCCGCCCAGCCCGTGAATGGCCTGGGTCAGCGCCGCGGGC
>JAUXZO010000064.1 GCA_030692685.1 Acidovorax sp. | reverse complement strand
CTGGGGGATGTCCGCCTGGCGCTCCCTTAGGGGCGGCAGGTAGATGGGGAAGACATTGAGGCGGTAGTAGAGGTCTTCCCTGAAAACGCCCTCGGCCAAGGCCTTTTCTAAGTCCCGATGGGTGGCGGCTAGAAGTCGCACATCGGCCTTGAGAGTAGAGGTCCCTCCCAGGCGGGTGAACTCCCGTTCCTGGATGACCCTGAGCAGCTTGAGTTGGACATTGGGGCTTAAGTCGCCAATTTCGTCCAAAAAGATAGTGCCCCCCTGGGCCAACTCGAAGCGCCCCTGCTTGCGTAGCAGGGCGCCGGTGAAAGCCCCCCGTTCGTGGCCGAAAAGTTCGCTTTCCACCAGGGTTTCCGGCAGGGCCGCCAGGTTGACCTTGATAAAGGGCTTGGTGGCCCTGAGGCTGTTGTAGTGAATGGCCGAGGCCACCAGTTCCTTGCCGGTGCCGGACTCCCCGCGAATCAGGATGGTGGCGGTGCTCTTGGCTACCCTTTCCATCATCTCAAAGACCTGGCGCATGCGGGACGAGGTGCCGATGAGGTTGCCCACCTGATAACGCTCCTGCAGTTCCCCTTTCAGTAGCAGGTTTTCGTTCCGGAGGCGGTCCTTCTCCCGGTCGATGAGCAGCAGGTTATTCACGGTCTGGGCGATGATGGAGGCGATGATGGTGAGCAATCTTAAGTCCTGGTCCAGGTGCAGGTCCTTATGCAGGCGGTCCACGCTTAAGGCCCCGATGGTCTTGTGGTTGATTTTGATAGGCACGCAGATAAAGGAGAGCTCTTCTTTTTCTCGCCGGCCGCGGGAACGGGTGCGGTTCAAAAACATGGGTTCCTGACTCACCCGGGGCACCACCGCGGGTTCCCCGGTTTCCACCACCCGGCCGGTGATGCCCTCCCCCAGCTTGTAGCGGCCCCGGCGCCGGGCCTCGGCGGTGAGCCCCTGGGCCACTTCGATCTGCAGCTCCTTGGTGTCGGGATTGAGGATGGTGATGGTGCCCCGGCGCATGCCCATGCGCTGGGCCAGGATCTGCAAGATATGCTGCAGGCTGCGGGGCAGGGGGCCCTGAGCGGTCAGGGTGGCGGTGATCTCATAAAGCAGGTCTAATTCGTCCATAAAGGAAGCTTTCCTTCGCGGTTCGATAATAATCATGCTGTTTGGGGAGGATTGTAAGGGGGCCGCAGGCCCTTACACTTACAAACAACTCCCCCAAGCCCCCTCCCCCAATCCCTGATGATTTTTAAGAGAGCCGGGGAAGTCGGGACCAGAGGTCCCGCCTTCCCCGGCCCCCATAAAGGGTTGGGTGGGGGGTGTGGGGAGGAGGGCAGGGACCCGTGGTCCCTGGCCCTCCCCCCACTAACCAGAGGTTATGTCCTTTGCGGAGCAAAGGACATAACCTCTTTATTTTTAATAATATTTCTTTTTCGTAAATATGTCAATGACCTCACTCGATGTTTTTAACGAAAATGTAGTTATCGTCACCTGGGTTTACCACCAGGTTGGCAAAATCGGCTTTCTCCTTGACAGTATGGCGATTTTTGGGTAGTTTTAATTAGTTAAATATAAAATTGGCGGCGTGAGGCCAGGTGCAGCCAGACAATTTTTTCACGCGAGCGGGCCATCAGGCGGTGGCCTTCTTGGATTACATGGGGAATCTCACCCTGTTCTTCCTGGAGGCCTGCCGCACCCTGGCCCACCCCCCCTGGTTTGGGCGGGAAATCATCGCCCAGATGTTTCACTTGGGGGTGAAATCCTTTCCCCTGGTGGCGGTGGCCTCTTTTTCCGTGGGACTGGTCCTGGCCATGCAGGGCACCCAGGTCTTGAAACTGTTTGGGGCGGCCAATTACATCGCCACCAGCGTGGCCTTCACCTTTGTGCGGGGTTTGGGTCCA
>JAUXZO010000063.1 GCA_030692685.1 Acidovorax sp. | reverse complement strand
TGAAGCAGACATCCTGAAGCACACCCTCATTCTTCCGGCATTTGTCGCCGATGTCCGCAAAGCCGGGAGCCGGATCGGCCTGACACAGTTTGGCCGCCACTTCAGCCATTCGGACACGCTGCACGACTTTGGACTCGATTTTCTCAAGGTCGACTCCAGCTTTATCCGCGGCCTGCATCTCAACCCGAACAACCAGGCCTTCCTCAAAGACCTGGCGGCTGCCACGCACAAAATGGACATGCAGGTGTACGGGGAAGGCGTGATCGACCGCGCCGAACTGGTCGCGCTTGAAGCAGCCGGTTTCAACGGTGCAGCTGGCCCGGCCGTCAAGGCACCCGCTTAAATAAATTCTCCGGTTTCAGGGTGTCCGACGAGTTGGACACCAGCCCAGGCCGTAGACCCAGGAGCCTAGGCGGCAGAAGAAACCTTGGCTGCAAAGCGGTCGCAACGGTCCATTTTTTTCCCGGCTTGTTGCCCCATAGTTACGGCTACGGGGCTCCAAACCCGATAAAAACTGTCCTGGCCGGGGCCGTTATCCGCTTCGACGCCCTCTGCAGCGCCAACACCTAGTCCGTATTCAGCTTGCCTCTGGTCAGCAGGTCCTGAATGATCTGCTGGTCGGTGTTCATGCTGCCGATCAGGTCCACATTCTGCAGAACGACCGTCTGCACTTCCTTGGCAGCGGTATAGCCTGTTGCAAACTCACCGGTGCTGCTGACGTGAACAACGGTGTTGGCACCCGCTTTCTCGAAGTGCAGGTAATTGGCGAGGTTGCCAATCCCGACATCGTGATTTTCACCCAGCAGCAGGTCGCGCAAATCCAGCACATCGCCGCCTGAAGTGGCCGCCACGTTATCAAAGTCCGTGATGGTGTCCACCGCCGGCGAACCCTTGATGCCGGTATCGGCCAGTTCCCATTTAAAGATATCCGCTCCGCCACCACCGGTCATGGTGTCGTTACCTGCACCACCAAAAATAATGTCGTCGCCCAAGCCACCGTTGATGGTGTCGTTGCCGGCGCCGCCATAGATCAGGTCATTGCCGTCATTGCCGTTGAGGATGTCATCACCGGCCTCACCATACAGCTCGTCATTCCCAATGCCCCCGGAAATGATGTCGTTGCCCGTGCCACCGAACAGGCGGTCATCGCCCGCGCCACCGTCTATCGTGTCATTGCCGGCATCACCGCGAATGAGGTCATGGCCCGCACCGCCGTTGAGGACATCGTTGCCTGCCCCGCCAGAAATGTAGTCATTGGCAGCGGAACCCGTGATGGTATCCCCGGCAGCTGTGCCGGCATAGTGGTTGGTGATGGTGTGCAGATGCAGCGTGGCAGTCGACGAATCTCCGTCGGTGTCGGTGAGTGTGTAGGCAATTTCCTCAGGCGCATAGGCCGTCGCGGTACCGCCGCCCGTAATGCTGTTGAATGCCACACTTTGTACGCGCGCCCGCGCCGCGCTGCCGGACTCGATTTCGATGCGCCCGATGTTGCTGTACTGGCTCGGTATGGCGATTGGGCCTTCTGCGAAACTTGAGAAAAGCCCGACCATGTTTCCGCTGATGTCGTAGACGCGGTAGGTGACAGAGGTCACCACGCCGCCATAACCACCGACGGTGGTACTCGAACTCAGATTGCTGTTCGCTGCATTGATGGTAATCGACACATTCTGAACGCCATAGGGATGATCTGCGGCATTAAAGCGAATCACCAGTGTTTCCAGATCATCGACCGTACCAGCCGTTTCCCCCGCAGGAACGCCAACACCCGTCGTGTTGTAGTTCAAAGCAGCGTGATCATACGATGCTGCTCCCGTCAGGTTAGCGGTCCGGGTAAAGCCGGTCAGCGTGATTCCGTTGTCATCCGCATTGGCAGAGGATGTGAAGTTGGTTGTCACCGCCGCGCTTTGCGCAGGCGCTGCAGTCTGGGCAGCCGGTGGCGTGTATTGATAGTAGCCATCCTTGTTGAAAACAAGCACGTTGGCCGCTTCCGTGGAACTGGTCCAGGTCAGCTTGCCGTTCGTGACCGTGTAAGTGCCCCCGGCCGCGGTGCCGGAACTGTTGGCAGTGAGGTTGAACGCGACACCCTTGAACGTGATCGACGAAACTGTCGCTCCATCCAGGATGGTGTCCTTGCTGACGGCCGAGGACGAGAATTCTGTGAATATCTCGATCGCTCCACCGTCGGTGCCGATGCCATTGATGACGTTGCCCTCAAACCGGGTGTCCTTCGGCATCAGGGTGTCGTAGTCATCACGGGCGACCGGCTTGCCGTCCACCACCAGGATGGTTTGTACAGCGTTGGCAGTATCCCCATCGCCATCCGTCACCTGGAAGCCGATGGTGAAGCTATCGCCTTCCACGGCCTGGCCTGAGGTGAAATAGGTGTACTGGCCGTTTGTGAAATCGAATGTAAGGGTTCCATCCATGAAACCCTTGCTGGCGTTGACCGTCAGCACGCTGCCGGACAGCGGGAAGGCGCTGGTCAGGAATCCGAGGCTGCTGTTTTGCGTGATCTGGTCGGTGCCGGGGTTGTACGAGAAGCGCACGGTTTGTGTCGCAGTACCAGCGCCCGCTGCATCGGTGTCAATGACCAGGTCAACGTAGCTGATGTACCCGCCATCGGCACCAAAGCTCACATTGCTGGCGCCGCCCGTGCCTGCAACGCTGCCACTGTATGCACTTGGCACGGTAGAGAGAAGCGCCTCGTCCAGCGAATTCAGATCCGGCACGATGATGGCGGTATCGCCTGCCCCACTCAGATCCGCATCAACAATATGGAGATTGTTGAGGTAGCTGGGGTCTGCAATACCGGTACCGATACCCACCGCATACGATTTGATGTTATTTGCCGAAGCAAATGCCGTGTAGTTGGCGATTGCCGTGTTCGCAGCTCCCGGATCGGTCGGGGAGCCGTCTGAAAGGAAGTAAGAGATATTCGTCACTGACGACGACGGTGTCCCGAACGCAGCTTGCATCGCATTGATACCATCTTCATAGTAGGTAGCGCTTACCAGCTCCGTGCCGGTGATGCCGTTGATAGCGGCAACCAGCGCCGCCTTGTCTGTATAAGCATTGCCACTGTTCAGCATCAGCGAGCCGTTGGCAAACAGCCCCACCTTGACCACTACACTGGGCGACTGCGCAAAATATTCTTCCACCAGTGCCACCATGCCGGCTTTGGCCATGGCCAGACGTGTGGTGATGGTCACTGTACCGTCCGCAGCAATCGCGCGCACCTCGCCCCCGCCATCGTTGATGTACATACTGGCTGAGATATCCAGCATCAACACCAGGTTGTACGAGGGCGATGATGATTCGGCCACTTCGGCCGTGGCGTTGAATGCAAGCGGTGCATCGTCGATCACATTCACCGTGAGTGCCGCACTGGAAGTCTGCCCTGTGGCACTGTCGGTCAGCGTGTAGGTGAACGAGCGCGCGTCGCTGCTTCCGTCTGTTGTCCCGCCTGTCAGGGTGTAGGAATAGGCACCTGCCAGATTGCCGTTGTAGTTCTGCGTGTACACGGTCAGGGTGCCCACGCTGTCATTGACGGTGATGACCCCGTTGCCGTCCGGCCCAGTGCCGCCCGTCACACTGGTGATGGAAGTGGTTGCAGTGACGCCGCTGTCGTTGTCCAGAAGATTGCCCGTGGCCGTCACAGCCAGCACGCCTGGATCGGTTCCACCTGCCAGCGCAGATTCATAAACCTGGGCTGTATCGGCAATCGCCGTTGCCTGGGAGGTGGTGCTGATGGTCAAGGTCGAGCTGGAACTGCTGCCGTCGGCGTCAGTCAGGGTGTAGTTGAACGTCACTGGCGCGACTTCAGGGATCGCGTCCAGGCCGTTAAGCCGGAAATTCGAACCAACCGACGTCAGGACAATGTACTGAAACGCCGTTCCTGCAGAAATGGTGCCAGTGGCAATATTGGTGCCGTTGCCAGCGATGGTGCCGCTCGCCACCCACGTGCCCGTTGCAGAGTAGGCGTGCCAGTAAGCGGTCTCCCCATTCGCCAGATCCGTCAATGTCACCGTCGTGGACTTGCTCAACCTGTTGATGTTGAGCACCAGTTCTTCGCCGCCTTCAATGCGGTTGTTGTTGTTCGTGCCAGCTGTCGCCTCGACGCCAATGCCATCATTGTTGGTGCCGGCGAGGTCACGGTAACGGACAAATGCTTCGCGAGCTGCCGTCAGCGAGGTGAGATTCAAGCCGGACGTCGCCGTAGTGCCAGTGGTGTAGGGTTCGGTTCCATCGAAGCCAAACACCCCCACGCCAGCGCTGGTCCAGCCTGCCACGCTGGTAGGCGCAGTCACCACCAGGTTGGGTGCATTGGACGCGTAGGAGTAGGCCCCATTTTCCGAAATGGTCAAAGTCCCGGTATTGGTCACCACCGTCCAGGTGGTCCCGACCTTGGTGTTGGAAATCGAGCCAGCGATGGAAACCGCACTCACCGTGGCGCTGTCCGCACCGAGCGTATCGGCCGTGGCGCCCCCGGTTCCGGTAATGACGTTTCCGGTGGTGGTGCTGTTACGGCCCACATCATCGGTGTCGGGGTTTGCCACAGGTGCCGTGTCCGTGATGGTGATGTTGACCGTCGTCCAGGCTGATGTCGTTGTGCCATCCGATGCCTTGTAGACAAAACTGTCAACGTCGGATATTGCATCGTTATGCAGGCGGGCAGGCGCTGTGTAGGTAAACGTTCCGTCGGTATTCATCACCACCGTGCCGCCCAACGCCGTCGTGATGGCATTGGTCCCGTTGACAGGAATTGCCGTCGCGCCGGAATTGGTCGCTACCTGCAGTGCGGTCAATGGGCTCGACTCCGCATCCGTATCGTTGCCCAGGACGCTGCCTCGGACCACGGTGGCGCCTTCGACGGCCGTATAACTGTCGGTGGTTCCGATCGGAGCGTCATTGGCTCCGTTCACCGTGACGGTCAACACCTGGGTTGCAGTTGCCCCCGCAGCGTCAGTCACTGTCGCAGTGAAAACGTCGGTCGGGTTTGAGCCCGCAGGCAGGGCATTGACTGCAGCAGCGTTCACGACATACGTGTAAGCACCGGTGCTTGCATTGATCGTCAACGTGCCGTAAGTACCCACACGAACCGTGCCTCCATTCACGCTCCATGTTTTTGTATCACCAGCGTCCACATCGGTCGCCGTGAACGTGCCTGTCAGGCTGGTAAACGTGTCAGCCGCAGCCGTGTCCGTCACCGTCCCGGCAATCGCACCGCTGGCCACCGGCGCATCGTTGGCGCCCTGGATGGTGATCACCAGCGTGCTACTGCTTGTCGCTCCGGCCGTGTCGGCCATCGTGTAGGTGAATGTCTCCGTCACCGTCTGCGCCGCTGTCCTCAACGCCTGCACCGTCGCGTTGGCGTTGTTCACCACGTACGTGTAGGTCCCGTTGGCGTTCAGCGTCAACGTGCCGTAGGTACCCACCAGGGCAGATCCCACCGTCCCGCCGGTGATGGCCGACACCGTCTTCGTGTCTCCAGCGTCCACATCGGTGTCGTTCGTCAGCACGTTGCCTGTCGCATTG
>JAUXZO010000059.1 GCA_030692685.1 Acidovorax sp. | reverse complement strand
ATATACTACCTGACTGGCTTACAGTTATTCATATCCATAGCGATCCACGCGCCGCCCCCAACGCCGGAGCCCCTTTCTCCCTAGCAACCCACTTCGCCAACATGACTGAGGCCACCTGAGGCCGATTGAGGCCGATTGAGGTCTTTGGGGCCTATTGGTCCAAATATGGCGGGCTTCGAGAAGCTCATCAGCATTGCCGTTTCATGGTTGTGCCTGGGCTATCTTTTTCGCCAAATACCCGCCAATTCGTAATGGAGATGACTTAAGTGAAGGCCGTCATCCTGACATTTCTCAATGTGGGCTTGGTTATCATCTTTGTATATTTATTCCGGCAGCGCCACCTCCTGTCTTTTAGCCAGGAGGGGCGCATCTGGCTGACTTTTCTGGCAGTGGGCGTCATCACCCTGATGGATGAGTTCACCTCCATCTTTTATGCCCCGGCCGAAGCCTTCCGGTTTATCGGTTCCAGCGCCCTGGTCTTCATCGCCATCACCAGCCTGCTTATTCGTTTTATCAGCACCCGGCTCACGGAGATCGCCGAGATCCTGGAGCATCACGGCCTCATCGGCGGCGGCGTCTATTCCTTTTCCTACCTGGTTCTGGGCCCTCTGATCTCCTTTGTGGCGGTGGCTTCCATCATGGTGGATTATATCCTCACCGCCTGCCTTTCCGCGGTGAGCGCGGTGGCCAATGCCACTTCCTTTTCCCCATTAACTGACCACATGAAGTTGGTGATGGTGCTGGGGATCATCTGGGGAGTGGCCGGCTTAAACATCCTGGGGATTCGGGACAACGCCCGCTTCACCTTCATGATCTTTGTGGCCGCCGCCTTTGTGATGGTAAATCTCATTGCCTCCGGCCTTCTGGCCCTGGATCAAGGTTCTTTGGGGCAGATGCGCGAGGCAGTTAAACTTAGCTCCTTACAATTGCAGGCCGAGTCCTGGATCGGCACCTACGATAAGTTCATAGCCAACATTGCTTTTTGTATCCTGGCCTACTCCGGGGTGGAATCCGTGCTCCAGACCGCGGGACTGGTGCGCACCTGGCGGGAGATCCGCAAGGCTTACCTGTTCCTGGCCCTGACGGTGGGTATCGTCACTCCCCTGGTGGCCATCCTGGCCTTATCCGCCAACATTGATTTCAAGGCCCATGAAGGGGACCTGATCACCCACTACGCCACCCTGCTGAACGGCGTGCCCTTCGGTGTCATCGTGGCCGCGCTGGCCAGCTTCGCCCTGACCATGGCCATCAACACCGCGTTTGTGGCTTCCAGCGAACTGATGGAACGGGTGGCCCACCGCTACGGCTTTCAC
>JAUXZO010000052.1 GCA_030692685.1 Acidovorax sp. | reverse complement strand
CTGGGTGGCCCGCGCCGTGACCGGCACCGTGACGATGGAACTGCGCCGTGGCAACGACTATTCGCTGCTCAATACCGAATCGCCCAACCTCACCTACCACCCTGAGCGCCTGTCGATGGAAAAGGTGGAAGACGCTCCGTTTTCGCCGCTGGACCGCATTGGCCAGCTGACCATGCGCAACTTGGACATTGTCGATACACGAGCCAAGCTGGGTGTGTACTCGCGGGCGGGTTTGTTGTCGCTGGGTGGCAATGCCGCCCTGGCGCAGCTGGAAAACGACCGCAAGTAAGCATGACGGCGAGACTACTGATAACAATAGCCTGTAGCCCTTTATAGATAATCGCTACCAGCTATAGAAATATGAGTAAAAGCCACCGGCAACGGTGGCTTTTTTTCGTCTGGCTGCCACCTGACTACAGCATCATGGGTCGCGCAAGCCATGTCGGACCGAGCGACCATATGTAGCCATGGCGATAGCGATAGCCATAGCCATGACATCGGCAGCGATGCATATCGATGGGCTGAGAAATGAGCTCATAACCCACTAGTCAAAATTTCACAGCGCACGCACTCAATAAATTATCATTAAAATCATTTATGATTTAACATATATCATTTAAATCAACTTGAAAGGCCGCCATGCCACTTTTCATCGCTTTCATCGCTCGTCGCGCCTTGACGCTCTCTGTCTCTCTGTGTCTGCTGACACCTGCATGGGCACTGGACCCGCCTTCAGGTACGCCCATCCTGACGATTTCCGGTAAGGTCGGCGAGAAAAACCAGGCGGGTGCCGCCGTTTTCGACCTGGCCATGCTGGAGGCCCTGCCCCAGAAAAGCTTCACAACCAACACCCCTTGGGACAAGCAACCCACCAAATTCACGGGCCCGCTGCTGCGAGACGTGTTGGCGGCAGCAAAAGCGACGGGCACCACATTGACGGCCCTTGCACTGAACGACTACAAGACCAGCATTCCGGTAGATGACGCCCGGCAGTTTGAGGTGATCATTGCGCACCGCATAAACGATCAGCCCATCTCAGTACGCACAAAAGGCCCGCTGTTTATCATCTATCCGTTCGACTCAGCGCCCGAACTGAAGGCATCCAAGTACTACGGTCGATCGGCATGGCAGCTCAAGTCGCTGTCTATTGACTGACCCCCGAGATGCTCGGAACACGCGACACCCAGCGGTACCTGTTGTGGCTTGCGCTGGGCACTGCGCTCATGGCCGCCGCGATGGCGGTGCTTTTTGTGTTGCAGTTCACGCAGCAGCAGGCCATTCGTAAAAGCGCCGATCTGCGAAGCGACTCCATCACGGCCCTAAGCTTCCAGCTAGAACGCGAGTTTCTCCGGCTTCGGCAGACCATAGACGTGAACGCGCACAGCAGCGCACCCATGGATATCGAAGCGCTTCGGCTGCGCAGTGATCTGTTTGCAAGCCGCTTCCAGCTACTGCACGACACGCCCAGCGCCTCGGAACTGGAGGAGCGAAGCGAATACAAAATCACGATGCCAAGGCTCGAGGCGCTGATTGCACAGGTCGACAAGGCCATGCTGGCACCCGCCATACCCACGCGCGCCCAGCTCCAGCAGCTTCTGCGGGAGTTCAACATGGTGGGCCCCAACTTGCAGGAGTTGACGATGGTGGCGACGCACCGTACTGCCGAACTGTTAGAGCAACAGGAGTCCACGATGCTGGCGCAAAGTCGCCAGATCATGGCGCTCATCCTGGCGCAGCTGGTGATGCTGTTAACGGCCGCCGCAGCACTTGCATGGCGCCAGCGCCGACAGGAGCAGGAAAAAAGGGAGATGCAGCAACTGACGCAAAGCCTTCAGGAGGCCAACCTGGCCGCCGAAGCGGCCAACCGCGGAAAGAGCCAGTTCCTTGCCAACATGAGTCACGAGTTGCGGACACCATTCAATGGTGTCCTTGGCATGCTGAACCTGCTGGAGCGCACTGCGCTCAACCCTGTGCAACAAGAATACGTAGACACAGCACGAGGGTCCGCAGATCACCTGCTGTCCTTGCTCAACGACATCCTGGACGTATCTGCCATGGAAACCGGCAAGATGGGTATTCACCCCGCGCCGATGGACCTTCTGGCCATGCTTGCCAGCATCGAGCACCTGTTGCAACCGGTAGCGAAGCAAAAAGGCCTGCAGCTGCAAACGGACATGGCCACGGATTTGCCGCAGTGGATCCATGCGGACGCCACCCGGCTCAAGCAGATCGTTTTGAATCTGCTGACCAACGCAATCAAGTTCAGTGAGAGTGGGTGCGTCACGCTCGCACTGTCACGACACGGCCTGGACACCGGTGCAGCCGGTGCAGCGGATGCAGCCGATGCAGCCGATGCAGCAACCTACCCTCTGCGCCTGGAAGTGCGCGACGAAGGGATCGGTATGGCCGCAGACACGCAGGCAAAGCTTTTCAAACGGTTCACGCAAGGCGACGACAGCACCTCCCGCCGTTTTGGCGGGACAGGCCTGGGGCTGGAGATTTCGCGCAACCTGGCCCGACGCATGGGTGGAGATATTTCGGTAGCGAGCGTTTGCGGCGTGGGAAGTACGTTTACCGTCGCACTGCCGCTCACACTGGCGACACCACCGTCGTCAAAAACAGAATCTGCGCCACCGTTGTCCCCGCTCGTCCGCCCTGAAGGAATTCAGGGGCTGACTGTGCTCATCGCCGACGATCAAGTGGTCAACCGCAAGTACATGGGCGGACTGCTTGAAGACATGGGCCATGTTGTTCACTTTGCGGCTGACGGAACGCAAGCCTGCGCGGCGGTGCAACGTTCGTTGCCGGATTTGGTGTTGATGGATTTGCACATGCCAAACATGGATGGGTTTGAGGCAACATCCGCCATCCGCAAGCTGTTTGACTTCGACCGGTTGCCAATCGTAGCCCTCACAGCAGATGTCTTTGCGGAAACGCGCCAAAAGGCACTGGACTGCGGCATGAATGGGTTTATTGCCAAACCCGTGAATGTCGGGGTTCTCCAGGAAACCCTCACAGGGCTTTTTGGGCTGCGCGGTGCTCCTGCAGAAGCGGGGTCGGCCAGTCAGAGCGAGAAGACTCAAAACCCACCGTCAGAGATACCGCTACATGACGAGCACCGTGCTGCGGCCAAACGGCCATCCCGCAAGCGCTTCCGCCCTGGCGACGTGGCCAACAATCTCGACATGTCCATCGTGGGCGACGTGTGTATCGGTGTGTCTGCACAGGGCTACCGTTCACTGCTGCACAGCTTTTTCAACGACGAATCGGGAGCGCTTGATGCACTGCTTGCCGCCGTCGACACCACACCCTCGGACCTTCGGGCGCCAGCCCACGCATTCAAAGGCGCGGCGGCCAACCTGGGTTTTCACAAACTCGCTTCGATAGCTCTGCAGCTGGAAAAAAACGGCGCCGCGACTGAAGAGGCAACCACATCCCGCGTTGCGCTGCTAGATGCGTGGAGCATGGCGCATGCCCTTTGCCTGCGGATGGGGCTGACGGACATCGCGTGCGTGCAGGAGCGGCACGATGCCATCCAACCCCGCAGCCAGTGACAGCTTCAACGGCGCGCTGATTCACAAGGACATCAGAGCGCGGGTGATCAGACCACCACGGGTTCAGGCTCCAGCCGGATGCCAAAACGTTCGTACACACTCGTCTGGATGGCCTTGGCGAGTGTCATCACTTCGCCGCCTGTCACGCTGTCAGCGCCCTGCCCCCGGTTGACCAGCACCAGCGCCTGCTTTTCATAGACGCCCGCTTTGCCAATGGTTTTGCCCTTCCAGCCGCAGGCATCAATCAGCCAGCCTGCAGCCAGCTTGATGCTGCCGTCGGGCATCGGGTAGTGCACGATCTTGGGCTCGCGCGCGATGATGTCCGCGCACTGGTCGGGGGACACCGTGGGGTTTTTAAAGAAGCTGCCAGCATTGCCCACCACTGCCGGGTCTGGCAACTTGGCGCGGCGGATCTCGCAGATCCATTCGTAGATTTGCTGGGCGCTTGGGTTTTCCACCCCGGCTTCCACACGGCGGCGTTCGAGGTCGAGGTAACCCAGTACGGGCTTCCAGGGCTTGGGCAGCCGAAAACGCACATGGGTGATTACCGCCCTGCCCGCCAGCCCCATGCCGCGGGGCAAATCACCCACCTGCTGGCCGAGCGCGGGGGCGTGCTTGAAGACCGAATCCCGATAACCAAAACCACATTGCGCCGCATCCAGCGTGAATGGCTGTCCGGTGAGCAGGTCGATAGCGTCCAGGGATTCAAAGCGGTCTTGCAGCTCGACGCCGTATGCGCCGATGTTCTGCACAGGCGAAGCGCCCACCGTGCCGGGGATCAGCGCCAGGTTCTCCAGCCCCGGGAAGCCTTGCGCCAGCGTCCAGGCCACGCAGTCGTTCCAAACCTCGCCAGCCCCCGCCTCCACGACCCATGCCTTGGGGGTGTCGTCCACCAGGCGCAGGCCCTTGATCTCCATCTTGAGCACCACGGGTTTCACATCACCCGTCAGGATGATGTTGCTGCCACCTCCGAGCACAAACTTGGGCGCTGGGGCCAGTTGCGCGTCGGCGAGCACGGTCAACAGGTCGGACACAGACCGCACGCGCACCAGGGTTTGGGCGCGCGCAGCGATGCCAAAGGTGTTCCAGGGCTGTAAAGGGGCGTTTTTCTCGACTACCATTGGTCCGATTGTCGCACCCGCCCCTGTGGGCTGCCTGCGAACCACCCCCGTTTTCCCCGAGATTGAGAGCCCTCCCATGCCATCTTTTGACACAGTCTGTGAAGCCAACCTGGTTGAAGTAAAAAATGCGGTGGAAAACACCGTCAAGGAAATCACCACCCGCTTTGATTTCAAGGGCACGTCCGCCAGCATTGAAATCAAGGACAAGGAAATCACCATGGTGGGCGATGCCGAGTTTCAGCTCACCCAGATCGAAGACGTGCTGCGCAACAAGCTCACCAAACGCAACGTGGATGTGCGTTTTCTGGACATGGGCGATGTGCAGAAGATGGGCGGAGACAAGGTCAAACAGGTCATCAAGGTGCGCAGCGGCATCGAAAGCGAGCTGGCCAAGAAGATCCAGAAGCTCATGAAGGAAAGCAAGCTCAAGGTACAAGCTGCGATTCAAGAAGACAAGGTGCGCATCACCGGCGCCAAGCGCGATGATCTGCAGGCGGCCATGGCGTTGGTGCGCAAGGATGTGACCGACGTGCCGCTGTCGTTTGACAACTTTCGCGACTGACTATGACGCACCCCCTGAGTCGCCTGTGGCGCCTTCCCCCTCCAGGGGGACGACGCCCTCGCTGCGGGGCGGCCCTTGCTTGGCGTCCCTCGCCTGGGTCGCGCCAGTTGCGAAGCACATGGGAGGCGCACAGCGCCATCGACCAATGAAAATTCACCGCTTTGCCCTGGCCGCACTGACCGCTCTATGCTTCGCGCCGTCCTTGGCCAGCGCCCAGGCAGTGGCACTCGCGGGCATGCTGGGCAGCAAGGCCTTGCTGGTGGTGGATGCGAACCCGCCCAAGGCGGTGGGGGCAGGAGACGTGCACCAGGGCGTCAAGGTCATTGCCGTGACCAAAGAAGAAGCCACGATTGAAGTCAACGGTGCGCGGCGCACTTTGCGTCTGGGCGAAGCGCCGGTGAGCTTGCGTCTGGGCGAAGCGCCGGTGAGCGTCGGCGCCCGTGGCGGCAGCGGCAAACGCGTCATCCTGATGGCTGACAGCCGTGGGCATTTTGTGAACAGCGGGACCATCAATGGGCGCGTGATGCAGTACATGGTGGACACGGGTGCGTCGACCATCGCCATCGGACGCACAGATGCCGACCGCATGGGGTTGAACTACCAGGGCGCAGAGCCTGTGCGCATGAACACTGCCAACGGCGTGGCACAGGGCTGGCGCATCAAGCTGGATTCGGTGCGGCTGGGCGATGTGGAGGTGCTGGGGGTCGAGGCCATCATCACGCCCCAGCCCATGCCCTACGTATTGTTGGGCAACAGCTTTTTGACGCAGTTTCAGATGACCCGCATCAACGACCAGATGGTGTTGGAAAAGCGCAACTGACAGCCGAAAGAAAAGGCCGCCATGTCTGCCCACCCCAACTCCAGCAACCACCGCACAGAAGGCGAGTACGAAGACCTGCTCAGCCTTTGGGCCGATCTGGAGTCAGCGCTGTCAGTGTTGTTGTCCCGCCCCCTGCAGGTGCAGGACTTTTCGGCCAAGGTGCGGCAGTTCGACGGTTGGATGCAAGACCTGGTCGCGCATGACATCGATGCAGCGCTGTACCTGATGTTTCAGCTTGCATCCACCTCTACGGTGGGCTACAGCGCCTCGCACGCGCTGGTCTGCGGCACCTTGTGCCACATCATGGCGATCGAGCTGAAGCTGCCCCAGCGCGAGCGCGACAGCCTTGTTCGTGCAGCGCTGACGATGAACATTGGCATGACCCGCCTGCAGGATGAATTGGCCGAACAACGGGAGCGCCCAAACGCCGCCCAGCAAGAAGCCATCAGAAGCCACCCCGAGGACAGCCTAGTGTTACTGCAGCGTTTGTACATCACCGATGCGCTGTGGCTGGACGTGGTGGGACAACACCACGCCAGCGTTTCTGACCGGGTGCCCCTGGCCGACCAGGACCCCGAGGACCGTCTGACGCGCATCCTGGGTACCATCGACCGCTACGCCGCCATGATCAGCCCGCGCAAATCCCGCGTGGGACGCAGTGCCACCGATTCAGTGCGCGCCATCGTGGGGCAAGAGATCGACCAGCGCGACGAGGTGAGCTACACACTGGTTCGCTCTATCGGCCTGTGCCCGCCGGGCACGTTTGTGAAGCTGGACAACGGCGAAACCGCCATTGTTCTACGCCGCAGCGACAAGGCCAACCACCCGCTGGTAGCCAGCCTGCTGGACAGCGCGGGCACGCACCGCACCCAGCCCAGCCTGTACCAAACGGCCAGTGGAAAGCCCCGCATCCAGTCAGCGCTGGCGCGCGCTTCGGTAAGCCTGGAGCTCAATCACCGCACCATGGTGCGCCTGGGCTTGTACGCTGCGCAGCACAGCGCCGGGGTGCGCGGCGGGACGACAGGGCCAGGCTCGCTCTGAGCCTGAACATCTTCAGATCACTTCGGCGGCTTGGCGCTTGTAGCTTCTGCGCCCGCCTTCGCTTTCTTGCTACCAAGGCGTGATTCCTTGCCTTCGATAAGCCGCTGGATGTTCTCTTTGTGGCGCCAGGCCAGCAGCAGCGCCATCACCACGATGGCTGCGGCAATCGTGCCCTCGGCGTACCACACCACACCATCCACCAACAGGTAGTACACCGGTGCAAACGCTGCAGCCGCCAGCGAGGCCAGTGACGAGTATCGGAAGAAGAACGCAATGATCAACCAGGTGGCAGCGGTGGCCAAGCCCAGCCACACACTGATGCCCAGCAGCACACCCAGGGCCGTTGCCACGCCTTTGCCGCCTTCAAAGCGGAAGAACACCGGCCAAAGGTGCCCCAAAAACGCAGCCAGCCCGACCATTGCCACGGTGCCATCGTTGAGGCCGTAAGGCTCCCCAAACCACATCACCAGCGCCACGGGCAGCCAGCCTTTCATCGCGTCCAGCAGCAACGTCACGATGGCAGCGGCCTTGTTGCCCGAGCGCAGCACATTGGTCGCACCAGGGTTTTTGCTGCCATAGGTACGCGGGTCGTTCAGGCCCATGACACGCGTCACGATGACGGCAAACGACAACGAGCCCAGCAAATAGGCGGCCACAGTGGCAAGGATGGGATACACGGCGGTCAAAGCAACTCCTCAAAATCAGGGGACGGCGGCGGTCTGCCGCGGCGGCCTATTCTGCCAGTGCGCAGTGCACCGGTTTGGCACCCAGCAACTGCACACAAACCTGCGGGTCCAGCTGCACCAGAAAGCCGCGTCGCCCGCCATTGATGGCGATGCGGGGCAGTTCCAGAATGCTGGCTTCGATGTACACAGGCATGCTGCGCCGCGTACCAAAAGGCGAGGTACCACCCACCAGATAGCCGCTGTGCCGGTTGGCAACTTCAGGGGCACAGGGCTCCACGGACTTGGCGCCAATCTGGCGAGCCAGGTTCTTGGTGGAGACCTTGCGGTTGCCGTGCATCAGCACGAGCAACGGCTTGGCGTCCTGGTCCTGCATCACCAGGGTCTTGACCACGGTGAAGGGATCCAGTCCCAGCACCTCGGCGCTGTGCATTGCACCACCGTGTTCCAGATATTCGTAGGGGTGCTCGGTGAATGCCACCTTGTGGGCCCTGAGCAGCTGGGTGGCTTGAGTCTCGGAGACGTGTTCTTTCTTGGCCATGGTGTGATCGGGGTAGGGAGCGAATGGTATCCATTTGTGAGCGGCCCCAATTTGCACGACAACACAGGGGCCGTCTCGCCTCAAAGTCAAAGCACCACGGCCGCAAGTCCACCGGCTGCCTTGCGCCGCCCCACCTTGCGCTTGCCATATTGCTCAATGGCTGACACCAGCGCCTGCGTGAACTGCCGCACCAACGCCGAAGGTTCCCGCCCTTCCACCGCCAGTACCTGAAGCCTGCGTTGCTGCAGCTGAACCTCGTCAAAAGGCCGTGCGGCCAGCAGGCCGGCCTCCACCCAGCGCGCTGCTGTGAGGTAGCTGGCCAGCGCCACGTCCTGCCCGCTCAAAAGGGGCAGCAACGCCGAAGAAAAATTGCTTTCCACCGCGGGCACATAGCGCAGGCCCTGCACGGCACAGCTCAGGTCAAACAACTGCCGCCCCGTGATGCCGCTGGCACCGATCAGCAACGGGTAGCGCACCACGTCAGCCACACTCACGCTGCGCTGGCGGGCCAGCGGGTGCTGGGCGGGCATGATGGCGTAGATCGGTGCAATGGCTGAATGCAGCACCTGCAAGCCTTTCTCGGGCGCCACGCTGTACTTCAGCGCCAGATCCACCTCACCGCGAGCCACCAGCGCCGACACCTCCTGCGGCAAAGCCACCTGCAACTGCAGCCGCACTTGGGGCACCACCTGCCGAAAGCTGGACATCACCAGCGGCATGAAGCTGGCGGCAAAACCTTCGGTGCAGGCAACTCGCACACGCAAAGCTTCCTGGGCCGAGAGGCCGTGCAGTTGCTCTACCAGCTCCACCGCCTGCGCATCGTGCGCACTGGCGTGGGCCATCAACCGGGCGCCCGCTTCGGTCAGTGCCATGCCACGGGCCTGGCGTTCAAACAGCACCACACCCAGGCTGTCCTCCAGCTTCCCCAGCTGGCGGCTGACGGCCGATGCCGCCACGTGCAGGCGTTGCGCCGCTTGGTTGACGGAGCCCGTGCGCGCCACCTCCAAAAAGTAACGCAGGGGCAGGCTGAGCAGTGAAACGTTCATAGGTCGACCATAAACAAAAAGGCAACAGTCAGTTGCTAAATCTCTCTTCAGAGCAATGGTAAACCGGCTTCCATCTTGCATGTTTAAGGGCTCCAATTCACCCATGGCTGTGTGTGACCGTGGCGCCATCTTTGCGACCAGCCCCATCACCGCAGGCCTCAACGTCTGGAATCCGCATGAAACGTCTTGTTCGAGCCTCTTTGCTGTCCGTTGCGCTGGCCACACTCGCCAGCACCGCCAGCCTTTCCCACGCCCAGACAGCGGCGCTTACCGATCCATGGCCACAGCGCACGGTACGTTTCGTGGTGCCCTTCCCGCCCGGCGGCGGCACCGACGCCGTGGCCCGCGCACTGGGCCAGAAACTGTCGGCGCGGCTGGGCAAGCCGGTGGTGGTAGACAACAAGCCCGGCGCCTCCACCATCATCGGCACGGAGGCCGTGGTGCGCGCAGAGCCCGACGGCTATACCTTGCTCGTGTCGGGCTCCAGCAGCTACACGGTGAACCCTGCGCTGCGAAAAAAACTGCCGTACGACCCGCTCAAGGACCTGGTCCCCGTTGCCATCATTGCGCGTGCGCCCCTGGTGCTGGTGGTCAATGCCGACTCCCCCCACAAAGACCTGGCCTCCCTGCTGGCCGCAGCCAAGGCTGCGCCCAAAACCATCAACTACGCCACCTTCGGTTCAGGCTCGGCCCCGCACCTGGTCGGCGCGCTGTTGGAGCAAGCCGCTGGCGTGCGCCTGCAGGACGTGCCCTACCGGGGCAGCGCGCAGGCCATGATGGGACTGATCGGCGGTGAGATTCAGTTCGCCATCGACACGGTGGCCAGCGCCGCACCCCATGTGCGATCGGGCAAGTTGCGCGCACTGGCTATTGCGGGCAACGAGCGTGCCCGCGCCCTGCCGGCAGTGCCCACCGTGCAAGAGCTGAAACTGCCGGAGGCCGCCTTTGACGGCTGGTACGCGGTGGCTGCCCCTGCGCGCACGCCAGCGCCCATCGTGGATAAGCTGATGAAAGAAGTGGAGGCCGCCATGCGAGATGTCGCCCTCCAAGAACAAATCCGCGCCCAGGGCATGGAGCCTGTGTTTGTGGGCCCGAAAGCCATGAATGCCGCCATGGAAGACGAGATCGGCCGCTACCGCGCGCTGGCCCACCGCGCGCAGATCGTGGTGGAGTGACCCGAACAAGGAGAACACGATGAACCGAGAACAACTGATCAAGAACGTCCAACACTACTTCGACGACGGCCGCTTTGCGACTGACTTGCACCGCCGCGTGGCCTGGCGCACCGAAAGCGACACCGGGCAAGTGCCCCCCACGCTGCGCACGTACCTGACCGACGAAATCGTGCCATGGCTGGAGCCTTGGGGTTTCGACTGCCAGGTGCTCGACAACGCCGATCCCAAAGGCGGCCCCCTGCTGTTGGCGCGGCGCGTAGAAGACCCATTCCTGCCCACCGTGATGACCTATGGCCACGGCGACGTGGTCAACGGCCAGGACAGCCAATGGCGCGAAGGCCTTTCACCGTGGGAGCTGACCATCGAAGACGACCGCTGGTATGGCCGTGGCACGGCCGACAACAAGGGCCAGCACACCGTCAGCCTCTCTGCGCTGGCACACACGTTGCAAGCCCGCAAGGGCCGCTTGGGCTACAACGTGACGTTGCTGATGGAAATGGGCGAAGAAGCGGGCTCACCCGGCCTGGCCGCCTTTTGCGAACAGCACCGCGACGCGCTGAAAGCCGACCTGTTTGTGGCCAGCGACGGCCCGCGCGTGAGCGCGGCACGCCCCACGCTCTTCCTCGGCTCGCGGGGCGCCATCAACTTCTCGCTCACTGTGCGCAGCCGCGACAAGGCCTACCACTCTGGCAACTGGGGCGGCGTGCTGGCCAACCCCGCCACCGTGCTCACACACGCCCTCACCACACTGGTAGACGCCAAGGGTCGCATTCTGGTCAAGGGCCTGCTGCCTCCGGCAGTGCCCGCCAAGCTGCGCACCGCCCTCCAAGACGTGGCCATTGGCACGGGTGCCGATGACCCCGCGCTGACACCCGGCTGGGGCGAACCGGGCCTCACGCCCGCCGAGCAACTGGTGGGCTGGAACACACTGGAAGTATTGGCACTGGGCGCGGGCAATGCGCAGCGGCCGATCAATGCCATCCCTTCGCAAGCGGTCGCGCATTGCCAATTGCGCTTTGTGGTGGGCACCGACTGGCACAACGTGGAAGCCATCGTGCGCGAACACCTGGACGCACACGGCTTCGCCGACGTGGCCATCACCGTGGGCATGGTGTGCGGCGCCACGCGGCTGGACCTGCACAACCCTTGGGTGGACTGGGCTCTGGCGTCGCTAGAGGCCAGCGCTGGGCAGCCCGCCACCTTGCTGCCCAACCTCGCCGGTTCTTTGCCCAACGACATCTTTGCGGACCAGCTGGGACTGCCCACGCTGTGGGTGCCCCACTCGTACCCCGCCTGCGCGCAACACGCGCCCAATGAGCACCTGCTCGGCTCCGTAGCGCGCGAGGGGCTCGCCGTTATGGCCGGGCTGTTCTGGGACCTGGGTGAGTCGCAGGGCACGCCTTGGAAGGAAGGCCGCATCAAGGCCGCTGCATAGGCGCCAGGCGTGCTGGCCGACATAAAAAAAAGGGGCTGTTCAGCCCCTTTTTGTTATCTACCCGCAGCACTCACAACGCCGGATCGCGCAGTTCCCATCGAATGGAGTCAATCGCCTTGAGCACTTCGGGCGACAGCGTGGTGCCCCATGCCGCCAAGTCTTCATCGAGCTGTGCCACCGACGTCACGCCGATGATGGTGCTGGCGACCTGCCACTTGGTGTAGCAGAAGGCCAGTGCCATCTGCGTGGGCGTCATGCCGTTGGCCCGGGCCAGTGCGTTGTAGCGGCGCGAGGCCTCCAGCGACTCGGGGCGGCCCCAGCGCTGCTTGCGCACCGATTCATACGACGAGATGCGCGCGCCCTTGGGCGCATCGGGGCCGGTGATGCCACTGTCGTCGTACTTGCCCGTCAGCAGGCCAAAGCCCAGGGGCGAGTAGGCCAGCAGCGACACGTTAAGACGGTGGCAGGTTTCGTCCAGCGCGTTTTCCCAGGTGCGGTTGATCAGACAGTACGGGTTCTGCACCGTCGCCACCCGTGGCAGGCCATGCTGCTCGGCCAGGCGCACGAACTCGTGCACGCCGTAAGGCGTCTCGTTGGAGAGGCCGATGTAGCGCACCTTGCCCGCCTTCACCAAGCCCGCCAGCGCGTCCAGTTGGGCGTGGATGGGGGTCTCGGACGTTTCTTTGGCTGGGTCGTAATACAAGGCGCCAAAGGCGGGTACATGGCGCTCGGGCCAGTGGATCTGGTAGAGGTCGATCACGTCCGTCTGCAGCCGGCGCAGGCTGGCGTCGCACGAGGCCACGATGTCAGCGGGCGCCATGCCTTTGGCTTCGCGCACCCAGGGCATGCCACGCGAGGGGCCCGCCACCTTGGTGGCCAACACCAGCTTTTCGCGTGCACCGGGGTTCTTGGAAAACCAGTTGCCGATGATGGTCTCGGTCGCGCCAAAGGTCTCGGCCTTGGCGGGCACCGAATACATCTCGGCCGTGTCGATGAAGTTCACGCCGCGGTCCAGCGAATGGCTGAGGATGGCGTGCGAATCGGCCTCGTTGACCTGCTCGCCGAAGGTCATGGTGCCCAGGCAAATAGGGGTGACATGCAGGTCACTCTGACCCAAGGGGACTTTGTTCATGCGGTAAAGACTCCAGTAGACAAGGAAAGAAACGCAGCAAAGCGCAAGAATGAAGATCGGCTGCCGGGCGGATGTGCGGAGCCTCGGGCAAGGATGTTACAAGCGAACGCGCGATGAGGTGCGCGAGGGGAAATGGGCGGACCAAACCCCAGGGCCAGCGCCGTGCCCAGCGTCAGAGAGTTGACGCAACCGACAAGCATCGCAGCACATAAATATAAACAAAATGGTCTCTAGCGCTTACTGGTAAAGCGCTAGCAGCTATGCTTTAAATAGCAAATGAACTCAATTCGACTCCACTCAATTCCATCCATTGGGCCCTCACCGAACAGCACGGAGCACACCCGCCCCATCACACCGTGAGGTAACGCGCCCACAGGCTGCGGTCAGCGTTCAGCGCGGCAGAGTCTCCTTGCCACACCACGCGCCCGCGTTCCAGGATCACATGGCGGTCGGCCAAGTCCACCAACCGGTGCACGTATTTGTCCACCACCAGAATGGTCTGCCCTGCGGCCTTGAGCATGGCCAGGCAGCGCCAGATTTCCTCGCGGATCACGGGGGCCAGGCCTTCCGTGGCTTCGTCCAGGATGAGCAGGCGCGGGTTGGTCGACAGCGCACGGCCAATGGCCAGCATCTGCTGCTCGCCGCCCGAGAGCTGGTTGCCCAGGTTGTTCTGCCGCTCTTTCAGGCGCGGGAACAGGCCATAGATGCGGTCAATGTCCCAGGCGTCGCGCAGGCCATTGCGGTTGTCGGCAAACGCTACCAGGTGCTCACGCACCGTGAGGTTGGGGAACACACGGCGCCCCTCGGGCACGATGGCCAGGCCCAGGCGGGCGATGGCGTCGCTATGCAGCGCGCCGGTGGGCTGGCCTGCAAAACAAATCCCGCCCGCCGTGGGCCGCAGCGCACCCACCAGGGTTTTGATGGTGGTGCTTTTGCCCATGCCATTGCGGCCCAGCAGGGACACCACCTCGCCTGCGGCAATCTGCAGATCGATGCCAAACAGCACCTGGCTCACGCCATAGCCCGCCTCGACAGCCTGGCAACTCAACAGGGGCTCGGGCGCGCTCATGCGGTGGTCTCCAGCGTTTCGGTGCCCAAATACACGGCCTGCACCTCGGGGTGGTTGCGGATTTCGTCGGGCGTGCCGGCGGTCAGCACGCGGCCATACACCAGCACCGAGATGCGGTCGGCCAGGCGAAACACGGCCTCCATGTCGTGCTCGATCAGCAGCACGGCCATGTCCTTGCGCAGCGCCTCGATGAGCTGCACCATCTGCAGTGATTCGTCCGGCCCCATGCCCGCCATGGGCTCGTCCAGCAGCAGCAGTTTGGGGGCTGCGGCCAGGGCCAGCGCCACGTCCAGTGTGCGCTGCGCGCCATGCGGCAAAGCGCCCGCGGTCTCGTTCAGGCTGTGCTGCAGCCCCACCCGATCGGCCAGTTGCTCGGCCTTGGCGTACAGGTCACGCGCCTGCGCACGCGGCTGCACAAAGCGAAAGCTGGAGCCGCTGTGCGCCTGCACGGCCAGCAGCAGGTTGTCACGCACGGTCTGCGCCGGGAAGATGCGCGTGACCTGAAAACAGCGCGACAGCCCGTGCGCCACGCGGCGGTGCATGGGCAGCGCGGTGATGTCCACGCCGTCCAGCACCACCCGCCCAGAGTCGGGCTTCAGCAGGCCCGATATCTGGTTGACCAGCGTCGTTTTTCCCGCCCCGTTGGGGCCAATCAGCGCGTGGATCTCGCCGCGCTCGACCGCCAGGCTGACGTGGTCGGTGGCCAGCAGGCCGCCAAAGCGCTTGACCAGGCCCTCGACTTGAAAGAGGCTCATCGGGTGCTCCTTGCACGCAGGTCCGCCAGCGCGGCCAGTCCCTTGGGCGCATACAGAGCGGTGACAATCAGCAGCGCACCCAGCGGCATGTGCCAATAGTCGGTGTTGAGCTTGAGAACTTCTTCCAGCGTCAGCCACACCGCAGCGCCCAGCGGCCCGCCCCAGCGACGGCCCAGGCCACCAATAACCACCATCACAATCAGCGTGGCCGACTGCGTCCAGTGCATCATCGACGGGCTGACAAAGCTGTTGCCCGTGGCCAAAAACGCACCGGCCAGGCCTGCCACTGCACCGGCCAACACAAATGCCGTGAGCTGCAGCAAATACACCGGGTAGCCCAGCGCACGCATGCGCGTTTCGTTGTCGCGGATGCCTGCCAGAGCTGCGCCAAAACGCGACGCAGTGGCGCGGTCCAGCCACCACAGCACCACGGCCACCAGCGCCAGCACCACCCAGTACAACGTGGATTCGTCGGCACTGTTGAGCCCCAGGCCCAGCAAGGGCCGCATGGGCAGGCTGTAGCCGTCGTCGCCCCCATAGCTGCGCAGCGACACAAAAACGAAGTACAGCATCTGCGCAAACGCCAGCGTGATCATGATGAAGTACAC
The DNA here is from genome assembly GCA_030692685.1 of Acidovorax sp. Lineage (GTDB taxonomy): Bacteria > Pseudomonadota > Gammaproteobacteria > Burkholderiales > Burkholderiaceae_C > Acidovorax. The sequence goes on along the minus strand of JAUXZO010000052.1, from coordinate 19,524 downwards.
GCCCTTGGTGCGCAGCGACACCGCGCCAATCACCACCGCAGCCAACGCGGCGAGCGCCATCGCAGCGCCCCACACCACCCAGGCAGATGTCACGCCCGCATCGGTCAACATGACCACCGCATAGGCCCCAACACCCACGAAACCGGCATGCCCCAACGCCACCATGCCGCCAAACCCCATGATGAAGTTGAGGCTGGCGGCCGCCAGTGCAAACACCAGCACCCGGCGCACAAAGCCAATGTAAAAGTCCAGCCCCAGCGTTGATGCGATGGGCGGGAACACGGCCAGCGCCAACAAGACGATGAGCGGAACCACAGCCCCCATCCAGCGTGCTGATTGGGCACCGCGCACCGCAGAGGCGGCGGACAGAGAAGGTGAACTTGAAGCGACCGACATCCGTCAGGCCCTCGCAGAAAACAGCCCCGCGGGGCGGAAGGTCAGCACCGCAGCCATCAGTGCGTACATGGCCACCTCGGCAAACAGCGGCCCCAGATCGGCCGCCAGCGCAGGCGGCAGCGTGGCACGCAGCAGCAGCGGCAAAAAGGCGCGGCCAATGGTGTCCACCAGGCCCACCAGCAGCGCCGCCACAAAGGCACCCCGCACCGAGCCAATGCCGCCAATGACGATGACCACCAGCGCAGGAATCAAGATGGATTCGCCCATGCCCACCTGCACCGCCATGATGGGCCCCATCAGCGCGCCCGCCAGCGCCGCCAGCGCGGCACCCAACAGAAAGATGCCGCTGAACACGCGCTTGACGCGCACGCCCATCAGCTCGGCCATGGCCCGGTCAGACGCGCCCGCGCGCACCAGCATGCCCACACGGCTGTGATTGACCAGCAAGTACAACAACCCCGCCACCAGCACCCCGGCACCCAAAATGACCAGCCGGTACGACGGGTATGGCAGGCCTGCAAACAGCTCCACCGGTCCAGCCAGCGCCGCAGGCGTGGGCGCCATCACGGGCGATGGGCCCCACACCATCTTCACGGCGTCGTCGGCCACCAGGATCACACCGAACGTGGCCAGCACCTGCGCCAGGTGGTCGCGCCCGTACAGGCGGCGCATCAGCGTCACCTCCAGCAGCACCGCCACCAGCATCGTGACCAATACGGCGACCAGCACGGCGCCCGCAAATGAGCCGCTTTGCACATGCACAGTGGCGGCCACATACGCACCCACCATGAACAGCGAGCCGTGCGACAGGTTCATCACGTCCATGATCCCAAAGACCAGCGTCAGGCCCGCAGCAATCAGAAAAAGCATGAGCCCATAGCCCGCGCCATTGAGCAATTGCTCGAAGACAAGTATCGGATTCATGAGGTGGCCGTCATGCGCAGATTGAGGTGCAGGTTAATTTCGGTATTCCAGTGCTCGATGCGCCGTCGTCGCAGTCCGCAAAAATTGGCGTGTCCCCGGCAAAGGGCCGCCGCGCAAGGGCCGCCGCGCTGGCGGCGTCCCCCTCAGCGGGAAGGCGCGCAGCGACTCAGGGGGGATTCACTTCAACCCGCATTGCGACGAGTACGCATCGCCATAGCCTTCCAGCACCGTCTTGAGCGTCTTGTTGGTCACGCGACCTTCGGCGTTTTTGCCGATGGTGCGCAGGTAGAAGTTCTGCACCGGGAAATGGTTGTTGGCATATCGGAAGCTGCCGCGCACCGATGCGAACTGCGCCTTGGCCAGGGCCTTGGTCAGCGCTTCCTTGTCGCTCACCTTGCCGCCCACGGCCTTCACCGCAGCGTCCATGGCGGCAATCACGTCATAGGCTTGCGCGGCATAAAGCGAGGGGTAGCGGCCTGCGTACTCTTTGCGGAACGCGGCTACAAACGCCTTGTTGGCCGCGTTGTCCAGGTCGTGTGCCCAGTGGGTAGTGTTGAACAGGCCCAGCATGGGCTCGCCCACTGCGCCGATGATGTCCTCGTCGGCCGAGAACCCGCTGGTGACCAGCGTGATGTCTTTGGACAGGCCCGCACCCACAAACTGCTTGATGAAGTTGATGCCCATGGCCCCGGGCAAGAAGAAGTACAGCGCATCGGGTTTGGCGGCGCGCAGTTGCGCCAGTTCGGTGGCGTAGTCCAGCTGGCCAACCTTGGTGTAGATCTCGTCGGCCACCACGCCCTTGTACTTGCGCTTGAAGCCGGTGATGCTGTCCTTGCCTGCGGGGTAGTTGGGTGCCAGCACCACCATGCGGCCAAACTTCTGGTCGGCGGCAAACTGGCCTGCGGCTTCGTGGAACTGGTCGTTCTGGTAGGCCGTGCCAAAAAAGTACGCATTGCACCCGGCCCCGGCCAGCTGGCTAGGGCCTGCGTTGTTCGACAGGTAGGGCACCTTGGCGGCAAACAGCGAAGGCGCCACCGCCAACGCCACGTTGGATGCGATGGGGCCGGTAAACAGGTCGATCTTCTCGCGCTGCACAAAACGGTCTACCAACTGCTTGGCCTGGTCTGGGCTGCCCGCCATGTCGGTCTGCACAAACTCGACCGGCTGCCCCCCGAGCTTGCCACCCAGTTGCTTGATGGCCAGCGCAAAACCATCACGCGCCTCGGCCCCCGGGCCCGCGAAGGGGCCCGAGATGTCGAGCGCAATACCCACCTTGATAGGCCCGGACTGCGCGATGGCAGACAGGGAGGTGCAGGCTGCAAAGGCGGCCAGGGCCGTCACGCGTGCAAAGGATTGCACACGAAAAAATGAGCAAAATTTGTGAGCCATCTTCAGTCCTTGTCTAACAACGTTCAAGAGAAAATCCGGTGCCACCTCTGCGGCGCATGCACCACAACGTGCGCTACACCCCCACTTCAACCCGCCCCGCCACCACCCGCACCGCAAACGTGCGCACCGCTTCGGTGACGGGCGCCTTGCACGGAGCGCCTGTGCGGATGTCGAAGGTGCCCTGATGCAAGGGACATTCCACGCAGCCGTCTTCCACATACCCATCGGACAACTTGGCAGCGCCGTGGGTGCACAGGTCGTGCAGCGCGTACAGGCCCTCGCCATCGCGGAACACCGCCACGGGCAGGCCGCCGACCACCACGGGCCAGACAGCACCGTCCGGAAAGTCATCGGGTTCGCCCACGTCGTGCCACGCGGCAGCGGGGGCCTCGGGGGTTTCAAGTTCTTTTTTTGGTTGCATGGTGGGCCTCAGATGGGAGTGGCAAGCAAGGTGGCAACGCGCGAGGTGTCGTACACCACGCGCTTGCTCCGGTAGCGCCACTCGCCGCCGTGTTGCACCACCTCGTCCAGATAGATGCCGGCCTGGTACACGCTGGAGTCGCCCGCCTGGTTGGTGATGACCACGATGTAGCTTGACTGCGTGTGCACCACACCATCCACCACCGACGTGATCACCAAGCCCGAGGTGCTGTGGCGGTACACGTGGTCTTCAAAGATGTTGGCGTTGCGCAGCGAAAGCACGCGGTCGCGCAGCATGCCGGCGTTGCGGCAATACATGATGGGCGCAGGGAAGCCTGCGTCGAAGTTCTCTTTGGGGATGATTTCGTAGCGGCCCTCTTCCACAAAGAAGCCGGGCCAGTCCTCCAGCCGGTTGTTGTCCAGCGCGCTCACGTAGCGGTGCTGCAGCTCCAGCAGCTCGGTCCATAGCTGCAAGCGTTCTTGCCGGGCCATGGGCTGCAAGGTATTGGGGTTCGTGGGGGTGATGGCGGTGGTGGGGGGGGTGGGGGCGTTCATCGCATGCTGTCCTTCAATAGCCCATCAACTTTTGGTAGCCCACCCAGAAGCGGCGGATCAGGTTTTCGGTGATCACGGTGTCGTGCTGATCCGGCGCTTCGCGCGCCATGGCGATGTAAGAATGCTTGTCGCCGTCGCGCGCGGTGCCCCGCTGCACCAGCTCGGTGGCCTCGGTGTCTTCCATCGAGATGTAGCCCGCAGGCCCCACCAGGTTGGCCTGCAGCAGGCGCAGCTCACGCATCTCGGGCGTGTCGTCTTCGTATCCAAAAAAGTGAAACACCAGCTCAAAACTGCTGGGGCCCTTGGGCAGCAGCTGGCGCGCCACCAGCGTGTTGTGGATCTGCTGCACCACCAGCTGCGGAAAGATCGGCTGGATGTGGTTGGTGGTCATCTCTTCGAACTCTTTGATCTGCCCCAGCAGCGCGGGTTCTTCGAGCGCAAAGCCCTCGTCCATGGAGCGGATGTTCTGCGCGCTATAGGCCGCGGCGGTGTCCGTCTCTACGTCAGGCTTGGTCACGGTGATGATGCTGTGCAGGCCGTGGTTGGCATCCGGAATGGAGCGCGCCTTCATTCCCACGCGGAAGATGTTGAAGGTGGTGTGGAACAGGTGCAGCAGGCTGGCGTGGTAGGGGTCCTTGACGTTCTCGAAGTACAGCTTCCAGTTCGACTTGGAGTACTGACGCGTGCAGCCGAGGTAAACGATGGGCTTGTGGAAGATGCGGTCGATCCAAGGGCGCATCTGCTCGCCCAGGTATTCGGGCAGCGGCGGCGTTTCGTCGCTGAAGGTGGCGAACAGCAGGCCCTTGTAGCTGTCCACCCGTAGTTTTTGCAGGCCGTGGTCTTCGGTCTTGAAGTCCTTGGGCATGCCCACCATGCCCTTCTGGCCACGGCGAAACGGCACGCCCTGCAGGTCGCCGTTGGCAGCAAAGCTCCACTGGTGGTACACGCAGGTGTGGCTCGCGGCGTTGCCGCGCTTTTCGCGGCACACCATGGCACCCCGGTGGGCACAGCGGTTGACCCAGCAGGCCAGGCCTTCGGGGGTGCGGGTGACGACCACGGGCGTGTCGCCAACGAAGGTGGATTTGAAATCGCCCACGTTGGGGATCTCGGCCTCCAGCCCCAGAAAACTCCACACCGGGCCACGATAAATGCGCTCCTGTTCGCGGTCGTAAACCTCCTGCGAACTGAACACCCTGTAGGGCACCTTGGAGCCATCTGGCTGCGGAAAATGCACCTGCCGCTGCGCCTTGAGCGAGACGGGTGGCGCAACGGCGACAACGGTGGTTTCAGACATGGGCTAGACCTCGTCGATTGGATTGCCTCCATGCTAGAAAAGACCGCCTTGCCGCGCTATCCAGTATCGGCACACCAGGTGCCACGCCTGTCCGGTTCTTGCAAATGTTCGGGTGCGCTGCCAAGGCATGCGGGCATGCGCATTTCTTGTGCGTCTTCATGCCCGCGCACGCACAACCCAAAAACCCAAAAACCCGAAACCCAAAACCCACAAGCCAAAAAGCGAAAAAGCAGAGGCCCTAACTACCCACCGTCTGGCTCGGCAATTCTCCAAAGCGCTCGCGGTAGTAGCTGGAGAACCGCCCCAGATGTCCAAACCCAAACTCCAGCGCAGCGTCGGTCACGCAGTGGCCTGGCCGTTCGCGCAGGCGCGCACGCACGGCATCCAGGCGCATGTTGCGAAGCAGGGTCATGGGCGATTCGCCGTGGTGGCGCTGGCACAGCATGCTCAAGCCCCGCACGCTCACCCCGGCTGCGCGCGCCAGGTCGTCCAGCGCTACGGGCGCACACAGGCGGCTGCGCATGTAGGCGTCCAGCTTGTCCAAGCGGCGCAGATCACCGCCCGCTGCGCTGCCCACCACTCGCTCGTCCTGTTCGTCCTTTGGGGCCTCTGCGGTCGGTATCGCAGCGACGCCCTGCGCACAAGAGGCCAGGAACAACGCCACATTACTTTCCATATGGTCCACCCAGCGCGCGTGCGCGGTGCTCTCCACCGTCTGCTGGCTCACATGCAACAGCGACTGCATCAAGAAGTGCCATTGCTGCCCCTGCACTGCAGACAGGGGAAGCAGCGGCTGAGCAAAGGTGGTGTCGCCCACCAGCAATTGAGGCGCCCATGCGCGCAGCAACTGGCACGGCACTTTCAGGATGAGCTGGCGCGCACCCTGCTGCCAGCGCATATGCAGGTTGTGCCGCGGCGCGATCAATGCCGCAGCGCCTGCGGGCAAGCGGATGGGCACGCCATCGGACACCATTTCAGCCACGCCCGACAGCGACAGGTGCACCAGCACAAAGTCATCAAACGGGCGCGGGCGGATCTCGACCTCCGCACCGTATTGCAGCATGAACAACTGCAATTGGCGGATGCGCACCTTGGACAACGAGGTGTCCACCGCACCACTGCACCATTTCAGACCGTGGTCCGAAAACTCCCGGGCCACCAGGTCGTGCGAGTCCACCCGCACGTCCGACGTGAACACCGGCCGCCGTTGTAGCGCCGAAAGGTCCAGGGACAAGGAGGGCAAGGGAGCCATCAGAAACAAACCTCAACAGGGGTGTGGGCGCAGCACATTCAGCGATGGACTGCTTTGATTTGCATCAAAACAGCAATTTCCGTACCCAGGGCGCGTAGCACGACTGCACCACCATCGCCCCCATCGCCCCCATCGCCCAATCGCTGCGTCCATCAACCTCCTTTGGCGCCAGCCACCTGTGCGACACGCCGCCCCTGCAGCAGGCAACCTGCACAAGTAACATGGCAGCCACACCCGATGCCGCCTCGCCCTGCTTGCTGAAGCCGGTGTCGGCGTGCATCCTTGATCCCCACTTGCCACACCCGCAATCCTTCATGTACGCACCCCGCAAACCCTCCCGCAGCAGCACCCTGGCGCTGCGCCACCTGAACTACCACGTGCGCCACTGGGGGCCAGAACAGAGCGACCTGCCCCCGCTGGTCCTGGTGCATGGGTGGATGGATGTGAGTGCCTCGTACCAGTTCACAGTGGACGCGCTGCAGCAAGAGCGGCGCATCATCGCGCCCGACTGGCGCGGCTTCGGGCTCACGTCCAGCGCGCAGGCCGACCACTACTTTTTTGCCGACTACCTGGCCGACCTGGATTTACTGCTCGACCACTATGCCCCAGGCCAGGTCGTCGACCTGGTGGGCCACAGCATGGGCGGCAACGTGGCCATGATGTATGCGGGCGTGCGGCCCGAGCGCGTGCGCAAGCTCATCAACCTGGAAGGCTTCGGCCTGCCCGCCACGCGGCCCGCGCAGGCGCCCACCCGCTACGCGCAGTGGATCGACGAGATCAAGCAGCTGCACCAGGGCGACAAAGCCCTGAAGACCTACGACAGCGCCGACGGCGTGGCCCGCCGCCTCATGAAGACCAACCCGCGCCTGTCCGAAGACAAGGCCCAATGGCTGGCACAGCACTGGGCACGGCCCAACGCGCAGGGCCTGTGGGAAATCCTGGGGGACCCCGCTCACAAGATCACCAGCGCGCAGCTCTTTCGCGCAGACGAAGCCCTGGCCATCTACGAGCGCATCACCGCGCCCGTACTGGCCGTCGAAGCCAGCGGTGACAGCCTGAGCCAGTGGTGGAGCGGCAAGTACACGCTGGACGAATACCACCAGCGACTGACCCACGTGCGCACCTGCCGGACCGCCGTGGTGCACGAAGCGGGCCACATGCTGCACCACGACCAGCCCGAACAGGTAGCACAGCTGATCGAGCAGTTTCTGAACGATGCGTGACTGCATTCGAACGACCTTGGGATGAAATTTGAATGAAATTGGCCTCTAGCGCTTATCCAGCAAGCGCTGTTAGCTATTATTTTTGACATTTTATCTGCAGGACATCTGTGTTTGAGAACGCCGCAGACGCGGCATCAGCCCCGCCAGGGGGCATTGATAGGGCTCTGCCCCATCCCATGAGAAAATTGCTGGTTATTCCACCAAACACCCAGGACAAAATCATGGACGCAGAACGTATCAACAGCATTGGCAACACCCTCTCCGACCTGACCGTGCGAACGCAAGAGTTACGGAGGTATCTTTGACTTCGATGCTAAATTTGAACGCCTGCGCACAGTAAACGCGTCGCTGGAAGACCCTTCGGTCTGGAACGATCCGAAGAAAGCCCAAGAGCTGGGCAAAGAAAAGAAGTCGCTGGATGGCGTTGTATTGACGCTGGAAAAGCTCACGCATGAGCTGGCCGACAACACCGAGCTCTATGACATGAGCAAGGAAGAAGGCGACGAGGCCGGCCTGATGGTCATCGAGGCCGAAACCGCCAAGCTCAAGCCCGAGATCGAGCAGCTCGAGTTTCGCCGCATGTTCCGCATGGAGGCCGACCCGCTCAACTGCTTTATCGACATCCAGGCGGGTGCCGGCGGCACCGAGGCCTGCGACTGGGCCAGCATGCTGCTGCGCCAGTACCTCAAATACGCCGAACGCAAGGGCTTCAAGACCACGGTCGAAGAAGAAACCCCGGGCGACGTGGCCGGACTCAAGAGCGCCACGATCAAGGTCGAGGGCGAATACGCATACGGCTTGCTGCGCACTGAAACGGGTGTGCACCGCTTGGTGCGCAAGAGCCCGTTCGATTCTTCCGGCGGGCGCCACACCTCGTTTGCATCGTTGTTCGTCTACCCCGAGATCGACGATTCCATCGAGATCAACATCAACCCGGCGGACGTGCGCACCGACACCTATCGCGCATCCGGCGCGGGCGGACAGCACATCAACAAAACCGACTCGGCCGTGCGCCTGACCCACATGCCCACCGGCATCGTGGTGCAGTGCCAGGACGGCCGCAGCCAGCACGGCAACCGCGACATCGCGTGGCAGCGCCTGCGTTCCAAGCTGTACGACTTTGAGATGCGCAAACGCCAGGAAGAAGCGCAGAAGCTGGAAGACACCAAGACCGACGTGGGCTGGGGCCATCAGATTCGCAGCTACGTGCTGGACAACAGCCGCATCAAGGATCTGCGCACCAACGTTGAAATCTCGGCCACGCAGAAGGTGCTCGATGGCGATCTTGATGCCTTCATCGAAGCTTCCTTGAAGCAAGGCGTCTAAGCCATGCAGATGCGCACGCGTACCGCCGCCATCATCTTCGACATGGACGGCACCATGATCGACTCCATGCCCTGGCATGCGCAGGCGTGGGTCGAATTCGCGCGCCGCCGGGGCATGAACATCGACGTGCCCGACCTGATGGCGCGCACCACGGGCCGCAACGGCACCGAGTGCATTGTCGAGTTGTTGGGCCGCGCCGTATCGAGGGAGGAGGCCGACGCCCTCACGCACGAGAAAGAAACCATTTACCGCGAGCTGTTTGCCCCCCGCTTCGCCGAAGTGGCGGGCTTTCGCCAGTTTGCGGCGCAGGTGCATGGGCGCGGGCTGAAGGTGGCAGTGGGCACGGCGGGCGACATCGGCAACGTGGAGTTTGCGCTGGGCCACCTGGGCCTGGAACCTGCCCCGCTGGCGATCGTGCGCGGCGATGAAGGCTTACCGGGCAAACCGCAACCCGCCATCTTTCTCGAAGCTGCGCGCCGCATTGCCGCAGCGCCCGAACACTGCATCGTTTTTGAAGACGCGCCGTTCGGCATCGAGGCCGCACGCCTCGCAGGCATGCGTGCCGTCGCCATCTGCAGCACCCACACGCCTGAGCAATTGGCCGGGCCACATGTGCTGGCCGCTGTGCGCGACTACACCGAACTCATGAACACCGACTTTCTGGAGAGCATCCATGTTGCAACTGCATAACGCAGACGGAAGCGGAGACAGCGCCGGCCCAGCCGCCGCCATCCGCCGCGAGGACTACACCGCCCCCGCCTACTGGATCGACAGTGTCGAGCTGACCTTCGACCTGGACCCCAACAAGACCCGCGTGCTCAACCGCATGACGCTGCGCCGCAACCCCGACGTGGCCGCGCAACCGCTCAAACTGGACGGTGACGACCTGAACCTGGCGCGTGTGCTGGTCAACGGCCAGGGCACCTCGTTCAAGATGGAAGGCTCGCGCCTGGTGCTGGAGAACTTGCCGACCATTGAAGAGAACGGCGCCGAGCCCTTCGCGCTGGAAATTTTCACCACCTGCTGCCCCGCCAAAAACACGCAGCTCATGGGGCTGTACGTGAGCCAGGGCACGTTTTTCACGCAGTGCGAGGCCGAGGGCTTTCGCCGCATCACATACTTTCTGGACCGGCCTGATGTGATGGCCAGCTACACCGTCACGCTGCGCGCAGACAAGGCCCAGTACCCGGTGCTGCTGTCCAACGGCAATCTGGTGGACAGCGGCGCGCTGGAAGACGGCCCCAATGGAGCCAGGCATTTCGCCAAGTGGGTCGATCCACACAAAAAGCCGTGCTACCTGTTCGCCCTGGTGGCAGGCAAGCTGGTGGCACGCGAACAGAAGATCAAAAGCCGATCGGGGACCGACCACCTGCTGCAGGTGTACGTGCGCCCCGGCGACCTGGGCAAGACCGAACACGCGATGAACTCGCTGATGTACAGCGTGGCGTGGGATGAAGCCCGTTTTGGCCTGCCGCTGGACCTGGAGCGCTTCATGATCGTCGCGACCAGCGACTTCAATATGGGCGCCATGGAGAACAAGGGGCTGAACATCTTCAACACGAAGTACGTTCTGGCCAGCGAATCCACCGCCACCGACACCGACTTTGGCAACATCGAAAGCGTGGTCGGCCACGAGTACTTCCACAACTGGACGGGCAACCGCGTCACCTGCCGCGACTGGTTCCAGTTGAGCCTGAAGGAAGGCCTCACGGTGTTCCGCGATCAGGAGTTCAGCATGGACCTGGCGGGCAGCCCGTCGGCCCGCGCCGTCAAGCGCATCGAAGACGTGCGCGTTCTGCGCACTGCACAGTTCCCCGAAGACGCAGGCCCCATGGCCCACCCGGTGCGGCCGGACAGCTATGTCGAGATCAACAACTTCTACACCGTCACCATCTACGAAAAGGGTGCCGAGGTAGTGCGCATGCAGCACAACCTGGTGGGCCGCGACGGTTTTGCCAAGGGTATGAAGCTGTACTTCGAGCGCCACGACGGCCAAGCCGTGACCTGCGACGATTTTGTTCAAGCCATCGCAGATGCGAATCCTGGCAGCCCGCTCACGCAGCACCTTGCACAGTTCAAGCGGTGGTACAGCCAGGCCGGCACGCCCCGCGTACGAGCCGCAGGCCACTATGACGCAGCTACCCGCTGCTATGCCCTCACGTTGTCGCAAAGTTGCGCAGCAACGCCCGGCCAGAGCGACAAGCTGCCTTTTGTCATCCCCGTGGAACTGGGCTTGGTCAACGCCAGCACCGGAGCCGCCCTGCCCTTGCACCTTGCAGGAGAAGACTCGGCGATAGAAGCCACATCGCGCGTTGTGGTGCTCACAGAGGCGTCGCAGACGCTGACCTTCACCAACCTGGATGCCGAGCCGGTGCCTTCGGTGCTGCGCGGCTTCAGTGCCCCGGTGGTGCTGGACATCGAATACACCGACGCCCAGTTGCTCACGCTGCTGGCGCACGACACAGACGCTTTCAACCGCTGGGAGGCAGGGCAGCGCCTGGCGCTTCGCACTGCTATCAATGTAATAGCTAATAGCGCACAGGGGACAAGCGCTAGCGGCCGTTTTGAACATAAAATTCTGCCTGCAGAGCTTGTCGCCGCCATGCGCGCCGTGCTGCGCAACCCCGCGCTGGATTCGGCCTACAAAGAGCTGGTGCTCACCCTGCCGTCTGAAACCTACATTGCCGAGCAACTCGACGTGGTGGACCCACAGCGCATTCACGCCGTGCGCGAGGCCATGCGCGAAGAGCTGGCGCTGTCGCTGCAGGCCGACTGGGAATGGGCCTGGGACCAAAACCAGGACACCGGTGGCTACAGCCCCGACCCCGTGTCTTCAGGTCGCCGCGCGCTCAGCGGTCTGGCACTGCACATGCTGTGCATTGCCGCGCAGAAGACAGGCGATGAGGTCTGGCCCGGGAAGGCGTATCAACGCTTCAAGGTGGCCAGCAACATGACCGACCGCTTCAACGCCCTGACGGCCCTCGTGGCCAGCGGCAGCGAGCTGGCGGCACCCGCGCTCGCTCGTTTCCACGCCCTGTTCAAGGACGAACCCCTGGTCATCGACAAGTGGTTTGCGCTACAGGCTGGCGCGCCAGACCATGGCGGCAACGTGCTGCCCGCCGTGCGCCAGCTCATGGCGCACCCGGACTTCAGCCTCAAGAACCCCAACCGCGCACGCAGCGTGATCTTCAGCTACTGCAGCGCCAACCCCGGTGCGTTCCACCGGTCGGATGCAGCGGGTTACGCGTACTGGAGCGACCGAGTGATCGAGCTGGACGCCATCAACCCCCAAGTCGCTGCACGCCTTGCACGCGCGCTGGACCGCTGGAAGAAGCTGGCCGAACCCTGGCGCACCTCCGCGCGCGAAGCGATTACCCGCGTGGCCGCCAAGCCCACCCTCTCGAACGACGTGCGCGAGGTTGTGACCCGCGCGCTGGCTGACTAACTTACGACAAAGAAGAGACCGACATGGCAAAAAGCATCAGCCTGACCCGCTACCTTGTTGAACAGCAACGGGTGGACGGCCTCATCCCATCCCAATTGCGCCTGCTGCTGGAAGTAGTGGCCCGCGCCTGCAAAAGCATCAGCCACGCTGTGAACAAAGGCGCGCTGGGCGGTGTGCTGGGCACAGCGACCAGCGAAAACGTGCAGGGCGAAATCCAGAAAAAGCTCGACATCATCGCCAACGAAGTGCTGATCGAAGCCAACGAATGGGGCGGCCATCTGGCGGCGATGGCTTCGGAAGAAATGGACGGCATCTACCTGGTGCCCAACCGCTATCCGCAAGGCGAATACCTGCTTCTGTTCGACCCCCTCGATGGCTCGTCCAACATCGACGTGAACGTGAGCATCGGCACCATCTTCAGCGTACTCAAAAAGCCTGACGACGACCGCGGCGTGGAGGAAGGCGACTTTCTGCAACCCGGCACCCAGCAAGTGGCCGCCGGCTATTGCATCTACGGCCCGCAGACCACCTTGGTGCTCACCGTGGGCGACGGCGTCGCCATGTTCACGCTCGACCGCGAACAGGGCTCCTTCGTGTTGACCGAAGAGAACATCCGCATTCCCGAGGACACCAAGGAATTCGCGATCAACATGAGCAACATGCGCCATTGGGACGAGCCCGTAAAGCGCTACATCGACGAATGCCTGCAGGGCAAGGAAGGCCCACGCGGCAAGGACTTCAACATGCGCTGGATTGCCAGCATGGTGGCCGACGTGCACCGCATCCTGACCCGTGGCGGCGTCTTCATGTACCCCTGGGACAAACGCGAGCCCAACAAGCCTGGCAAACTGCGCCTGATGTACGAAGCCAACCCCATGGGCTGGCTGGTGGAGCAGGCCGGAGGCGCCGCCACCAACGGTAAACAACGCATCATGGACATCCAGCCCACCCAACTGCACGAACGTGTGAGCGTCATCCTGGGCTCAAAGAATGAGGTCGACCGAGTGACCAGTTACCATTCCACGCTATAATCCAAGGCTAAGCCGGTGTAGCTCAGTCGGTAGAGCAGCTCATTCGTAATGAGAAGGTCGGGTGTTCGATTCATCTCTCCGGCACCAAATGAAAAGCCCTGATTCACAAGAGTCAGGGCTTTTTTTTGCCCGGTTAGACGCTGGGGTGGCAGGAGTCGAGACATCGCACGTGTCTCATAACCCGTCGAGCATTCAAAGTCTGGTGTCGTTTATTCGTTTTCGAACGTGGGCGAATCAGGCAGACTGAGACTGAAAATCGCGTGCTCTCTCGCATGCTCCAACGCGCTTGGAGCAGCGAAAACACCGCAGCAGCCCCACCACATTTCCAACTATCACGCACCACACCCCTATGACCGCAGACCGCAGAGCACCCGTCGACCGACGAGCCGGCCGAGATCGTCGCCAAGAAGAAAAAGGACCTCCGACCAACTTTGAACAGCGCCGTACGGTCGAAGCACGACAGCCAGAGTTGACTGAACTGGATGTCAGCGATGAAGAACTGAAAGCCCTGGGCTTCGGGCGTGAAGAAGCGACTCCCAAAAAGCCGGATTGAACCAACACGAACGCCCCCTGGGAGTTCAGCGCCGTTGAGCCCACGGCCCTCTCATTGAGCAAGCAGCCGGACACCTGGGCAGATGCAGGTTCAGTAGCGAGCTACTCCGTCTGCAATGCAAGAACGCGTTGCGCCACCATGTCCAGGGCAGGCTTGGTAACTCCCTGCTTGTCGGTCCAAACGCGGGGGGTAATGCTGCCGGTAAGCGCCAGCGAATCACCATCAAGCAGCGCACGAAGCGCGGCACAAACGCTGACCTCGAACGCAATCACGTTCACGAACAACGTCTCGCCGTCCGCCGTGCTGGCGCGCACCTTGGCCACAGTAAATGGTTTACCAGCCTTGTCGATGCGCTGTTCCGCGTCGCCATAGAGCCTACCGGCCACCAGTCCATCGATCATGAGTGAGCGTCCTTGACCACGCGCGGGTCATCGTTAGTGTTTGCGCTGCACGCAGGCTCGCGCGGAAGCGTGCAAATAAAGGGGGTTTGCTGCAATTCGATACCTAAGCGACTCGGCAGAGGAATTCGCCAACACGCTTGGTGACTCTGCCAGGGGTCTCGCAAAAGCCATTGGAGCAGTCGCTTTTCGCCCACAGCAAAAAAGCCCAGAACCTTGCGATTCTGGGCTTTTGCTATCAATGGTCGGCGTGGCGGGATTCGAACTCGCGACCCCTTGCACCCCATGCAAGTGCGCTACCAGGCTGCGCTACACGCCGACAAGACTTAGATTATATGCAGAAATAACCGTCAGTTCAGGGAAAGCAAGGCGCGAATTTCAAATAATTCTTTGCGCACAGCATTGGAGTCCAGAGCAAAGTTCGTTGCATCTATAGAAAGGTCGCGCGCTGAATCCAGCAACATACTAGGGAGTTCAAATTCGGCTGAGCCATCGGTGTCTTCAGATGCCCCGTCATCGCGTGCCGGGTGGACCAGCTCTTGGAGCCGGTTGCGGGCCCCGCTGATGGTGAAGCCCTGGTCATACAGAAGGTCCCGTATGCGGCGAATCATGAGCACCTCGTGGTGCTGGTAATACCGCCGATTACCGCGACGTTTCATGGGACGCAACTGCGTGAATTCTTGCTCCCAATAGCGCAGCACATGCGGCTTCACGCCGCACAACTCAGCGACCTCACCGATCGTGAAGTAGCGCTTGGCGGGAATGGAAGGAAGCGTGGTGCCCATGGAATCCAGATTCAGACGGGAAAGCCGACAAGGTTACTGCAGTCGTGCAAAACCCGCCAGCCACTCAAACACATTTGGTCACCAAATCGCCACAAACTCACGTTGAGACAGCGGTCTGAATTTGTTCCTTGAGCTTGCTGCTGGCGTGAAAAGTCACGACCCGGCGGGCCTTGATGGGAATAGCTTCACCCGTGCGCGGATTGCGCCCAGGGCGAGGTGCCTTCGTGCGAATCTGGAAATTTCCAAAGCCCGACAATTTGACGTCTTTGCCTTCGACCAGACTTTGCGCGATGAGGTCGAAAAACGCGTCGATCATGTCTTTGGACTCGCGCTTGTTCAACCCGATCTGATCGAACAACAGGTCGGCCAACAACGCTTTGGTTAGCGCGGGAGTTTCCAGGCTTTCAACTGCAAATTCGATCACGGCATCACTCCCTTGAACATCGTCTTCAAACACGCAGCTTGGCGCCCGTGCGCTGTGCCAATTGACCCACGACCGCTTGCACAGCAGCATCAATTTCGGCCTCGGTCAGCGTAGCGTCTTCGCTGCCCAGCGTCAGGCGCACAGCCAGGCTCTTTTCGCCTTGCGCCAATCCGCCCGAAGGTGCAACCTCACCCGCGCGCAAAGCCTTGGGTCGGTACACATCGAACAGCACAGCTGCACGCAGCATGGTGCCCGGCACGGCCGCACGCACGGACGCCATGATCTCGGCATGGGTGACCCGCTCGGCCACCACCATAGCCAGATCGCGTTCAACCGCTTGGTGCTTGGCCACAGGTGTGAACTCTGGCACTACCCGCAGCAGTACCGCGTCCAATTCGAGTTCGAACATCACCGGAGCCTGCGGCAGATCCCAGGACTGGCGCCACTGTGGATGCAACTCGCCCACAAAACCGATGGCACGCCCGTCCAGCAGCACGCGCGCGCAGCGGCCAGGGTGCATCGCTGGATGCGTGGCGGGCTCGAAGGTGGCGTTCAACGGAGCCAACAAGGCCTCTACGTCACCCTTCACATCAAAAAAGTCGATGCCCTGATCTTTGCGGCCCCACTGCAGCGCGTCGTTCGGCCCGTACGCCAACCCGGATACGCGCATGGGTTGGTCAAAACCCTCCACCGTGGTGTCAGTATTGCTCACGCTGGCGTCGCGCAAGAACACACGCCCCAGCTCGAACACACGCACACGCTCTGCCTTACGGTCGAGGTTGAACTTCAAAACCTGTAGCAATGACCCCAGCAATGTCGAGCGCATGACGCTCATTTGGCTTGCAATGGGGTTGAGCAGCTTGATGGGTTGCGCATTGGCAGCCAGTTCGTGCTCCCAACGCTCTTCCACAAAACTGAAGTTGATCGTCTCCTGGTACCCCAGACCTGCCAGCGAACGGCGCACCGCAAACGGGCTGCGCGTGGCTTCGAGCGCCAGCTTGGGGCTAATGGGGGCCAGCGGCGGCGTAGTGGGCAAGTTGTTGTAGCCCACCATCCGCGCGACTTCTTCAATCAGATCTTCTTCGATCGTGAGGTCAAAACGGTAGGCTGGTGGCACGACGGTGAGGGAGCCCTCGCCCTGCGCCACAGTCAGCCCGAGGCGTTCGAGCGCATCCAGGCACTGCGCCTGCGTCAGCGGCATGCCAATCACCTTGGCAGCGCGTGCGACACGCAACGTGACAGGCTTCGTTTCTGGCAGGTTGACCACTTGGTCATCCATGGGGCCACACAGGGTGTCGGGCGTGCCGCAGATATCCATGACGAGCTGCGTGATGCGCTCGATGTGCTCCACCGTGAGGCTCGGGTCCACACCCCGCTCGAAGCGATGGCCCGCGTCGGTAGAGAAATTGAACCGGCGCGAGCGGCCTGCTACCGCCTTCGGCCACCAGAAGGCGGCTTCGATGTAGATGTGTTTCGTGTCGTCCGACACAGCCGTGGCGTCCCCCCCCATGATGCCGGCAAGCGACTCCACCTGAACGTCGTCGGCGATCACTCCCACTTTGTCGTCCAAAGTCACGGTCGTGCCATTGAGCAGCTTGAGTTGCTCGCCGGGCTTGCCCCAGCGCACATCCAGACCCCCGTGGATCTTGTCCAGATCAAAAATATGCGATGGGCGGCCCAGCTCGAACATCACGTAGTTCGAGATGTCTACCAGCGGTGAAACGCCACGCTGACCGCAGCGGGCCAGGCGATCCAACATCCACTGCGGGGTGGCTGCGCGCGTGTTCACGTTGCGCACAATGCGACCCGAGAAGCGTCCGCACAGGTCGGTCGCGCTCACCTGCACGGCCAGCTTGTCAGGCAACTGCGCAACTACAGCGGGGAAAGACGGCTGCTGCAGGGGGGCGCCTGTGAGTGCAGACACTTCACGTGCAACGCCATACACACTCAGGCAGTGCGCCAGATTGGGCGTGAGCTTCAGGGTGAAGAGCGTGTCGTCCAGGTTCAGGTGCGCACGGATATCCTGGCCGACGGGCGCGGAGGCATCCAGCTCCAGCAAACCACCATGGTCTTCCGACAATTTGAGTTCGCGGGCCGAGCACAACATGCCCTGGCTTTCAACACCGCGCAGTTTGCCCACCTTGATGAGGAAGGGCTTGCCGTCTTCACCTGGCGGCAACTCGGCGCCCACCATGGCGCACGGCACCTTGATACCCACGCGGGCATTGGGTGCGCCGCACACGATGTTGAGCAAAGCGCCCTGCCCCACGTCCACCTGGCACACGCGCAGACGGTCGGCATCGGGGTGTTGCACAGCCTCTTTGATCTCGCCCACAACGATGCGGGTAAACGGCGGCGCCACGGGCCGCAGTTCTTCGACCTCCAGACCCGCCATGGTCAGCGTGTCGGCCAGTTCTTGGGTGGTCAGCGGTGGATTGCAGAATTCGCGCAACCAGGACTCAGGGAATTGCATAGGAAACTTCTTTGGCGTTAGCTCTTAAAAATATAGCTGGTTGCGCTTTTCAGTAAACGTTTTCAATATCAAACAGCATTGAAACCCAATGAAATAGAGCGCTAGCAGCTCACTTTTTTGCGTTACTGAAACTGCGACAGGAAGCGGATGTCGCCATCAAAGAACAAACGCAGATCGTTGACGCCGTAGCGCAGCATGGTCAGGCGGTCAGGCCCCATGCCAAACGCAAAGCCGATGTACTTTTCGGGGTCAAGGCCCATATTGCGCACCACATTGGGGTGCACTTGGCCCGAACCCGCCACTTCCAGCCAGCGACCTGCCAGCGGGCCGGTCTGGAACTGGATGTCGATCTCGGCGCTGGGCTCGGTGAAGGGGAAGAAGCTGGGGCGAAAGCGCAGCACCAGATCGTCGCTTTCAAAGAACGTGCGGCAAAAATCCGTGAAGATGACCTTCAGATCCTTGAAGCTCACGTTCTCGCCAATCCACAGGCCTTCGCACTGGTGAAACATGGGCGAGTGTGTCGCGTCGCTGTCCACACGGTATGTGCGGCCGGGCGCAATGACGCGAATCTCGGGCATGGGCTGGCCCGCATCCAAAGCAGCGCGGTGCTTTTTGACATGCTGCACCGCATGGCGGATCTGCATCGGGCTGGTGTGCGTGCGCAGCAGATTGGGGGCGGTGGCAGTGCCGCCCTCAACATAAAACGTGTCGTGCATGGAACGCGCAGGGTGGTCCTCGGGCGTATTCAGTGCGGTGAAATTGAACCAGTCGGTCTCGATCTCGGGGCCCTGGGCCACGTCAAAACCCATGGAGCCAAAGATGCCCTCGATGCGTTCGAGCGTGAGCGACACAGGGTGCAGACCGCCCTGCCCGCGCTGGCGGCCCGGCAAGCTGACGTCGAGCGCTTCAGCCTTGAGTTGTACCTGCAGCTCCGCATCCGCCAAGGCTTGGCGCCGGGCCGTCAAAGCGGCTTCGATGGCTTGCTTGGTGACATTGATGGCAGCGCCGCGGGATTTTTTTTCCTCGACGGAAAGCTGCGCCATGCCCTTCATGAGCTCGGTCACGCGGCCCGACTTGCCGAGAAACTGCGCCTTGGCGTTTTCCAGATCAGCAGGGGTGGCGCTTTGGGCAAACAGTTGCGTCGCGCTTTCGACCAGGGAATCCAACTCGTTCATATCGACTCTTGAAAATGAACAAGGGCTAGTGCCTTTTCAAGCTCTAGCCCTTGTTGTTATTGCGCAAGAAGCTATCTAAAAGATAGCTTCTCATCGTGAACTCAAGCAGCCAGCTTGGCCTTGACTTGGTTGACGATGCTGCCAAAGGCAGCCTTGTCGTGCACTGCGAGGTCGGCCAGCATCTTGCGGTCGATCTCGATGGATGCCTTCTTCAGGCCGTTGGCGAACTGGCTGTAGGTCAGGCCCAGTTCACGGGCAGCGGCGTTGATACGGGCGATCCACAACTGGCGGAACACGCGCTTCTTGGTGCGGCGGTCACGGTAGGCATATTGCCCAGCCTTCATTACCGCCTGTTTGGCGATACGGTAGACATTACCGCGGCGACCACGGAAACCCTTAGCGAGGGCGAGAACTTTCTTGTGACGGGCACGGGCCGTTACACCACGTTTGACGCGAGGCAT
>JAUXZO010000040.1 GCA_030692685.1 Acidovorax sp. | reverse complement strand
TTCAGGTCGTCCACCAGCGCGCGCATGGCGGCGGCATTGGCCTGGAAGTCGGCCGAGCGGGCGTTGAGTTTGGTTTCCAGAACTGGCATGTGTCTCCTCTTATCAATCGCGTGGCGTGCGTAGTTCGTTCACCGTTCGGGCTGAGCCTGTCGAAGCCAGCCGCGCATCCTGAGCCCGTCGAAGGTGCGAATCCACACCTTAACGCCAAACCCCGCAGCTTAGGCGTAAATACAGCCCGCCGGTCGCCACACAGGTTGCAAATCGTGCCATGCTGCGCCAAACTCGGCCAATGCCTGCCAG
Source organism: Acidovorax sp. (assembly GCA_030692685.1). Lineage (GTDB taxonomy): Bacteria > Pseudomonadota > Gammaproteobacteria > Burkholderiales > Burkholderiaceae_C > Acidovorax. The sequence goes on along the minus strand of JAUXZO010000040.1, from coordinate 6,484 downwards.
ACCCGTGCCCGAGACCACCAGCCCGCCCGCCGCCGCCACCCCCATGGCCTTCGCACGGGTGATTGCCGCAGCCTATCCGCTGTACGGCCAGAGCCCCGCCAATGCGCTCAAGGTGGCACAGATCACGCCAGCCAGACTGCAACAACCAGAAGCCCGCATCACCGCGCGCCAGATGGAGGTGTTGTCGGGCACCGCCATGCAGGAACTGGACGACGAAGCGCTAGGTGCCTTCAGCCGTCGCCTGCCTTGGGGCAGCTACGGCATGCTGGCGCGGGCCTCATTGAGTGCGCCGGACCTGGGCGTGGCACTCAAGCGCTGGTGCCGGCACCACAGCCTGCTGGCCGACGACATCCGGCTGCGGCTGGTGACGAGCGGCGACAGCGCCAGCATCAGCATCGAGGAGCGCAGCGACCTGGGCCGCCACGGCGACGAGGCGCGCGCCTTCTGCCTGGTGCATGTGCTGCGCAACATCCACGGCCTGGCCTGCTGGTACATCGACTCGCGCATCCCGCTGCAGGGCGCGCGTTTCCCCTTTGCCGCGCCGCCGCATGCCGACGCCTATGCGCTGATGGTCCCCGGCCCGCTGCAGTTCGGCGCGGCGCAGGCGTCCATCCGTTTCGATGCGCGTTACCTGGCGCTGCCGCTGCGGCGTGATGAAAAAGCCCTGACCCAGATGCTGCAGCGCGCCCTGCCGCTGACCGTGCTGCAGTACCGGCGCGACCGCCTGCTGGTGCAGCAGGTGCGCCAGGCGCTGGCTGCTTACCCCGAGCAGGCCCACCGGGCAGACGGCATCGCGGCGCTGCTCAACATCTCGTCGCGCACCCTGCACCGGCAACTCAAGGAAGAAGGCGCCTCGCTGCAGGCGCTGAAGGACGAGGTGCGTTTTGACCGCGCCAAAGATTTGCTGAACCGCAGTGACAAGCCGGTCAAGCAGGTGGCAACCGCGGCGGGTTTCAAAAACGAAAAGAGTTTTATCCGGGCTTTCCGGGCGGCGACAGGCCTCAGCCCGGGGGACTTCCGCAAGGGGTCGCCGGGCTGACGTCTGCCATCCCGGACTTCTGCGCTTGTCATTGCGGGCAGAGCCTGTCCCGGACCTGATCCGGGAACCCGCAATCCATGCCTCGCGGGCCAGTGCAGTAGGGCATGTGACATGGATCCCGGATCATGTCCGGGATGACAGATTTCGGGTTGACCCGTGCGCTGTCAGCCCGCAGCCCGCGCCTTGCCCACGATGAGGCAAATTGGCCTCCAGCGCCTGCCAGCCGTGCGCAGCCAGCTATCAATACAGTAGCAAACCGGCTAGTCTGCAGCCTTGGCGGGATTGATCAGGTACTTGGTGCCCGTCGCACGCTGGCCGTAGACCGCGATCTCTGCGGGCTGCAGCGCCTCCACCAGCGAGATCTCTTTCGAATAGCTGCTGGCAAAGGTGGTCTTGAGTTCGTCGGCCACGCGCTGGCGCAGGGCTTGCGCTGCCTCTGCGCCTATGCGCTGCAAAAACGGAAACAGCAGCCAGCCGCCCATGCCCCAGGCCATGCCGAAGCTGCGGTTGAACTCGGTCGGGCGCGTGTCCAGCCCGCCATAGATATACACCTGCTTGTGGGTGGTCGAGCCGTAGCGGCTGTATTCCCTGGCTGTGCGGTTCAGCGCGGCTTCCATCGCGGTCAGTATCTGCCCGGCCAGCTTGCCGCCGCCGGTGGCGTCAAACGCCAGCGTGGCGCCGGTGGCCACCAGCGCCTGGGTCAGGTCTTCCATGAAGCCAGGCGCGGTGGCGTCGCAGACGTGCTGCGCGCCCTGCGCCTTTAGCAGTGCCGCCTGCTCCGGCTTGCGCACGATGTTCACCAGGCCAATGCCGTCCTTGATACAGATCCGGTTCAGCATCTGGCCCAGGTTGGAGGCTGCCGCCGTGTGCACCAGCGCGGTGTGGCCCTCGCGTTTCATGGTCTCGACCATGCCCAGCGCCGTCAACGGGTTGACGAAGCAGGACGCGCCCTCGGCCGGCGTCGTGCCTTCGGGCAGCAGCAGGCATTGCTCCACCTTGATGCAGCGGTATTGCGCGTACATCGCGCCGCCCAGCAAGGCCACGGTTTTACCCAGCAGCGCCTGCGCGGCCGCGCCGCTGCCGGCAGCCACCACGACACCCGCGCCTTCGTTGCCGACAGGCAGCGCCTGGCCGAGGCGGCCCGCCATGGACTTCATGGCCGCCGGCGGAATCTGCATCGTGGCCACCGGTTGCGCGGCGCTGCCCGACAGCTTGACGCTGCCAATGTCAGCCGCGCCGAACAGCAGGCCGATGTCCGAGGGGTTGATCGGCGTCGCCTCGATACGCACCACCACCTCGTCGGCAGCAGGGGTGGGCGTGGGCACGGCGACCAGCGAAATCCGCAGCTCGCCCTCGGGCGTGACCAGGGACTGCAGTTGAAGGCCGGTGGGGGGTGAGGTTGTGGTCATGTGTGTCTCCGGGTGTCGATGTTGCGCAGCCAAGAACCTTACACCGTTCGGGCTGAACTCGCCGAGGCCTGCACCCAGCCCGGCAGTCACAACAACGCACTGGTGATTCCCGCGGGTCTCGCCTTCGGCAAGTCGGTCGCCAGATGCTGGAGTTGAACCTATACGAGCCCGACCTGCGCCACCCCAGCGTGGCCGGCAGCTACCTGGCCGCGTGTGTGACCTATGCGACGCTGTTCAAGGCTTCGCCGGTGGACCTGAAGTACACGGCGGACCCCGACCCAGCGATTGCGAACACTACCGACGGCGGCTTGAGGGAACGGTGCAGCAGCATTTTTTCCAGGCCTGAGCTTGACCGCTACATATACCTTCACGACTTGCCCCTACACGCTGGCACCGCTTTGCCGATTCTGTGCGTCAAAAACCCAGTGTTCCGTTTAGTGTGTTGGCATATTTGATGGGACCTTTTGTCGCCTTTGTCCGGCTATCAAGTTCAATGATAACCATGATGTCCTTTGAGCCATCGAATGAGCTCTTCATATAGAGCTCGTTGCAAACGCTTGCGGCCGTACCAACTGCGACGAAAGAGAAGAACGACGTGGTTTCATCCCACGTAGAGCCTATGCCACCAACGGCTACCTTATAGACTTGTTCAACAAATGAATCGTACCGTTCTTGATATCCCGAATCACTGGCGATGCGGAATGTAACTATGAAATGCGCCATATACTTTTCCCTTGCGCTGATCTAAAGATTTAAGTCCACCCACCGCTGCTGGCGTTTCTAACGGCTACTCAAATTCGTTGTTCTGTAGCAACCCGTTGTCCTCAGCCCACTGAATCCAATCAACTTCTTCTGCTGAAATAACCTGCAGGCTGGCTCCAAAGTTGGCACTATCAGCAAACAGTATTAAGTTATCGCACTCCCAACGTGCAGATGGAGCAATCAAACCATCAAATCCCAAAAATTCAATTGCCGCGCCGATTTGCTGAGTTCTACTGTGGTTGACTTGCTGATAACTCTCGCCTGATACGCCTAGGGCCTGCAAATCGGTGCGCACCAGTTTGAGGGTGCGATCAGTGACCACCTCCAAAGTGTGAAGAGCAGCAGTTTTAGATGGACGTGGATTCCATTGCGACCAGTGGAAAGATATTTCAGCTAGGGCCCCCTCACGCTGCAAGCTCGTATATAAAACTGCAGCAACACCGGAAGGCATCCAACGTCCTCCACTCCTAGAAGTAAGCAAGGGGTCCAGACTTTTTCGAGTCGCACGAAACACTTTGCCGCTGTAATGCTCCTTGGGCAGGCCATCCAGTTTGTCCAGCAAATCTGATTCGTGAATCATCGGGAATGGAGGTTATAGATAAACGCCATCTCTCAGCTGATGAACTACTGCCAAGACTTCATCTACGCGTCCCTTTTGAATTAGCTCTGCGGGAGTTTCCCCGTTAAGCAACCTTTGACGCGAAAAAATCCAGAGCCGCGCTTCATTTGGCTCATAAAAATCGGACAGCTGATCCACAATAAACTCCAACTCCAAAAGCTGTTTCTCAGTATTTGGGTGTGGAAATGCCTTACCTTGATTCCAGCGAGAAACCGTCTCCGGTCGCACTTCAAGAACATTGGCGATATCGGAGGAACGCATCGCACCCTTAGCCTGGATAGCATCCAAGCGTCGAGCAATAGCATTGCCATTCATGATTAGCTCCTTGAAAAGTTAACTTCTACGAGCTTCTCGAGCTGCACGCGTTTTCGGATGACGTGCAAAAGTGACGTCATCCCTCCGCTTCTGAGCGTATGAGCCCAAAGCGATTCTCAAATCATTTAACCGCTTGCTTTGAGAAGCCATCTTTTTCTGTAAGGCGTCGGGCAACGTAAGTCCAACCGCCAAAAGGGCACGATCACTGGCAGGCCGCAAATGCTCTTCCAAGAATTGCATGGGTCGCAGGGATTCCGGGATCTGACTTAGGCCGGCCACCTCACGCGTGCGCTGATACAAAAAGTGGCGTGCAGGCGCTTGGAGCATGTCAGGAATGCCTCGACCACAACATGCTGTATTCCTGCAACCAAACGCCGCTTTTGCCTTTGCACCGGTTTCGAAAAGTTTTTCCGCATCCACCCTCGGCAGCAGCAAGTCCAAAATTGGAAGATATACACGGAGCCCTGGCGCAAAAGGCTTTCCGGTTGCAACCTTCTTCCAGTGTCCGCAATGGAAACGCTCCCCGAGGGTTATCCCATGCGAAATCCCACCAACGACCCCAAACGCCAACAATGAAAGTCCGACCAACCCGCCCATATGATCCGCAATGATGGGGATTCTCAAGGTATGAAAGTCTGCAGCAGCATCGCCGTAACGAGAGACCGCCGCCGGGCTACTGTCAGAGCCACAACCGTCAACGTGCAACCACAGACTATCAATACTTAGATTTCGCAATCGTTCCAAAATTGCGCTTCGTTTAGACGCAGTTCTGAATGCCTCGTAACTGATTGCCAAAGAGTAGTTGACCTGTATAGAACTCGCATTGCGACGTTGCAGTGCAGAGATCAGCGCATTAGTAGTCGCAATATCGATTTCGAGCCAAGGATCGTTTGGTCCAGAAATAAGATGAGTCGGGGCAAGTATTTGAGTAAATCCGTACTTAATCGCAAATTGGGCGATGTCGTCGGCAATCTTTCTACGTGCCAACTCAGTGGAAAAGTCATCAAGGGTATGTGCACGCTTGGCAGACCAAGGCAATACGTCCATAGACTTTGTGTAGCCGCCAGTAGTACCCATAGCCTGTGTTTGCGGATCTAAAACTGCATCTATCCGATGCTCAAGAACCAACGACAAGAGTTCTTTTTGCTTGTCAGCCCGCTTGGCCTCTAAAACTACGCCGCTAAATGACGCGTCTCCAGCGGCTATAAATGTTTGCAGGTCCTTTTGGCCGGCTCGGCCAACCCTCAAGAACAATCCCAACGGATCCGGGGCAGAGCGAACGAGACGAATTACAGGGGGAGCCATGTCTATCTCCTTTTAAGGTGATGAACATTACTATAGCCTTTTAAATTGACATTTACAACGTCTTTTTGCTTGGTTTTTTGTTTTGTGAGGGTAAATCGGTGCCGTATCAGCTCTGAGCGTGCTGAAACGAGCCAAAGCCCGCAGCCGGTGCTGGACAGGATCAGCGCATCGGCCAAGCCCTTTCTGCGCGGTGATGCCAAGAACAAGCTGATCGAGATCGGCATGGAGCCGGCCGCCGATGAAAGCAAACCGCTGGCGCAGGTGATCTCGGAAGAGATCCGCATCCATGCCAAGCTGGTGCCGCAGTAAGAGCGCAGACTCGCGCCGCTGTTCTTTCTTATTTCTTGACCGAACAGGTCCCAATCGGATGCACCTCAATCCCCCAGCCGATGTGTTCTCCCAGCGTGGCGGCGGGATGCAGCGACGCGATGCGTATCGCTTCTTCCTTGTCAGCCGCTTCGATGACAAAAAAGCCGCCCACCAGTTCCTTGGCTTCCGAGTAAGGCCCGTCGGTCACTTGCGGCTTGCCGCCGCGTGGGCGCATGCCGAAGGTGGCTTTGGGCCCCTGGAGCGAGCCGTTCCAGACGAGCTTGCCGGTTTGCTGCAGGGCGGCGTCCTTGGCGGGCAAGGCCTCCACCAGCGCCTGCATGTCGGCAGGCGCCATGGCGTCCATTTTTTCGGGGTCGTAGTAGGCCAGGCAGAGGTATTGCATGAGATTTCCTTTGTAGGAAGCGCTGAATAAGTCCTTGCGGATGCGCGGCAGGCGGATTGGGATGGGATTCAAGGCGGATTTCGCAGCCAATAGATGGCTATTGGCAAGAAATTCAACGCAGCATACCGCCCAAGCCCGCCTGATGGCGCGCCGCAGGGGGCTTGTTCAGCGCTTCCTGAGTTGTTGGTCACATCAACACGACGAATGGCTGAAACCCACTTCGACATGACATTTCAGACCGCGCCCATCAAAAAAGGCTTCCACCCGGGAAGCCTTTTTGACGTATGCCGATCACCTGGGCACAAACACCGCCGGACTGATAT
>JAUXZO010000036.1 GCA_030692685.1 Acidovorax sp. | reverse complement strand
ACGGTCTTGAAGATGTTGCTGATCATGCCCTGGAACATGTCGCGGATGTCCTGCTCGCCCATGAAGGACGTCTCGATATCGATTTGCGTGAATTCCGGCTGGCGGTCAGCGCGCAGGTCCTCGTCGCGGAAACACTTGGTGATCTGGTAGTACCGGTCAAAGCCGGCCACCATCAGCAGCTGCTTGAACAGCTGCGGGCTTTGCGGCAGCGCGAAGAACTGGCCTTCGTTGACGCGGCTGGGCACCAGATAGTCGCGCGCGCCTTCGGGCGTGCTCTTGGTCAGCATCGGGGTTTCGATGTCGATGAAACCGTTGGCGTCGAGGAACTTGCGGGTTTCCATCGCCACGCGGTAACGCAGCATCAGGTTGTTCTGCATGTAGGGGCGGCGCAGGTCCAGCACGCGGTGCGTCAGGCGTGTGGTCTCGGACAGGTTGTCGTCGTCAAGCTGGAACGGCGGCGTGACGCTGGGGTTGAGCACGATCAGTTCGTGGCACAGCACTTCGATCTTGCCGCTTTTCAGCGCCTCGTTGACCGTGCCTTCGGGGCGCGCCCGCACCAGGCCCTTGATCTGCACGCAGAACTCGTTGCGCACGCCTTCGGCCGTGGCGAACATGTCGGCGCGGTCCGGGTCGCAGACCACCTGCACATAACCCTCTCGGTCGCGCAGGTCGATGAAAATCACGCCGCCGTGGTCGCGCCGGCGGTTGACCCAGCCGCACAGGCTCACGGTTTGGCCCAGCAGGGCTTCGGTCACAAGACCGCAATAGTGGGAACGCATGGCCATGGCAATCACTTCCGGCGCCGCTGTGGCGCATTGAGGGTTCACTTAGTGGGGGAAACGAGCGTCGGGTCTGGGGGAGCGACCACGCCCATCGAAACAATGTATTTGAGCGCGGCATCCACGCTCATGTCGAGCTCGACGCAGTCGCTCTTGCGCAGCATCACAAAATAGCCACCCGTGGGGTTCGGCGTGGTGGGCACATACACACTGACAAATTCATCGCGCAGGTAAGCGGCCACTTCGCCGTTGGGAGATCCCGTGACAAACGCCAGCGTCCAGACACCTTCACGGGGCCACTGCACCAGCACCGCCTTGCGAAAGGCGTTGCCACTTTCGGAAAACAGGGTGTCTGACACCTGCTTGACGCTGGAGTAGATGGACCGGACCACGGGAATGCGATGCACCACCGCATCCCCCCACTGCACCAGCTTGCGCCCGGCAAAATTGCTGGCTACCGCACCCACCACCAGCAAAATCACCAGCGTCAGCACCACGCCGAAACCGGGGATATGAAAGCCGATCAACCGGTCTGGGTGCCATGCGAGGGGCAAGATCTGCAGGGTCTGATCGAGCGTGCTCACGATCCAGTTGAGCACCCAGGCCGTAATCACCCCTGGCACGATCACCAGAAGGCCGGTCAACAGCCATTTGCGCAGGGCAGACATCAAAGACTCAGGTAGACGGAGTTGAAGGAGAAGAAGTGCCGCTAGCGCTAGGTGCGCTTACGCTGGTAGCTTCTTTTTTAGGAGCATCACCCGCAGGGGCTGGCGCGGCAGCAGAAGCACCCTCGGACGCAGCCCCAGGCTTCGCATCGGCGGCCGGCGCGGCAGGGGCGCCGCTATTGCCTCCCCGGAAATCTGTCACATACCAGCCCGAGCCCTTGAGCTGGAACCCAGCGGCAGTCACCTGCTTGGTGAAAGCTTCTGCGCCGCAAGCGGGGCACACCGTGAGCTGGGGATCCGACATTTTTTGCAGCACATCCTTGGCATGGCCGCAGGAGCCGCATTTGTAGGCGTAAATAGGCATGTCAGAGTGTGAAGGGAAAGTGCAAAACCCTCAATTATAGGCGGCATGCACTACCTCAAGCCCCGCGGCTGGCGCGGGACTTGAGGCGGTCGATCCCTTTGGCGGGTATGGTCAGGCTACGGTGCCTTCGTAATGCGTGACGTGGCCCTTGTGGTCTTCGATCCACTGGGGCGCCAACGAGCCGCCGATCATGCCCACCAGCGCCGCCAACACACCCGCCAACTGCTGCGGAAATGCTTCAGACAACATGGGGCTGGCCACAAACAACAGCCAGACGCCCAGGCCCATCGTCACGGCCAGCAGTGCCCCCTGGGTAGTCGCGCGTGTCCAGTACAAGCCAAACACCAGCGGCACAAAAGCGCCCACCAACGGCACTTGGTAAGCGCCCGACACCATTTCGTAGATCGAGGTGCCCTGCATGGTGATGGCATAGGTCAGAACGCAGGCGGTGAACACCAGCACCGAAATGCGCATGGCCTTGAGCGTTTGGGCATCTGTCATGCCCGGCCGCAGGTTGTGCAGGATATTCTCGACAAACGTGGTGGATGGCGCCAGCAAAGTGGCTGATGCGGTGGACATGATGGCCGACAGCAGGGCGCCGAAGAAGGCCACCTGCAGCACCAGCGGCATGCGCTCCATCACCAGGGTGGGCAACAACTTTTGGGGATCGTCCTTCAGGAGTTCTTGCGCCGCCTCCGGCATGATTAGCACGGCCGCCGTCACCACAAACATGGGAATGAAGGCAAACAACAGGTACAAGATGCCGCCAATCACCGGCCCCTTGCGGGCGGTCTCAGCGCTGTTGGACGACATCACCCGCTGAAACACGTCCTGCTGGGGGATCGAGCCCAGCATCATCGTGATGGCTGCAGCAATAAAGAACGTCCACTCCTTGGCACCCCCGGTCGGGAAAAACTGGAACTTGCCCTCCCGCGCTGCAAACTCAATCACCTTGCCAGCGCCCCCGGCCAGCTCACCGGCGTACCAGGCAATGGCCAGCAGGCCGACCGCAATCACGATCATCTGCACAAAATCGGTCATGGCCACAGACCACATACCGCCGTACAAGGTGTAGACCAGCACGACGAGCGTGCCAATGACCATGCCCAGCGTGACGGACACTGCACCCTGCGTGAGCAGATTGAACACCAGCCCCAACGCCGTGATCTGCGCCGCGACCCAACCGAGGTAGCTGAACATGATGATGGCCGAACAGGCCACCTCAATCACTCGCCCGTAGCGCTGACGGTAGTAGTCGCCCAGGGTGATCAGGTTCTTCTTGTACAGCTTGTAGGCAAAAAACAGTCCCACCAGGATCAGGCACATCGAGGCGCCGAACGGGTCTTCGACCACGGAGCCCAGACCGCCGTCCACAAACCGGGCCGACACCCCCAGCACGGTCTCTGAACCAAACCAGGTGGCAAACGTGGTGGCAATCACCACCGCCAGGGGCAAACTGCGCCCTGCCACCGCATAGTCGGCCGTGTTGTGCACACGGGTGGCGGCATACAGGCCAATACCAATTGAGATAAGCAGGTACAGAACGATGAATGTGATCAGCATGGCGCCGCTCCGAAACTCCAAGGGGGGTTGCAAAACTGCAAGGCGCGCTGTTCAAACCACACCGGCATGTGGCGGCCCCGCAGACCAAAAGGTGACCACTTTTCTACGAAAACCGTCACAAAAGTTGCTGCGGATTATGGAGGCAACTTTCGTGCCTCCAAACAGGTTCTTCTGTGTTTCTAGAAAATCCGCAGGCGCACGAAAAGCTGCATCGCCAGCAAACCCAGGACAAACCCCAACCCGCCATAAATGATGGACTGGAGCAAGCGGTTGGTACGCCTTTGCGCATCCAGCAACTCGCGCAGCGCATGTTGCTGGTCTGCAGGGCGTTGGCGCAGGGCGTCATACAGCAGGCGTGGCAGCTCAGGGATCAGCTTGGCATAGTGCGGCGCTTCCGCCCGCAACTCGCGCCACAGACGTTGGGGCCCCATCTGATCGAGCATCCACTTTTCAAGAAACGGCTTGGCGGTGCTCCACAGGTCCAGCTCTGGGTCCAGCTCGCGGCCGAGGCCTTCAATGTTGAGCAAGGTCTTTTGCAGCAGCACCAGTTGGGGCTGTATCTCGACATGGAAGCGGCGCGAAGTCTGGAACAGGCGCATCAGCACCAGCCCCAGCGATATCTCCTTGAGCGGCCGATCAAAATACGGCTCGCACACAGCCCGAATGGCCGATTCGAGGTCATTGACACGCGTTTCGGGCGGCACCCAGCCGCTTTCAATGTGCAGTTCGGCCACACGCTTGTAGTCGCGCCGGAAGAAAGCCACAATGTTCTGCGCCAGGTATTCCTTGTCGGACTCGGTGAGCGTACCCACGATGCCAAAGTCCAAAGAGATATAGCGCCCAAACGTGGCTGGGTCCAGGCTGACCTGGATGTTGCCCGGGTGCATGTCGGCATGAAAGAACCCGTCGCGAAATACCTGGGTGAAGAAAATCGTGACGCCATCGCGCGCCAGCTTGGGGATGTCCACACCGGCATCGCGCAAGCGCTCCATCTGGCTGATGGGCACGCCATTCATGCGCTGCATCACCATGACCTCGGGGTGGCAAAAGTCCCAGAAAATCTCGGGAATCAGCACCAGGTCCAGCCCCTGCATATTGCGGCGCAGCTGCGCGGCATTGGCGGCCTCGCGCACCAGGTCCAGCTCGTCGTGCAGGTAGTTGTCAAACTCGGCCACTACCTCGCGGGGTTTCAGGCGCTTGCCGTCGGCAGACAGCCCTTCCACCCAGCCGGCCATCATGCGCATGAGGCTCAGGTCCTTCTCGATCACCGGCAGCATGCCCGGGCGCAACACCTTGACGGCGACCTCGCGTGCAATGCCGTGGCGGTCACGCAGGGTGGCAAAGTGCACCTGCGCGATAGACGCACTGGCCACGGGGGTGCGGTCAAACGAGGTAAAGACTTCGTCCACGGGGCGGCGGAAAGCGCGCTCTATGGTGGCAATGGCAATGTCATGGTGAAACGGGGGTACCCGGTCCTGCAGACGCGCCAGTTCATCGGCGACGTCCGCGGGCAGCAGGTCACGGCGTGTGGACAACACCTGTCCAAACTTGACGAAGATAGGGCCGAGGCGCTCCAGCGCCTCGCGCAGGCGCTGACCGCGCGGTGCATCAAGGTTACGACCGATCGAGAGAACGCGCGAAAGCATTCGCAACCAAGGTTTCTGAAAGCTGTCGAGCACCATGCCGTCCAGCCCATACCGGAACACCACCCACAGAATGAATGTTCCCCGCAGGAATCGCTTCATACGTCAGCCCGGCCCGACCCGTTGGCTGGCGTGGCCGGGGCGGAAGGCGAACCCGCTGATACAGCGCCACCCGCCGCAGGCGCAACGCGAGCACCGACAAACTGGCGCAGTGCTTGCGCGGCGCGGCTGGCAACCTGGGCCACGGTGTGCGCAGGGGCATCGCCTATGACGCGGGCCAGGTCTTCTTCCACGTCCCAGCGCACATGGTCCACCAGCCAGTTGATTTCTGCCGCCAGCTGCACGTCGCCTTCGATGCGGATAGAGGGCTTGTCACCCCGCAGGGCCACCTGGGCCAGCGTGAGCGGAGACGTTTCCGTCACCTCCAGCTGCAAGTCAGGCGCTGCGCCCTCAGAGGCCAGGTTGAACAGCCCCGCCGGGGTGATGACCAGCGCCATCGAATAGGCCCGCCACTGCACGCGGGCTACACGGCCTTTTTGGCGCACCAGGCGGTCCATGGCCTCGCTCTCTTGCATCAGCACATGGTTGAGGAACAGCACCAAACGCTGCTGCACCTCGTGCACGAGCCATTGCGGTGGTTGAGGGCCGGCGGCCACACGCTCAAAGAGGCCGTCCAGAAACGAAAAAGGGGACTGTGGTGTTGCCATAGTCCCCGATTATTCCCTGAACTGGGATAGCCCCAAAAGTGGGGCTTTTGCTTTATTGCAGCGCTTGCACGCCTGCAACCAGCCAGCCGCTGTTGCCGGCCTTGGATTTGGTCATGTTCCACACTTCGCGGAACGGGCTGGGGCCCGCCGAGAGTTCTTCGCGGATCATGCCGGAGAACTCGACGCTGGCCATGTAGCCGTCGCCCAGTTCTTCGATGCCCAGCAACTGGGCTTCAATCATCACCACTTCGGTGTGGTTCGGTTGCGCGCCGCGATGGTCTTCACGTTCGGTCAGCTGGGTACGGATCTCGTTGAGCATGCTGTCGGTCATCATTGAACGCAGCGTGTTGATGTCCGAACCGTCCCAGGCAGCCTGCAGGGTCACAAAGTTGCGCTTGGCGGCCGTCAGGAAACCTTCGGTGTCAAAACCTTCTGGAACACCCCAGTTCTGCGAGCCCGACAGGCCCGAGCCGATGACCACGCCCGTGCCGACCTGCCCACCTTGCGCCTGGCGCGACGCATCAAACGCCATGCTGCTGCGCTCCCAAGGGCGTGCCGACGCATCGTTGCCCACGTTATTGGGGCTGTACTGAGGCGGCACTTGCGCCGCGGCAGGGGTTGGTGCGCCCGCGCCCTGAAAGGCAAACGGAGACCCACCCGCCGAGGCGCCGCCGCTTGCTGCGCCGCCATTACGCGCACGCATCACCATCTTGAAGATAGCGAATGCGGCCACCGCCAGCAGCACCATCATCAAGATGTTGCCAAACCCGGCGCCCAGCCCCAGGGAGCTGGCCAACCAGGCGAGGCCCAGGCCAGCGGCCAGACCGCCCAGCATGGCACCCCATGGTTTCTTGGCAGCCGCAGCAGGTGCTGCTGCAGCACCGGGTTTGGCAGCCGCAGCGCTATTCACGTTTTGTGCCGGTGCGCCCGGCGTTGCGGGCGGCGTGGCGGAATCACGCTGGGTGACATTGCCCGACTGCTTGCCCATCGACTTGCCGCTACCCATCCGCTTGGCATCCGCATCGGCGTGTGCAAACGCCAGCATTGCCACCAACACTACAGACCACAGTTTCATCATGAATTCTCCGTCTCCGTTAAATCTATTACGAGCATTCCGAGCGCAGTACTCAGCCGTTGCTCAGCACTTGATTCCAACATGCAAGGCCACAATGCCACCCGTCATGTTGTGATAGTCCACATGCCCAAAGCCATTTTTTTGCATGAGGCTTTTGAGTTCTTCCTGCCCCGGGTGCATGCGGATGGACTCGGCCAGGTAGCGGTAGCTTGAGTCGTCGCCCGCCACCAGCTTGCCCAAACGGGGCAGCACCTTGAACGAATACCAGTCGTACGCCTTTGAAAGCGGCTTGGCCACTTTCGAAAATTCGAGCACCAACAGCTTGCCGCCCGGCTTGAGTACGCGGCACATCTCGGCAATCGCCAAGTCTTTGTGGGTCATGTTGCGCAGGCCAAAGGCCACGCTCACCACGTCGAAATGTGCGTCGGGGAACGGCAGTTTTTCAGCGTCGCAGACCAGCGTGGGCAACACCACTCCGGCGTCAATCAGGCGGTCACGCCCCACGCGCAGCATGGCTTCGTTGATGTCGGTGTGCACCACACGGCCCGATGCGCCCACCTTTTTAGCGAACGCCATCGCCAGGTCGCCCGTACCGCCCGCAATATCAAGCACCTGGCTGCCTTCGCGCAGGTTGGCCACCATCACGGTGTAGGCCTTCCAGGCGCGGTGCATGCCTGCCGACATGAGGTCGTTCATCACGTCGTACCTGGAGGCCACCGAGTCGAACACGCCGCGCACATGGCGCGCCTTTTCCTGCTCGTCGACCGACTGAAAACCGAAGTGCGTGGTGCTCATAAAAATCATGCTAGGCGCGTGAGCGCCAGAGGTACAGCGACAACCCCGCACTGAAATGGGGCATCTGTCGCAATTAGGACAACGCCATTTGAATAAAAATGGCCGCTAGCGCTTATGAATAAAGCGCTAATAGCTATATTTATAATAGCACTCAAGTCAAAAGGGGCAACACCCGCTTACGCAAGGCAATGCGACTGAACACCCCGCCCCTCCACATCAGTGGCTGCCACAGGCATGGCCGCCAGCACCACCCTTGGCCGCCATGGGCGCGTCGCGCTCTGCGCCTGCAGCTGCCAGGCGTTCCGTGTACTGCGTCCAAAGGGCGTCCTGCTGCTGGCCGAGTTCGTACAGATAGTCCCAACTGAAAATGCCACTTTCGTGGCCGTCAGAAAACGTGGGTTTGACCGCGTAGTTGCCCACGGGCTCCAGATTGACCAAGGTCACTTCACGCTTGCCGGTTTGCAGCACTTCCTGACCCGGCCCGTGGCCCTGCACTTCGGCCGATGGCGAGTACACCCGCATCAGCTCGAACGGAATGCGGAATGTGGCGCCGTCAGAAAAGCCCACCTCCAGCACCCGCGATGCCTCATGCACCGTGATTGCCTGTGGCGTGGGAGCGCCCACTTTCAAACCTGCCATGGATTCACCTGTGAGAAAACTGTTGTCAGAAGACAGAAAAGACTGCGTTCATTGTCACACCCGCAGGCGGGCATGCCCATGGCAGGGTTACCGGGTTACTGGGCAGGACGAGCGGATGCGAGCTTGGACAGTTGCCCCTGCAATGCAATCTCCAGCGCTGGCAGCCGGGCCAGGATGGCCGCTTCTTGCGCTGCAGGACTGGGCCGCTGCGGCGCTGACCACACGGGCGATGGAAAGTGGCTGTCCCGCTCAAACCGCGCAATCACATGCCAGTGCAGGTGCGGCACCATGTTGCCCAGCGCCGCGAGGTTGATTTTGGTGGGCGACAAGTGCTGGCGCAGCGCCTGCTCCACCAGCACCACCGCCTCCATGCAGTACACGCGGTCCTGCGGTGCGAGGTCGGAGAACTCGGCCACATGCGCGTTCCACACCACGCGATAAAAGGCCGGAAACCCAGCCTCCTGCGCGCGGATGACGCGCAGGCGCTCACCGCGCCAGACCAGCACGCCTGCGTCTGCAGCGCACAAAGGGCAGGCCGTCACACGAGTACCCGCTCAATGCCGCCGTCGTTGGCTTGGCGCACGTACTCTGGCATCCAGTTCTCGCCCAAGATCTCCCGCGCCATCTCGACCACGATGTAGTCGGCTTCGAGCAAACCGTTGTTCAAATCGCCTTCATACCGGTTCAGGCCCTGCAGGCAGCTGGGGCAGCTGGTCAAGATCTTGATGTTGGCCTGCGCATCCACGGCGCCCGGCCCCGTGCCGGTGGCCTTCATGACCTCACGCAGTTGGGCTTCGCCCTTCTTGATTTCTTCTTCCTTGCGAAAACGCACCTGGGTCGAAATATCGGGCCGCGTGACCCCCAGCGTGCCGGACTCGCCGCAGCAGCGTTCGCTCTTCAAGACCTGCTCGCCCACAAGCGCCTTCACCGTCTTCATCGAGTCCTGCAGCTTCATCGGGTTGTGGCAGGGCTCGTGGTACAGGTACGCACCCTTGCCCTGCAAGGTCACGCCCTTTTCCAGCAGGTATTCGTGGATGTCGATGATGCGGCTGCCCGGGAAGATCTTGTCAAACTCGTAGCCCTGCAACTGGTCGTAGCAGGTGCCACAGCTCACGACCACAGTCTTGATGTCGAGGTAGTTGAGCGTGTTGGCCACGCGATGGAAGAGCACCCGGTTGTCGGTGATCATCTTCTCGGCCTTGTCGAACTGGCCGCTGCCGCGCTGGGGGTAGCCGCAGCACAGGTAACCCGGTGGCAACACCGTTTGCACGCCCGTATGCCACAGCATGGCCTGCGTCGCCAGGCCCACCTGGCTGAACAAGCGCTCTGAACCACAGCCCGGAAAGTAAAACACCGCCTCCGTCTCGGCCGTAGTGGCCTTGGGGTTGCGGATGATGGGCACGTAGTCCTTGTCCTCAATATCCAGCAACGCGCGTGCCGTTTTCTTGGGCAAACCACCCGGCAGCTTCTTGTTGATGAAGTGGATCACCTGCTCCTTGATCGGAGCCGTGCCCACCGTGGCGGGCGGCTTGGCCGTCTGCTTGCGGCCCACCTTGCGCAGCAGGTCCACCGCCAGGCGCTGGGCCTTGAAGCCCACATCCACCATGGCCGAACGCATGAACTTGATGGTGTCCGGGTTGGTGGCGTTGAGCATGGTCATCGCCAGCGCATTGCCCGGCCGGAACGTCTTCTTGCCCATCTTGCGCAGCAGGTTGCGCATGTTCATGGTGACGTCGCCAAAGTCGATCTTTACCGGGCACGGGCTCTCGCACTTGTGGCACACCGTGCAGTGGTCGGCCACGTCTTCAAACTCTTGCCAGTGCTTGATGCTGACGCCGCGGCGGGTCTGCTCTTCGTACAAGAACGCTTCCACCAACAGCGAGGTCGCAAGAATCTTGTTGCGCGGGCTATAGAGCAAATTGGCGCGTGGCACGTGCGTGGCGCACACCGGCTTGCACTTGCCGCAGCGCAGGCAGTCCTTGACCGAATCGGCAATGGCGCCGATGTCGCTCTGCTGCATGATCAGCGACTCGTGCCCCATCAGGCCGAAGCTGGGCGTGTAGGCATTCGTCAAATCAGCATGCAAGGCTGGTTTTGAAGCCCAATTGGCCTCTAGCGCTTGTCCCGCGTGCGCTGGCAGCTCCTGATTTCGGAGCAACTTGCCTTTGTTGAAGCGGCCTTCCGGGTCCACGCGCTGTTTGTACTCAGCAAACGGGCGCAGCTCTTCGTCGGTCAAAAATTCCAGCTTGGTGATACCAATGCCGTGTTCCCCCGAAATCACGCCGTCCAGGCTGCGCGCCAGCACCATGATGCGGGCCACCGCCTCGTGTGCGGTCTGCAGCATTTCGTAGTCGTCGCTGTTGACCGGCAGGTTGGTGTGCACATTGCCATCGCCCGCATGCATGTGCAGCGCCACCCAAACCCGGCCCTTGAGCACGCGTTTGTGGGTGGCCACCACTTCATCCAGAATGGGTTTGAACGCCGCCCCCGTGAAGATGCCTTGCAGCGGCGCGCGCAGCTGGGTCTTCCAGCTGGCACGCAGCGTGTGGTCCTGCAGCTCGGGGAACAGCGTGTCCACATCGTGCAGCCAGCCCTGCCACAGGGCACGCACTTCTTCCACCAAGCCAATGGCCTGGGCCACGCGCTCTTGCAACAACTCGGGCGAAGGCACCTCGTCGTCGGCTTCACGTTTTCCCAAAGGCAAATTGCCGCGCTCGAAGAATTCGGTCAGCGCATCACACAGCTTGATCTTGTTGCGCAGGGAGAGCTCGATGTTGATGCGCTCGATGCCGTCGGTGTATTCGGCCATGCGGGGCAGCGGGATCACCACGTCTTCGTTGATCTTGAAGGCGTTGGTGTGGCGGCTGATGGCGGCTGTCTTCTTGCGGTCGGCCCAGAATTTTTTGCGAGCGTCGGCTGTGATGGCAATAAAACCCTCACCGCTGCGGGTGTTGGCCAGGCGCACGACCTCGCTGGTGACACGGGCCACGTCGTCGGCGTTGTCACCGGCAATGTCGCCAATCAGCACCATCTTGGGCAAACCACCATTGCCCTTTTTGCTCTTGGTGGCATAGCCCACCGCCTTCAGGTAGCGGTCGTCCAGATGCTCCAGCCCCGCCAGCAACACGCCACTGCGCTTTTGCTCGGCAAACATGAAGTCCTTGATTTCCACAATGGAAGGCACGGCGTCCTTGGCATTGCCAAAAAACTCCATGCACACGGTGCGCGTGTGCTCGGGCATGCGGTGCACCACCCAGCGCGAGCTGGTGATGAGGCCGTCGCAGCCTTCTTTCTGTATGCCCGGCAGGCCGGCCAGGAACTTGTCCGTCACGTCCTTACCCAGGCCTTCCTTGCGGAAGGTTTTGCCGGGAATGGCCAGGCGCTCGGTGCGCACAGGCGTTTTACCGTCCGCTTCGAAATACTGCAGCTCAAAGGTGGCCACTTCCACGTCATGGATCTTGCCCATGTTGTGGTCCAGCCGCGTCACTTCGAGCCACTGGGCGTCAGGCGTCACCATGCGCCAGCTGGCCAGGTTGTCCAGCGCCGTGCCCCAGAGCACGGCCTTTTTGCCACCCGCGTTCATGGCGATGTTGCCGCCAATGCAGCTGGCTTCGGCGCTGGTCGGGTCCACGGCAAACACAAAACCTGCGCGCTCGGCCGCATCTGCCACGCGCTGGGTGACCACACCGGCTTCGGTCCACACGGTGCCCACTTCGTGGTCCATGCCCGGCAGGCGGCGCATTTCCACCTCGGTCATGGCTTCGAGCTTTTCGGTGTTGATGACCACGCTCTTCCACGTCAGCGGAATCGCGCCGCCGGTGTAGCCGGTGCCGCCCCCCCGGGGGATGATGGTCAGGCCCAGCTCGATACAGCCTTTGACAAGGCCTGCCATCTCGACTTCGGTGTCGGGCGTGAGCACCACAAACGGGTATTCAACGCGCCAGTCGGTCGCATCGGTCACATGGCTCACGCGGGAGAGGCCGTCGAACTTGATGTTGTCCTTGGCCGTCAGGCGGCCCAGCGTCTTCTGGATCTGGCGGCGCAGTTGCGCGGCCTGCTCGAAGGTGGCATTGAACTCGGCCACCGCACGGCGCGCGGCCACCACCAGTTCACCCACCAGGCGGTCGCGCTCGGCATCGTCGGCAGGGGTGCGGCGTTTTTCGATCTCGCCCAGTCGGTGCTGCAACGCATCCACCAGCAACTTGCGGCGATTGGGGTTGTCCAGCAGGTCGTCCTGCAGGTAGGGGTTGCGCTGCACCACCCAAATGTCGCCCAGCACCTCGTACAGCATGCGGGCGGATCGCCCGGTGCGGCGCTCTTTGCGCAGCTGGTCCAGCACATTCCAGGCCGGAGACCCCAGCAGACGGATCACGATCTCCCGGTCGGAGAACGAGGTGTAGTTGTAGGGAATTTCGCGCAGACGCACAGGCTCGGCGGCCTGCGTCTGCAGGGTAGCCAACGCAATCGGAACATTCATGGGATTAACCTGGGTGGGCGCGGCGCGCCCGTGTGCCTTGGGGCGAGAATTTTATGCCACCGCCTCCGGGCGCGCCGCCCGGAGGCGGGCGCCGGGGCGACCCGGAAGGCGGTGAATACCAGATTCAAAGTCAAATCAGCCCGCAGCGCTTTACCAGCAAGCGCTATCAGCTATCTTTACAGGAGCAACTCAGAACAACACGCGGCTGCGCAGCGTGCCGCCAACCTTGGCCAGCTTGTCCAGCGCCAGATCGGACGAGGCCGCATCGATGTCGATGACCACGTAGCCAATTTTCTCGTTCGTCTGCAGGTACTGGGCCGCGATGTTGATCTGGTTGTCCGAAAAGATGCGATTGATCTCTGACAACACGCCGGGCACGTTGTGGTGGATGTGCAGCAGTCGGTGTTTGCCCGGGTGCGCAGGCAGCGCCACCTCCGGAAAGTTGACCGATGACGTGCTGGTGCCGTTGTCGCTGTATTTCACCAATTTTTCGGCCACTTCGAGGCCAATGTTGGCCTGCGCTTCCATGGTGGATCCGCCGATGTGGGGGGTCAAAATTACGTTGTCCAGGCCGCGCAAGGGCGACTGGAACTCGTCCTTGTTGGTGCGCGGCTCGACCGGGAACACGTCGATGGCAGCGCCGAGCAGTTTTTTCGCCGTGAGGGCATCGGCCAGGGCAGGAATATCCACCACCGTCCCCCGCGCAGCATTGATCAGAATGCCGCCGGGCTTCATGGCGGCAATCTCGGCCGCGCCGATCATTCCCTCGGTGGAGGGCAGCTCGGGCACATGCAGGCTCACGATGTCGCTCTGGCCCAACAGATCGTGCAGGTGCTGCACCTGGCGGGCATTGCCCAGCGGCAGCTTGTTGACCACATCAAAAAACGCCACGTGCATGCCCAGCGCCTCGGCCAGCACTGACAACTGCGTGCCAATAGAGCCATAGCCCACGATGCCCAGGGTTTTGCCCCGGATTTCGTAGGCGTTGTCGGCCGACTTGAGCCAGCCGCCGCGGTGCGCCACCGCATTCTTTTCGGGAATGCCGCGCAACAGCAAGATGGCTTCAGCCAGCACCAATTCGGCCACAGAGCGGGTGTTGGAATAAGGCGCGTTGAAAACCGCAATGCCGCGCTCGCGCGCCGCGTTCAGGTCCACCTGGTTGGTGCCAATGCAAAAGCAACCCACGGCTGCCAGTTTGTGTGCATGGGCAAACACGTCTTCGGTCAGCTGCGTGCGCGAGCGAATGCCCACAAAGTGCACGTCTGCAATCTTGCGCTTGAGTTCTTCGTCCGAAAGCGCGCCAGAGACGGTCTCGATCTGGGTGTACCCAGAACCCCGGATCACATCGACTGCGGAAGGATGAATGCCCTCCAGCAGCAAAAATTTGATCTTGTTTTTGTCCAGCGAATTGGTGGCCATGGCAGTGAAAGGTTCCTGAAAAATGGGGCGCTGTTACACCTGGGGCAGCGCAGTCGAGTGGCATGCACCACTATGCCCCAAGCATGGTGCATCGCACAAAACCTTGCCGCTCTCGGCAAATGGCTGCGCAGTTGTCACAAAAGAGTCACAATCGCACCCCTTGCAGGCACCCCACGGGGTTTCCCCGGTTGTTACACACAGGGTGCCATGCGACAACGACACACCACTGTCACATCGGGTGCCTAGCATTCGCCCTTTGTGCATTTCGTCATCCTTGGAGGAACATTCATGCAAGTTAAGCATCTGGCAGTTTCCGCTGCCATCGCCCTGTCATTCGCTGCGCCGGTTCAGGCCCAGCAAGTAGAGATTCAGTGGTGGCATTCCATGAGCTCTGCTCTGGGCGAGTGGGTCAACGACCTCGCCAAGCAGTACAACGCCAGCCAGACCAAGTACAAAGTGGTGCCGACCTACAAGGGCACGTATGACGAGTCCATGACAGGCGCCATCGCGGCCTTCCGCGCCGGCAATGCTCCCCACATCCTGCAAGTTTTTGAAGTGGGCACCGCCACCATGATGGCCAGCAAAGGCGCCATCGTGCCCGCCGCCAAGGTGCTGAACGATGCCGGGTTCAAGTTCACGCCCACCGACTATGTGTCCGCCGTGGCCGGTTACTACACCGCGCCTAACGGCCAGATGCTGAGCTACCCGCTCAACAGCTCCACCACCATCTTCTATTACAACAAGGACGCCTTCAAGAAGGCAGGCCTGAACGCAGACAAGCCACCAAAGACCTGGCCTGAAGTGTTTGCTGCGGCCTCCAAGCTCAAGGCCAGCGGCCACAGCTGCCCCTTCACCTCCAGCTGGATCAGCTGGACGCAACTCGAAAGCTTCTCGCTGTGGCACAACACGCTGTTCGCGTCCAAGAACAATGGCTTTGACGGCACCGACGCCCAGCTGCAGCTCAACTCGCCACTGCACGTGCGCCACTTTGACAACCTGGCCAAGGCTTCCAAAGAAGGCAGCTTTGTCTACAAGGGCCGTGGCAATGCCGCCGATGCATCCTTCCCCTCGGGCGAATGCGCCATGATCACTGGCTCGTCCGGTCTGTACGCCCGCGTGTCCAAAGAAGCCAAGTTTGCTTACGGCATCTCCACCCTGCCCTACTACGCTGACGTGCAAGGCGCTCCCCAGAACACTGCCATTGGTGGTGCCAGCCTGTGGGTGATGTCTGGCAAGAAGGCCGAAGAGTACAAGGGCGTTGCCGACTTCATGAACTTCCTGAACGACTCCAAGGTTCAGGCCGCCAGCCACCAGCGCACGGGCTACCTGCCAGTGACCATGGGCGCCTACAAGCTGACCGAAGCGTCGGGTTTCTATGAAAAGAACCCTGGTACCGATGTCGCTGTGACGCAGATGATCAAGAAGGCGACCGAAAAGTCGCGTGGCATCCGCCTGGGCAACTTCGTGCAGGTGCGTTCCATCATTGACGAAGAAACCGAACAAATCTGGTCTGGCAAGAAGACTGCCAAAGAAGCCCTGGACACCGCAGTGACCCGCGGAAACGAGCAACTGGCCCGTTTCGCGCGCGCCAACAAGTAAGTTCTTACCAGCGTCTGTTGATACCACCCATGCCTTCGGGCCGGGTGGTATCTCAAGCCCGCCGCCCCAGCAAACCACCCGGTTTGCTGGGGCGGCGGGTTGTCTTTTTGGCCGCCGGGCCTTTCCCCGGCTTTTGCGGGCACATGTAAGTGCACAACACGCTCTAAGAGTCTGGACATGGAAAAACGCGTTCTTTTTCGCTCTGCATGGCTGCCGTGGGTGCTTTTAGCACCCCAGCTGGTCATCATCAGCGTCTTCTTTTTCTGGCCTGCAGGCCAGGCACTGGTGCAGTCGTTCCAGATGCAGGACACCTTCGGTTTCTCGAAGGAATGGGTCGGCTTTGACAACTTCAAGGCACTTTTCGAAGACCCTGGGTACCTGGATTCGTTCAAGACCACTGCCTTCTTCTCGATCCTCGTGGCAGTCAGCGGCATCAGCCTGTCGCTGATGCTGGCGATTTTTGCCGACCGCATCATCAAAGGCGCCCTGGCCTACAAAACCGCGCTGCTGCTGCCCTATGCAGTAGCCCCTGCGGTGGCAGGTGTGCTGTGGATGTTCATGTTTTCACCCTCGCTGGGGGTGGTGGCGTACATGCTGCGGCAGTCGGGCTTCGACTGGAACCACATGCTCAACTCCGACCACGCCATGGCGTTGATCGTGATTGCAGCCGTGTGGAAGCAGATTTCCTACAACTTTCTGTTCTTCCTGGCGGGCTTGCAATCTATCCCCAAGTCGCTCATCGAAGCCGCAGCCATCGACGGTGCAGGCCCTTGGCGCCGGTTCTGGAGCATCCAGTTCCCGCTGCTGTCGCCCACCACGTTCTTCCTGCTGGTGATTAACGTGGTCTACGCGTTTTTTGACACCTTCGCCATCGTGGACGCCACGACACAAGGCGGCCCAGGTCGCGACACGGCCATCCTGGTCTACAAGGTCTATCACGACGGCTTCAAGGCCATGGACATGGGCGGATCGGCCGCGCAATCGGTGGTGCTGATGGCCATCGTCGTTGTTTTGACCGTCATCCAGTTCCGCTAAGTAGAAAAGAAAGTGCAGTACTGACATGGTTGAACGCAGTCCCTATCTCACCGCGTTCTCGCACCTGATCATGGTGCTGGGCGTGATCATTGTTGGCTTTCCGCTGTACCTGGCGTTTGTGGCGTCCACCCACACCGCACAGGACATCGTGCAAGCCCCCATGCCACTGCTTCCTGGAAGCAACTTCTGGCAGACCTACCACGACACCCTTTTTGGCGGCGGTTCGGGCGCGGGCTCCACAGCCCCCGTCTCTCGCATGATGTGGGTGAGTTTTGTCACCGCCATCGTCATCACGGTGGGCAAGATCGCCATCTCGCTGCTGTCGGCGTTTGCCATCGTGTACTTCCGCTTCCCTTTCAAGGGCATCTGCTTTTGGCTGATCTTCATCACGCTGATGCTGCCGGTGGAAGTGCGCATTGGGCCCACCTACGAAGTGGTGTCCAACCTGGGCATGCTGAACACCTATGCGGGCCTCACGGTGCCGCTCATCGCATCGGCCACCGCCACCTTCCTGTTCCGCCAGTTCTTTCTGACGGTGCCGGATGAGCTGGTCGAGGCCGCCCGCGTGGACGGTGCCGGGCCCATGCGCTTTTTCAAGGACATCCTGGTGCCGCTTTCGCGCACGTCGAGTGCCGCGCTAGTCGTGATTCAGTTCATTTACGGCTGGAACCAGTACCTGTGGCCGCTGCTGGTGACCACCTCGGAAGACATGTACCCCGTGGTGATCGGCATCAAACGCATGATTGCCGGTGGCGATTCGGGCAACGAATGGAACATCGTGATGGCCACCGCCCTCTTGGCCATGCTGCCGCCCGCCCTGGTGGTGGTGCTTATGCAGCGCTGGTTCGTCAAGGGCCTGGTAGATACCGAAAAATAAGACAAAACCCCTTCTAGCGCTTATCCAATAAGCGCTGGCAGCTATCAAATTAATTGCATCATGGCATCCATATCTCTTCGCAATATCGTCAAGCGCTACGGCGTGGGCCCCAAGGCCAATCAAGTCATCCAC
Source organism: Acidovorax sp. (assembly GCA_030692685.1). Lineage (GTDB taxonomy): Bacteria > Pseudomonadota > Gammaproteobacteria > Burkholderiales > Burkholderiaceae_C > Acidovorax. The sequence continues at coordinate 41,009 of JAUXZO010000036.1, read as the reverse complement.
GGCGTGAACGCCGAGGTCAAGCACGGTGAATTTGTCGTCATCGTGGGCCCCTCGGGCTGCGGCAAATCCACCTTGCTGCGCATGGTTGCGGGCCTCGAAGAAATCTCGGGCGGCGAACTGCGCATCGGCGACCGCGTGGTAAACGACCTGGAACCTGCCCAGCGCGACATCGCGATGGTGTTCCAGAACTACGCGCTGTACCCGCACATGTCGAACTTCGACAACATGGCCTACGGCCTCAAAATCGCCAAGGTGCCCAAGGACGAAATCAAGGCGCGTGTGGACAAGGCCGCCAAAATTCTGGAACTCGGCCACTTGCTCGAGCGCAAGCCGCGCGAGCTGTCCGGCGGCCAGCGCCAGCGCGTGGCCATGGGCCGCGCCATCGTGCGCCAGCCGCAGGTGTTTTTGTTTGACGAGCCGCTGTCCAACCTGGATGCCAAGCTGCGCGCCCAGACCCGCCTCGAAATCCAGAAGCTGCACCGCGAACTGGGCATCACCAGCCTGTTTGTGACCCACGATCAGGTCGAAGCCATGACCCTGGCCGAACGCATGATCGTTATGAACGCCGGCAACATGGAACAATTCGGCACGCCCGAAGAGGTCTACCACACGCCTGCCACCACGTTCGTGGCCAGCTTCATCGGGTCGCCGCCCATGAACCTGCTCAAGAACGCGGCAAGCAGCAAGCCCGGCACCATCCTGGGCATCCGCCCCGAGCATCTGGACGTGCGCAGCGAGGGCTGGGAAGTCAAGGTTGAAACCGTGGAACTGCTGGGCGCCGAACGCCTGATCTACGGCCGCATCAATGGCGAACAACTCATCGTGCGCGTTGAAGAAGGCACCCATGCACCCGCACCGGACAGCGTGATCCACGTGGTGCCCCGCCCGGACCGCCTGCACGCGTTTGATGCCGCTACCGGCAAACGCATCGCTGCCTGAGCCGATGCTGCCCCAGCCGAGCGCCAGCAACGGGAGCGGGGTTCAGGCCACCGTCCCGGTGCTGGCCTCGCTGAATCTGGCCGAAACCCTGCAGTTCTACACCAAGCACCTGGGCTTTGCCGCGTTGCTGGAGATGGACAACTACCTGATCCTCCAGCGCGACGGCTGCGAACTGCATTTCTGGCCCTGCGACGAGCGCCACATCGCCGAGAACACCTCCTGCTACGTGCGCGCCAACACGGCGGTACTGCACGCAGACTTTGCCGCACGCGGTCTGCAGGTGGCGCCCCCCGTCATCCAGCCGTGGGGCATGAAGGAGATGCACGTCATCGACCCCCATGGCAACCTGCTGAAATTTGGTGAACCCGCATGAGCGCACCCTTTCCCACCACCTCCTCCACCCCGTCCCCGGCCTCTTCGTCCGAACTCGCCCCCTGGCCCTACCCCCGTTGGATCGCCCACCGTGGCGCTGGCAAGCTGGCCCCTGAAAACACCCTGGCCGCCTTTCGCCTGGGTGCGCAACACGGTTACCGCATGTTTGAGTGCGACGCCAAGCTCAGCAGCGATGGTGTGCCGTTTTTGATGCACGACGCCACCCTGCAGCGCACCACCAACGGCGCCGGCACCGGTGGTGACCTGCCCTGGAGCGCCCTGGCGCAGCTGGATGCGGGTGCGTGGCATTCGCGCAGCTACGCAGGCGAGCCACTGCCCACGCTGGACAACGCAGTGCGTTACTGCATTGCCAACGGGTTCTTTTTGAATATCGAAATCAAGCCGACACCGGGCACCGAAGCCGAGACAGGCCGCGTTGTGGCAGCCCATGCGGCGCGGCTGTGGCACGGCCAGCCGGTGCCACCGCTGCTCACCTCGTTCCAGCCTGCAGCCCTGTCGGGTGCACGCGACAGCGCCCCCCATCTGCCGCGCGGCCTGCTGCTCGACACGCTGTCCGAAGGCTGGCTGGACACAGCCTTGCATCTGGGCTGCGTGGCCGTCGTCTGCAACCACGCGCTCTGGACGGCCGACACCGTGGGCCAGGTGCATGGCGCCGGGCTGCGCACATTGAGCTACACCGTCAACGACGACTGGGCGGCCCAGCGACTGATCGACCTCGGAACCGACGGCATCATCACCGACCGGGTGGATCTGTTCAGTCCAGCCTCTGCGGCCTGACAGCTAAAAAAGGGGCTCACCCAGCCCCGGTTCCAGCGCCCCACAAAACAAACCCCGAAGCGTTCCCGCACAACGTGTGCGCCCCCCCAGGCACCTCAAAGCAGCTCCAAGCACCTCACCTCACCGCACCGCGCCGAGGCAGTGCCTCAGCGGCGCACAGCACAATAGGCCCATGAGCCAGCCCTCCACGCGCGTCGCACATGTTCTGCGGCGCAGCCACCCTCCTCACGACCCTGCACGCTTGCCCCTCTGCCGCACATTAATGCTGCGCACACTGCTTTGGCTGGCCTTTGCTTTCAGCCTCGGTGCAGGGGGCACGGCAGCCCTGGCGCAAGCCAGGCCCGCCACAGCACCAGCATCTGCATTGGCCGCCACCGCCAGCCCGCCCAAACTGGAGGCACCACCACCGGGCGTGGAGGACCTGCGCAAACAGCTCGACGCGATCCCGCAAAAACTGGGCGAAGACGATGACGGGCGCAAGCTGCTCAATGACGTCAATGCCATCGGCAGCGCCGCCGAACAGCTGGCCGCCCGCCGCGCCGAAGAACTGGCAGACCTGGACTTGCGCCTGGCAGGCTTGGGCCCCGCGCCCGAGAAAGGCGCCGCGCAGGATGCGCCCGATGTGGCCGAGCAGCGCGCCAACCTGGGCAAACAACGTGCGGCGGTGGATGCCGAACTCAAGCTGGCGCGCCTCATCGCGGTGGACGCGGAACAGCGCGGCACCATTCTGATTCGCCAGCGCCGCGAGCACTTTCAGACCGCGCTGACCACGCGCATTGACTCCCCCCTGAGCGGCAGCTTCTGGCGCAACCTGCGCAACGCCCTGCCCGGCGACACTGCGCGGCTACAAGCGCTGGGACGCGATCTGGACCAGACCGCCACCGCCGCCATGCAACCGGGCCGCCGCGGCGCGGCCATTACCAGCCTGGTGGCAGCCTTGTTGCTGGCAGTGGTTGGCACCTGGCTGGCCGAACGCCTGCTGGTGCGCCTGGTGCCCGCCAAGCTGCCTGCGGGGCGGCTGCGCCGGTCGCTGCTGGCCTCGGCATCGGTGCTGATCTATGTACTGCTGATCGGCCTGGCGGCGCAGCTGGCCTGGAGCGCGCTGGAGGTGGGCGGCCCGCTCAACGACAAACTCCAGGCGCTCGCCCAGGCCACCGTGCGGCTTGCTGTTTTCTCGGCCTTTGTGATCGGACTGGGCCATGCCCTGCTGTCACGCAAACGCAGCTCGTGGCGCTTGCCAGGCCTGTCGGACGACCTGGCCACGCGCCTGAGCCCCTACCCCTGGTGGATCGCCCTCGTGGCGTCGCTGAGCGGGCTGGTCACCGAGGTGAACAGCATCATCGGCGCCAGCCTGGCGGCAGAAGTCTCAGTGCATGCCGTCACCGCACTGGCGATGGCCACCCTCGTCGCGTGCGCGCTGCGCCATCTGCGCACGCCCGCTGCGGCGTCTACCAAAGACACGCCCATCGATACGGCAGCGGACGACAGCAAAAACGACGTTGACATCGCTTCAGACGCCGCAGGCTTGTCCGAACGCCCCGTATGGGTCGGCCTGCTGGTGGCCTGTGCGGGTATTGCCATCGTGGCCACCGTGCTCATGGTCGCCTTCGGGTTTGTGGCGCTGGCGGGCACGCTCACGCGGCAAATGCTCTGGACCGGCGTGGTGTTTGCCACCACCTACCTGCTGTTCCAGTTGGTGGACGACCTGTGCGAGGCGCTGATCTCATCGCGCGGCGGCTTTGGCGAACGCCTGCACAAGGGGCTGGGCATCGACGCCAAGCTGCTGGACCAGGCATCAGTGCTCGGGTCGGGCGTATTGCGTGTGGCGCTGTTCTTCTACATGGTGATTGCCCTGCTCGCGCCGTTCGGCACGGGTCCGGACGAGGTCTTCCGGCGCGGCAGCAGCATGGACCAAAGCCTGAAGATCGGCGACCTCACGCTGGCCCCGCAGGCGCTGCTCACGGCGCTGGCGGTGCTGGTAGCAGGGCTCATCCTGATCCGTGTGCTCAAACGCTGGCTGGTGGAGCGCTACCTTCCCAACACGTCGATGGAGCCAGGCATGCGCAGCTCCATCGTCACGCTGCTGGGCTATGTGGGCGGCGTGATGGTGGTGGCGGCAGCGCTGGCGGGCCTCGGTATCAGCGTGGAGCGCATTGCGTGGGTGGCCAGTGCGCTGTCGGTGGGGATCGGCTTTGGGTTGCAAGCCATCGTGCAGAACTTCATCTCGGGCCTGATCTTGCTGGCCGAGCGGCCCGTGAAGGTGGGCGACTGGGTGGTGTTGGGCACCACCGAAGGCGACGTGCGCCGGGTGAACGTGCGCGCCACCGAAATCCAGCTGGGCGACCGCTCGACCGTCATCGTGCCCAACTCGGAGTTCATCACCAAGACCGTGCGCAACATGACGCTGGCCGGAGCCCCCGGCCGCGTACTGCTGCGCCTGCCTGCTCCACTGGACGTAGACGCCAAGCGCATGCGCGACCTGATCCTGGCAGCGTTCACCGAACACGAAAGCATTCTGGACACCCCCGCACCGGTCGTGCAGCTGGAAGACATCGTGAGCGGCACGCTCACCTTCTTGGCGATCGGCTACGTGAGCAATCCGCGCAACGCGGGCGGGGTCAAGAGCGACCTGCTCTTTTCCATCCTCGAATCGCTGCGCAACGCGGGCCTGGCACTGTCGCCACCGGCATCGACCAGCGTGGCCCCGTTCTCGCCTGCGACGGCAACGGACGCGGCACCGGCGCTCCCTTCGGTGGCGGTGCCGCAGCCGCAAGGGGCGGCCGGGGGCTCCAATGCTACTTAATTTATAGCTGCTAGCGCTTTACTATCAAGCGCCAGCGACCAAAAAGACTCAAAATCTGGTCAGTCTACCTTGGCGCCAGACTTCTTGACCGCATCGGCCCAGCGGGGCATTTCCGACGCCAGAAACTTCGCAAAATCTTCCGACCCCAGAAACGCCGGGTCTGCCCCCTGGCTCACCATGCGGTTACGCACATCGGGCATCTGCAGCACCTGGCCGAATGCGTCGCTCAGCTTGTTCACGGCCTCCTTGGGCGTGCCGGCCGGGGCCAGGAAACCATAGAAACCCACCACCTCGAATCCCTTGATGCCGCTCTCGATCACCGTGGGCACATCGGGCAGCGCAGGGTTGCGTTCCTTGCTGGTCACGGCCAGGGCGCGCACCTTGCCCTGCTTGTGGTACGCGGCGGCCTGCGGAATGCTCTCGGCCATGAACTGCACCTGCCCGCCCATCAGATCGGTGAATGCCGGTGCGCTGCCGCGGTAAGGGATGTGCACCATGAACAGGCCCGTGGCGGTCTTGAACATTTCGGGCACCAGGTGGCTGATGCCGCCGTTGCCCGCCGAGCCAAAGTTGACCTGCCCCGGCTTGGCCCTGGCGTAGTCCATGAACTCCTTGAGGCTCTTGGCCGGCACATTCGGGTTCACCAGCAAGGCCAGCGGCTGCATGGCCGTGCGGGCAATCGGCACAAAGTCCTTGAGCGTGGAATACGGCAGCCGCGTGTAAAGCCCAGGGTTGATCACCATCACACCGGTGTTGGCCAGCATGATGGTGTGGCCGTCGGGCGGCGCTTTCATCACGTCCTGCGCGCCCACGGTGCCACCCGCACCGGCCTTGTAGTCCAGCACCACCGGCTGGCCAAGCACGGCCTGCAGTTTGTCGGACAACAGGCGCGCATGTTGGTCGAGCGGCCCACCGGCCGGAAAACCGACCACGATGCGCACCGGTTTGGACGGAAAAGACGTTGCTTGTGCCTGTGCGGCCACAGACAGGGCAAGGCCCGCGGCAAAGGCGAGCAGTGTGCGGATGGGCTTCATGGGGTGGTCTCCTCGGACGTTTTTATGTGATGGGAATGGTCGGCCTGTCGGGCCTGTGACCGTTTGCATTCGAGGCTATCAGACCATCGCCCCTTCAGCCGGCTCTCACGAGAGCAGTCGCACCATCGAAAACCCTCAGCAACGCTGTTGGGAGGACCACACCAAGCGGCTCAAGCCCTCCAGCCGCGCACCAAACCCCACTGGCACGTGGCGCAGGCCACCACCAGCGCGGCATAGGTCAGCATCTTGCCGTCACGCCCCCACACCACGATGCCCGCCGCCAGCACGGCGACGCCCATCGCAAAAACAATAGCTACTCGCGCCCACCAGCCAAGCGCCATGGGCGTTTTTGATCCAAAAATACGGCCCGACAACCCCAGCAGCAGCGCCATGGCGGCGGCGGGTGCCACAAAGTTGAGCAGATGGTTAAAAGCGTCCAAAGGACCCATGGAATTGACCCAAATCAAGGCTTGAACAAGCAACGCTGCCGGTTCGGTCCAACAATTTTATAATCGGGGACTATGGCAGTCTGGGCCCTTGGCATCAACCACACCACCGCACCGCTCGATCTGCGTGGCAGGTTCGCGTTCGCGCTCGACCAAATTGCGCCCACGCTGCAGGGTTTGCGTGAGTCGCTGGGCACTTCTGGCGGCGGTGTCAGCCGCCACCCCGGGGTAGAGACCGCCATCATCTCCACCTGCAACCGCACCGAGATTTACTGCGCTGGCGAGCAGGCGGCCATGGACCACACGCTGGGCTGGCTGGCGCACAGCGGCGGCGTCAGCACCTCGCTGCTGCGCTCGCACTCGTACACGCTGGAAGACAGCCTTGTGGCCCGCCATGCGTTCCGTGTGGCCAGCGGGCTCGATTCCATGGTGCTGGGCGAAGCGCAGATTCTGGGCCAGATGAAAGACGCGGTGCGCGCGGCCGAGACGGCGGGCGCCCTGGGCACCACGCTCAACCAGTTGTTCCAACGCAGTTTTGCCGTGGCCAAAGAGGTGCGCAGCAGCACCGAAATCGGCGCCCACAGCATCAGCATGGCCGCCGCTGCCGTGCGCTTGGCCAGCCAGTTGTTTGAAGACCTCGGCGAGATCAAGGTGCTGTTCGTGGGCGCGGGCGAAATGATCGAGCTGTGCGCCACGCACTTTGCCGCCAAGAACCCCAAAGCCATCGCCATTGCCAACCGCACGCTGGAGCGCGGCGAAAAACTCGCCAGCCGTTTTGGTGGCGAGGTGATGCGCCTGGCCGACCTGCCCGAGCGCCTGCACGAGTTTGATGCCGTCATCAGCTGCACCGCCAGCAGCCTGCCCATCATCGGCCTGGGCGCGGTGGAGCGCGCGCTCAAGAAGCGCCGCAATCGCCCCATGTTCATGGTCGATCTGGCAGTGCCGCGCGACATCGAGCCTGAGGTGAAGGCCCTGCGCGACGTGTACCTGTACACCGTGGACGACCTGGCCAGCGTGGTGCAGACCGCGCAGGCCAACCGCCAGGCCGCCGTGGCGCAGGCCGAGGCGATCATCGACGCGGGCGTGCAGAGCTTCATGCACTGGATGGATCTGCGTGGCCCGGCTGGCGAAACCGGTGGCGTGGTGCCGCTGATCCAGCAGCTCAATGCCCAGACCGACGAATGGCGCGCCGCCGAAATCGCCCGCGCCAAGAAGCTGCTGGCCAAGGGCGAAGACATGGACGCCGTGCTCGAAGCGCTATCGCGTGGCCTGACCCAAAAGATGCTGCACGGCACGATGGCCGAGCTGCGTGCGGGCGATGCCGACATGCGCGCCCAGACGGCTCAGACCGTCTCCCGCCTGTTCCTGCGCTCGCAAAGCAAAAACAGCCTGTAGCGGCGCTCACTGGCCGCGGTGGCCGCACGAGCCCGCTCCACCCATCTCCGCTGTTCAATTTTTAAGCTAAATTGGCCTCTAGCGCTTATCCATAAAGCGCCAACAGCTACAAATATAGTAGCAAACCCCTGATTCCTCGCATGAAACCTTTTCTCAGAACCCAGCTGGAGCGCTACGCACTGCGCCTGCAAGAGCTCGACTTTTTGCTCTCGCGCGAAGACATCATGAGCGACATGGCGCAGTACCGGCGCATCTCCGTCGAACATGCCGAGGTCACGCAGGTGGCGGGCCGCTACGCCCGCTACCAGCAGCGCGAGGCGGACCTGGCCGGTGCGCGCGAGATGCTGAGCGACCCCGACATGGCCGAGATGGCACAGGACGAAATCACCAGCGCCGAGGCGGAACTGCTACAGCTCGAAGACGAACTGCAGCGCCTGCTGCTGCCCAAAGACCCCGACGACGCGCGCAACGCCTTCATGGAAATCCGCGCCGGCACGGGTGGTGACGAATCGGCCCTGTTTGCGGGTGACATCACGCGCATGTACATGCGCTACGCCGACCGCGTGGGCTGGAAGGTGGAGATCGTGAGCGAGAACGCGGCCGAGCTGGGTGGCTACAAAGAAATCGTGCTGCGCATCGAGGGCCAGCCCGGCACGGGCCCCTCCGGTAGCGGTGTTTACGGCGCCCTCAAGTTCGAATCCGGCGGCCACCGCGTGCAGCGCGTGCCCGCCACCGAAACACAAGGCCGCATCCACACCAGCGCCTGCACTGTCGCCGTCATGCCCGAGCCCGACGAACACGAGGCCATCAAGCTCAACCCTGCCGACCTGCGCATCGACACCTTCCGCGCATCGGGCGCGGGTGGGCAGCACATTAACAAGACCGATTCGGCCGTGCGCGTAGTGCATTTGCCCACCGGCATCGTGGCCGAATGCCAGGACGGCCGCAGCCAGCACGCCAACAAAGCCAAGGCGCTGCAAGTGCTGCAGGCGCGCATTCAAGAAAAAGACCGCAGCGAGCGCGCCGCCAAAGAGGCCGCATTGCGCAAGGGCCTGATCGGCAGCGGCGACCGCAGCGACCGCATCCGCACCTACAACTTTCCGCAGGGGCGCCTGACGGACCACCGCATCAACCTCACGCTGTACAAACTGCTGTACGTGATGGAAGGCGACCTGGGTGACGTGCTGCAGGCGCTGGCGCATGCGCGCGAGGCCGAGCAGCTGGAAGAGCTGGAGATGGGCACCACAGGATAAGTTGCATCCAGAATTTGAATCGAATTGGCCGCTAGCGCTTACGCTATAAGCGCAAATAGCTATCAAATCCATAGTGAACACCCTATCCCCCACCCTGGCCCACGCGCTGAACCAGGCCCGCTCCCTGGGCTTGGAGCGCATCGACGCGCAACTGCTGCTGCTGCACGCCCTGGCGCGCCCCGACGCGGGCCGAGCCTGGCTGCTGGCGCACGACACCGATCCCCTCGCGGCGGACGTGCACGACCGATTCATCGCTCTGTGCCAGCGCCGCGCGGCGGGCGAGCCCGTGGCCTACCTGACTGGGCGCAAGGAGTTTTATGGCTTGCCGCTGCAGATTGACGCCCGCGTGCTGGACCCCCGGCCCGACACGGAGACGCTGGTGGACTGGGCACTGGAGGCGATGTCAGCCCTGAACACTCCACGCATGGTGGACCTGGGCACCGGCAGCGGCGCCATCGCACTGGCCCTGCAACACCAACGCCCCGACGCGCAGGTGCTGGCAGTCGATGCCAGTGCCGACGCCCTGGCCGTAGCGCAGGCCAATGCCCAGCGGCTGGGCCTGGCGGTGCAGTTTCAACACGCCAGCTGGCTCACGGGCGTGGCGGGGGTGTTTGACGCCATCGTCTCGAACCCCCCATACATCCCTGCAAACGACCCGCATCTGGCCGCCCTGACCCACGAACCCTTGCAGGCCCTGGCCAGTGGCGCCGATGGCCTTGAAGACATCCGCACCATCATTGCCCAGGCGCCGGGCCGGCTGGCAGAGGGGGGCTGGCTGCTGCTGGAGCATGGCTACGACCAGGCAAATGCCGTGCGCACCCTGCTGCACGACCAGGGCTTTGCGCAGGTGCAAAGCCGCAATGACCTCGCCGGGATTGCGCGATGCACGGGCGGGCAGTGGCAATCTACGCAGACAGTGAAATAATCACCCATCCCACCCCTGCGGCGGCGTGCCCGTCCAGACACCATTTTCAGGAGCATCCCCATGAGCGATCCACAACAACGCATCGACACCCTTGTCAAATCCAGCGACGTTCTGCTGTTTATGAAGGGCAACGCCAGCTTCCCCATGTGCGGTTTTTCGGGCCGCGCCATCCAGATCCTGAAAGCCTGCGGCGTGGACCCGAAAGCGGTGGTCACCGTTAACGTGCTTGAAGACGAAGAAATTCGCCAGGGCATCAAGGAATACAGCAACTGGCCCACCATCCCGCAGCTGTATGTCAAGGGCGAGTTCATCGGCGGCTCGGACATCATGATGGAGATGTATGAGTCGGGCGAACTCAAGCAGGTGCTGGACAACGAAGGCTGATCGCCCCTTCAGCGCATCGCTGCATACAAAAGCCGCCTTCGGGCGGCTTTTTGCTTGGCGACAACAGAAGCACCAATCAGGGGCTTATCCGATATTGCAGCGGGCATGTTGTGTGCTTGAATGGTTGTGTGACGTAACCATCACAGGAGCATGCAATGACCAGCCATAGCCTTGTTCCCCAGCCACCCGCCCTGCGTCTGCCGGTGGCCCAGATGCGCAATGTGTTCCACCCCGGCGACGTCGAGCGCAAGCTCGCACGGCTGCAGGAGTCTGGCAACCAGCGTGAATACGAAACCCTGCGCACTGTGTACGAACGCATGCTGGAGCGTGGCCCCGAGCGGTTTCAGGTCAAGCCCTCGGGCATCCCCGACATGGCCAGCCTGTACGAGCAGTTGCCCAACTTCACCGAGGTCCTGGACGACATCAAACGCCATGTGGCACTGGCGCAAGACAGCAGCGACGGGCTGGAAGTCACGCCCATGCTGCTGCTGGGCCCACCCGGCATTGGCAAGACCCACTTTGCACGCCACCTCGCCGAGTTGCTGGGCACGGGCATGAACCTCTTGCCCATGAGTTCAATGACCGCAGGCTGGCTGCTGTCGGGTTCATCGGCGCAGTGGAAAGGCGCACGGCCCGGCAAGGTGTTTGAGGCATTGGTGGAGGGCGAATACGCCAACCCGGTGATCGTGGTGGACGAAATCGACAAGGCCAGCGCCGATGCGCAGTACGACCCACTGGGTGCGCTGTACAGCCTGCTCGAATACGACACGGCACACCAATTTACCGATGAATTTGCCGAGGTGGCCATCGACGCCAGCCAGGTCATCTGGATCACCACCGCCAACGACAGCCGGGGCATCCCCGACCCCATCCTCAACCGCATGAACGTGTTTGAGGTGGAGGCACCGTCGATGAAACAGGCGCGCACCATTGCGCGCAATCTGTACCAGGGCATTCGGGCCGGGCACGACTGGGGGCGGCTGCTGGACCCAGAACCGCTGGACGATGTGCTGGACCATTTGGCGCAGATGCCACCGCGGGAGATGCGGCGCGCTTTGATGACGGGTTTTGGCAATGCGCGGCTGGACCGCAGGTCCACGGTGGAGATTGCAGACCTGCCCAAGGCTGCGTCAGGGCGCAACCGCATCGGCTTCGTGCAGTAGCCGCCAACGCAAGGTGCGTGCGGGGCCGCTGCGCAGGCGCGGCCCCGGTATCGGCACCGAGGGCGCACAGATACACTCGGGAGGCCCGTTAGCGTGGGCCCGTGCTCTGCAACTCCCCCATGACTCTGTCCCAAAGCCTTTTTGTTATTGCGCTGCTGATCGCGGCCAGCGCCTTCTTTTCCATGGCCGAGATTTCGCTGGCGGCCGCGCGCCGCCTGCGCTTGCGCCAAATGGCCGACGAGGGGGACGCACGCGCCGACATCGTGCTGCGCATGCAAGAGCAGCCGGGCGACTATTTCACCGTGGTGCAGGTGGGGCAAAACGCCGTGGCCATCCTGGGCGGCATTGTGGGCGAAGGGGCGCTCAGCCCGCATTTCACCGCACTGGCCGGGTTGTGGTTGTCCGAATCGTCGGCCCAGACCGCCGGGTTTTTGGCGTCGTTTTTGATCATCACGTCGCTGTTCATCCTGTTTTCAGACCTGTTCCCCAAGCGACTGGGCATGGCCAACCCGGAGCGGATGGTGGTGCGGCTGGCGCAACCCATGGCCTGGTGCACGGCCCTGCTGCGGCCACTGGTCTGGTTCTACAGCCGGGGGGCAGACCTGCTCTTTCGGGCACTGGGGCTGTCGTCGCTGCGCGATGACCGCATCACCTCCGACGACATCCTGGCGATGATGGAGGCGGGTGCGCGTGCCGGTGTGCTGGCCGCGCGGGAGCAGCAGGTCATCACCAATGTGTTTGAGCTGGACACGCGCATGGTCTCCAGCGCCATGTCACCCCGTGACCGTGTGGCCTTCTTTTTGCGGGACGAACCCGACTCGGTCATTCGGCTGCGCATTGCCGCCGAACCGTTCTCGACCTACCCCGTGTGCGAGGGTGACATCGACCACGTGGTGGGGTACGTGGACGCGAAGGACCTCTTTCAGCGGGTGCTTAACAACCAGCCTATTTCACTGGCAGACGACAGCCTGATACGCAAGGTGCTGATCGTGCCCGACCGGCTGACCTTGTCCGAGGTGCTGGAGCAGTTTCGCCACGTACACGAAGACTTTGCGCTCATCGTCAACGAGTACAGCCTGGTGGTGGGCGTGGTCACGCTGAACGACGTGATGAGCACGGTGATGGGTGATTTGGTAGGCCCGGCCGATGAAGAGCAGATCGTGCGGCGCGATGAAAACTCGTGGCTGATCGATGGGGTCACGCCGGTTCAGGACGTGCTGCACGCCTTGTCGCTGGACGAACTGCCCCACGCCGATGAATACGAAACCTTGGCGGGTTTCTTGATGGTGATGCTGCGCCGGGTACCCCGCCGCACCGACAGCGTGAGCTGGGGCGGCTACAAGTTTGAAGTGCTGGATGTGGACAGCTATCGCGTCGACCAGGTCATGGTGTCGCGCCTGAACGTTCCCGGCAGCGACGGGAACGCCCCCATGACCAAGGTGGAAGGGTCGGCAGCGGCCATTTAGTAGCAGCAACCGCAGCCACCACCGGCGCCGTTCGATCAGGCTGCGGGGGGAGCCTGCAGCGCCTGCGGGTTTTCGGCGAAAGCCCAATTGCGCTGCGCCGCAAACACAGCATTGGGATACGGCGGCTTGCCCCGACTGCCGTTGTATCGGCCCAGTGCCATGAACAGATCGCCGCGCTCGCGGTCAATGTAGTGGCGCAGGATGACGCAGCCAAACCGCAAGTTGGTCTGCATGTGAAACAACTTGCCCGCGTCGCCATCGCCAATCACACGCGTCCAGAACGGCATGACCTGCATGTAACCCCGGGCGCCCACGCTGGACACCGCAAATTTGCGGAACGCGCTTTCGACCTGGATGAGCCCCATCACCAGCGAAACCTCCAGCCCGGCGCGTTTGGACTCGTACCACACAGTCTGCAGAAAATCTCGCCGCACTTCCCACTCGGGCTTGCGGCGGCGCAGCCGGTCGCTCTGCGTGCCCAGCCAGCGCAGGTAGTGCAGACGGGCTTCAGTGGTGAAAAACTCGGGCTCGGGCGGTGCCTGGTTGGCAACGGCCGAGGTCAACGCCGTGCGCACGGAGTCCATCAAGGGCTCCTCCAGCTGCCCACCCGCATGCGCCGCCTGGGGTGCGCCCAGCCAAGCCAGCGGGGCAGACAGCGAGACCAGACAGGTGCGCCGCGACATCCCCAGGCGCGAGGAATCGGTCATATCAACCGAAGGAGGTACCGGAATGCTCATACCACCATGCGGCTCTTCACGTGGGCCAGGATGTCGGTGGTAGCCACCTTGGTCGCTGCGGTGTCTCGACGGTGCTGGTACTCGACCACGCCTTCCTTCAGGCTCTTGTCGCCAATGGTGACGCGGTGCGGCACACCGATCAGCTCCCAGTCGGCAAACATGGCGCCCGGGCGCTCGCCGCGGTCATCCAAAATGACATCGACGCCTGCAGCCATCAGGTCGGCATACAGCGTTTCCGCCATGGCCTTGACGGGCTCGCTGCGATCCATGCCCACGGGGCAGATGACTACGGTGAACGGCGCAATCGCGTCGGGCCAGATGATGCCGCGCTCGTCGTGGTTTTGCTCGATGGCGGCTGCGGGCAGGCGCGTGACGCCAATGCCGTAGCAGCCCATCTCGAAAAACGCGGGCCTGCCGTCGTCACCGAGGAAGGTCGCGTTCATGTCCCTGCTGTATTTGGTGCCGAGGTAGAACACATGACCCACTTCAATGCCACGCTCAATCGCCAGTTCTCCCTTGTCGTCAGGCGAACGGTCGCCCGCCACCACGTTGCGCAGATCTGCAATGGCGTCGGGCTCAGGCAGGTCGCGGCCCCAGTTCACCCCGGTGATGTGGAAATCAGCTTCATTGGCGCCGCAGATCCAGTCGGCCATGACCGCCACTTCGCGGTCCACCACAATCTTGAGCGGCTTCGTCAGCCCGATGGGACCCAGGTAGCCTGGCTTGCAGCCGAAGTGCTCTTCGATTTCGCCCAGCGTGGCAAAACGGAAACCTTCCAGACCGGGCACCTTGCCGACTTTGATCTCATTCATGTCATGGTCACCGCGCAGCAGCAGCAGCCAGACCTGGCTCTTGATGATTTCACCGGCCTCGTTGGTCTCGTCGGTGGCAAGCACCAGTGACTTCACGGTGGTGTGGAGCGGCACGCCCAGCAGCTCGGCCACGTCGGCGCAGGTGCTTTTGCCGGGGGTGGCCGTCTTGGCCAGGGGTTGGCTCGCGGCACCACGGGGGCCTGCAGGTGCCAGCGCCTCGGCTTTTTCCATGTTGGCGGCGTAGTCGCTTTGGGGGCAGTAGACGATGGCGTCTTCACCCGTTGCGGCGATCACCTGAAACTCTTCGGAGAGGTCGCCACCAATGGCGCCACTGTCCGCGGCCACGGCGCGGTAGGTCAAGCCGAAGCGGTCAAAAATGCGGCGGTACGCCTGGGCCATGACCTGGTAGCTGGCCTTGGCGGCCGCCTGGTCTCGGTCAAAGCTGTAAGCATCCTTCATGATGAATTCACGCCCGCGCATCAAGCCAAAGCGGGGGCGGCGCTCATCGCGGAACTTGGTCTGGATCTGGTAGAAGTTCTTGGGCAGCTGCTTGTAGCTCTTGAGCTCCTGCCGAGCGATGTCAGTGATCACTTCTTCGCTGGTGGGCTGCACGACAAAGTCACGGCCATGGCGGTCCTGGATGCGCAGCAGCTCAGGGCCCATTTTTTCAAAACGCCCCGTCTCTTGCCAGAGCTCTGCGGGCTGCACCACAGGCATCGCCAGTTCTACGGCGCCGGCGCGGTTCATTTCCTCGCGTACGATGGCTTCCACTTTGCGGATCACCCGCAGGCCCATGGGCATGTAGTTGTAAATGCCTGCGCCCAGCTTCTTGATCAGCCCCGCCCGCGTCATGAGTTTGTGACTGACCACTTCGGCATCGGCCGGAGCTTCTTTGAGGGTGGAGATAAAAAATTGGGAGGCTTTCATCGGACTCGATTTCAGGCAGAACAGACCGGCCCACTTGCCGCACGCTAGGCGCCGTGCATAATGGACACAGTTTAAAAATTTGGGGTTTGATTATGCTTGACCGGGACGGCTTTCGGCCGAACGTCGGCATCATCCTGCTCAACCAGAAAAACCAGGTGTTCTGGGGCAAGCGTATACGCACCCACAGCTGGCAGTTTCCGCAGGGTGGCATTGACCGGGGAGAAACCCCCGAGCAAGCCATGTTCCGCGAACTGCATGAAGAGGTGGGATTATTGCCCAATCACGTACGCGTGGTGGCCCGCACCCGGGACTGGTTGCGCTACGAGGTGCCTGACCGGTACATCCGCCGCGATGCACGCGGACACTATAAGGGCCAGAAACAAATCTGGTATCTGCTTCAACTGGTGGGACACGACTGGGATTTGAATCTGCGCGCCACCAACCATCCAGAGTTTGACGCTTGGCGCTGGAATGACTATTGGGTTCCGCTCGATGTGGTGGTGGAGTTCAAACGGGGCGTCTATGAGATGGCTCTTACCGAACTGGCGCGCTATCTCCCGCGCCACGAGCAGCGCAACCGCTATTTGCGCAGCGGTATGCGCACGAGAGAAGGCGAGCACGCAGGCACCATGTTCAGAACCGGATCAATGCTGATCAATCCAGGGATGGAGTTGCCTCCCGGAGCGAGTTTCGACCCAGACCCGCAAAACAGCATGCCGGGCGAGCTTGATGTACTGCCAGTCGCCGCTACGCCGCGTGAGACACACTAACAAAAACGCCTGCTGATGCAGGCGTTTTTGTTTTTTGGCAATCTGTTCGCCACTGGGCTTGAACATATGGATCGCGGACCATCGACCAATCTCCTCATCCGCAATGACATTGGCGCAAACGTCGGGTCACGGCTTTGCGACAAGCACCAAGTTGTCTCGGTGCACCATTTCTGACTCGGCCACATAACCCAGCAACAACTCGAACTCTGCTGATGGTTTGCGGCACAGCCTGCGGGCTTCCGCAGCGGCATAGTTTGCCAAGCCCCGGGCAATCTCGACCCCTGCGCTGTCGCGAATGGCAATCACGTCACCCCGCGAGAAATCCCCTTCGACCGCCGTCATGCCAATCGGCAACAGGCTTTTGCCTTCGTCGCGCACCTTGGTCGCAGCACCGGCGTCCACCACCACCGATCCACGCAGTTGCAGGTGGTCCGCCATCCACTGCTTGCGCGCCTGTTTTTTCTGCGTCTGGGCCACCAGCAAAGTGCCCAGAGCTTCGCCACGCACCAGGCGGACCAAAACATCAGACTCACGTCCCCAGGCGATGACCGTTGAGGCCCCCGATCCAGCAGCGCGCTTGGCCGCCAGTATTTTGGTAATCATGCCGCCCTTGCCAATGCTGGACCCAGCGCCACCCGCCATAGCCTCCAACGCCAGGTCACCTGCTTTGGCCTCGTGCACAAACTGTGCAGACGGGTCGCGGCGAGGGTCTGCGGTGTAGAGCCCCTTCTGGTCCGTCAAGATGATCAGCGCATCGGCCTCTACAAGATTGGCTACAAGGGCTCCGAGCGTGTCGTTGTCGCCAAACTTGATCTCGTCATTAACGACCGTGTCGTTCTCGTTGATCACCGGCACCACCCCCAAGCGCAGCAGAGTGAGCAAGGTGGAGCGTGCGTTCAGATAGCGTTCCCGGTCCGCCAGGTCTGCATGTGTCAGCAGGACCTGCGCGCTGCCCATGCCCTGCTCGCGCAGTTTGGTCTCGTACATCTGGGCCAGCCCCATCTGCCCCACTGCGGCTGCAGCCTGCAGTTCATGAATCTCGCTCGGTCGGGTCGTCCAGCCCAACCGTTTCATACCTTCGGCGATGGCGCCACTGGACACCATGATGACCTCGCGCGGCGCGCCACCTTCGCCCCGCACCAAGTCCGCCAGCTGGCGACTCCATTCGCCGATGGCCGTTTCATCCAGGCCGCGGCCTTCATTGGTCACAAGACTGGAGCCCACCTTGACCACGATGCGACGGGCATCTCGCAACACGTTAGAAACCATTTTTGAGTCTTTTTGGCCTCTAGCGCTTATCCATCAAGCGCTATTAGCTATTATTAATATAGCAAACACAGTGCAAACCCCGTCAGCCTATCAAGCGGGAGCATCACCCGCAAAACGCGGATCGATTTCGACCGGTTCGTTTTCGATGCGCTGCTCGGACTGTACGTGGCGGAAGATGGCATGGATCAGTGGCTCACAGCCCTCACGCGTGAGCGCGGAGATCTGAAACACTGGCCCCTTCCACTTGAAGCGCTTGACGAAATCCTTCACACGCGCCTCCCGCTCTTCCGTCGGGACCATATCGAGCTTGTTCAGGACCAACCAACGGGGCTTGTTGTAAAGTTTTTCATCGTATTTTTTGAGCTCATTCACGATCGCCTTGGCCTGGGCCACAGGGTCGACAGCATCGTCAAAGGGCGCCATGTCCACGATGTGCAGCAGTAGCCGCGTGCGCTGAAGATGGCGCAAAAACTGATGCCCCAACCCGGCGCCTTCTGATGCCCCTTCGATCAAACCCGGGATATCGGCCACCACAAAACTCTGCTCGGGCGCAACGCGCACCACCCCCAGATTGGGGTGCAAGGTGGTGAAGGGGTAGTCAGCGATCTTGGGCCGGGCGTTAGACACGGCCGTAATAAAAGTCGACTTGCCCGCATTGGGCATGCCCAGCAGGCCCACGTCTGCGAGAACCTTGAGCTCGAGTTTCAGGTTTTTCTTTTCACCAGGCCAGCCTGGCGTCTTCTGACGCGGCGCACGATTGATAGCGCTTTTGAAGCGCATGTTGCCGAAGCCGCCGTCTCCGCCCTTGGCAATGGTGATCACTTCGCCGGGATTCAGCAGCTCATACAAGACCTCACCCGTTTCTACGTCGGTGATGATCGTTCCCACGGGCATCTTTAGAGTGATGTCGGTGCCAGCCGCGCCAAACATATCCGATCCCATGCCGTGTTCACCACGTTTGGCTTCGTGGCGGCGCGAATACCGGAAATCCACCAACGTGTTCAGGTTCGGATCCGCCACGGCAAACACATGTCCGCCGCGCCCACCGTCCCCACCATTGGGCCCGCCGAACTCCTTGTACTTTTCGTGCCGAAACGACACGCAGCCATTGCCACCGTCACCGGCTCCAATGTCAATAAAGGCTTCATCGACGAACTTCATGGGATATCCAGTTTACAAAAGAGGGCTGCACCGACAGCGTTCAGACTGCTCATTCTTTCGGAACAGCGCAGCGCCTTCCAGGTGCCGCAGACAGATGGAGCGAGTGCGCCATCGTAAATGCCAAACAACAAAGCCCCGGCAAAGCGGGGCTTCGATGGCTGCCTAAGGAAAAACCTTAGGCGGGGGTCACATTGACCGTCGACTTGGACAACGCACCCTTGACGCCGAACGACACGTGGCCGTCCACGAGGGCGAACAAGGTGTGATCCTTGCCCACGCCGACATTGTTGCCGGGGTGGAAACGCGTGCCACGTTGGCGCACGATGATCGAGCCAGCGCTGATCAGTTCACCACCGAACGCCTTGACACCCAGCATCTTTGGCTTGGAGTCGCGCCCATTTCGCGTAGAGCCGCCGCCTTTTTTCTGTGCCATGACTCAGCTCCTTCGATTAAGCAGCAATCGCACCGATTTGCAGTTCAGTGAACTGCTGGCGGTGACCTTGGCGTTTTTGATAGTGCTTGCGACGGCGCATCTTGAAGATGTGCACTTTGTCGTGCTTGCCGTGTGCCACGACAGTTGCCGTGACGGTTGCGCCGGACACCAGGGGTGTGCCAACCTTCAATTCAGCGCCGTTTCCGACAGCCAAAACTTGGTCGATCACAATCTCCTGGCCTACGTCCGCAGCAATCTGTTCTACTTTAATTTTTTCGCCGGAAGCAACGCGATACTGCTTGCCGCCGGTTTTTATGACCGCGTACATGTTGACCTCTTGATATGAGTTCCGCAGACGAATTTCTGCAGAGCCCAAGATTGTAGCGCATCGCACCAAATAACGCTACTGCACCAGAGGAACGCCAGTCGTCAGCGACTTCCAATGCTCAAGAACGCGCCTCGGGCTTCCTATAATCCGGGCACTTTCTGTGACTACCATCTTGACTGACCACACCGCCCCCGCAGCATCCCCCCTCACGCTCGTTGCACGAGACATGCAAGAGGTTGACAAGGTCATCGGTCGGCGCCTGACGTCCAGCGTGCCTCTGGTGGCCCAGATATCGCAGTACATCATTGCAGCCGGTGGTAAACGATTGCGCCCTGCCCTGCTTTTGATGGTGTGCGGCGCACTCGGGTATCGTGGAACCCATCATTTCAGCCTCGCCGCAGTGGTCGAACTGATTCACACCGCCACGCTGCTCCATGACGATGTGGTCGATGCATCCACGTTGCGGCGCGGGCGCCCCACAGCCAACGAGACTTTTGGCAATCCAGCCAGTGTGCTTGTGGGGGACTTCCTGCACACGCGCTCGTTCCAGATGATGGTTGAGGCGGGAAGCATGCGCATCATGGAGATCCTCTCCGAAGCCACCAATGTGATAGCCGAGGGGGAAGTGCTTCAACTCATGAACATGCATGACGCCTCTCTGGATGAGGCTGGCTACCTGAAAGTTATACGCTCCAAGACAGCGAAACTCTTCGAAGCCAGCGCACGGCTAGGTGCGGTCTTGGCCGACAGCCCCCCTGCAATGGAGGCCGCCTGCGCAACCTATGGGCAGGCGCTGGGCACCGCCTTCCAAATTATTGATGACGTTCTCGACTATGACGGCGACGCCACGGAGATGGGCAAGAACCTAGGTGACGATCTCCGCGAGGGCAAGTCTACTTTGCCGTTGATCGCCGCAATGCAACGCGGCACGCCAAGCCAGGCGCTTGTTGTACGACAAGCCATTGAACAGGGCTCCACAGAGCGACTGTCCGAAATCGTGGCGATAGTGCGCGAGACCGGAGCGCTGGAAGTCACCCGCTCAGCCGCACATGAAGAGGCCCGCCGCGCTATATCTGCCGCGAAACAACTTCCACCCAATCCGTATTCAACCGGACTGATCGAACTTGCAGCACAGTTGCTTGAACGCAGGAATTGATGGAAACAGCGGGCCCCATGGGACCGCGCATGCACTACTGAGGATTGATGTCGCTTGGCGATGGCTCTGCCACTTCGCTTGATGGGCAATTTGGCACTTTCAAGCAAAGAAATCGCCAATTCACGCCTTCCACGCACTCAAAAATCGCCATTGTTTCGGGCAATAGCATCGCTTCTGTGGCACTGTTGCCAATATCCAATGCTGTACAGCTTCTAGCTGATCGGTGATGATAGGATGGTTTCTTTTCCACACCTAACACATTTCCGGTTACATGGCCGCTGTTGATACTGCCCCCAAAGAAGCGTCTTCGGTCGCCCTCCCCGGACTCGGCCGCGCATTGATGTCTGCGGGCAAACTGACCCAAAAGTCAGCCGAGGACATTTACAAAAAATCACAAATCAGCCGCACGAGCTTTATTGCAGAACTCACCGGCTCGGGCGCAGTCTCTGCGGCTGATTTAGCACACACCGTGTCGGCAGTTTTTGGTGCGCCATTGCTGGATCTGGAAGCGATTGATCCGCTCAGATTACCCAAAGAGTTGCTCGATGCGAAAATATGCAATGCATATAAAGTAGTTGTTCTTAGCAAGCGTAATAATCGACTAATCGTCGCAACCGCAGATCCCACAGATCAAGAAGCAGCGGAAAAAATAAAATTCACCACCCAAATGGGCGTTGATTGGATTATTGCAGAGTACGATAAGCTAAGCAAACTGGTGGAGGCCACCACCAAATCCACCGGCGAGTCAATGGATACCCTGAGTGCATCAGGGGGTGGTGATTTTGAGTTTGACGATGTTGCCGTAGAAGATGTTCCGGACAACAATGATACGGGGGCAGCCGATGTCGAAGACGCCCCCATTGTCAAATTTCTTCACAAAATGTTGCTCGACGCATTCAACATGCGCGCCTCAGATTTGCATTTCGAGCCTTACGAACACCAGTACCGCGTACGCTTTCGCATTGACGGGGAACTGAGAGAGATTGCGTCGCCTCCGGTTGCCATCAAAGACAAATTGGCTTCTCGCATCAAGGTGATATCACGCCTAGACATTTCGGAAAAGAGAGTCCCGCAAGACGGGCGGATGAAATTGAAGGTGGGGCCAGACCGCGTAATCGATTTTCGGGTGAGCACCCTTCCCACGCTGTTCGGCGAGAAAATCGTGATCCGTATTCTCGACCCCAGTAGCGCGAAACTAGGCATCGACGCGCTTGGATATGAAGCGATAGAAAAAGAGCGCTTGCTAGAGGCAATCGGCCGTCCCTATGGAATGATTCTAGTAACGGGGCCCACCGGCTCTGGAAAAACAGTTTCTTTGTATACCTGCTTAAATCTTCTCAATAAACCGGGCGTCAATATAGCGACAGCAGAAGACCCCTCGGAAATTAACTTACCTGGTGTAAACCAAGTTAATGTCAATGAAAAAGCCGGCATGACATTTGCCGTGGCGCTCAAATCGTTTCTTCGTCAAGATCCAGACATTATTATGGTCGGGGAAATTCGTGATCTGGAAACTGCCGATATCTCGATCAAGGCAGCGCAAACGGGGCATTTGGTGCTTTCAACATTGCACACCAATGATGCGCCTACGACGCTTACGCGTATGCGCAACATGGGGATTGCCCCATTTAATATCGCCTCCAGTGTAATTTTAATTACAGCTCAGCGCTTGGCGCGCAAGCTTTGTCCTCTGTGCAAGACACCAGCCGACATTCCTCATGAGTCACTTCTTGAAGCCGGCTACCCTGAAGAGGATTTAGATGGATCGTGGGTCACCTACCGTCCAGTCGGTTGCTCTGCATGCAATAACGGATACAAAGGGCGCGTAGGTATCTACCAAGTCATGCCTATTACTGAGGATATTCAACGTATTATTCTGCGCGACGGAAGTGCTTTGGAAATTGCCGAACAAGCGAAATCAGAAGGCGTGCGTTCACTCCGCGCCTCCGGCCTTTACAAGGCGAAACAGGGGCTGACTTCTCTGGAAGAAGTACTCGCAGTCACCAACGAATAATGCTCACGAGGGACTAGTATGGCGACCGCAGCATCAAGAGACATCAAAGAATTTGTTTACGAATGGGAGGGCAAGGATCGGCACGGGAAAATCGTCCGGGGCGAGGTGCGAGCATCTGGTGAAAACCAGGTCCAGGCCACGCTGCGTCGGCAAGGAGTGTTCCCGACAAAAATTAAAAAGCGCCGGATGCGCTCGGGCAAGAAGATCAGGCCCAAAGATATTGCGCTTTTCACAAGGCAACTTGCGACCATGATGAAGGCAGGCGTTCCATTGCTTCAGTCGTTTGACATTGTGGGCCGTGGAAATACCAATGCCAGCGTTACCAAACTCCTCAACGACATCCGCTCCGACGTGGAGACCGGAACATCATTGAATGGTGCCTTTCGCAAACATCCAATGTACTTCGACAGTCTCTACTGCAACCTGGTAGAAGCTGGCGAGGCCGCAGGTATTCTTGAAGCGCTGCTCGATCGTCTTGCTACCTACATGGAAAAGACGGAAGCGATCAAATCGAAAATCAAGTCTGCCTTGATGTATCCCATCTCCGTCGTTATCGTAGCCTTCGTTGTGGTGGCTGTGATCATGATATTCGTAATTCCCGCATTCAAAGAAGTTTTTACCTCTTTCGGCGCGGACCTCCCTGCTCCCACGCTGTTCGTGATGGCCATCAGCGAGGTATTCGTCAAATGGTGGTGGCTGATCTTTGGCGGGATCGGTGGAGGTTTCTATTTTTTCATGCAGGCCTGGAAACGCAATGAAAAGATGCAGCAGGTTATGGACCGTATTTTGCTCAAGATACCAATCTTTGGCGCTTTGATTGAAAAATCTTGCGTTGCGCGATGGACCCGGACGTTGTCCACTATGTTCGCTGCGGGCGTACCGTTGGTTGAAGCTTTGGACTCGGTCGGCGGTGCGTCGGGTAATTCCTTGTACTCGATGGCCACTGAGAAAATCCAGCAGGAGGTCTCTACAGGCACCAGCTTGACCGCTGCGATGGGCAACGCGAATATCTTCCCCTCCATGGTTCTGCAGATGTGCGCCATCGGTGAAGAATCGGGCTCCATCGACCATATGCTGGGCAAAGCGGCCGACTTTTACGAAGCCGAAGTGGACGAAATGGTCGCTGGTTTGTCCAGCCTGATGGAACCCATCATCATCGTGTTTCTCGGTACGCTCATTGGTGGCATCGTGGTATCGATGTACCTGCCCATCTTCAAGCTTGGTCAAGTCGTGTAATGGGAGTGGATGTTTGGCTCGATGCAGCACTGGGAAGCGTTCTGGGGCTGCTGATTGGCAGCTTTCTGAATGTAGTGATTTATCGGCTCCCCAAGATCATGGAGCGGCAATGGGCTGCAGAGGCTGCTGCATACCGTGCCCATGAACTCGGTGTAGAAGCTCCTGCGACACCGGAGCCCTTCAACCTGCTTACGCCCCGCTCCCGGTGTCAGTCGTGCGGGCACATGGTGCAGTGGTATGAGAACATTCCAGTCTTGAGCTACCTCTTTCTCCGAGGTCGGTGCTCTGCCTGCAAAACACGCATCAGCGTGCGTTATCCCTTGGTAGAGATCGCCACTGGAGCACTGTTCTACTTCTGCATTCAACGCTGGGGGATCACCCCCACGGGCTTTATGTGGTGCGGATTTTCTGCGGCCTTGGTAGCGCTTGCGTTCATTGACTGGGATACCACGCTGCTTCCAGATGACATCACGCTGCCATTGCTGTGGGCAGGATTACTGGCGTCTGCCATGCAATGGACCGACGTTTCGCTGTACAGCTCGGTAGTGGGCGCAGCCGCAGGTTATCTGTCTTTGTGGCTTGTCTACTGGGGTTTCAAACTGGCGACTGGCAAAGAGGGCATGGGGTTCGGTGACTTCAAGCTGTTTGCCGCTCTGGGTGCCTGGTTTGGCTGGCCTGCACTGATACCCATCATTTTGATGTCCTCGGTCATCGGTGCCATTGTCGGGATCGCGCTGAAAATATTCAGCAACCTGCGCGAAGGCGGGTATGTGCCTTTTGGACCGTTCCTCGTGGGTGCGGCCTTCACGGCCATGGTTTTTGGTCCTAATGCGATCATTGATTCCGTATTGAAGCTCGTAGGCCTTTGAACCGGCTGGTTTGGCTATGTCGGAATACACGTTTCCGTCCCTGCGCCTGGGCTTGACCGGAGGCATTGGCAGCGGCAAAAGTACCGTCGGCAATCTGCTCGCCTCTCTGGGTGCCGCCCTGGTCGACGCCGACCAGATTGCCCGAGCCGCCACCGGCCCCGATGGTGCCGCCATGCCTGCGATCCGCGCGGTTTTTGGGGATGCATTTGTGGATACCGACGGCGCTCTGAACCGCGGCCGCATGCGCCAACTCGCGTTCAACCGCCCCGAGGCTCGGGCGCAGTTGGAAGCGATCGTGCATCCGCTAGTGTCGCTGCACAGCGATCTCCAGGCGCGGCAAGCGGCTGAGCGTGGTTGTGCCGTGATCGTGTTTGATATTCCACTGCTCGCGGAGTCTGGGCGATGGGCGCGACGGCTGGACGCCGTGTTGGTGGTGGACTGCTCTGCCGAGACACAAATCGAGCGCGTAATGCAGCGCAACGGTCTGGCCAGAGAAGTCGTACAGACCATCATTGCGTCTCAGGCGACTCGGCGCGCTCGCCGCACCGTGGCCGATGTGGTGATCACCAACGATGGCGACTGCACCCTCGATGCGCTGCACGCGCGCACAAGGCAGGCCGCCTTGCTGTTCGGGCTATGATGCGAACGAAACCGTAGGTGTTTTCATCCCATGCCGTGCGCCACCGGCGTCAGAATACCCCCTGAGCCCCCAGGAACCCGCCAGCGTGATCCTTTACGAATATCCATTTAACGAGCGTCTCAGAACCTATCTGCGGCTTGAGCAGTTGTTTCGCCGACTGGGCGAGTTGATTCCCCGCACACATGCGCTGGACCACCACTTTGCGCTGGTCACCATCTTTGAGATCATGGACGTGGCGGCCCGAGCTGACTTGAAGTCGGACGTTCTCAAAGACATCGAAAAACACAAGCACCAGCTCGACAGCTATCGAGGGAATCCTTCGATCTCCGAGGCAGCACTGGATGCCGTGATTGCACAGCTGGACCGCTGTTTCGTGGCGCTCAACACCCAGTCCGGCAAGTCCGGCCACTCCCTCACCGAGAACGATTGGCTCATGAGCATTCGCAGCCGAGTGGGCATTCCGGGTGGCACCTGCGGATTTGATCTGCCAGCCTACTATGCATGGCAGCACCACCATCCCGACATGCGGCAGCAGGCCCTCGAAGGATGGGCGTCCACCCTGGCGCCCCTGGCGGAATCCATTTATGTACTGCTCAAGCTGCTACGTGACTCGGGCGTGCCACAAAAGGTCGCAGCAGAGCGTGGCCAATTTCAGCAAAATCTGCCGCAGGGCCGCACGTTTCAGTTACTGCGCCTGCGCATCGACCCTGCGCTGAACCTGATCCCGGAAATCAGCGGCAATCGGCTGATTGTGTCGGTGCGGTTGATGCGGCTCGAGGACGATGCCCGTCTGCACGCATGCCCGGAAGATGCCGCATTTGAGCTGACCTTGTGCGCTTGACGATGCCCAGGCATCACACCCACCGGTCAGTGATTGCAAAACGACATTGAGGACAACGAGGATGGCTCACTCCGAACGCGACCGTGCAGCGCGCGCTACACGCATCGTCACCTGCCCTTGCTGCGGTGGCGACAGCATCTACGCGCCGAGCAACACCTACCGCCCCTTCTGCAGCGAACGGTGCAAACAAGTGGACTTGGGCGCATGGGCCAGCGAAGACTTTCGCATGCCCGCCGAGGCTCCACAGGGTGACGCACCCCATAGCGATTCCCACCTGCCTCACTGACAACACATCGCTGCAGCGAACCAGCTGGCGAGTTGGTCGGCAGGTGTATGCGCTTTGTGGGCAGTCTTCTGCCAACGAAGAGTCCTTATCGGAGGCGTCCCATCGATCACGCCACGGCACAATCGCGCGCATGGACTCGCTCACCACTGCCCACTGGATTCACACCCTGCGCCTCACCCTGGAGGTGGCCGCCACCATCGCGTTTGCGCTGTCGGGCGTGATCGCGGCGGCGCGCAAGCGGCTGGATGCCGTGGGCGTGTGTGTGGTGGCGTTTGTGGCGGCGTTGGGCGGTGGCACGCTGCGCGACCTGCTGCTGGACCAGCGCCCGTTCTTCTGGATACGGCACACCGAATTCGTCTGGGGCATTCTGGCGCTGTGCATTGCGGCCATGCTGTTCATGCGCCAGCGCCACTTTCAGCCCACAGAGCGCGCCATGCTGCTGCCCGACGCGATTGGCCTGGGCCTTTTTGCCGCCGTGGGTGTAGACATATCCACCGCCATCGGCATGCCGCCCATCATCAGCGTGATGATGGGTGTGACCACCGGCGTCTTCGGCGGCGTGTTGCGCGATGTGTTGTGCAACGAGGTGCCGCAGGCTTTCAGCGACCACCGCCCGTATGCGCTGTGCGCGTTTGCCGGTGGCTGGGCCGACGTGGGGCTGCGCCAGCTGCAGGCGCCGGACTGGGCGCCGCTGGTGGCCTGTGTTGTGCTGACCGCCGGGCTGCGCGGGTTGGCGCTGTGGCGCAATTGGGAGCTGCCTGCGTGGCGGGTGTAGGGGTGTAGGGGTGTAGCCCCGGCGTGAAGCCGGTGTAGTGCGATGAGACGCAGTGCAGCGCTGGCGCACCTGTGACAGCATCGTGTGCCTGGCACCTGCACACTGGCCAGACGCCCGACGCCCGACGGCAGGAGACATCCCCACATGACAGCAGATCCACCCAACCCCGCCACCCTGGACCCCACCGCACTCATCGACAGCGAGGCGCCCAGCGTGCGCGCCTTTGCGGCTGAACACGCGCAAGGCAGTACCGACCGCGAGCGCGCGGTGGCTCTGTACCTGGCCGTGCGCGACGGCTTTCGCTACGACCCGTACCGCATCGACCTCTCGCCCCACGGCATGACCGCCAGCACCGTGCTGGCCAACGGCTACGGCTGGTGTGTGCCCAAGGCCGCGCTGTTGACGGCCGCCTGCCGCGCGGCGGGTATTCCGGCGCGCATGGGGTTTGCCGATGTGCGCAATCACCTCTCCACCGAGCGCATGCGCGAGACGATGAAGACTGACCTCTTCATCTGGCACGGCTACACAGACATCTGGCTCGATGGCCAATGGCGCAAGGCCACACCCGCGTTCAACATCGAGTTGTGCGAGCGCTTCGGGTTGTTGCCGCTGGAGTTTGATGGCGTGAGCGACTCCATCTACCACCCCTTCGACAAAAACGGCCAGCGCCATATGGAATACGTGCAGCAACGTGGCACGTTTGACGACCTGCCACTGGCGCAGATCGTGGCCGACTTTCGCACCGTGTACAGCGGCTGGCTGGAGGGCAACGCCACCCGCAGCAGCCTGCAGGACGCCAGTTTTGCCAACGACATTGAAAAGGAAATCCGCTGATGCACGCCGCAGACAACGCTACCACCCACATCCCCGCTGGCTTTGTGCCCCTGGAGGCGGGCGGCCTCTACATCCAGCACAACGGCCCGCTGTATGTGCTGCACCAGGGCGATGTGGTGAAGTTCGGCTTTCGCGTGGAGCGGCGCCACACCAACCCCATGGGCAATCTGCACGGCGGCATGATGGCCACCTTTTGCGACATGCTGATGCCGCTGTCGGTGCACCGCAAAAGCGACCAGGTGGCCGACCGTTTTCTGCCCACCATCAGCCTGCAGATCGACTACCTGGCCCCCGCCGCGCTGGGCGCCTGGGTGGAGGGCGAGGCCAACCCGCTGCGCATCACGCGCTCGCTGGTGTTTGCACAAGGGCTGGTCACCGCCGACGGCGTGCCCTGTGCGCGCGTGAGCGGGGTGTTCAAGATCGGCCCCGTGGCCCCAAGCGACGCGGTGGAATGAGCGACTACAGCCGGACCAAGGCCCCATGACTGCCCACCGATCCCTCGGACTGGTTGCCTTGGTGGTGCGCGAGTACGACGAGGCACTGAACTTTTTTGTGGGCAAGCTTGGGTTCTCGGTGGTCGAAGACACTTACATCCCCGAGCAGGACAAGCGCTGGGTGGTGATTCGGCCCGCTGCGGCAGGCGCATCGGCAGGCGCCCACCTGTTGCTGGCCCGCGCCAGCACGCCGGAGCAGGCCGCGCGCATTGGCGACCAAACGGGTGGGCGGGTGTTTTTGTTTCTGTTCACCGACAACGTGGCGCGCGACCACCAGCAATTCACCCAGCGGGGCGTCGTTTTTGTGCGCGAGCCCCAGGTGCAACCCCACGGCACCGTGGCGGTGTTTGAAGACCTGTATGGCAACGCGTGGGATCTCATCGAACCCAATGCCGCCCATCGCAGCTGGGGCGGGTAAGCCACACTTTTTGCCCGCGGTGAAGCCAAAACCCAAGGCTCGGAGATAATGATTTTTCGGCTGAACTGGGATCACTCCAGACCCCATCTGCTAGCCGCTAGCCGCCAGCCGCCACCCCCCAACCGCGACACCAGCCCCTGCAGCCGGTGGCCGCTTTCGTCCAAAGACTACCGCTGAAGGTTTTTTTATGCTCTGTGCCGTTGTGGTGTGTATCGCAGCCGCGGCAGCCGGTCCGCAAGTGGCCACCAATAGCTGGTTTACGCTCACCGGCGACCCGCTCGAAGCTACCAAGAATCTGATCGAAATCCTGCCCGAGCCCATTGGCATCGATCAGAAGGTGGTGCTGGACCTGCGGGTGTCTCGCGACCAGCAGCGCACATCGTTCAAGGGCCAAAAATACCGCTCGTACTACGCCAAGGCGGTGGTCGATTGCCCGGCGAAGAGGGCGTGGTACCTGCGGCTCTCGTACTACGCGCAACCGTCCTGGGGTGGCGATGTGATTGCCAAAGAGGACTACAAGGAGGGCGAGGCCGAGGTGCTGTTCAAGGACATGTCCCCCGAATGGTCCAAGCGCCTGGTCAGTGCGGCCTGCCGGGTGCGCAATCTGTAGCGGCGGCGGTCTGCCAACAGTGAGTCCCACCACAGCACGTGCTGGGGACATGGCAGACACATGGCATTCTGAGGGCTGAAACTTGTTAACAAATCAGCCTCTAGCGATTACCCAATAAGCGCTTACAGCTATCAATTGAATAGCAAATAGCACAACCTGCAGTCCACTGCACACGGCCACTCCGCTACCTCGCATCCGCCGCAACCCCCAGCGCGGACACCACATGCTCCACAAACCGGGCCAGCTTGGGTAGCTGGCGCCGATCAGGCGCGTACACCAGTTGCACCGGGCGCGGCACCGGCAGGCAGTGTTGCATCACGGGCACCAGCGCGCCACTGGCCAGGTCGTCGGCCAACAGCACTTCGGGCTGCATGATGAGGCCCAGCCCCTGCAGCGCCGCCTGGCGCAGGCCGTCGCCTTGGTTGCATTGCAGGCGCGCGTTCTCGGGCCAGAAAAAAGTTTCATTACCGTCGCGCAGCGTCCACTCCACGCGGCGCTGCCACACCGAATGGCTCAGGCAGTGGTGGCGGGCCAGATCGGTCTGGCGCTCGGGCGTGCCGTAGCGCTGCAGGTAGGCGGGCGCGGCGGCAATCACCATGCGGTAGGGGCGCAGCGGCCGGGCCACCAGGCCTTCATTCACCACCTGGCCAATGCGCACCGCCACGTCAAAGCCCTCGCCCGCCAGGTCCACCACGCTGTCGGTCAACTGCAGGTCTACCCGCACCTGCTCGTGGCGCTGCAAAAACTCGGCCACCAGCGGTGCGATGACGTGGTTGCCCAGCGTGAACGGCACGCTCACCCGCAAGAGGCCTTGCGGCACGGCGCGGCTGCGCTCCACGGCGGATTCGGCCCAGCGCACCTGCTCCAGCACGCGTTTGCTGTCTTCATAAAACGCGGCACCCACTTCGGTCAGGCTGTTCTGGCGCGTGCTGCGCTGAAACAGGCGTGCGCCCAGGTGGGCCTCCAGCTGCTGGATGTGTTTGCCCACCATCACGGCTGAAACATGGAGCTGGCGCGATGCGGCAGCAAAACTGCCGGCCTCGACCACGGCCACCATGACCTCCATGTTGCGCAGCTTGTCCATGGCATTCCTAATCAATAGTTAGTACAAGCATAACTGCCGTGTACTTTATGCATTGATTGATTAACAAAAGAATCAGGGCTGTCGATTGTTCTCTTCAACCCTTCTTTCATCCAAAGGAAATCACCATGTCCAAGATTCTTCTCATCGGCGCGAGCGGCACCATCGGCCAGGCCGTGCTGGCCAACCTGGGCGCCCGTCACGAAGTGATCACCGTGGGCCGCAGCAGCGGCGCGCACCGCGCCGACCTCGCAAACCCGGCGTCGCTAGCCGCATTGTTTGCCTCAGTGGGCAAGGTGGACGCCATCGTCAGCACCGCGGGCAACCTGCACTTTGGCCCGCTGACCGACATGACGGCGGAGCAGTTCAACCTGGGCCTGCAGGACAAGCTGCTGGGCCAGGTGCAGCTGGCGCTGCTGGGCCACAAATACCTGAACGATGGCGGCTCCATCACGTTGACCAGCGGCATTCTGAGCACCGAGCCCATCCGCAACGGCGCCAACGCCACCGCAGTGAACGCGGCCATCGAGGGCTTTGTGGCGGCGGCGGCCATCGAGCTGCCGCGTGGGCAACGCATCAACGCAATCAGCCCCACCATCCTCACAGAGTCGGTGGGTGTGTACGGGCCGTTTTTCCCGGGGTTTGAGCCCGTGCCCGCTGAGCGCGCTGCGCTGGCCTACCAGCGCAGCGTGGAGGGCGCGCAGACCGGGCGGGTGTACCGCGTTCAATGAACAAAGTTTTTAAGCAAAGATAGCCGCTAGCGCTTATGGATAAAGCGCTGGCAGCTATCAATTCAGGACTCTAAAGGTCTCTGGCAACCATCAGTCCAAACTTGCGCCAGACTCCTTCACCACCTTGCCCCACTTCACGCTTTCAGCCTGTATGAAAGCGGCAAACTGCGCAGGCGTTTCGCTCATGGCTTCGGCGCCCTGGTCGTTGATCTTCTTCTTCACATCGGCCTGGTTCAGCACCTTGACCAGCGCCGTGTTCAGCTTGGCCAACACCGGCGCAGGCGTGCCTGCGGGTGCGAACATGCCAAACCACGATGTGGCCTCGTAGCCGACCACACCTGCTTCGGCAATGGTGGGCACGTTGGGCAGCTCGGGCGAGCGCTTGGCGGTGGTCACGGCAATGGGCACCAGCTTGCCGCTGCGCACATGCTGGATGGAAAGAATCTGTCCAAGGCCTTTTCGGGGTCGCACAAGTGCCTTGCCGGGATGGGATGCTAGGCGCGGTGCGCCGTGTATAGCACGGCTATCAACAAGCGCCGCAACGCCGCAGACCGCCCGGCAAGGCACTTGCCCGAAGGGTTGGGGTGAAATCGGGCGATTGGACGCCTCGGCTGCTTGCATGGGCATGAGCCCATGCGGCGCACCCGAGGCGTCCACTCATCCCGATTGCACACCAATGCGATCCCCCAAAAGGCCTTGGACAGATTCTTAGGGCATGTTGTCGAACATGATGCCGATCTGGTTACCCAGCAGGTCCGTGACGGCCGGGGCGCTGCCCTTGTAGGGCACGTGCACCATGTCCACCTTGGCCAAGCTTTTGAACAGCTCGCCCGACAGGTGAATGGAGCTGCCGCTGCCCGACGAACCAAAGTTGAGCTTGCCGGGGTTGGCCTTGGCATACGCAATCAGCTCGGGCACGTTCTTGAACGGCTGGGCGGGGTTGGCCACCAGCAGGTTGGGCACGTTGGCCACGCGGCTCAAAGGGGCAAAGTCCTTGACCGGGTCAAACGGCATCTTCTTGTACAGGCTGGCGTTGATGGCGTGGGTGCCCACCGTGCCCATGAACAGCGTGTAGCCGTCCGCCGGGGCCTTGGCGGCCAGAGAGCCACCGATGTTGCCGCCCGCACCCGCACGGTTGTCCACGATGACGGACTGGCCCAGCTCGGTGGTCAGCGCCTGGCCGATGATGCGCGCCAGGATGTCGGTGGTGCCACCGGCTGCGAACGGCACGATGATGGTGACGGGCTTGGTGGGGAAGGCCTGCGCCAGCGCAGCGGTGCTGGCCAGCAGACCTGTGCCCAGAACAGCGGCAGAGGCGATGGCGCCCAGAGCGAAGCGGCGGCGGATGGAGGGGGAATGTTGCATGGGTGTCTCCTTCAAGGATGGTGGGTGCGGGGCACGCCCGGTGGGGAGCACCAGGTTTGCCCGCGGGCCCGTGCCATGGCCTCAACCGGGCACGGGTGCCCGGGCGAGAACATGGTGGATGTGCCCTGCTAACAGGGCTGTGAATCGGTGCGGTGGCTAGAGAGCTATACAGATGCCACGCCGAGCGTGGCGCCTCCGCACACGTACAAAATCTGGCCCGTCACAAAACCGTTGTCGGGCGACAGGAAAAACAGCGCGGCGCGGGCCACGTCTTCGGCCGTGCCCATGCGGCCCACGGCAATGCTGTCCAGGATGCGCTGCGTTTGCGGTGCGCCATCGGGGTTGCTCTGGCGAAACAATTCGGTGGCAATCGGCCCCGGGCCGATCGCGTTGACGGTGATGCCGTCACGCCCCAGCTCCATGGCCAGCGTGCGCGTCATGCCGATCATCCCGGCCTTGGTCGCGGAGTACACAACGCGCTCGCCTTTGCCCAATGCGGCACGCGACGACATGTTGACGATGCGCCCTTGCCCGCTGGCGCGCAGCGTGGGCAAAAAGGCTTGCACCAGCAGCATGGGCGCGCGCAGGTGCAGGCCCACCACGTCATCCAGCTGCTGCGTGGTGGCCGTGTCGATGGTGCCGGGGCGCGTGGCGCCTGCGTTGTTCACCAGGGCCGTCACGTTGTGGTTGGCGGCAATCTCGGCGGCCAGCGTGCGCGTGGACGCTTCATTCGTCAGGTCGGCTTGGTACGACGTGAGCTGAAGATGGCTCCAGTGAGGCAGCACGTAGTCGAGGTTGACCACGGCGCGGCCCTGGGCCAGCACGGCTTCGGCGATGGCTTTGCCAATGCCGTTGCTGGCACCGGTGACAACCGTGACGGGAGTGCTTTTGTCCACTGCAGTCACACGCGCTCCAGGATGATGGCAATGCCCTGCCCCACGCCGATGCACATGGTGCACAGCGCGTATTGGCCCGCATGTTCGTGCAGGCGGTTGACGGCGGTGGTCACCAGCCGTGCACCGCTGGCGCCCAGTGGGTGGCCCAGGGCAATCGCGCCGCCCCAGGCGTTCACGCGTGCATCGTCGTCCTTCAGGCCCAGGGCGCGCAGCACGGCCAGGCCTTGGGCTGCAAAGGCTTCGTTCAGTTCGATCACGTCCATGTGGTCGATGGTCAGGCCCGTTTGCGCCAGCACCTTGAGCGTGGCGGGCGTGGGGCCAAAGCCCATGATGCGCGGCGCCACACCGGCCGTGGCCATGCCCACCACGCGGGCGCGGGGCTTGAGGCCGTATTTGGCGGCATTGGCTTCGTTGGCCAACAGCAGCGCACAGGCGCCGTCGTTTACGCCGCTGGCGTTGCCTGCGGTCACCGTGCCATCGGGTCGCACCACACCCTTGAGCTTGGCCAGCGCTTCCAGGCTGGTTTCGCGCGGGTGTTCGTCCTGGCTGACGATGATGGCGTCGCCTTTTTTCTGCGGGATGTGCACAGGCACGATCTCGCGCGCCAGGTGGCCGTCTTTGATCGCAGCTACCGCGTTGAGCTGACTGCGCAGGGCCATGCGGTCTTGTGCTTCGCGCTCGATGCCGAAGTCAGTGGCCACGTTCTCGGCGGTTTCGGGCATGGAATCGACGCCATACTTTTCTTTCATCAGCTTGTTGATGAAACGCCAGCCGATGGTGGTGTCGTACACCGCGTTGTTGCGGCCGAAGGCGGCATCCATCTTGGGCATGACGAACGGCGCGCGGCTCATGCTTTCCACGCCACCGGCAATCATCAGCCCGGCCTCGCCCGCCTTGATGGCGCGCGCTGCCGTGCCCACGGCGTCCAGGCCGGAGCCGCACAGGCGATTGATGGTGGCACCGGGCACATCGATGGGCAGGCCCGCCAGCAGGCTGCTCATGTGGGCCACGTTGCGGTTGTCTTCACCGGCCTGGTTGGCGCAGCCGTAGAGCACGTCGGTCACTGCAGCCCAGTCCACGCCGGGGTTGCGGTCCATCAGCGCCTTGATGGGGATGGCGCCCAGGTCGTCGGTGCGCACGCTGCTCAAGGCGCCGCCGTAGCGGCCGAAGGGCGTGCGGATGGCGTCGCAGATGAAAGCTTGGGGGGTGGTCATTTTTTGTCTCCTCGTTTGAACTCAGTGGTTACTCAATGGAAAGATGGCACCCCGTACGGTTCGCCCAGAGCTTGTCGAAGGGCTGCGCAGGCAGTGCTCTGGCTTCGACAGGCTCAGCCCGAAGGGGCGGGGTGTGATGGTGCGATGACTCATGCAGCGTCTGCGGCACGGATCGGCAAGCCCACCAGCTGCTCCAGCTCGGTGTGCGACAGTCCGGGCACCACATCGATGAGCTGCAGCCCGGTGGGCGTGCAGGCCAGTGTGCACAGATCGGTGTAGATGCGCTTCACGCAGGCGACACCGGTGAGCGGTTAGCTGCATTGCGTGACGATCTTGCTGACGCCCTGCTTGGTCAGCAAGTCCATCATCACCCAGGTCTGTTTGGCGCCAATGGCCAGGTCCATGGCGCCGCCCACGGCGGGTATGGCGCCGGGCTCGCCGGTGCTCCAGTTGGCCAGGTCGCCGGTGGCGCTGACCTGGAAGGCACCCAGCACGCAGATGTCGAGGTGGCCGCCACGCATCATCCCGAAGCTGTCGGCATGGTGAAAGTACGCGCCGCCGGGCAGCAGCGTCACGGGCTGCTTGCCTGCGTTGATCAAGTCGTAGTCTTCGTTGCCAGCGGTGGGCGCGGGGCCCATGCCCAGAATGCCGTTCTCGCTTTGCAGGATGACCTCGCGGCCTGCAGGAATGTGGTTGGCCACCAGGGTGGGCTGGCCGATGCCAAGGTTGACGTAGGCGCCGTCGTGGATGTCTTGCGCCACCCGTTTCGCCAATTCGTCTTTACTTCGTTTTTGATAGCTGCTCACGCTTATTCCTTGTGCGCTAGAGGCCGATTTCATGCTGATTTTTTGAATCCACCGGCCTGCGTGGCGGTGAGGTCGATCTTGACCACGTGGGTCACGTAGATGCCGGGGGTGACGATGGACTCAGGGTCCAGCGATCCCAGCGTGACCACTTCGTGCACCGTGGCTATCGTGGTCTTGGCGGCAGTCGCCATTACGGGGCCAAAGTTGCGCGCCGACATCCGGTAAGTGAGGTTGCCCCAGCGGTCGCCCTTTTCTGCCTTGATCAGCGCCACGTCGCCGTGGATGGGGTACTCCAGCACGTAGTGCTTGCCGTTGATCTCACGCGTCTCTTTGCCTGCGGCCAACTCAGTTCCGTGGGCTGTGGGGCAGAAGAAGGCGCCAATGCCCGCACCGGCGGCCCGCAGGCGCTCGGCCAGGTTGCCTTGGGGAGCCAGTTCTAGTTCGAGCTTGCCACTGCGGTACAGCTCGTCGAACACGTAACTGTCGATCTGGCGTGGAAAGCTGCAGATGATCTTGCGCACCCTGCCCGCCTGGAGCAGCGCGGCCAGGCCCTGGTCGGCGTTGCCTGCGTTGTTGTTCACCACCGTGAGGTCTTTGGCGCCCTGGGCAATCAACCCGTCGATCAGCTCACCGGGAATGCCCGCCGTGCCAAAGCCGCCTATCAACACCGTGGCACCATCCTTCACCCCTTGCAGGGCCTGGGCCACCGAGTCCGCCAGTTTGTTGATCATTGCAACGCTTTCTTAATTTTTCTGCTCTGCTGTCTCTTTGAAATTTGTTCGCTTATAGAACAAATGTTCGCTTAAAGAATTATAGTGGGCCTACGTATGAATTCACAAACCCCAGAAACCAAAGACCCAAAACCGAGCGACAGCTATGTCCAGTCGTTCGCGCGCGGGCTGGAAGTGATCCGCTCGTTCAGCGCCACCACGCCGCAGCAGACCTTGAGCGAAGTGGCCGCGCAGACGGGCCTGACCCGTGCGGGTGCGCGGCGCATCCTGCTCACACTGCAGACGCTGGGGTATGTGGAGACTGACGGCAAACTCTTTCGGCTGAGCCCGCGCATCCTGGACCTGGGGTTTGCCTACCTCTCGTCGCTGCCGATCTGGAACCTGGCCGAGCCGGTGATGGAAGACCTGGTGGAAGCGGTGCGCGAGTCGTCATCGGCCGCGGTGCTGGACGGTCTCGATATCGTCTACGTGCTGCGCGTGCCCACACACAAGATCATGCGCACTAACTTGGGCGTGGGGTCGCGCTTGCCTGCGTGCTGGACGTCGATGGGACGGATGTTGCTGGCGGGCCTGCCCGATGCTGAATTGGGGGCCAGGCTGCAGGCCCATTCGATGGAGCGTTTTACCGAACACACCACCACCGACGTGGCCGCACTGCTCGACCGCATCCGTGAGGCGCGCGACCAAGGCTGGTGTCTGGTGAACCAGGAGCTGGAAGAAGGGCTGATCTCGATCGCCGCGCCGCTGACCAATCGCGCGGGGCAGACGGTGGCAGCGCTCAACATCAGCGGCCAGGCCAACCGCACGAGCGCAGCGGTCATGCAGGAGACGCTGCTGCCTGCCTTGCTGCGCGCCGCGCGCACCATCTCGCGCATGATGGGCGCACCGCGGGTTTGAAAACACCCCTCTTTCGCGGCGCCTTGCCGGTCAAGGCAACGCAACGCAACCGTGCTGTCGCGTTGCCCCTAAAAGGATGGGATTGATTGGCCTGAGGACCCGCGATAAAAGAACCTGCAGGATTTGCATTCAATGTACCGGCCCGCAAAGCCAGAGGGTCACCCACCGCACCGAGCGCCCGTTGCTGAAGCTCCAGCCCCTGCCTTGCGTGGGTCGGGCGGGGGCCACAGCTGCAACCGCGTGCGCTCACCACGATGGGTGATCCAAATACAGATGGCGAAACCCGTCGGTCAGCTTTTTCGAAAACCCAGCACCAGCACCACGCCACCCAGCACCATGGCGCCGAGGCTCATCCACTGCGGGATGTTGACCGATTCTTTTTCTTTGACTGTCAGCTCCAGCGGGCCCAGTTTGGCTTGCGTGGTGTCCTTGGTAAAACTGAAACCGCCGGTCAAAAACCCAGCCAGACCCACCACCAACAACAGCACACCGACGATTCGCATTGCATTCATGACACTTCTCCCAAAACCGGGTATTTGAGGACTTGGCAAAGCGGACCCGGCTCCTTGTCTCTGCGCAACGCAAATGTAGATTCGATGCCCGCGCGCCGACGTAGGACGCCGCCGCAGGCACCCGTCGCAGCCGCACCCGAACTGGTATGGACTGACTGACCTTGCGCGCACGCAGCCACAGGGTGCGTGCTACGCTCTCGCCCCATGTTCAGCCCCTCCCAAGCCGACGTGCGCCGCTTTCTTTGCGGGGTGCACGCCAAGACCCAAAGCGGCGCCCCCATGGAAGCCATCGAGACCCTGGCCAGCCTGTGGATCGCCGAGCACCCCGAATACCTGGCCGACCTGTCAGATACCGATGCTGCCGTGGCACGCAACTACGACGAAACCCCGGTACAGACCAACCCGTTTTTGCACCTGTCGATGCACCTGTCCATCAGCGAGCAGTGCAGCATCGACCAGCCCCGCGGCATCCGCCAGGCGGTGGAGCTGCTGACCGCGCGGCTCGACTCGCTGCACGACGCCCACCACGCGGCCATGGACTGCCTGGGCGAGATGCTGTGGGAGAGCCAGCGCTCGGGCCAACCACCCGATGGCAACGCCTACATCGCTGCCGTGCAGCGCCGCGCCACGCGCGATTGAGACACTGCAGACACTGCGTTAGAAGAAACCAGCGTGTGATCGTGGATGACACCCACTGGCGAAGGCGCTGGCCGAGCAGGCCGAAAGCCCGCTGAAAGATGCGGCGGACGCATGGCAGCAAACCCGGCACACCATGGAAAACGTCAAGTCGGACGTGGAGCGGTTCGTTGCCTTGATCCTGGCACTGCTCTCCGGCCTGCTGTGTGCCATCAGCGTGTCAGCCGTGATCGGCTATGTCTGGAACTTCCCCGCAGTGGATTGGGGCCTGTTTGCCTTTTACGCTGTGCTCGGCGGTGTCTGCGCCTGGTTCACCCGCGTGCAATGCGGGGACTCTCGCGGGCGGAAGTAGCGCCCCTTCGCCTGCCCGCCAGCGCACAAGACAGCACCAGCGCCCGCCACTCAGCTGCAGACCATGCAGCCCACTCGGGAGTCGTGCTTTGCCGACAATGCAATCCCACCCACCGGAGGCATGATGCCAAGCACCCCTGCAACCCCACCCTCAGCAGCCCCCTTGCTGCCGCCGCAGCTGCCCTTGCCCTTGCCCGTGGCATGGCTGGGCTATGGCGGCCTGCTGCCCTTTGTAGCACTGGCGGGCGTGGGCTGGTGGGCACCAGGCGCCCCGCTGTGGAGCACGGCCCTGCTGGGGTACGGCGCCGTGATCTTGAGCTTTGTGGGCGCGCTGCACTGGGGCTTTGCCATGGCTCTGGGCGGCCTGACCGACGCCGAGCGCACGCGCTGTTTTGTTTGGAGCGTAGTGCCGTCGCTGCTGGCGTGGCCTGCCCTGCTGCTGCCACCGGCTGGCGGTACGGCGCTGCTCATAGCGGGCTTTGCACTGCATTTGCTGCAAGACCACTGGCTTGCCAGCCGTGCGGCCCTGCCCGGCTGGTATCTGCCGCTGCGCTGGCGCTTGACCGTCACGGCCAGCGTGTGCCTGGCAATGGGTGCGGTGGCTGCCCATGGCTGATCCCAACACCCCCCCGCTGCGGCCGCGCAGCGAAGACGCCGCTACCGCAGCTGTTCCCAGTGGGCGCTGGGCGCGCATGGCGCGGCTGGGCACGCTGGCCACCGGGCTGGCGGGCGGCATGCTGGCCGAAGGCGCGCGCCAATGGGCGCAGGGCAAGCGCCCCAGCCCGCGTGACCTGCTGCTCACCCCCGGCAACGCACGGCGGGTGGCAGACCAACTGGCCCAGCTGCGCGGCGCCGCCATGAAGGTGGGCCAACTGCTATCGATGGACGCGGGCGAGCTGCTGCCCCCAGAGCTGAGCGAGGTACTGGCCCGCCTGCGGTCCGACGCCAAGCCCATGCCCATCGGTCAGCTCGACGAAGTGCTGACCGCCGCCTGGGGCGCAGGCTGGGACGCGCGCTTTGCGCAGTTTGGTTTTACTCCCATCGCGGCAGCGTCCATCGGCCAGGTGCACCGCGCCACCACGAAGGACGGGCGCCAGCTGGCCGTCAAGGTGCAGTACCCTGGCATACGGCAAAGCATTGCCAGCGATGTAGACAACGTAGGCACGCTGCTGCGTGTGTCGGGCCTGCTGCCTGCCCACCTGAACATTGCCCCACTGCTAGACGAAGCCAAGAAGCAGCTGCACGAAGAAGCCGACTACCTGCGCGAGGCCCGCTGCCAGCAGCAGTTTGGCAACCTGCTGGATGGCGATGCCGCGCTGTGCGTGCCCGCAGTGCACACCGACTGGACCACCGACAACGTGCTGGCCATGGACTATGTGGAGTGCCTACCCATTGAATCGCTGCAGCAGGCACCGCAGACAGAGCGCGACCGGGTCGCTTCGCTGCTGATCGGCTTGTTGTTTCGCGAGCTGTTTGAGTTTCACTTGGTGCAGACCGACCCCAACTTTGCCAACTACCGCTTTGACACCGCCAGTGGCCGCACGGTGCTGCTCGACTTTGGCGCCACCCGCGCCTATGGCCCAGCCATCGTTGCCGCCTACCGCCAGCTCATGCGCTGCGCCATGCACGACGACCGCGAGGGCATGGACCAGGCTGCCACGGCCATCGGGTACTTTGGCAGCCACATCCGCGCCGACCAGCGCGAGGCCGTCATCGACCTGTTCACCATTGCCTGCGAGCCCCTGCGCGCCGCAGACGCCTACGACTTTGGCCGCAGCGATTTGCCCCAGCGAATCCGCGCAGCCGGCATGGCGCTGAGCACCGAAAAAGACTTCTGGCACACCCCACCAGCCGACGCCCTTTTTCTGCACCGCAAGCTGGGCGGGTTGTACCTGCTGGCCGCGCGCCTGCAAGCGCGGGTGCCGGTGCAAGCGCTGGCACGGCCATACCTGGGCGGTGCCTGACCCCGCCGCCGTGGGACGGCGCGTGGGGCGTACGCCAAAAAACAAAAAGCCCGCTCGCGCGGGCTTTTGAGTGAAGCGCGAAGTGCGCGCCGGGTCGGCGTTTACTTGAAGCGCGACTGTGGCACCACGTGCATATCGCCTTCCACACTGCCGAGGTAGTTGGCCAGTGCCTTCAACTCGTTGTTGGTGAACTGCTTGGCAATGCCCGCCATGATGGCGTTGTTGCGGCCCACGTTG
>JAUXZO010000034.1 GCA_030692685.1 Acidovorax sp. | reverse complement strand
GGATTTTAAGCTTGCTTGCCAATAATTAAGCCATTTCGCCTAGGTCTTCAATTGTTATATGGCCCATGGGCGGGCACAGAGGCCCGCCCCACCATATTACTCTCCGCTCTCCGTCATCGTTACTCCCAGGCAATCCTTTACAGCCTGGGCCGCCTTTTCATTAAACCCCGGGATGGCTGCCAGTTCTTCTAAAGGAGCCTCTTTGATGGCCTCCAGGTTGGGATAGTGTTGGAAAAGCCGCTTGAGCCGCACCGGCCCTATGCCGGGCACCTGACTTAAACCCGACTCCAGCAGGTCTTTCCTGGCCCTTTTGCGATGGTAGGTGATGGCGAAGCGGTGCGCCTCATCTCGGAGGCGCAGCAGGAGCAGCCAGCCCGGCGCCGAAGGCGGCAGAAACCGGGGGTTCTTCCGCCCCGGCAAGAAGAGCCGGTCCCTCACCGGGCGGCCATCCGCGGCCACCCCGGCCTTGGCCACGGCCACCACCGGCATTTTTGTAAGGCCCATCTCCTTGAGCGTCTGCAGGACCACGTTTAACTGCCCCCGGCCGCCGTCCACCACCAGCAGATCCGGCAGCACCTGTTCCGGGCGGCCATAATGGCGCCGCACCACCTCTTGCAGCATGGCGTAGTCATCCTGCCCCACCACCTGGCGGATGCGGAAGCGACGGTACCTGGATTTATCCGGGGCCCCTTCATGGAAGGCCACCACGGCCCCCACCGCTTGGTTACCCTGAAGCGTGGAAATATCGAGGCACTCCAGGCGAGCGGGTATTTTGGTTAAATTGAGGCGGGCCTTCAGGTCCATCAGGGCCTCTCCGGGGGGCCGGGTCTTTTGCCGCGCTAACGCCGCCCGGGCGTTTTCCCCGGCCAGGGCCAGGAGGCGGGCCCGGTCGCCTCCGGGGGCCACCCACAGGCGCACCGGGGAGCCTTTTTGATCACTGAGCACCTCGGTCAGCACCCGCCTATCCGGCAGGTCCCGGGGCAGCAAGATCTCTTCCGGCAGCGGCCTGCCCTCCCCATAATATTGCTTCACAAAGGCCCCCAACAGATCACCTCCGGGCAGAGGTTCGGGAAAGTAATACTGGCGGCTGCCGCTGACCAGCCCGCCTCGAACCAGGAGCACCAGGATCAAGGCCCGGCCATCCTCCTGGGCTACTCCC
>JAUXZO010000026.1 GCA_030692685.1 Acidovorax sp. | reverse complement strand
CAATCTCTCGGCTTCGTTCACCGGCGGCTTCCCGGTGACCGGTGGCTTTGCCCGCTCGGTGGTCAATTTCGACGCTGGTGCACAGACGCCGGCGGCCGGTGTATTCACCGCTGCCGGCATCACGCTGGCCTCGCTGTTCCTCACCCCGGCGCTGTATTACCTGCCGCAGGCCACACTGGCCGCCACCATCGTGGTGGCGGTGCTGTCGCTGGTGGACTTCAGCATCCTGCGCAAGACCTGGAATTACGCCAAGTCCGACTTCATTGCGGTGCTGGCCACACTGGTGGCCACACTCACAGTGGGCGTGGAGACCGGGCTGGTGGTGGGCGTGGGCGTGTCGCTGGCGCTGTACCTCTACCGCACGAGCCGCCCGCATATGGCCGAGGTGGGCCTGGTTGCAGGCACCGAACATTTCCGCAATGTGCAGCGCCACACCGTGGTGGTGAGCCCGCGGGTGCTGAGTCTGCGGGTTGACGAAAGCCTGTACTTCGCCAATTCGCGGGCGCTGGAAGACCGCATCAACAACGCTGTTGCCGAACGCCCCGGGCTGGAGCATGTGGTGCTGCAATGCTCGGCCATCAACGACATCGACGCCAGCGCCCTGGAGAGCCTGGAAGCCATCGACCTGCGTTTGCGCGAGGCCGGCGTGCGGCTGCACCTGTCCGAGGTCAAGGGGCCCGTGATGGACCGCCTGAAAAACACCGAATTCCTGCATGGCCTCAGCGGGCTGGTGTTCCTCACCCACTACCAGGCCATTCACGAACTGTCTCCCGAAATTGCCTGAGCGTTCACGCGTCGCAGAAATGACGCCAAAAACAACTTGCCAGCGTAATGTCGACAGCAACGAAGGTCAACCGGTCTCACTCCATTGCCGAGTCAGCTTGAACCTGCCATCGGGTGGCCTGCCTCCGGACACCACCGGGTGCCACACCAAAAGTGCGCTTGAAGGCCCGGCAAAAAGCAGGTTCCGATTGGTAACCGAACCTCGCAGCCACATGACTTAGCGGCTCGGCGTTTTCCTGCAAATGGGCACGTGCCAATTGCATGCGCCATTGTGTCAAGTACTGAAGGGCCGGCTCACCAACCAACGCAGTAAAACGCGCAGAAAACGCCGAACGGGACATGGCCACTGCGCCAGCGAGCATGTCCACGGTCCAGGGGTGCGCGGGTGAGCGGTGCATCAGCGCCAGCGCCTTGCCAATCTGGGGATTTCGCAATGCCGCCAGCCAGCCCAGTTTCGCCTCCGGCGCGGCGTCCAGCCAGGCCCTCAAGGCCTGAATGATCAGAATATCCGCCAGGCGCGTGATCACGGTTTCACCCCCCGGGCGCAAGGTGGCCGCCTCCCTCGAGATGAATCGCAAGGTGCTTTGCAGCCAGTGCGCGTCGTCCTCGTTCCAGCTGTCGATTTGCAGCACCCGCGGCAGGTGCCCAATCAAGCGATGGGCAGCGACATGGTCAAAGCGCACGACGCCGCACATGGCATGGGTGAACTCACCGCCTCCACCGTAGCGGAGAACCTCGTAGCGTTCGCTGATCCGTTCCACCGGAATATCAAACAGGCCAATCGGCCTGTCGACTTCGCCGCTGCAGATGCGATGCCCCGCACCATGCGGTATGAGCGTCAGACTACCTGCCTGCAATCGCAATGGTTCAGCGTCGCCTACCGTCAACCACGCGTGTCCGGTCGTGACGATATGGAACATCATGCAACCCTCGATTGGCGGCATGTCAATGGCCCACGGAGCGGTCAGTTCCGAGCGGCAATACAGGGTTCCAGTGAGCCGCAGCAGATGCAAGGTCTCCGCCAATGCGTCTGCAGCGATGGGAGCCGGTGAAGGTGTTCGTTCCATGGGCGGGATTGTGACCATGCCACTGCGGAAAGTCCATTTGAGTGGACGACTGGCACATAGATGAAGACGTTGAGTCATTGTTCATGCCAATTGACATTCATAGACTGGATGCCAACCACAACCCTTCCGAAAGGTCTGACATGCAAACATCCCCCATCCTCGTCATTGGTGCCACGGGAAAAACCGGCCGCCGCATTGTGCAAACACTGCAGAGGCACAACTACCCGGTACGCGAAGGTGCGCGCCATACCCCCATTCGGTTTGACTGGGACGACAGGTCAACCTGGGACGCCGCGTTGCGGGGCGTGCACAGTGCTTATGTGTCGTACTCGCCG
This sequence comes from Acidovorax sp., assembly GCA_030692685.1. Lineage (GTDB taxonomy): Bacteria > Pseudomonadota > Gammaproteobacteria > Burkholderiales > Burkholderiaceae_C > Acidovorax. The sequence goes on along the minus strand of JAUXZO010000026.1, from coordinate 7,972 downwards.
GACCTGGCCTTTCCTGGAGCCCCGGAAAAAATCGAAGCGCTGACCCTTGCAGCGAAGCATGCCGGAGTGCAGCACTTGGTGTTGCTGTCTGGTCGCAACGAGACGCACGCCCAGCACTGTGAGGCCATTGTTCGGGCCAGCGGCTTGCAATACACCCTGGTGCGGGCAAGCTGGTTCGCGCAGAACTTCAGCGAAGGCTATTTGCTGGGTGCCGTGCTCGACGGGGTGATTGCCTTGCCGGCCGGGCAGGTTGCGGAACCCTTTGTTGACGTGGATGACATAGCCGACGTGGCAGTGGCCGCCCTGACCGATGAGCGCCACCGCGGTCACCTGTACGAGTTAACCGGCCCACGATTGCTCACTTTTGCCCAGGCTGCAGCCGAAATTTCCGCAGCAGCCGGGCGGCCGGTGCAATACGTCGCTCTGGAGGCGGAGGATTTTCGGGCTACGGTGACGCCCGTGTTCGGGCCCGACATGGCCAACATGTTTACCGATCTCTGCATCGAGGTGTTCGATGGCCGCAATGCCTGCCTGGCCCATGGCGTGCGCGAGGCGTTGGGCCGCGCGCCGCGCGACTTTGCCGATTTCTGCAAGGCCACGGCTGAATCCGGGCGTTGGCAGTCGGCACCTGTCCTTGCCTGAAAGCGCAGAATGAAGATCACCGGCTTCCATCTGGCTTTGCTGCTCGCCTCCCTGACAAGCGCAATGCTTGCCGGCGTGTTTCTGGCGTTTTCAGACGTGGTGATGCGATCTTTGGCCAAAGCTGATGGCGGTGCGCAGGCCATGCAGATCATCAACCGCGAGGTGTTTTTCTCGGTCTTTGGCGTTTTGTTATGGGGCATGCTGATCACAGCGCTCGCCATCATGGGCTATGCACTGCTTCATCTGAATGGTCCGGCAAAGCTGATGGTTGTGGCAGCGGCCCTGCTGTACGGGGTTGGTGTGGGTGTTGTGTCCGGGCTCTTCAATGTGCCCATGAACAATCTTCTCGATGCGATGGCTTGGCCATCGACGCAAACGACAGCTTACTTTCAGGCCAGCTATGTCCCCGACTGGAAGGCGTGGAACCATGTGCGCACTGCTGCATGCATTACGGCGGCGGCCTGCTACCTGGCTGCGCTGTTGACCGAATAGCCCTGCCGCAAAAGTCAAAGCCATTCAAAGCCACACTGCCAGCCATTCCCGTGGATTCCCTGCACGAGGTCCGGAAGAATGGCTCTGGTGCGCCCAGCCCGTGCGTATAGACCACCAGAACTCCTCGCCTGCGCTCTTCGTCAATAAATGTTGACGAGTTGATTTTTGTCAGCTATTGTTGACATATGAACCTGACGCGGCACCTTCCGGACCCGGGCGATATTCCCACCGCCCTTGCGGCGGTGGTCGCCCTTCGACAAGTAGCGGACCATTACGAAGCGCACGTTGTCACTCTGGCATTGCAGCGTGGCTGGACCTGGTCCCAGATTGCCGAGGCCCTGGGCGTGACCAAGCAGGCCGCCCATCGAAGACTGTCCCACCTGAAAGACTGACTGATCTCCAAAGGAAGAACAATGCTTGGCACACTGAAGAACAAGTTCAAGGACGCGGGCACACTCTCCGCACTTTGCAAGGAGGCGGAGCGAATCGCACGTTTTCAAGGCAACGAGGCGCCGGGGTCTGAGCACTTCGTGCTGGCTTCGCTGTCACTGGAGGACGGAACAGCCCGCAGAGCGCTTGCGAGTCTCGGGGCAACCCCCAAAGCTTTTGAGGAGGCCATGCGCGCCCAGTTCGTGGAGGCTCTCCGTCATGCGGGGATGGAAGCAGCACCGGATGCCAGCCCGGACCTTGCGCGCAGTCCCCGTGTTCCCAATGCTTCAAAACTTTACCGCGCCGCGCCTTCCGGACAAACCATTGTTCAGCGTCTTGCTTCCACCGCCGAAACTCGCGAGGCCCGCTCGCTCCTGGCTGCAGACGTGCTTCTCGCCGCCGCCGAGGAAGAGTTCTCAATTGCCGCTCGCGCACTGCGCGTACTTGGCATCACGCCTGAGCAACTCGTTCAAGCGGCGCGTCAGGAGATTACGCTCCATGAGCAAGGGCCAGGCAAGGCCTGACCCGGGATCGGGCGGATCGCGTGAGCCTGCAAGCTGAACTCGACCGCATAGTCGACACCGAACATGGCCGCGACGATGTGCACGAGGTTGCACTTGGCGTCTTGGACGCCGAAACCTGGACCCATGCCTGCAGGGGCAACTGGCAGGGACAGCCGGTCGGACCGGATACCCCCTTTCTGATCGCATCGACTTCAAAGCTGCTGGTCACCGCCATGCTCCTGCAGCTTGTCGGCGAAGGACACCTTGCCCTGGATGATTCGCTCGGGCGATTCTTCGCACCGGGTGAGCTTGATCGGCTGCATCTCTGGAAGGGTACAGACTTCACCTCGCGCATCACGCTTCGCCATTTGCTCACACACACTTCTGGTTTGCCCGACTATTTCGAGGGCAAGCGTCGGGACGGCTCGACGCTGGCGGTCAGACTCTTTGAGGGCCATGACCAGGCCTTTGGTCTGGCCGAGGTGCTGGCATGGACACGCGACGAAATGCACCCATCCTTTCCCCCAGGCACGGGCATGAAAGCGCTCTACTCGGACACGAACTTCCATTTGCTCACTGAAGTCATCGTGCGCTCGAGAGGGCAGGATATCGATAAGGCACTTGCCTCGCGCATCGCGCATCCGCTGGGCTTAAAGTCCACCGCTTTCTACAAGCCAGGGATGGGCGCGCTGCCATTGCGGTACGGCTCAAGGGTTGTCGAGATTCCCTTCGCACTGTCCTCGATGCCCGGCGACGGGGGGGCGGTGTCCTGCCTTGAAGATCTGGCCCGTTTCACCTCGGCATTCTTCAGTGGTGCACTGTTCCCGCGCGCGATGCTCGAAGAGTTGGCGCCCTGGAGACGGATATTCTTCCCGCTGCAGACAGGCACCGGTGTGTTGCGCTTTGCCGTCCCACGCTGGCTGCCCCCATTTCGCCAGGGACTGGAGTTCATCGGGCATTCCGGCATTACCGGCACGCTGGCCTTTGCCTGTCCGCCGCGCGGGCGGATCATCGTGGCCAACGTCAACCAGCTCCAGGGCCGATCCCGCCCTTACAAAATGATGATCAAGGCCGCGTTGGCGTGACTGCCTGCGAAGCAGGGTAGCGTTGCGCGCAGGCCACGCGGAAGAATTTGCCCTGGAAAGCAGCCATGTCATGAAGCGGTCATTCTTGATGACGACATGCAAACGTTTCCATGGGGACATGTGCTATTCCGGGAAATTAAAGTCGTAAACACTGGGCTAGTATGTATGCGGGTTGGCGGCGTTAAGGATTTACAACAAACACAGCTGAAGTCGTAAACACGCTCGCAGAGCCAGGGGCGGGCGAGGTAGCCTCCTCAAAATACGGGGCGATTCAATTTCTCTAATTCTGGGAGACTGGGGCGGTTCTACTCAGCGCAGGTACTCCTACCGCACCCTCGAAGCCAGCGATGTGCCGGGCCCGGTCATACCCATAACCGGTACATCCAGAAGGATTCGTCTGCGGCGAACCGGTCGGCAAACTCGGTCGGCGAAAAACCAGTGATGCGTTTAGCCACGCGACTCATGTGCGCCTGATCGGCGAATCCTTCATCCTGCGCCAGCCCTGCCCAGTCAAACCGCTGCCCAGTCTCAAAGCGCTCCCGCGCGGCGAAGAACAGCCCCTCCGTCCTTACCAGGGCTTGCCACTCGCGCAGCGATCTGCCACTGAAGGATTTGATCCGTCGCTCCACATGGCGTGGACTGTGCATGCGTCGCCATTCCTGGGCTTGCCAGGCCAGACGCTCGGCCCAATTTCGGCCCAATTGACGTAATGATGGCTGTGCCGAAGCCCGGCCTTGTAGGGCCTGCCAGTGCCCTGCAAGATGTCTTGTTAAAACGGTCGACAAGTCTGCATCGTCGCTTGTCAACAGCGCATCCCAGAGCGGCGACCATTTGCTGCTCAGTATCTGGCTGACTGGTACAAAGCGGTCCTGGATAGCAGCAAGGTCCAACTCAAATAATGCTTGTGCGGCTTCAGCAGTAAAGCATGCCGTATAGCCGCGTCCTGTGGTCGGTGCCCAGCTCACGGTTGGATGCGATTGGCTACCAGAGATGACGACCTGCGCGTCAAACGGTTGCCAGTGGGGCCCATGCTTACCACGCTCCACTAACCCAACATCTGCGCCGTGAAACCAGGAAATTGCCACTAACGGAGATGCAGGAAAGTGCGTCAGGCGTTGCGCACTATTCAATGAAAGCGTGGACGTATCCCGGCAAACCAAGGCAACCAATGCACCTTGCAAAGCTGAAGGCGCCAAGCGCAACCATGCACTTGATGCACTGAGCTCGCCCCCTGCACCTATTGCGCGGGGCGCTCGCTCGCGCGGGTCCGGGCAATGGGGCGAGGTGATCGGTTGCTCCGAGTATGGCAAATGGGATTTGTTATTTTGCCATGTCGTTTGCGTTCAAGACAGGGACAAATACGAAGTCAACAATGTCATCATGAAGCGTACATCATCATCCGAATGTCCATACCAGGCTGCTTTAAGTAGCTCCGCTCCTGCGTCTCACCTTCCCTCCGGTACCTGGCCACCCGGACCAGCACCTGGCTTAACTGGCTGGGGCCTACTACGGCGCATGTCGCGGAATCTACTAGGCACATTGGCCGAATGGCGGCAAAGCTACGGCGATATTGTCCATTTGCGCATGTGGCCCGAGCGGCAAATCATCGTATCCGAACCGCAGCTCGTGCGCGAACTGTTGGTCAACAATCACGATGCATTGATTCGATGGGAGCGTGGCATTCGAGTATTTTCACAGCTGCACGGGCATAGTGTCCTGACAACAGAAGGCAAGACCTGGCAGGCCAAACGCCATGCCCTTCAGCCGAGCTTTTCTCCGAAGTCCATCCAATCCTTCGTTCCAGCAATTGCAGGGGCCACTGCTAAAGCGTTTTCGCAATGGCATAGCGCCGACAAGGACTGGCCGGCCGAAAGCGCACTCACGTCGCTAGCCATGGATGTGATCGTACGCATGATGTTTTCTTGCGAAATCGATGAGGATGCACGTATCGCCGAGCAGGCCGTGCACGACACAGCCCGTGCGGCCAATGCGGAAATGTACTGGCCGGCAAGCTGGCCCGACTGGATGCCATGGAAACGAAAAAAACGCCAAGCAGTCAATGTGCTCAGTCGCCTGATTGACCGTTATATCCAAGCAAGGCTGCAGTTGCCGCCCGCCGCCTGGCCGGCGGATCTGCTCAGCCGGCTCCTGGAACTACATCGTGAAGATTCTGCGGCCTGGCCGCTGAAAGCGGTACGCGATGAATGCATGACGGCATTCCTTGCCGGCCATGAGACCGCCGCAGCGACCTTGACTTGGTGGACCTGGTGTATGGCTGCGAACGCCCAAGCACAAGCCGCCGCCCGCCGGGAAGTTCAGGAGGTTCTGCAAGGCAGAGTGCCAACTGCCAACGACGTGCCTATGCTCAGCCATCTGACCAGGACACTGCAGGAAACGCTGCGCCTTTATCCGGCCGCGCCAGTGCTTCTGAGTCGTCGCTCTGTCCGACCTATCGATCTGCGGCAATGGCAACTACCCGCGCGCACTATGTTCATGGTGCCGGTACAGCTAATGCACCACGACCCAAGATGGTTCCCGGATCCGCATGCTTTTCGTCCAGAGCGCTTCTCCCACGACGCACCCGAAATCCCGCGTGGCGCCTTCATGCCTTTTGGCACCGGCCCGCGCGTCTGCTTGGGCCAGCATTTGGCGATGACCGAAATGATAGTTATCGCAGCAATGTTCTTGCAGCGCTTTGAAGTGACGATACCGGTTGGAATGCCTGCACCCGTACCCGTATTCAATATTAGTCTGCGGCCAAGCAAGCCGCTTTGCCTGACGCTCTCAGAATGTTTCCCATGAATGCTCTGCGTGTCACTCATCGAACCACGGCTGCCATAGTAGTAATCTTTGTCGTGGCGCACATCTCGAATCACTTAGCTGCGCTGGTTAGCTTGGAGACTCACATCCACTTCATGGAGCGGCTGCGCACTGTATATCGGCTGCCGGTCATTGAGACTGCTCTGCTCATTGGCGTCGCCCTTCAGGCTGCAAGCGGCCTGCGCCTGGTCTACTTAAACTGGAACGCGCGAACTGGGGTAATTGAGTGGCTCCAAGCCGCATCGGGCACTTATCTTGGACTATTTTTGTTAATCCACATTGCTGCAGTCTTGATTGGCCGCGTAGTTTATGGTCTTGACACGAATTTTCATTTTGCAGCAGCAGGGCTGCATGTCCGCCCGTTTCAGTATTTCTTTACTGCATACTATTTTCTAGCCGTCCTAGCGCTCTTCACTCATCTGGGCTGCGCACTGTCCTGGTATGTCGGTGCCCGGATACGCTTGCGCGCCTTTGTGGTCGCCTTATCCGTCTGCATCGGAGTCACGGTATCTACTTTGATTTTGGCGGCACTCACGGGCAAGATTTATCCTTACGAAGTTCACGATCAGTACAAAAATATCTATCGCGTGCAGCAGACCAACTGATAAGTCGAAAACACATGGCAGAAATCCAGGGTCAAACAGCTGGTGCAGTTTGATATCTGCAGAGACGTGGTGTCCACAAATAGGCAAGCCATTCACGGGAGGTTTTCATGTCCAGATTAAACCGCAGCCGCCGATATATACCGCAGGTTTTGCGGTATTCGTTAGGCGTCACAACACGAAAGCGACGCACGCCCCTCGGCGCAAGAACCTCATCAATAATCGCCAGTCAGACGCACCCATAAATGAACCACAAGCCAAGTACTGCCCTCGCCTCGTTTTCAGCATGGGCTCTTGTAGCGCTCGGCCTGGCGCACATCGGTTTTGGTGTGGTCAAATTCCAAGTGCCACTTCTTCAGGCAGCGTCTTCGGGCTTCGTTGGCATGTTCTCGACGCCTGAAGTGACCCGCACGGCATTCTGGTTTGTGCTCTTTGGGCTTCCGCTCGTTCTCGCCGGCCACGTTGCCGTTCGCGCGGCAGAGATTGGCGACCTCGTGTTGCTCAGAATCATAGGCGGCTATGTCTTCTTGGCGTCGCTCCTCGGGGTAGCGGCGTTTCCAGCGTCACCATTTTGGGCGTCACTTGTGGTTTCTGCGCTGCTCGTCGCGGCTGGGCTCGGTGTCAAGCGCGCCCGTGACGCCTAGCCCGTCGGTCGAGGCGAGGTCCAACGGCAGGCCACCAGGCCCGGGCTGATGGACTGCCGCTGGTCCCGCCTCACCTCAAACGTTGGCCATCATGAATCGAAACGCCGCCGCAGCTCACATCGCCATATGCGTAGTCGTTGGTGGCTTGGTGGCTTGGTGGCCGCATTCACTCCCGCAAAGTGGCCCGCAGCATCACTGTGGGTTTCAGCCGCGATGTTCATTGACGGATCGCTGGCAATGGTTGAAGACGCGCGCCGGGCGGTTTCGACAATCCCGACGGCTCTCAAACGCCTGAGTTTGCAAAAGGCATTGGTGCAACAAAGTTCGCGCTTCAGTCGTTGGCCATCACCGTAGCCCTTGTGGCTCTGGGGTTCTACTGTCAGTTCAAATAGGCTGTTGCCGCCGACCATAAATGCTGGGGCCCTGTTCACGACTTTAATAACCTGTTTACGACATTAATTACCCAGAAGATGTGCATGCCGCGCCCCAATCCGTCACTCCACGGTGACTGATTTGGCCAGGTTCCTGGGCTTGTCAACATCGGTGCCTCGGGCTAGGGCTGTGTGATACGCCAGCAATTGCAGCGGCACCACGTGCAGCAGCGGGCTTAAGGACCCGTAGTGCTCGGGCATGCGGATGACGTGGATGCCTTCGCCACTTTCTATTTTCGTGTCGGCGTCGGCCAGTACGTACAGCACGCCGCCGCGGGCGCGGACTTCCTGCATGTTGCTCTTGAGTTTTTCGAGCAGGCTGTC